>CAIVPX010000133.1 GCA_903907905.1 uncultured bacterium | reverse complement strand
TCGACCTTGATGACGTCGGCCCCCAGTTCGCCGAGATATTGCGCGCACTGCGGTCCGGCGAGGACCTTGGAAAAGTCGAGCACCCGAATACCCTGGAGCGGGCTGAAATGGTTCGTCACGTCCGACCTGACTCGCTTGAGTTCTTTGAAGTCTGCGATCTTAGGGCAGAACATTCGGCTCGGGGGTGCCGGGGGGCTTGAGCCGACACGGCCGCTGGGCGGCGCCGGTCACTCTGGACCCGTCGCTACAGCCAGCCAAGCCCGGCGATGATCAGCGTGCCGACCAGAATCGCCAGCATTGCCGGCATGACCGAGACACTTACGTAGCGAAGGGATTTTCCGAACATCGCCGAAGCGAAGTAGATATTCATCCCCGCCGGGGGGCATAGAAAGCCGACTTCCATCGCGGCGAGAAAGATCAAGCCGAAGTGCACAGGCTCGATCCCGTAGTGACGGGACAGGGGAAGCAGCAAGGGCACCAGCACGACAATCGCTGCGTAAATCTCCATCATGGCGGCAGCAACGAACAGGAACCCGCACAAGGCCAGCACGAACACGTAGCGGTTGGGAATGAATTGCCGGATCCAGTCGACCGCGAGGTCGGGGATGCCCGTGTCCATGAGGTAATTGGTGATCGCCAGTGCCATCCCGAGGATGAGCATGACACCGCCGATCAGCTGGGTGCAGTCACTCAGACATTTTCCGAGCAGTCGCCACTGCAACTCGCGGTGGGCCAGCGACTGAGTCAGGACGGCGTAGCCTGCGGTGAGCGCTGCGCTCTCGGTTGGCGTGGCCAAGCCGCTGACCATCGCGCCGATCGCGACCCAGGGCGCGGCCAGCTCCCACTTCGCGTTCCATACCGCCTGACCCAAGCCAACGGTGTGTCCGACCGGGCCGGGATTGCCCGTAGCCAGATCTGTCTGAGCCTTGTCAAGTCTCAAATAACCGCCCATCACCAGCAGACACGCCACCATGATGCAGGCGGGAAGAAGTCCCGCTACGAACATATCCTGGATCGGCACCCGGGCGATGACGGCGTACATGATCAGGGGGACGGAGGGTGCAAGCAGAACCCCGAGTGCGCTGGCACCCGTGATCAGGCCAATGGCTTTTCGCTCCGGATAGTGCGCTTGCTGAAGCAAGGGTAGCAGGAGCCCGCCCAGCGCAAGGATGGTCACGCCGCTGCCGCCCGTGAAGGCAGTGAAGATCGAGCACAGCACGGCGGTGGCAAGGGCACTGGCTCTTGCACCGCCGCCGAACATGGCGACGAACACTGCGCCGAGACGCCCTGCCGCACCCGTCCGTGCAAAGATCAGGCCTGCAAGCGTAAAGAGGGGAAGGGCTGGCAGAGAGGGGTTGACGGTGATCTGGTAGTGGGATAAGGCAACCGACGCGATCGGCAGGCCTTCTGCGCTGAACAGGCTCAATGCGAGTCCACCCAGGAACGCAAAGATCGGGGCCCCAGCGAGCAACCCCATCATCAGGCAGACGAGCGCAGGCCACTGCGCCAGCAGTGCCCCGTCATCAATCGCGCCGACCCACACCCCGGCGAAAGGCAGCAGGATGCCGCACACCCACCTTAAAACGGCATGCTCGGCGCAGCGCGACGCAAGTCGAACGCTGAGAAGTACAAAGCCCAGGGGCATGGCCGCCTGAAAGCTCCATACCGGGATTCCGTAGGCGAGTGTGGTTCCGGCGGGGATCTCGCTCTCGACAAACCGCCAACTGGCGAAGGCCAGGGCGGCGCTGATGAGCGCCGCGCCTGCGTTCGAAAAGGTTCTCAGGCGTCGTCGCCAGGGGCTGGTCGCCGATCGATCATCCCGGACCATCAGGGTCGTCAGATGGCCATTTCGCTCAGCAGCGATCGCTCCGATCATTGCCAGCACCAGACCCAGGTGTTGCACCAGAACCGATGCGTTGTCGATGCCCTGACCGAGAGACGGGCGGGCTGCCATCTCGGCCAGCGGGATGATCAGCATCAACGCCAGCGCGGCCGATGAGACGATCTCGTCGGCACGCACCAGTCCGGCCCATCCGCGACGCCAGGAGCGGTTCAATCGCGCTGACCCTTGGTGGCGCGGTAGGCTCGAAGATGCTCGAAAATCTCATCGAAAGTCTCGGCGGGCACCATCGTGCCCCTGATTTTCGGATGAAGTTGTTCAGCCAGGGCTTGCCACTCGCGCATCTGTGCCGTGTCAGGGCGATTCACCTTGAGCCCGCGTTGCGTCATGGCTCCGACTGCTTCATCGACCTCAAGACGCGCCCGACGTCGCATCTGCATGCCCGCCGCCTCCCCCTGTGTGCGCAGCGCCGCCCGAGCAGCCGGCGACATATCCTCCCAGGCCCTTCGGGTGATGACCAACGCGCCGACGATGGGCGCCCAGTTGATCTCGAGCATGTGCGAGGCGGTGCCGTAAATCTGCGAAGCCAGCGCAAAGTAAGGGGTGGAGGGCACCACACTGATCATCCCTGTCTGGATGGCAGGCAGGATGTCGGCTGTCTCGAGCGGGACGGGCGTGTAACCGAGGCTCTTCATGATGGCCTGTTGCTCAGGCTCGGATCCCCACGCAAAAAAGCGCATGCGCTTGTAATCGTCCGGCCTGAAGGCGGCCTCCCTCGAAAAGAACCGAACCCAGCCGGCATCGCCCCAGCCGATGACGACGAAACCCTTTTCGAGCATGCGTTGCTCCATGGCTGGCCGGAGCTTTTCGCGGACATAGTCGATCTCCCCCCAGTCCCGAAACAGCAGCGGCAGGTTCTGCAGGGCTGCCATGGATGGCTCGATCTCGCGCAGGCCCACCACGGACACCAGCGCGCCCTGAAGTTGCCCGATCCGCATCCGTCTGACGATTTCGGCCTCGCCGCCCTGACTGCCGTCGGTGAAAACCATGAAGCGCGCACCCGAGCCCTGCGCCGAGCGCCAGCCCTCGCCAAGCTCCATGAGTTGCTGGTGATAAGCCGAGTGCTTCGGGACCAGCGTGGCAAGTCTCAGGGAGACGACTTGCGCAAGGCTGATCGTGGGGACCAGAGCGGCCAGTCCCACCACTACGCACGCGAGCGCGCGCCGTCGAATATCCATAGGGAACCTCTCCGGGTGTTCAGAACCGTTCTTCGGCAGTGCTGAGCAGCCACTTCGCCCGCTCGAGCATCAGCCCGTTGTCCGGTGAGCGGTGGCGCTCTGCCGAGGCGATCGCCTGCTCGAGCAAGCCCTCGAAGGCCTGCCGGTCGCCGGAGGGTGCCGCGAGTGTCTCGGCTCTCGCCACGAACACGGCAGCGTTGGCGCCGCCGCTGGCGGTGCTCGCCTGATCGAAGAAGCGCTCGGCGCTCGCCCTCGTTCCGCCTGGCCTGGCAGCCTCGAGACTCCCCATCAGGGAGGCGAGCGATCCTTGTCCAAAGTCCGGTTGACGCTCCCAGGCGAGCTCGGCGAGCCTGATCGCAAGGGGCAGGTCGGCGATCGCTTGCGCGCTCGATGTCGAGAGCGAAATTGAAGCAGCCCAGGACGCGCTGGCCCAATACGCGAGCCCGACGTGTTCAGCCCGTAGCGTAAGTCCAGGCGTCTGGGCACTGTCGGTCAGCTGGGCCCGGAGGGAGGGGTAGTGCAACTCGAGTGCGCGCATGGCGTGCCCGTTGGCGCGGCGATACATCCGAACCGAGCGCATGCGCAATTGGGCCGCGAGCCGGGCGTCATTCGACTCAACCCGGTCGGCCTCGAACGCAATGAACGCATAGGCATATCGCGTGAATCCAGCTGCGACTGCCTCGGCCAGCCCCATGTGCTCGGGCGCGCGCCGAAGCATCGACTCGGAGAGCTTGAGGTAGAAGGCGCCGGCATCCCTTGCCAGCAACAGATCGTCTTCGGGGGCGTCGGCCTGCTCGGCCAGCGCGTCGGCGATATGGTTGGCAACCCATCGTGACGCAGAGCACCCGGACAACAACGCGAGCGTGGCGCAGCACACGACACAGAAATGGACCAGGCGGGATCGATTCATCCGGCTCAAGACTCGTAGGAAGCGATGGGATGAGGGGCATCCGAAGGGTGGCACGCGTTTGTGAATGTCGCGTGACAGTCGCCGCCTGTCATCAAACCTCAACCTCGGCCGCCTAAAGTTCCGGTCAACCTCCTTTCAGGCGACGCGAGTGTCTGACTCGATTGCGATTTGCGAGATCACCAAATCTTTCGGCTCGAACCGGGTCTTGCATGAGGTCAGCCTGAGCGTGCGCGCTGGCGAGTTCGTGTCCCTGGTGGGTCCCTCCGGCTGCGGCAAATCCACGCTGCTCAGAATCATCGCGGGTCTGTCGCGTCAGGACTCTGGATCCATCACGCTCGGCGGCCGGGCGGTTGACGAACTCTCGCCGCACCAACGACGGGTTGCGATGGTTTTCCAGAACTTCGCCTTGTACCCGCACATGACCGTCCGCGAAAACGTGGCGACGCCCCTGAGGATGTCTCGCCTGGGCCCGATTGAGCGGCAGCCCTGGCTGGGCGCACTTATACCCGGCCGGACCGCGCGTCTGGTCGCGATCGAGCGAGAGGTGCGTGCACTGTGCGACACGCTTGGGCTAGGCAGTCTGCTCGATCGCAAGCCTGGCCAGCTATCCGGTGGGCAGCGTCAGCGGGTGGCGCTCGCGCGGGCGATGGTGCGGGAGCCCTCGGTCTTTCTGATGGACGAGCCGCTGTCCAATCTGGACGCGAAACTGCGTCTGCAGGTTCGCGACGATATCGCCGAGTTGCATCGCAGGCTCGGGGCGACCTTCGTTTATGTCACGCACGACCAGATCGAAGCCATGACCTTGTCGGATCGCGTTGCCGTGATGGATGCTGGCCGAATTCTGCAGCTCGGGACGCCGGCCGAGTTGTACGCCAACCCGAGTTGCCTGGCCGTCGCGCGCTTCATCGGCAGTCCTCCCATCAGCGTTCTGACCCTCGCCTTCGATGGCCGCGGCAGGACCGATCTTGCGGGGCATCCGCTCGTGCTGCATGGCCTGGAGTCTCGGTCAGCCGGCCCACTGTCGATCGGGATACGTCCCGAGCACCTCAAGATCGCCACCACGGTAGGCGGGGACCAGTCGTCGGATCGGGTGTCGCTCCCGGCAAGGGTTTGCCGCGCGGAAAACCACGGCGCCGATTGGGTGCTGGCGCTTGAGGCCGAGGCGGTCGAACCCGGCTTGCTTCTGTGCAGGGTTCCGAGCGACGCCCTGCCTTCGGGTATCGGGGTGGGAGCGTGGGTGACGGCGAGCTTCAGGCCCTCAGAGGCGCTGGTTTTTGAACCCGGGGGACGAAGGCTGGCGGCGCGTTTGCACCGGCTAGGTAGCGCCGCGTGTGTTCCGTCGGGCGCGGGTTGAGGCGCATGGCGGCGATGCAACTTCGACGCCCATCACTTGCGGGCTACGCCATGGCGGCGCCTGCAGCGCTGCTGCTGATGGGGCTTTATGCGTTGCCCGCAATTGGCCTGGTGATATTGAGCCTGACCGATTACGAACTCGGCGCCGTCGACATCCAATGGATCGGACTCGAGAATTTTCGTCGGGCACTACAGGATCCGGTATTTCGGCGCTCGACTGCCAACACGCTGATTTACGTCCTGATTGTCCTGCCCGGTAGCGTGGGGCTGGGTCTGTTGACCGCACTCCTGATCCATGGGCGCCGAAAGACACGATCGGTGTATGAGGTGATCTACTTTCTGCCAGTCACGTCGACCCTGATCGCGATGGCAACGGTCTGGCAGTTTCTGCTGCATCCCACGCTAGGGCCGGTCAATGCGCTGATGCAGGTGTTCGGGATTTCACAGATTGCCTTCCTGTCGGAGCCCGCCTGGGTCATTCCGACGCTCGCGGCAATTGGCGTTTGGCAGCTTGTCGGGTTCAACATGATTCTTTTTCTTGCCGGGCTGTCGAACATTCCGAGCGAGCTTTATGACGCCGCAGCGGTGGACGGCGTGACCAGTCCGGTCGATCGCTTTGTCCGGATCACCTGGCCGATGCTGGGGCCGACGACACTTTTCGTCGTGGTCACCAGCACCATGACATCCCTGAAGGTGTTCGACACGGTAGCCGTTCTGACCCACGGACGCAGCGGCAGCGAGGTGCTTCTGTACGCAATCTACCTCGAGGGATTTCAGTACTTCAAGATGGGCTATGCGGCAGCGCTGACCTTGATGTTTCTTGCTGTGGTGATCGTGCTGGCGGCGATCCAGAGCCGGCAGATGGATCGTCGGGTGCATTACTCATGAGGCCGAGTGTTCGCGCGGTGGTGGCGCACCTGATTCTGTTATCCGGAGCGCTCGTGATGATTCTCCCCTTCGTCTGGATGCTGGTCACAGCTTTTCGCGCGCCTGACGAGATCTTCCAGGCTTCGCTGGTGCCGTGGCCACGCAACTTTCACGGTTTGGCTCATTTTCAGGTGGTGCTGGATTCGGTACCGATCGGCCGTTTCATGATGAACGGTTTGATCGTTTGCCTGGGCATTCTGGCCATCCAGCTCCTGGTCGCCATTCCCGCCGCATACGCCTTCGCGAAGCTCCCGTTTCGCGGGCGCGGTCTGTTGTTTGGCGCCATCCTCGGAGCGCTGTCGATCCCCATTCATGTGACGGCGCTGCCGCTCTATATCGGTATTGCCGGGGCCGGCCTGCTCAACACCTATCTGGCCCAGATGCTGCCGTTTCTGCTGTCAATGTTCGCGATCTTTCTGTTGCGTCAGGTCTTTCGGAGTTTTCCCGACGAAATCATCGACGCAGCGCGAGTCGATGGCATGACCGAGATCGAAATCGTCTGCACGGTCTTAGTCCCAGCGGCACGGCCGGCCATCGCGGCGTTCGCGGTGTTTTCGCTCGTTGCCCACTGGAACGACCTCTACTGGCCAATGATCGTGGTCAGCAGCACTGATCTGGCGCCTCCGCCGGTGGGAATGCTGCTGTTTGCCACGGCCGAGTCGGGCGCCAACTATGGCGCTCTCATGGCGGGTGCGACGCTGATCACCGGGCCGCTGGTCATCGCGTTCCTGTTTGCTCGCCGTCATTTCATTCAGGGCATCACGATGACCGGAGTCCGGTGACTGTCTTGGCGTCCACCACGCGCCTGAGGGCGTCTTTCAACCAGGGAGTGATTGATGAATACATGGAAAAAGTGGCTGACGGCGCTGGGCTTTGCCGCAGCGGCGGGCACAGCGGGCGCGCAGCCGACCGTGACGCTGGACGTGCTCTACTGTTACCCGAGCTTTGCGCGATTTCATGAACCGCTCGCAGCCGAATTCATGAAGCGCAACCCCAACATCCGCGTGCAGTTTCGGGCGCCATCGGCCAGTTACGACGAAGGTCATCAGCTGATTCTGAGGAGCGCGGTCACCAATCAGTTGCCTGACATCTACTATGCCGGCTATCACCTGCTGGGTGAAATGGCGCGAACTCTGGCGCGTCGCAACCAGATTGCCGATCTCGGGCCCTTGCTCTCATCGGAGCCCGCCGAATTCCTCAAGGCGAATTTCGCGCCGCGGATGATGTCGCTGTCACAGGTCGATGGCAGGCAGTACGGCCTGGCGTTCAATGCGTCCTCGCCGATCATGTATTTCAACACGGACCTGGTCAAGCGTGCAGGCGGCAACCCTTCGAAAATGCCGGATACGTGGGAGGGGGTTCTCGCGCTGGCGGCGAAGATCCGTTCGCTGGAAGGTATGCCCAGCGGCCTGTCCTACGATGTGCATGCTTGGCCCGACGACTGGCTGTTCCAGGGCATGCTCTACCAGCAGGGTGGGCAACTGGTGGAGAGCGGGACCAAGAAGGCCGGCTTCAACAACGCGGTGGGAATTCGCACGCTCACGCTGTTCCG
Source organism: uncultured bacterium (assembly GCA_903907905.1). Taxonomy (GTDB): domain Bacteria; phylum Pseudomonadota; class Gammaproteobacteria; order Burkholderiales; family Burkholderiaceae_E; genus SYIM01. Next base: position 25,819 of record CAIVPX010000133.1, on the reverse strand, counting down.
TCGTTTCGTCACCGAGGGCGGCATGCAGTTGGTTGACTGGGACCAGTCGCGCCAGCAGTTCGCAGCGGGAAAGACCGGAATCATCTTCTCGACTCCGGCGCATCTGAAGCTGGTCACCGATATGGTGGGCAATCGGTTTGAATGGGGCACTGCTCGCTTTCCGATCGACAACAAGGCCGAGGGCGGCGTCCCAACCGGCGGGAACGCCGTGGTGATGCTGACGCGCGACGCAGCCAAGCAGAAGGCAGCCTGGGAGTTCATGAAATTTGTGACCAGCCCCGAGGCACAGCAGATCGTGGTGGAGATGACGGGCTATCTCCCCACCAATCAGCGAGCGGTTGGCGCTGACTTCCTCGGCCCGTTCTACGACAAGAATCCGAATTTCCGTACAGCGACCACCCAGATTGATCGCTCCCTACCCTGGGGCGGCTATCCGGGGGGACAGTCGGTGAGGATCTGGCGCGCTCAGCGTGATGTGGTCGCTGCTGTCATGCGAGGCGAGCTGAGCCCTGCCGACGCGCTCCCCAAGCTGGTGACCGGTACTGAGGCACTGATGCAGTAAACCCATGGATCGCGGCAGCGCCGAATGCTCGGGCGCTCGCCGTGGCGATACGGAGTCCGTATGTTGATCGCACAGTTGACCGACACCCACATCAAGCCGATCGGGCGACGCGCCTATGAGCGGGTCGATACTGCATCGATGCTTCGCGCGGCGCTCGACCACCTGGGCAGGCTGCTCCAGAAGCCGGATCTGATTCTTCTGACGGGCGATCTGGTGGACGAAGGCCGCCCGGAGGAGTATGCACACCTTCGTGAGATCCTCCTGCGCATTGACATTCCCTACCTGATGGTACCGGGCAACCACGATGATCGCGGCGCGATGCGCCAGGCGTTTCCCGACCATCCCTGGATCGACGGCGCCGGGTTCTGGCAGTTCGCGGCCCATGAGCCGGGCTGGCCTGTACGAATCGTCGGGCTTGACACTGTCGAAGCTGGCCGAAGTGGCGGGCTGATGTGCGACGCGCGCTTGCGCTGGCTCGAGCAGACTCTGGCTCAATCAGGGCGACCAACGCTCGTGATGATGCACCATCCGCCCTTCGTGACGGGGATCGGGCATATGGACGACATCGGCCTAGAGGGGGCGGCTGCGTTATCGAAGATTCTCGCGCGATATTCACAGATCGAGTTGGTGGTGTGCGGGCACCTGCACCGCAGCATCCGCGCCACCGTTGGTGGCCGCGCGGTGATGACGGCCCCCAGCACTGCGCACGCGGTGCAACTCGATCTGGCTCGCAATGCCGCGTCGATGTACCGCATGGAGCCCCCGGGCTATCTGCTGCACTGGTGGAGCGGCAGTGGTCTGGTCAGCCATCATGTGCATGCGGTCGATGCCGACGGACCCTTCCCCTTTTTTGATGACGATGGCGAGCTCATCCGCTGAATCCGGCCAACCGCTCAGCGGGACGCGCCAGAGGTGGATTTTCTCGCGATCTGCAGCGCCTGAGCCCGGCTGAGGCGCCGGCGCTCCAGCAGTCGGAGCGCGAGAAATGTCGCAAAACCGATCATCGCTGCGCCGGAAGCGAAGAGAGAGTAGGCGATTGGCCAGGGCACGCCCTCGGTCATCATCGTGAACTCCGACATTCCGCCGATTCCCGCGAGGATGTTGACCGGCATCAGCACGACGCTGACAGCGGTCAGCTGATTGACGCGCTTATTCTGGTTGATGTTGATGAAGCCGATCGTCGCATCGAGCAGGAAGTTGATCTTGTCGAACAGAAAGGCGGTATGGCTGTTCAGCGATTCGATGTTTCGCTGAATCTGCCGGGCCTCCTCGCTCTGGGCTTGGGTGAGAACCCGGCTTCGCATGAGAAAATTGAGCGCGCGCTGCGTATCGAGAATATTGCTGCGAATGCGGCCGTTGCGGCTTTCCTCCTCGGCGACGCGAGAGAGCGTCACGGCCGCCTGGTCGTCGGGTAAGGACTCGCTCAACACCATCTGGCTGACTTCACTCAGCTTGGAGTAGATCGACTCAAGCGAATCCGCGGAGCACTCGAGATCGGCGGCGTAAAGGTCGATCAGCACGTCGACACAGTCCGAAACATAGCCCTCCTCGATTCGGGCGCGTTGGCGTTGTAAACGAAAGCTCGGGAGTTCCTCATTGCGGATCGAGAAGAGCGTCCCGCTACGCAGGATGAAGGCGACGGGGACGCTACGCGACTCGTTTCCGAGTTCACGCAAGAAGTTGGAGTGCAGATGAATCGCGTCGTCCTCATCTTCGAGGTAGAAGCGGGCACTCATATCGAGCTCGGTCGACTCGACGGGGTCGGGCAGCACCACCTGAAAGCACGACCCGATGAATTTTCTTTCCGCCGCCGAGGCGTTCACCAGATCGACCCAGAGGGGGCGTACTCCCTTCAAGTCAGACGGTCGATTGATCGCCAGAGCCTGCAGGCGGCCATCAATCAGAGCCAGAAAACGCATTCTGACCCGATCGAATTCAGGCTCGTCGTCGGGCGCAAGCCGCACGCGCGCAGGCTCGCTGAGCTCCCAAAGCAAGGCCTTTGCGAGCGGGTCCGGCAAGCGGGACCAGAGATAGGCCGACTGCGATGCCGGCAGGTCTTCGAGGGTACGGGCCAGTTCATCCGGGCTTGTCGCCCTGACCGCAGCAAGAAGCTCCGCCTCATGCTGACGGCTGACCAGGGACTGGACGATCTCGTGACGAACACCCGACTGGTTGTCCACCATGCCCCCCACGAGTCGGTGGGATTCGAGCAGCGCAAGAATACGGTCTGTCGACATGATCAGTGCTGGCGTGGCCCTGCGACTTTGCGGCAGGCGCGAGGATACTCTGCGGCGAATCATCGCGCTTGCTGCACGTGACCCGATGCACGCGCCGGCGCGTGGCGCTCGCAGGCGTTTGGCGGTGTGGCACTTGCCAGGGCGCCTGACCGCAGGGCGCTTGCCTCCCGCCGGGCGGCGCCCCGCTGAGTTCCGACCTGTAACAGAGCGGTAACAATCGGACCCCAAAATCTCCCGATCGAGTTCCTCCACCCCGATATCAGGAGTTGCAAATGGTTCGTTCATCCACTTTGGCCGCGTACGTCGCGGCCGCCGTTCTGTCTCTAGGTGCTATGTCCGCCAGCGCTCAGATCGTGAAGATTGACGGTTCGTCCACGGTATTCCCCATCACCGAGGGGGTTGCCGAGGACTTTCAGAAGGCCAAGAAGGGCGCCATCAAGGTGACCGTCGGTATTTCGGGGACGGGCGGCGGCTTCAAGAAGTTTTGCCGCGGAGAAATTGACGTGCAGAACGCGTCGAGACCGATTCTTGAATCTGAGATGAAAGAATGTCGTGCTGCCGGCATCGAGTACATCGAACTGCCGGTAGCCTTCGACGCCCTCACCGTGGTCATCAACCCCCGAAACAACTGGCTCAAGGCCATCACGGTGGCGGAGCTGAAGAAACTCTGGGAACCGGCCGCACAGGGCAAGGTGACCCGCTGGAATCAGGTGAATCCCGCGTGGCCGGACGCGCCCATCAAGCTGTTTGGCGCCGGTTCGGACTCGGGTACCTTCGACTACTTCACCGAGGCAATCAACGGAAAATCCAAGGCAAGCCGTGGTGACTTCACGGCCTCCGAAGATGACAACGTGCTCGTTCAGGGCGTGTCTCAGGACGTGAACGCTATCGGCTACTTCGGCTACGCCTATTACGCCGAGAACACGGCTCGGCTCAAGGCGCTTCCCATCATTGAAAAGGACGGCAAGTCTCCGGTCGCACCTAGCGAGGCGTCGGTGCTGGACGGCAGCTATCAGCCCTTGTCCCGGCCGATCTTCATCTACGTCAACGCGAAGGCCTTGGCCAAGCCCGAGGTGAGGGAGTTTGCCGAGTACTACATGCGTCAGGCTACGAAGATCGCCAAAGAGGTAAAGTATGTACCGTTGCCTGAAAAAGCTTACACGATTGGCCTTCAGAATATAGCTCAGGGCAAAAAGGGAACCGTCTTCGGCGGTAGAAACGAGGTGGGCGTGCGAATCGACGATCTGCTGTCGCGCGAACCGAAGCTCTGACCTGCATTTTTCGTGTGTTCCGGCCGGCTCCTGGCGAGCTGGCCGTCCTTCCAAAGTGCCGCATCGCTTCGGTCAGGGGCGTGCGGCAGTTCGCTGAACGGAGGCCCTTGTGCCCCAGGCCCATCCCCAATCGATTTCCGTGACCGCACGCGGCGCATCGTCGACGCTGGCGACGTACGCCAAGCTCAAGGCGCGCCGGAAGCGGCGCGAGCAGGCGATCGAGGCAGCGCTGCTGCTCGCCGCGTGCGTCTCGGTCTTTACGACGCTGGGCATCGTCTACGTCCTGCTTAGAGAGTCATTGAGTTTTTTCTCCCACGTCTCGGTCTGGTCATTTCTGACCGACTCCCAGTGGACGCCGCTGTTCTCCGATCCCCACTTTGGCATCTGGGTGCTGATGTCCGGGACGATCACCAGTTCGGCCGTCGCGCTGCTCATCGCCATTCCGCTGGGCACCATCATCGCGGTCTACTTGTCTGAATTCGCGGGCTACAAGGCCCGTGAAGTGCTTAAGCCCATGCTGGAGTTGCTGTCGGGCGTTCCGACGATCATTTATGGCTATTTCGCACTGTTGTTCGTGACGCCGCTCCTGCAGAAAATCTACCCCGACCTGCCGGGCTTCAACGTGTTGTCGGCGGGCATCGTCATGGGTGTGATGATCATTCCCTACGTGTCCTCCTTGTCCGAGGACGCGATGCGGGCCGTTCCCATGAGTCTGCGAGAGGGGTCGTACGCCATGGGGGCCACGCGTTTTCAGACGGCGGTCAAGGTGGTGGTTCCGGCGGCCTTTTCGGGTATTGCGTCTGCCTACATTCTCGGCATCTCGCGAGCGGTGGGCGAGACCATGATTCTTGCTGTGGCGGCCGGCATGCAGCCGACGCTCAGCTTCAATCCCCTGGAGCCTGCGGCGACGATTACGTCCTACATCGTGCAGGTAGCCTTGGGAGATCTGCCGCATGGCAGCGTTGGCTACCAGACCATTTTCGCGGCCGGGCTCTCGCTCCTGGTGCTGACCTTGAGCTTCAACCTGGCGGGTCATTGGCTGCGCCGCAGATTCCGGGAGGCGTACTGATATGCCCGCCAATCACGACACCGCCGCGATACGGGCCCTGATCCGCAAGCACAAGCGCTGGGACCTGCTCTTCGGGTTGCTGGGCCTGCTGTCGCTGGCGGTGGGCATCCTCACACTTCTGGCGCTCTTCGTCGACATGGCGGTGACCGGTATCCCCCGCCTGAGCGCTGACTTCTTCACGTCGTTTCCCTCTCGCCGTGCGGCGCAGGCTGGAATTCTGTCGGCCTGGGTCGGTTCCATCCTGGTGATGATGGTGACGGCGCTGGTGGCTGTGCCGCTGGGAATCGCCGGCGCCATCTACCTGGAGGAGTACGCGCGCAAGCACTGGATTACCGACCTCATCGAGATCAACATCACCAACCTGGCGGGCGTGCCATCCATCATCTACGGATTGCTCGCGCTGGGCCTGTTCGTCTACACCTTCGGCCTGGGTCAGTCGATCCTCACCGCAGGACTGACCTTGTCGCTGCTGATCCTGCCCATCGTGATCACCACCACCCGAGAGGCCCTGCGGTCAATTCCACAGTACATCCGTGAGGGGGCCTACGCCTGCGGCGCGTCGCGCTGGCAAGTGGTGAGTCAACATCTGGTGCCCTACGGTATGCCCGGCATCCTCACGGGCGTGATCATCGGATTGTCTCGCGCGATCGGAGAAACCGCGCCGATCATCACGATCGGGGCGCTGACCTTCATCGCCTTCTTGCCGCCGATCCCGTTTTCGGGGTCGCCCCCGGCAGGGTTGTTCGACTGGCTCATGTCACCGTTCACGGTCATGCCCATCCAGATCTTCAACTGGACGTCCCGACCGGATCCGTCCTTTCATCAAAACGCGGCAGCCGCAAGCTTCGTGCTGGTGTTCATGACACTCAGCATGAATGGTCTGGCGATTTGGCTGCGGTACCGGCTGCGCAAGAACATCAAGTGGTAGATCCCCGTCCTGGGCTCACTTCCCAACTCTGGATACATTCATGGTCTCGACCGTCACCTTGCCGAAAAACGTCCCTGATCTGAAGGCTCAGACGATTGATCTCGACTTCTATTACGGCGCCTACAAGGCACTGAAAAGCATTTCCATGCCGATCTATGCCAACAAGGTTACGGCCCTGATCGGCCCGAGCGGTTGTGGCAAGTCGACATTTCTGCGGTGCTTCAACCGAATGCACGACCTGTACCCCGGGCATCGCTATGACGGATCGATCCAGTTGCTGCCTGATCAGATCGACATCCTCAGCCCGGAGGTCGATCCGATCGAGGTCCGCATGCGGATCTCGATGGTCTTCCAGAAGCCCAACCCTTTTCCGAAGTCGATCTACGAAAACGTCGCTTACGGCCTGCGCGTGAGGGGTGAGCGCAGGCGCAGCTACCTTGACGACAAAGTGGAAGAGGCCCTGAGGGGCGCCGCGATCTGGAATGAAGTGAAGGATCGTTTGGAAGATCTCGCTGTCAACTTGTCGGGTGGTCAGCAGCAGCGCCTGTGCATTGCCCGGGCCCTGGCCACCGACCCTGAAATGATCCTGTTCGATGAGCCGACTTCGGCGCTCGACCCGATTGCTACGGGTAGCATTGAAGAGCTCGTCTCCGAGATCAAGAAAAAAGTGACGGTCCTGATCGTGACCCACAACATGCAGCAGGCTGCCAGGGTTTCCGATTTCGTGGCCTATATGTATCTGGGCGATCTGGTCGAGTTCGGCGAGACCAAGGAAATTTTCATGAAGCCCAAGCGCAAGGAAACCGAGGACTACATCACCGGACGTTTCGGTTGAAGGATCAATGATGACGGACAAGCACCTTTCCACGCAGTTTGACGCCGAGCTGAGCGGTATCTGTTCCCGTGTACTCGAGATGGGCGGCCTCGTCGAGAGTCAGGTCTCCAAGGCGGTGCTCTCGCTCACGCAGTTTGATGGCGACATCGCGACGCAGGTGCTGCGCGATGAAGAGCGCGTCAATCGGCTCGAAGTGGAGATCGACGGCGATCTGTCGGGCATCATCGCCCTGCGTCAGCCCACGGCCCGAGATCTGCGTTTGCTGATTGCCATCAGCCGGATCATCGCCAACTTGGAGCGCGTGGGCGACGAAGCGGCGCGCACGGCCCGGGTGGTTCAGCGGCTACTGGCAATCGGACTGCCGACCCGGCTGCGGTTGCCCGTCCATGACCTTCAATTCGAGTCCGAGCTCGCGACCGAGCAGCTTCGCAAGGCGCTCGACTCGTTCGCGAGGCTAGACCCTGTGGCGGCGCTTGAGGTGATCAAGCACGATCAGCAGGTGGATCAGGAATTCGACGGCTTGATGCGCAAACTCATCACCTACATGATGGAGGATCCCCGGACGATCTCCTCCTGCATTGACCTGGTGTTCGTCGCCAAGGCTGTCGAGCGGGTGGGCGATCACGCCAAGAATCTGGCGGAGGCGATCATCTACATCGTCAAGGGAACCGACGTGCGTCACTCGCCGATGGCGACGCTTGAGGATGTCATTCGCTGAGCGCTTGCGGGCGAATCAGAAATCACCCCATGAGTCGACGCGACCTGCTTCTGCTCACGACCGGTCGGTCGTCTGGCGATGCTTTCGCCGAATTGCTCAGGTCGGGCGGGTTCGATGTGACCGTGTTCGATTCCGTGGCCGATACCCAGGCTGCGATCGCCGGTACGATGCCGGCACTGGTTCTGCTTGACCGACTTCCCCACGACCGGGATGCAGCGTCAATCTGTGCCGCCTGGCGCCAACAGCCCTCTACGGGGCGCATCCCGATCATCGTACTTGGCCAAGAGGGGGATGACGACGATCAAATGCGCTGCCTTGATCAAGGTTCGGATGACTGGGTGGCTCGGGAACACGCCGAGCGCCTGCTGGTCGTTCGTGTAAAAGCGCTATTGCGCCGAAGTGATCCCCTCTCTTTTCGCGGGCTACTGCGTTTGGGCTCTCTCGCCCTGGACGACGCGGCCCGACGGCTGACGGTACTCTGCGAGGGGCGACGGCGCGAGGCGAACCTGAGCCCTATGGAGTGCCGGTTGTTGCGCTACCTGATGGCGAACCCCCAGACACCCCTGACCCGGTCCGACCTGCTGCTGAACGTCTGGGGTGTCAGTGAGGGGATTGACGCTCGTACCGTCGACGTTCACATCAACCGCCTGCGCGAGGTACTGTCCCGGGTTGGATGCAAAGACCGGGTCGAAACGGTCCGTGGCGTCGGTTACCGGTTCCTGGCGAATACCGGCGGGGCGTTCGTTTAAGCGGGCCGACAGAAACTCCTGATGACTTGAGCGGCCTGTGCTTATCCCTCTCTCTTTTCTCGGTCTTTTCTGCACCGCGGGCGCAGCGCTCGGCGCGCTTTGCGCCAGTACGCTCAACCAGGATGTGAGTGCTGAAGCCCTCCTGCTGGGTGCGCTGGCGGGCGCGTTGTCCCATCAACTCTACGGCTGCGCCCAGTCCGAGCGGCTGTCGGCTTGGGCGAAACAATCAATCGACCAACGCTCGGGGCCGAGGGCGCTGCGTGCTCCCCAGGTCGGCGTATCGGGCGAAATCGCCTACCGGGTGGAAAAGAACTATCGGGCCTACGAGCGTTCGATACGAAGTGAGGGTGACAGGCTGGCCTTTTTTCTCTCGGCGATCGATGCCTCGCCCAATGGTGTCTTGCTGCTCAACGCGCACCAGGAAATCGATTGGTGCAATCGAACGGCGGCGCTGCATTTTGCGCTTGATCCAGTGCGCGATCGTCTGCAGCCTGTCACCAATATCGTGCGCATGCCAGAGTTCATCGCGTATCTGCGTGAGGGCCAATTTGACGATGCTGTCACGCTTCGAAGCTCGCGCTTTGCGGGCAAGCTCGCGGTAATCGTTCGGCCCTACGGCGAGGGCATGCTGGTTTTGTCTCAGGATGTGACGGAGCGGGACCGTGCGGAACAGATGCGCAGGGACTTCGTGGCGAATGTCTCGCACGAGATGCGTACGCCGCTTACCGTCGTGTCCGGCTTCATCGAGACGCTGGCGAGCATTCCGATGAGTGATTCGGATCGGCAAGGCATGCTGGGCATGATGGAGACGCAGACTCAGCGCATGCAGGCAATCGTGGCGGATCTTTTGACGCTCGCCGAGCTCGAGGGTGGCGCAATGCCGCCCTTGGATGTGTGGACCGACTGCCACAGCCTGCTCGCCAGGGCGGCTGACACGGGCCGGGGGCTTTCGGCTGGGGGGCACGACATCAGCCTGCAGTCGGGCCCGTTATGCGAGCTCGCGGGTGCGGACTCCGAGTTGCTCAGCGCCGTGGATAACCTCGTCAGCAATGCCTGCCGCTACACGCCACCCGGGGGAGTGATCGTGATCGGCCAGCGCATGACACCCGCAGGCGGCGTCGTCATTGAGGTGACCGATAACGGCCCCGGCATCGCACCCGAGCACCTGCCCAGGCTGACCGAGCGCTTTTATCGGGTGGATAGCGGCCGCTCTCGCGAGCACGGTGGAACCGGACTCGGTCTGTCGATCGTCAAGCATGTGATGCAACGGCATGGCGGACGCGTGGACATTCAGTCCGAATTGGGCAAAGGGTCGTGTTTCTCGCTTGAGCTTCCGCCCGCTCGGGTACGGCGCGATTCGCAGCCGGTCGGGGCCGGTCAGGCGGTGCAGGCGCCGACCCGGTAAGGGAGGGATTGAAGGCACCCGGCGTGCTCCTTCACGGTGCCGTCATATCGTGTGTTCATACTCCGTACATGGATATCGGCGCTGACTTTTCGCACCTGCATGAACCTGGCGGGACCGTCACCGTTCGAACGATATGGATCTCGGATATCCACCTCGGTACCGCCGGCTGTCGCGCTGATGCCCTGCTGGACTTCCTCAAGACCTTCGAGTGCAGCACGCTCTATCTGGTGGGCGACATCATTGATGGCTGGCAGCTCCGCCGGTCATGGTACTGGCCCCAGGCTCATAACGATGTCGTGCAGAAACTTCTTCGAAAGGCCAGAAAGGGCACCCGTGTCGTGTTCGTGCCCGGTAATCACGACGAATTTGCCCGACGCTACGTGCAGCATAACTTCGGCGGTGTCGACGTCGTCACGGAGTGCGTTCACACCACGGCTGACGGAAGGCGCCTGTGGGTTACCCATGGCGACCTGTTTGATGGCGTGATCCAGTGTGCACGATGGCTCGCCTACGCGGGCGACATCGCCTATGAATTTACGCTCAAGGCAAACCGGCATCTGAATGCCTTGCGTGGACGCATCGGTCTGCCCTATTGGAGCCTCTCAAAATTCCTGAAGCTCAAGGTAAAGCGTGCGGTGAGCTATGTCTGTGCCTTTGAGGAGGCGGTGGCGCGCGAGGTCAGAAAGCGCGGCCTTGACGGGGCGGTCTGCGGCCACATCCACCATGCCGAGATGCGTCTGATTGGTGACGTGCTCTACTGCAACGATGGCGACTGGGTCGAAAGCCTGACCGCTCTGGTCGAGCACCACGACGGCCGGCTTGAAATCATCGACTGGTCCGACGAGTGCGCCAGAGCACGCATAGGGATCGCCGCGAATTCGGCGACCCAGCAGCTTGGGTCGGCGTTGGTATCAGGCAGCGATACGCTCAGTTAAGGCTGGCGGCACGGAGTCATTGACCGGCGCGACGATTTGCCGGCGTCCGATTCCCGAGTACTCGAATCCCGAATCTGCCAGGAATTGCGGGTCAAACAGGTTGCGGCCATCAAAGATGACGCGCTGTTTCATCTGTGCGGCGATCTGCGGGAAATCGGGGCTGCGAAACTCGCGCCACTCGGTCACGATGGCCAGTGCGTCGGCCCCCGAGCAGGCCGACACGGGGTCATCGGCCAGGGCGAAGCCGGACTGCCCCGCCCAACGCCTGGCAGCGTGCTCTCGCGCAGCCGGATCGTAGGCGCTGACGGACCCGCCCCGGGCCAATAGTTCATCGATCAGGTCAACGCTGGGTGCCTGGCGCATGTCGTCGGTCTCGGGTTTGAATGCCAGACCCCAGACAGCGAAATGAAGACCCGAAAGGTGCTGCCCGAATCGGGCCACAATCCGTTGACCCAGCAAGCGGCGCTGCGCATCGTTGACCTGACGGACTGACCGAACGATGCTGAGCGGTTCATCGGCCGTGATCCCCATTCGATCAAGCGCGTCGAGATCTTTCGGAAAGCAGGACCCGCCCCAACCGCACCCCGCGTAAAGAAAATGCGAGCCAATCCTTCGGTCGCTCCCCACGCCCATTCGAACCATCTCGATGTCGGCGCCCAACTTGTCGGCAAGTCTCGCCATTTCGTTCATGAAGCTGATCCGGGTGGCGAGCATGGCGTTGGCGACGTACTTGGTCAACTCGGCGCTGCGCACATCCATGCTGATGATTCGATCACGATTCCTCAGAAACGGGGCATAGAGCGCGCGCATCAGATGCTCCGATTGCTCGCTCTCACATCCGATGACCACCCGATCAGGCCGCATGAAATCATCGATGGCCGCACCCTCTTTCAGGAACTCCGGGTTGGAAACCATCGCGAACGGCACGATCGTTGCGCGGCGCTCGAGTTCTTCCTGAACCCTGGTCCGCACCGCATCGGCGGTTCCCACCGGAACGGTGCTCTTGTCGATGATCACCTTGTAGTCGTTCATGTGTCGGCCGATGCTCGCGGCGACGCCGAGCACATGCTGCAAATCAGCCGAGCCGTCCTCGGCCGGGGGCGTGCCCACGGCGATGAAGATCAAGGTCCCGTGCGAGACGCCGAGCGCGACGTCCGTCGTAAAGCGTAGACGCCCCGCCGCCAGATTGCGACTGACCAGCGTATCGAGCCCGGGTTCGTGGATCGGCATCAGCCCGCGCTCGAGTTGCGCGACCCGGTCGGTGTCGATATCGACACCGATCACGCTATTGCCCATCTCTGCCAGACAGGCTGCCGTGACGAGACCGACATATCCAGCGCCGAAAACGCATACCTTCATGAGGTGGCCTCCCATCGTTCAGGAAGCCATGCTCTAGGTTTGAGGTGACGTGGTGATGACGATTCCGCGAAAATCAGATGAAAGGCCCAGCCTTGAAAGCGCGTCGGTCCGCGCCGGCGCGACGCGCTCCGGTCGAACGCAAGGCCATCAGACCGGCCACGGCAGCGAATAGGTTTTCACGTTGGTAAAGCTCTTCATCGCTTCCAGGACCCCCTCCTTGTATCCCAGACCGGAGTCCTTGATTCCACCAAACGGCGTGAGCTCCAGCCTGAACCCCGGAACTTCACGAACGTTGACCGTGCCGACGTGCAACTCGTTGACCAGTCGCGTCACGACATCCAAGCGGTTGGTACACACCGACGACGACAATCCGAACGCGGTTCCATTGGCCATCGAAATCGCCTGATCGAGATCCCCAAACCTCATGATCGGTGAGACCGGACCGAAAGTCTCTTCCCGAACGAGTTCCATCTCGGGTCGAGCATGATCGATCACGGTGGGAGCGTAGAGGGCCCCAGTGCGCTCATTGCCCACCAGAAGCCTCGCACCGTGGGCAATGGCGTCGTTGACCCGCTTCTCGAACAGCCGGGCGGCCGCCTCATCGATCACTGTGCCCATTTCGACGGTGGATTCCTGCGGGTTTCCGAAGCGCCAGGCTCGCGTCTTTGCCACCAGGCGGTCAACGAATTCGTCGGCAACGCGCTCGTGAACGAGTATCCGCTTTACCGCCGTACACCGCTGACCCGAGTTCTTGTAAGAGCCCGCCGCAGCCAGCGAGGCAGCCTCATCGAGATCGGCGTCGTCCATCACGACCAGCGGATCATTTCCGCCCAGTTCAAGCACCATGCGACGGTAGCCAGCGACCTGGGCAATTTTCTTGCCGATCGCCACGCCGCCTGTGAACGTGACGAGATCGACGGCGGGGTTGGTCAATAGCTCAGGCGCTATCTCGTTGGGGTCGCCTGTGAGCACCTGAAACATCTCCGGCGGCAGGCCGGCCTCGTAAAGGATATCCGCCAGATACAGGGCCGACAGCGGAACCTTTTCGGACGGCTTCAGAATCATTCGGTTGTTGGTCGCGATCGCCGGCACAACCTTGTGGGCGACCTGGTTCATCGGATGGTTGAAGGGGGTGATCGCTGTAATGACGCCCAGCAGCGGATCGCGCTGCGTGAAGATCCGGCGCTCCCGGCCCTGAGGCGTGATGTCACACGAAAATATCTGCCCATCATCATGAAGCGCGGCGTTGGCACCAAACCGAAGAACGTCGCAAACGCGGCCGACCTCGTACAGACTGTCCTGCCTACTGAGACCCGATTCCAGCGTGATCAATCGACTGATCGGTTCCTTGCGTGTCGCCACCAGATCCGCGGCCTTGCGCAAAATCTCTGAGCGTTGGTAGCGGCTGAGCCGTGGGCGGTAGCGCTGGGCGATATCAAACGCGCGGCGAACGTCATCAAGGGTGGCCTTGGGCACCGTACCAATGCAATCGCCCGTGTAGGGGTCATGAACCTCGATCACGCGCGGCCGAACGATTCGCTCGCCGCCGATCCGGAGTGCTTCGTTGATGGTCGTCACGACGATCTCCCTTTGGCGCGTCGACTGGCCACCAAGCCTGGCCGCGCCGACGGTTAGGTTCGTTGGAGCTATTGAGCGGCGGGGCAGGAGTCGTCGATCAGCCCGCCAGACCGAGCAGCAGCCCTCATGTCACCAGACTGCAATGTTCGCTTTTTAGACTCCACACATTGCAATCCGGTGACAACAGAGAGGCCCCGTGGCAAACGCACTGGTAACGCGAAGCCTGAGCAAGTCCTTCGGCGCCTGCGTTGCTCTGGACAAGGTGTCGATCGCCGTGCGCGAGGGCGAAATGGTTGCGCTGCTGGGCGCATCCGGGTCGGGAAAATCGACCCTGCTCAGACATCTTCCCGGCTTTGTCACCGCAAGCAGTGGCGATATCGAGGTCCTGGGCCGGACCGTCCAGTCGGACGGCAGGCTGCTTCCAGCAGTCAGGGATATTCGCAGTCGAGTGGGCTTCGTGTTCCAGCAGTTCAATCTGGTCAATCGTCTTCCCGTCATTGTCAACGTGCTGATCGGGCAACTCCACCAGACGCCGTGGTGGCGAAGTCTGTTCATGCGCTTCACCGATGAACAGCGCGGGACGGCGATCGCGGCGCTGGCCGCGATGGGGATCGAAGACACATCCTGGAGACGAGCCGGCACGCTGTCGGGCGGCCAGCAGCAACGCGCTGCGCTGGCGCGGTGCCTGGTTCAGGGCGCAAGGCTGATCCTCGCCGACGAACCAATCGCATCGCTGGATCCCGAGTCGGCTCGGCGGGTGATGGAACTGCTGCAGTCACTCAACCGGAACCATGGCTGTACGGTGGTCGTTTCCTTGCATCAGGTGGAGTTCGCAATCCGCTACTGCCAGCGAACGATTGCACTCAGTTCGGGGCGAGTGGTTTTCGATGGCCCCTCGTCGGAGCTGACTCCCGAGGCATTGGCGGCCTTGTACGGCAGCAACGCACAACACCTCTTTCGCCCCGGTTCAAATCCGGTCATGGCGCCGGATCCGGGCTCCTACGCGCTGTCGGCCTCGGCCGGTACTTGACGCGTTGTCCACTCCATTCAACCAGGAAATTCAATGATCAAGTCGCTGAAAACGCTGATTGGCGCTCTCGCACTATCGCTCGTTCCCTACGCTCATGCATCCGAACCGAGAGAGATCAACTTCGGAATCATTGCCACCGAGAAGGCAGGCGCTCTGCGTCAGATGTGGGAGCCGTTTCTTGATGATATGAGCAAAGCAATCGGCATGAAGGTCAATGGCTTCTACGCCACCGAGTACGCCGGGATCATCGAGGCGCAGCGATTCAACAAGATACAACTGGCCTGGTATGGCAACAAGGCTGCCATCGAAGCCGTGGATCGCTCGAACGGCGAGGTCTTCGCGCAATTCGTAGATCTTGACGGCACACCCGGCTACTACTCCTACCTCATCACGCACAGGGACTCGCCGATCAAGTCGCTCGATGACGTCATCAGAAACGGCCGGAACTACTCCTTCGGGATCGGTGATCCATCATCCACCTCGGGCACCCTGGTCCCGACCTATTATGTATTTACGCTGAACAAGCTCGATCCACGGACGCACTTCAAGGTGACGCGCTCCTCCAACCATGAGGGCAACTTCCTCGCCGTGCTCAATCGGCAGGTGGATCTGGCCACGAGCAACAGCGAGATGACCGACAAGATGAAAGAGAAGTTTCCCGAGAGGCTCGAGCAGATCAGGATTCTCTGGACCTCGCCCCTGATTCCCCGTGACCCGCTGGTGTGGCGCAAGGATCTTCCCGCCGATCTCAAGAAAAAGGTTCAGGCGTTTGTGTTGAGCTACGGTCGCGATGATCGCGAGCGCGAAATCCTCAAGAACATGTATCGACTGGCTGGGTTCAAGGCCTCGACCGATGCTCAGCTCGTTCCGATCCGGCAGCTCGAGCTGTTCAAGGATCGTACGAAGATCGAGGGCGATGATCGGATGCCAGCCGCCGAGAAGAAGGCGAAGCTGGCGGAGATCGATGCGCAACTCGCGCGACTCGCGGCGTCGAAGTAAGGTTGGCTACCGAACAGGTCTCCAAGGTGATCGGGAAA
This sequence comes from uncultured bacterium, assembly GCA_903907905.1. Lineage (GTDB taxonomy): Bacteria > Pseudomonadota > Gammaproteobacteria > Burkholderiales > Burkholderiaceae_E > SYIM01. The sequence continues at coordinate 10,106 of CAIVPX010000133.1, read as the reverse complement.
ATGCAGTCGGGCGCTGTCCCGCTCAAGCCACCGTCGTCGAGCCTGCTGACCCAGTTCGGCTGGGCGGGGGCCCTGATGCTGCTGATCTGGTCGTGGCAGGGCGCGGAAATAAGGCCGCTGGCACTGATCGAAGATTCGGCCAACATGGCCGTATTCAGCCGTGAGTTCTTTCCGCCTGATTTCTACGAGTGGCCGATCTACCTCAGGGAGATGATCACCACCTTGCATATCGCGATTTGGGGAACCTTGCTGGCGGTCGTGTGTGCGGTACCGCTCGGATTGCTTTGCGCCGAGAACATCGCTCCCGCCTGGGTGTATCAGCCGGTTCGGCGCCTGATGGACGCTGCGCGGGCCATCAATGAAATGGTATTCGCGATGCTCTTCATCGTTGCGGTGGGCCTTGGGCCTTTTGCCGGTGTCCTGGCCCTGTGGGTGCATACCACTGGCGTGCTGGCCAAGCTGTTCGGGGAGGCGATCGAAGCGATCGATCCGCGACCGGTGGAGGGGGTTCGGGCGACGGGCGCCAATGTGCTGGAGTGCATCCTGTACGGGGTACTTCCTCAGGTGCTGCCGCACTGGGTCTCTTACAGTCTTTATCGCTTCGAATCGAACGTTCGATCGGCGTCGGTCGTAGGAATGGTGGGGGCTGGCGGCATCGGGGTCGTTCTCCATGAGGCGATCCGAGGATTTGAATATGCCCAGACGTCGGCGATTCTCCTGATCATCGTCGTGTCGGTGACCTTGATCGACCTGCTCTCGGCGAGCCTGCGGCGTTGGGCGGTTTGAAAGGGATAACTCTTGACGGCATTGAACAACATCGAACTCAACGGGATCAGATACCGCTGGCCCGTCCGGCCTGTGGTGGTCGTCTGCATTGACGGCGGGGATCCGGCGTATATCGAGCAGGGCTTGCGTGATGGCGCTCTCCCCAATATCGCTCGCTTCATTCAGGATGGCTTTTTCGCGCTAGCCGATGGCACTGTCCCAAGTTTTACCTGCCCCAACAACATGTCGATCATCACGGGCGCGCCGGCCTCGGTGCACGGGATATCGGGCAATTTCTATCTCAACGAGGATGATCAGGCGGTCGTGATGACCGGTCCCGAGTTGCTGCGCAGTCAGACCGTGCTCGCGCGCTTTGCGGACGCAGGCGCTCGCGTGCTGTCCATTACCGCTAAGGACAAGCTGCGGCGACAACTCGGTAAAGACCTCGATCTGAGCGCAGGCAATGTCAGCTTCTCCTCGGAACTGGCGAGCGCCTGCACCCTTGAAGAAAATGGTATCGACGGGGTAATCGATCTCGTGGGAATGCCCCAGCCCGACATGTATTCGATGGACCTGTCGCTCTTCGTTCTTGAAGCGGGCATCAGACTGCTCGCGCAGCGCCGGCCTGACATCACGTATCTGTCCCTCACCGATTTCATCCAGCACAAGCACGCACCGGGCGACCCGGTCGCCAACGAGTTCTATCGTCGAATCGACGATGCGTTCGGTCGGCTTTGCGCGCTGGACGTCACCCTGGCGCTGACTGCCGACCACGGCATGAACGACAAGTCGCGCGCCGACGGCAGCCCGAATGTGGTGTTCCTTCAGGACGTCCTCGACCGGTCGTTCGGCGCGGGCGCGACCCGGGTGATCTGTCCGATCACCGATGCCTTCGTGCGGCACCACGGTGCGTTGGGTGGCTTCGTGCGCGTCTGGGTTCGCTCTGCCACCGTGCCCCGGCAGGCCGTCATCGATTTGGCTCGGACGATTCAGGGGGTGGAACTTGCTCTGCCCCGTGAGGAGGCTTGCCGACGCTTCGATCTCCCCGCGGACAGGGAGGCGGATGTGGTGGTGATCGGTGATGCGGCCACGGTGATCGGCAGTCGTGAGTCCGAGCACGACCTGAGCAACCTCGCCGATGCACGATTGCGCAGTCATGGCGCAGTGGCTGAAGCGAAGGTGCCCTTCATCCTCAGTCGTCGGCTCAACGCGGTCTACGCCGAACGTGCCAGGACGCAATCCCTGAAGAGCCACTACATCTTCGATTTCGCCATCAACGGAACGGAGCCGCTCGCATGAGTTTGCCTGCTTGCGCGCGCGTGGCCACTTACCGGTCGCCCAATGGGGCGCTGGAAATCGAAAGCTATCCGCTTCGCGCACCGCTGCCCGGCGAGGCGCTGGTTCGCGTCAGCATGTCCACGATCTGTCGATCGGACCTTCATTCGTACCAGGGTCACCGGCCCAACCCCTGCCCCGGACTGCTGGGACATGAGATCGTTGGCCGAATCGCTGCACTGGGGGAGGGTCTGACCCACGACATGCGCGGCGATCGGCTCGCCATAGGCGATCGCGTCACCTGGAGCGAGTTTTTCACGCCAGGCAATGACTACTTTTCCGATGTGCTCGACCTGCCTCAAAAAGCTCGAGGCGTGGAGAAGTACGGCCATCTGGCTGCGACGACACCACCGCACCATCATGGCGGGTTCGGCGAATACTGTTACATCCTTCCCAGATCCTGGATCCTGCGTGTACCCGACAGCCTAAGCGACGAGGAGGCAGCGCCACTCAACTGCGGCGCAGCAACCATGGTAGCCGTCACCGAGGCGGCAAGCCTGCGGCTCGGTGCCACCGTCGTCATCCAGGGGCTGGGTTTGCTCGGGCTTTATGGCGCAGCCCTGGCGCGCTCGCGCGGGGCGCGCTGCGTCATCGGCATCGATGCCCACCCGGGGCGCCGCGAGCTTGCCAGAAAGTTTGGTGTGGAGGTGGCACTGGACGCCGACCTGAGTCTTGACCAGTTGCGTACTGAGGTCAACGCGCGATGCCGCCCGGAGGGACCGGACGCGGTCATCGAGGTCTGCGGCTCACCCGATGCGCTGGCCGTAGGGCTCGATCTGGTGCGAACCGGGGGCAGCTATATTCTCGCGGGCCTCGTCAGTCCGGGCGCACTGGCCACCATCGATGCCCATCGCATCGTGCGCAAGATGATCACGCTTCGCGGGATCCACAACTACCACCCGAGGCACCTGCTGGAGGCGCTCGATTTCGTCGTGACGAATCAGACGCGATATCCATTCGCTGAGTTGGTCGACGCGCACTATCGCCTCGATGAGGCTACCCAGGCCATGCAGGACGCTGCGCATCGTCGCGTGCTGCGTGCTGCCATCGTCCCGTGATGCTGAAGTGGATTGAGCGAGCATGAGCGAATTTGCGGAAAGTATCGTTTCTGAGCTGAGTGCGCTCTACGAGGGGAAGGCAAGACAGCGGTACGGGCTTACTCAGGTCAACCAGCGCGCCCATGCGCTGCAGGCGGCGTCCAAGGCGCGCGAACTCGGCCTGGGCGATGCGCTGGTGGTGGCGGCGCTGTTGCACGACATTGGTCATATGATCCATCCGCTCGGCGACAAGCCATCCTCCGAGGGCATCGACGACCATCATGAAGTCGTCGGTGCCGACTGGCTCGAGCGGTACTTTGGTGCTGATGTCACCGAGCCCATCCGGCTCCACGTGCAGGCCAAGCGCTACCTTTGCACCGTTGAGCGTGGCTATCTGGGCTTGCTGTCCTCAGACTCGGTGCAAAGCCTTGCCCTGCAGGGCGGACTCATGTCGGACACCGAGGTCGCTGCATTTCGGATGACCGCGGGTTGGCGCGAGGCGCTTTCGTTACGCCGCATCGATGAGCTCGCCAAGGATCCGGATGGACCGGCGCCCGAGTTCGGCGAGTTTGCCGACGCACTTCGAGCCTGTGCGCGGCCGTCCTGGCAGGCGGAGCAGGACTGACCCCCCTGTGCGCTGCCGGTTGCGGGTCCAGCCGGTCTGGCTATCGCGCTTGTGTTCGCTGAAATAGCCTGTTGCCCATGCGGATGGTTCGCCCACGCTCGATCGTCTGAGCGGGCTCGAAGCCTGCCGGGGCGATCACGATGATGGTAGAGCCATGCTCAAACCATCCGAGTTCATCGCCTCGGTGGCTCATGTGGTCGCAGACGATCTCGTTTGGCCCTCGGTATCGAAGGTGCAGCAACACGTCGGCGAAGCTCAGTCGGATGCTGGCGACCAGCACAGCGGCGACGGGTACCAGCACGATCGGCGTGCCGTCATCCTGAAGTTCAGCCTCAATGACGGCGCGCTCATTTCTGCAGAAGAGTCTCGGAATCCGATCCAACGCGGCGGGGTTCACGTTCCACGCGTCGCCGCTGATGTAGGTGACATGACGGATCCGTATCGCCGCGGGGCTGTGAAAGCGATGGTACATGCTCGAGGTGAGTCTGAGGGTGACGTAGGTCCCGCCCTCGAAGCGGGCCGGATCCTGGCTCGGTCCAAGCAGGTCATCAAGGCTGTATGACATGCCCTTGGCCTGCAGCATGAGCCCGCTGTCGATTTGCCCGAACGCGCCAACGATGGCATCGCAGGGGCTGACCAGGATCGCCGGGGCGTTGTCGATCGGACGCGCCCCGGGAACGAGTCGACGGGTAAAGCACGCATGAACGCTGTCGAAAGATTGTGCCGCCGAGTCGCTCAGATCCAGATCGGTGAAGCGTCGCCAGATCGCGATCGAAAGACGTGCCAGCGCCGGACTACGAATTCGGCTGAACTTGCCGAAGACGATGGTCAGCAGCGTCCTTGGAATTCGATTGGTGATCAGGAAATTGAGGGTCGGGTTGGAAGTCAGTCGTCTAAGCATGTTGACCTTCATCGGATTGTCAAGCGTCTTGGGTAAAAGTGGGGTTTGGAAGCCAATCGAGGTGTTCAATGCAAGAGAGTCTGGTCCTGTCGGCGATTGCCGCCGGTGTGCTCGCCTGGTTGTCGCCCAAGGCGGTTCGACGAATCGAGCTTTCGCGGGCCAAGCACCGCTCTCTCTCGGGCCATTCCCGAATCGCCAAGCGCGTCGCGGGCCTGCTCCCCGGGTACAGCTTCACTGACGCGGAATTCTTTGCGTCGGATGGCGCCGGCGACGAGGTGGCCCGTCGACGGCGCGGCGCGATGGAACGGCTGAGCGCTGAGTTTCGAACTCGCTTTCCAATTGGCGCTGACATGACGCGCGAGACGAAGGCCGGACTGTCCGACTTGCAGTTCACGTCCAGATACAGGGTTCCGTTCCAGTACAGCGATGTCGTGGGTCGTTACCTCGAAACCAGCAGTTTCGTCGCGAGATCCCGGGGCGTCATGCTCGAAGATGTCGACGGTAATGAGTTCTATGACCTCACCGGCTCTTACGGGGTCAATCTCTTTGGCAATGACTTCTACAAGACGACGATCGAGGCCGGTGCTCAAAAGGCTGAAGCCCTCGGCCCTGTTCTGGGTGCGTATCACCCGTGCGTGCTCGACAACGTGGCGCGACTGAAGCGGATTTCCGGGCTCGACGAGGTGTCCTTTCACATGTCCGGGACCGAGGCCGTGATGCAGGCCGTGCGGCTTGCGAGATACCACACGCGTCGAACCCACCTCGTGCGGTTCTGCGGTGCCTATCATGGCTGGTGGGAGGATGTTCAGCCCGGGCCGGGGAACCCGCTCCCCCCGCGGGAAACCTACACACTGAGCGAGATGGATCCCCGCAGTCTTCAGGTGCTGAGAAAGAGAAAAGACATCGCCTGTGTGCTGATCAACCCCTTGCAGGCCTTGCACCCCAATGCCCCAGCCCCCGGAGACTCGTCGCTGGTCGACAGCGGGCGCCGCGCCGCATACGACCGTGAGGCCTACACGCGCTGGCTGCGAGCCCTTCGAGAGGTTTGCTCCGAGCGGGGGATCGTGCTGATCATGGACGAGGTATTCCTCGGCTTTCGCCTTGCACCCGCGGGTGCCCAGGAGTACTTCGGCGTTCGAGCGGACATGGTGACCTACGGCAAGACCTTGGGGGGCGGCCTGCCCGTGGGCGTTGTCTGTGGCCGAGCGGACCTGATGAAGCGATTCCGCGAGGATCGCCCCGCTGATATCTGCTTTGCGCGCGGAACGTTCAATGCGCATCCCTATGTCATGGGTAGCATGAGTGCCTTTCTCGACGCGATCGAAAGACCGGAGGTCGCCAGGCTCTACGACGGGCTGGATCAGACCTGGGACAGTCGTGCCGCGCAACTCAACGCCATGCTCGATGCGGCTTCGCTGCCGGTGCGTGTGGCGAATATGTCGTCGGTCTGGACGGTGATCTACACGCAGTCGGCCAGATACAACTGGATGCTTCAGTTCTACCTGCGCCTGAATGGGCTGGCACTGAGTTGGGTCGGCAGCGGCCGGATGATCTTCACGCTCAACTATTCTCAGAGCGACTTTGACGAGGTCGCCCGGCGCTTCGTGCAGGCATGTGAGGCGATGCAGGTCGACGGCTGGTGGGACGGTCCGCCGGTCTCGAACAAGTCGATTCGCAGGGCCATCCTTGGCGAGATGTTCAGCAGGCTGGCTCATCGCTCGTGATGCGGTGGCGCGGCGCAGCGCGTGCGCGCAAGTCGCCGCTGCCCCGCTCGGCCGGTCAGCCACCGGCGCCGGCGCACACAGGGTCTATGTATCAAGTTCAATGAGCCTTGGTGCGCTCCATGGGATCGAAGCGCTCGCCGCGCAGCAGCGCCCGCGGCGCCTTGTGATAAAGCAGGACATCATGAAACGGGTCGGTCAGGATTTTGGTTGCCCAGACCAGGCCGGTGAAGAGGTTTTGCTGGATCGTGAGTTGCAAAACCCGAAACACCAAGCCGGCCACACCGAGCGCGAGCCAGCTCATGCCAACATCGTGGACGTAGCCTGCAAGGTCGCCGGCGGCTTCGATGAAGCCGAACAGGGAAGGCTGGAACCAGAGGACGACCGGGCAGCCCAGCCAGATCGCCATCAGCACGATCTTGCGACGGATGTTGTAGCCCACCTTGATGGCTTCCTTGTGCGCGTCGCTGGCGTTGTTGACGTAATCAAAGCCGCGCGGCTCAAAGAAGAAGTGACCGGCCTGCCGCGACACCATCGAAATGCACCAGGCGATGATGGCCGACCAGGCGGGATCGATGAGCAGCACCGCATAAGCCACCAGAAAGCTGCACGCGCTCAGCAGATGCAGGCTTTGGTTGATTCTGCAGTGATGGTAGTAGCGGTGATCGTCCCAGCGCTGTTGGCGCAGCTCTTGCAGGAAAGTCTTCATTCCGTTGGCTCCGGTCATCGGGTTTGAGAGGTCATCCGGTTCGCGTCGATTGTGTGGCGCCGGTGTGAAGGTGAAGTGACGATCAGGTTGCAATCCGAAGTCATCGCGAAGCCGCGCCCTGTCACAAAACTGTTGCATGGCGGAGGCAACATGAATGCATGAACGCTGACATTCAAGCTGGTATCGAAATCGAACGACTGCCGGCGATGAACCGCTCGCTGAGGCTTGCAGTCATCACCGAGACCTACCCACCCGATGTCAACGGTGTCGCACTCAGCCTGTCCCGTTTGCTGGAGGGGATGAGGCACCGCAACCACTCGATTCAGCTGGTTCGAGTCAGGCGGGGCGCCTCAGGCACAGGTGGCAATCCAGCGTATTCCGGGGGCCGCTTTCATGAGGTACTCATGCGAGGAATGCCGGTCCCCCGGTATCCTGAACTGACGATGGGAATGCCGTCGAAGGGGCATCTGGTCCGGCTGTGGGCGAGCGATCGCCCCGACCTTGTGCACATTGCAACCGAGGGACCGCTGGGGTGGTCTGCACTGCAAGCTGCCCGCAAACTCCGCCTTGTCGTATCGACCGACTTCAGGACCAACTTCCACAGCTACAGCCGGCATTACGGGATGGGGTTCCTCGCCCGGCCCATCATGGCGTACCTGCGAAAGTTTCATAACCTCGCCCATTGCACCATGGTGCCGACGCAGGCGCTGCGTGACGAACTGTCGCACGCAGGTTTCAAGCGGCTGCATGTCGTGGGGCGTGGGGTCAATACCGGGCTGTTCAACCCTGGGCACCGAAGCCCGTCGCTCAGAGCGAGTTGGGGGGCTGATGAGAAGTCGCTGGTCGTGATCTGCGTGGGGCGGCTGGCAGCGGAGAAGAACCTCGATCTGGTCATCGGAGCCTTCGAGGCGGTCCGCAGACGCAATCCTGGCGCAAAGCTCGTCCTGGTCGGCGACGGTCCCCTGCGCACCTATCTGGCGGGCCGGTGTCCGTCCGCGGTGTTTGCCGGACACCAGAGCGGTGATGCCCTGGCCGAGCATTACGCGAGTGCCGACCTGTTTCTTTTTCCCAGCCTGTCGGAAACCTTCGGTAATGTCGTGATTGAGGCGATGGCGAGCGGCCTGCCGGTCGTGGCCTTTCGACACGCTGCAGCGGCCGAGGTGATCGATCCGGGTGTCGATGGGCTTTTGGCGGAGCCAGGCGACACGGTTGGCTTCGTTTCATTGGCCGAGGCGATTGTTGCCCAACCCGATCACATGCGCCTGCTCGGTCAGCGAGCGGCGCTCAGCGCGCGCAGTTTTGACTGGTCTGCGGTCGTCGCCCGATTCGAATCGCTGCTCGAGTCGACGATCGACCTGTCCAGAGTATCGGTTGCCGGCACGCAGCCACGCACGCTGCACACGGGAAATCTGCATCGTTCCTGAGGCGTCGGCCAATGCAGTGTCGGTCGCGAACAATCGCGTAATGCGGCCGCCTGATTCAGTCGTGCGGGGGGAGGGCTGGCGCCTGGTTCAGCGCCACTCCGAAATGACTTCTTCGCCAATTGCCAGACCTGTGCTCATGCCCGTGCCGCTGGTGACGCTCACGACTCGAAGCCTGGGTGCCGGCGCATCGATGAACGCATCGCGAGTGGAACTGGGGTAGACGCCCGTCCAGCGGTCGACCACCTGCGCATCGTCGAGTTCGATGAGGCGGCTTGCCTGATCGAGAATGAGACGATCGACCTTATCGCTCTGAAACGGGTCCGGGCTGGCGCCATAGTGATGGGAGTCACCGATCGTCAGGGTTCCGTCGGCAGACTGTACGGCAATGATATGAACTCCGTTCTCCAGTTCGGCGGAAAATCGCTGCTGAATCTGTCGTCGGAACTCCTGGGCGGCGGGCAACTCGGCGTAGCCGGCATATCGAACGAGAGACAAGTCCCCCATGACCGGATGTGGCAGCCGCCCGGTGGTGCGCGGCGCGAGTCGGAGCATCTGAAGCTTGCAGAGCGTCGTCTGGCGACGCTCGAAGACATCGGGAAATAGCGTCCTCAGATCGGGGCCCGGGCAGACAGCGATTCGCTCGGCGTACAAGGTGCCGCGGTTGGTTTCGACCTGCCCTTCATTCGCGGACCGAACGACGGTCTCCCAGAGGAACTGGACTGAGCATGCACCGCGAAGCCAATTGGCGAGCGCTGCGATGGCGGTCCGTGGGTCGATCCTGAGTTCGTGTGGGCTGAACAGTGCGCGACGCAGGCCGTCCCGACGCAAGGCGGGCACCCGCTCGCAGGCCTCGGCAGCGGACAGATCGAGCAGACGCTCGCCCATCGAAGTCTTCAGAAACTCGTCCAGCACCGCTTCGGCGCCCTGCTCGTGGGCCGCCAGGAGCAAGCCTTGCTGAAGTATCGGGATCCCGGCCCGGGGGCAGATCTGCTCCCAAAGATCCCGGGTGCGCATCGCTCGTTCCCAGGTCTTGCCGGCACGCTGCCCGGTGACGGTAATGAAGCCGAAATTCCGGATCGAGGCGCCGATCGCCTGCTGCTCTCGGTCGATTACGAGAACCCGCCAGCCGCACTCAGAAGCGGCTCGGGCGCAAGCGAGCCCCACAATACCGGCACCAACCACGATCAGATCAAAGGCGTGTCTCAAGGAATGCTCTCCGCAAAGGTGGGCCATGCCGGGTGCTTCGCATCAGCCTGAGTCAAACGCCGACCGCAGCGCCGAGGCCGCTATGTTGTTGTCGGATTCTCATTCTCGAAAATGACAGGCCTGTGTATCGGCCCCGCGCCTTGCGGCGCGCAATCAAACCGCAATCGCACCGACACATTCCTGCAAAGAACTCAGCCCAGCATTGGCGCATCTCAAGGGAGCCGCCAATCATGCTGATTCAAGTCGAGACAACGAGGGGCTGCAACAAGTCGGTTGACGAGGGCTCGCAGCGAAAGCTCAGCGTACGGCTCGCGCGCAGCTGGAGCGAGGTGGAGGCGGCTCAGCGCCTGCGCTGGCGGGTGTTTGCGGGCGAACTGGGCGCC
>CAIVPX010000132.1 GCA_903907905.1 uncultured bacterium | reverse complement strand
TATGCGGCGCTGACCGTCATCGCCGCGCTCGATCGCGAGGGCATTGCGCGTCCCCGCTGTGTCGGGCTCATTGAAACCTGCGAGGAAAGCGGCAGCTTCGATCTGCCCGCCTACCTCGACCTTCTGGTGCCTCGGCTGGGTGATGTCTGCCTGGTAGCAGGGCTGGATTCAGGCTGTGGCAACTACGAGCAGTTCTGGGTCACCACCTCGCTGCGCGGGCTGGTGGGCGGGGTGCTGACGGTCGAGATCCTGGACGAGGGCGTGCACTCGGGTATGGCGAGCGGGATCGTGCCCTCATCGTTTCGCATCGCGCGCCAGTTGCTCAACCGCATCGATGATCCGCGTACGGGCGTGGTGCTGCTGCCCGAGCTTCACGCCGAAATTCCGGCCGAGCGACTCGAGCAGGCGAGTGCGGCCGGCCGCATTCTGGGTGACGCGGTATGGAAGCAGTTCCCCTGGGTGGGCTGCAGTCATGGCCCCGATGCGCATGCCCACGCCATGCCCACCACGACCGACCCGGTCGAGGCCATCCTCAACCGCACCTGGCGCCCCGCGCTGTCGGTGACAGGTGCGGCGGGCCTGCCAGCGGTCGATGCGGCCGGCAATGTGCTGCGCCCCAGAACCTCGCTCAAACTGTCCATGCGGCTGCCGCCCACGGTGGATGGTGAGCACGCCACCCACGCCATGCGGCAGGCGCTCGAGGCCGATCCGCCCTACCAGGCGCGGGTGAGTTTCAAGGCCGACTGGGGTGCCACAGGCTGGAATGCGCCGCCGACGGCACCATGGCTGCAACGGGCGCTGGGCGAGGCCTCCCGGGCGAGCTTTGGTCGTGACGCAGCCTGGTTTGGCGAGGGCGGCACCATCCCCTTCATGAATATGCTCGGAGAAAAATTCCCGCAGGCGCAGTTTCTGATTACCGGTGTTCTGGGACCGCGTTCCAACGCGCACGGTCCCAATGAGTTTCTCGACATCGGCTACGCCAAGAAGCTGACAGCCGCGGTGGCAGCGGTGGTGGCTGCTGCGCGCTGAGTCGGCGACGGCGGCCCGATCGGGTCGAGCGCTAGCACTGACTTGGGCGGGAGTCTTGGCGACGCCTAGGCGGGCACTGCGGCCGCCTCATTCCCGCTGCGTCAGCGGCCGACGCGCCCCCAGTCTTTCACGCGCGAAGACTCCTCGGGACTGGTTCTGAGGGTGTCGCCTGTCTCGGCGGGGAAGGTAATCTGCACGCGCGCGAGCGATGGGGCCGAAGCAGCCAGCGTGATTGCCCGGCTGCGCGACACACCGCCATGGCGGGCCTCGATTGTCCAGCTTCCCGCGGGCAGACGCATGACGCAGATCGGACCCGGGGCGGTGATGTCGAGCCCCAGTTCGGGGTTGTGCGCGGCGATGACTCGCAGGGCCACGTCGGCAATCAGCCCACCGCGTTCGCCAGCCACGAACAGCAGGATCACATTGACCCTGGGTTCGAGGGCCCTGAGCGACTCGCGTTCCTCGTAGCCGATACCGCCGCAGGCCCAGGCGAGCCCGTCCTGCTCGCGCAGATCGATCGCCTGCGCATGCGCGGCGGCGGGGGCCAACGCCAGGGAAAGTGCCAGGGCAAGCGTGGTCGTGCCCGCACTCAACAGGCCTGCGGGCATCCGGCTTGAGCGCGGCCGCTCGAGGGGCGTTCGACCCTCTGCAGGTATGACGATCATGCCGGCACCGCCGGGATCCGTTTTACTCATGCGTCAGCGCCTTGCGGACTTCCCGCAGCTTGGCCTTGAGCTGCGCCGCGTGCTCGGGCCCCATCCGGATGAGCATTTTCTGGCCGACCGAGCGCTCCTCGAGCGCGGTGTCGGCATACTCGTACAGCACCCGGGGCTGAGCGAGCGCCTGCGAGCCGGAGGTGACGGGCGCGGCGAGGAGGTCGTCAATAGCCTGGATCAGCCGGTCGTTGAAGTAGCCGTCGGGGTAACCGATCGAACGGAATTCTTGCTGAAAGAGCGGGTAGAAGCGCTTGTACAGGCCGACCACCCGCCGGGTGTCGAGTGACACGGCCATCTTGACGAAGGGCTCATAGCGGCGCGGGTTCTGGGCGCCGATCAGCAGATTTCCATCGCGGGTCTCGGTGACGAAGGGGCCCGGCGTGGCCACAATCGCGCGGTACTGCATCGACATGGTTTCGCCGGGCAGGTTGTCGACGGTGAGCACAAATCGGCGAACGAATTCGGCGGGTATGACGAATCGCAGCAAAGTTTCCTTGTTGGGCAGCGTGCCGAGCGCCTGGGAGACGGCTTTTTCAGCGGCGGCGCGCTCGAGCTTGTCCACTGCCGGATCGACCGGGCCCTCGCCCCCGAGCGCGTTCTCGATCGGGTGACGTGGACGGCCCGCCGTACCGGGCTGCGTCGCGCCAGGATTGGCGGTCGCCGACGGCGCGCCCGCGGGCGGTGGCGCGGCACCCGTCGTGCCTGCTTGCGCGTCGGCGGCGGGGGAGGCGGGTGGCCGCATGCCGGCTGGCGGGGCCTGGGTAATGACCGTGCCCGGGGCCCGTCGGGTTTCCCCTTGCCAAAGCAGCCAGGCGGCCAGGCTCAGCGCGAGCGCCACCCCGAGCAGCGCAATCCAGATCCACCAGCGTCTGGGCGATCGCCCAGCCTGGTGTTGTGCGTCGGCGCCCATGTCCGTTTTCGGTTCGCTCATGACATTCCCCCTGACAGCGGCTTGGCCTAGGTTATCACCGGTGCGGGCGCGCGGGTTGCTTGGTGTCGCTGCGCCCGCTTGTTACCATCCGGGCATATCGCTGCCTTTACCGTTTGCCTGAAAGTCTGCTGCGTCTTTCTGGAGCCCGACTCATGAAGCTTGAGCGCATCCATCATGTCGCGTATCGCTGCCGCGATGCCTATCAGACCGTTCACTGGTATCGGGAACACCTCGGGATGGAATTCGTGCTTGCGATTGCCGAGGACCGCGTGCCGTCCACGGGTGCGCCCGACCCCTACATGCACGTGTTTCTCGATGCCGGGGCGGGCAACGTGCTGGCTTTTTTTGAGCTGCCCAATTCTCCCCAGATGGGCGCTGACCCGAACACGCCGGGCTGGGTTCAGCACATTGCATTCAAGGTCGACAGCCTCGAGACCTTGCGGGTCATGCGCGATCGACTGGTCGCGGCGGGAATCGATGTGATCGGTCCCACCGACCATACGCTCTTTCAGTCGATCTACTATTTCGATCCCAACGGACACCGGCTCGAACTGGCCGTCGATACGGCCACCGCCGAGATGAACCGTCGGCTGGATGAGGTGAAGTGGCAGATGCTCGACGAATGGGCACGTACCCGGCGCGCGCCCGCGCACGCGGCCTGGCTGCATGAGGTCCAGCATCGGGCCGCTCAGGCCGGCTCGGCCTGAGCGCCGCGCGCAGGTCAAGGCATGTTGGAGACGGCAAGCGACAACTGGACGGCCCCGCGTTTTGACTGGCGCGCGGCGCCGGAGCAACTGAGCGGGCAACCCGTTCGACATCCGGTGCTCATCGTGGGCGCGGGCCCGGTCGGATTGAGTGCCGCGCTCGACTGCGCCGCGCACGGACTGCCGGTGGTGCTGATCGACGACAACGACACGGTGAGCGTTGGCTCGCGTGCCCTGTGCTATGCCAAGCGCACACTCGAGGTGTGGAATCGGCTTGGCTGCGGTGACCGGATCGCCGAAGAAGGGGTTCGCTGGCAGATCGGCAAGGTTTTTTTCCGCGACGAAATGATCTACCAGTTCGACCTGCTGCCGCAGCCAGACCATCGCATGCCGGCCATGGTGAATCTGCAGCAGTACCACCTTGAAGCGGCTCTGGTCGAGCGATGTCAGCAGAAGGCCGGTATCGATCTTCGGTGGCGGCACAAGCTCGTTGCAATCGAGCAGCGCCCCGATCATGTGGGTCTGACGATTGAGACGCCCGAGGGTCGCTACCAGACCGAAGCCTCGTGGGTGATGGCCTGTGACGGCGCGGCCAGCGACACCCGCAGCATGCTCGATGCGCCTTTCACCGGACAGTTTTTTCAGGATCGCTTCCTTATCGCCGACGTGGTGATGAAGGCCGATTTTCCGACTGAGCGCTGGTTCTGGTTCGATCCTCCGTTTCACCCGGGTCAGTCGGCGCTGCTGCACAAGCAGCGGGACCGGATCTGGCGCATCGACTTTCAGCTGGGCTGGGACGCCGATCCGGTGGAAGAGCGCAAGCCCGAGCGCGTGCGGGCGCGAATCGCGCAAATGCTCGGCCCCGAGGTGGCGTTCGAACTCGAGTGGGTGTCGATCTACCAGTTCGCTTGCCGGCGGATCGATCGCTTTCGCCAAGGGCGCGTGCTGTTTGCCGGCGACAGCGCACATCAGGTGTCGCCATTCGGGGCGCGGGGTGCCAACTCCGGGGTGCAGGACGTGGACAACCTTGCCTGGAAGCTGCAACTCGTCATCGAGGGCGCGGCGCCGCCGGCGTTACTCGAGTCCTATCACGACGAGCGTTCTCTCGCGGCCGACGACAACATCCGCCATTCCACCCGCTCAACCGACTTCATCACGCCCAAGAGCGACTCGAGCCGCCTTTTTCGCAACGCCGTACTCGAGCTTGCCCGTGATCACGCGTTTGCCCGCCCGCTGGTCAACAGCGGTCGACTGTCCATGCCCACCCGCTATTCGGGCTCGTCACTGGTCTCACCCGACATCGATCCCTTCGATGCCGACGAGGCCGCGCCCGGGTGCAATTGCCCCGATGCGCCGCTTCAGGTGGGCGGCCGCCCGGGCTGGCTGCTGGATCAACTGGGAGGCGGTTTTGTGCTGCTGGTCTTTGGTGAGGCCGCCCTGGCGCTGCCCGATCTGGCGGTGGGTTCGGTGCATCCGCGCGTGCTCGTGGTGGGTCGCGATCTGGTGGACACGCGAGGCGTGCTTTCGACGCGTTACGATGGCCGGCCCGGCACCACCTACCTGATTCGACCCGACCAGTATGTGGCGGCCCGCTGGCGCGAGTTTGATCCTGCACGGATTCGCGCTGCGTTGGCGCGCAGCCTGGCGATGGCCTGACCGGAGTCTTGCCGATGGCGCTCATCCTCCTTCCCAATATCGCCGATCCGGATGGGTTTTATCAGGCGTTGATCGACAGCCAGCGCGATCTTGACGATGCGGCGGCGGCGCGCATGAATGCCCGGCTCATTTTGTTGCTGGCCAACCATATCGGGGATGGCGAGGTGTTGCGTGAGGCCCTGCGTGTCGCGCGCCCCGCGAAGACGTCGCCCGAAGGCGAATCAGCCTGATGGCTTGAAGGCGCTTCGGGCGGCCTGTTCGATCCGCTCGCGCAGCCAGGCATGCCCTGGCCGCTGCGCCTGCCTGCGGTGCCAGAGGATGTCCACGTGAACCCGGGGCATCTCGAAGGGCAGGGCCCGGATGGCCAGCGATGACTCGATGCCGGTGGCCGCCAGGAAATGCCGGGGCATGACGGTGAGCAGGTCAGAGCGGGCAACGACCTGACCCGCGGTGAAGAACTGGTTGACCGTGAGCACCACCTTGCGGCTGCGCTTGAGGTCGGCGAGCGCTTCATCGACAAAGCCGATGGGGCGACCCGAGAAACTCACCAGCAGGTGGCGTGCCGAGCAGTAAGTATCGAGCGTCAGTCGCCTGGCAGCCAACGGGTGTTTGCGCCGCATCACGCAAACATATTCGCCTGAATACAGCCGTGTGTGTCCGAAGCCGTCGGCTGCGCCCTCCATGTCCTGCAAGGCGAGCGCCGCGATGACCGCAGGAAAGTAGCCGATTGCGGCATCGATGGTGTTGGTTTCGAGCAGCTCTCGCGGGTCACGGGTGGTGAGTGGCAAGACCCGCAGACCGATACCGGGTGCGCGCTTTTCGATGTCGCGAAGCATCTGCGGGATCAGCTGGTTGGCGGTGGAATCCGCCATGGCGAGCACGAAGCTGGCCTGCGCGGAGGCGGGATCGAAGCTGACCGGTGCGACCGCCGCCCGCAACTGCTCGAGCGCGGTGCGGATCGCCGGCCAGAGCGCCACGGCGTAGGGGGTGGGCTCGACGCCGTAGCCCGAGCGCGCAACCAACGGATCGCCCATGGCATCACGCAGGCGGCGCAGGGCATTGCTCGCTGCGGGCTGGGTCATCGACAGATTGTGCGCCGCTCGGGTGAGGTTGCGCTCGACCATCAATTCATCGAAGAGCCGTAGCAGGTTCAGGTCAAGCGTTCGAAAATTCGCCATGGCGCGTACGTCTCAAAGCATTCGTATTGGTGATGATATACATCACAAACATCAATTGGAAATATGCTTTGCCAGAGCCCACAATCGCTTCACACAACAAACATATCCCTCCCCCTCGATACCACACAAGGTCAGACATCATGAGTAGTTACGCGATTACCCATCCCGCGATCGACCGATTGGGCGCCTCCCTGGACGCCGCGAAAGACCTGGCCGGCGGCTTGGTCGCTGTTGTGCGTGCATCGACCCTATGGGCCCGACTCGCTGATGCGATCGAGCGCTGGGGCGCGCGTCGCATCGAGGTTCTGGCCATGCAAGACCCGCGGGTGCGGGCAGAAATTCTGGCGGCAGCCATGCGCGCGGAGCGCGAGCGCGACATGCAGGGCTGACGCCGTACGCTTGTCTCCTCCACCTCCAGAAATGGTGGTTTAGCCCGCGGCTCGTCCGCGGGCTTTTTTATGGGCGCGCGGCGTGCGGCGCGCCCTCGGGCCGCCAGACGCCATCGCCCTCTTGGGACACCCGTCCCGACGCCTGCAGCTCGGTCAGATGCTGCCCGATGCTGCGCCGCTCGGCGCCGTCGATCCAGAGTTCGCGGGCCTCCGGCCGGTACACCACCCGCGCGACGACAAGTTCATCGAGCGTTCGTGGCCGCTCGTGCAGCAGGTCAAGGATGCGCTGCTCGCGCGCATCGAGCCGCGCCGTGAACGCCTTGAGTAGTGCGAGAAACTCGTCGCGCGAGTCGATCACGCCCTTGTGATGGGAGGTGATCCACACCCGGGCCGGCAAATCGGCGATACGCGAGAGCGTGCGACGAAAGTCGCTCAGATTTGAGGTTGCGTCACCGTAGTAGGGGCCGAAGCTCGACAGGTCGATGTCACCGATGAAGGCGATGCCCTCGGGTTCGACCAGCAGCACCGAGTGTCCCGCGGTGTGACCCGGCATGTGGACCGCTCGGATCGTCGTGCCGCCCAGGTCCCAGCTTTGGCCGTCCTCGTAAGCGATGGCGTCGGGGCGCGGCGCGTAGTGAAACTCGCGCAAAAGCTTGGCGTGGAGGTCCTCAAGCACCGGCTGTGAATAGCCATAGTGACGGGCCAGACCTTCCCAGCTGCGGGCGGCCTCGACATCGGCCCGGTGCACATACACGGGTGCGTGGGGCAGGCGATGCAGGCCCGTCATATGGTCTTCATGAACGTGGCCGAGCACCACCAGATCGGCGGCTTCAAAGCTCGCGTCCAGGCTGTTCGAAATGAGCGGTGTGTCGAAGACGGCCAGGCTGTCGCGGCCTCGCACCATCACCTGGTTGCCGTCGGGGTACTTGCCTTGGGCGAATCCGGGCCACACGGTGACCGGGCCGATCTGCAGGGGGCTGGGCATGATGGGGCGACACTCGGGTTGAAGTGATTGCCATGATAACGACCGCCGCCTCGCCGGGCGTTTCGCAGTCAGGTGGATTGGCCGCCCGGTGGGCCGGTGGCTGGGTTAGAGTCGAGTCATGACCCATCTTCACCAGATTGCCCGCTACGTTGACGCCTTGTCGCTCGACACGATCCCGCCCGCCGTGCTAGTGCGCGTCAAAACCTGTCTGCTCTACACGATGTGCATGACGGTGATCGGCTACGACGACACCGATGTGCCGGTTCGTGCAGGGCGCGCGATCACGCCTGCGGGTGAAGGCGCCCGGCTCTTCGTCACCGGCGAATCGCGCAGCGCACCCGATGCCGCCTTTGTCAACGCCACGCTGTCCTGCGCTCGCGGGCAGAACGACACTCATCCCGGCGCGGTCGGACATGCCGGATGCATCGTGGTGCCGGCGGTGCTCGCAGTGGCCCAGCAGCGCGGCTCGACCGGGGCCGATGTGCTCGCTGCCCTGGTGGCGGGCTACGAACTGCTGCCCAAGCTTGCCGGTGAGGCCTCGGCCGAACTCGTGGCGCAGGGCTGGCGTGTTACGCCCGTGATGGGACCGGTGATCACGGCTGCTGCGATCGCGCGCCTGCTGGGTCTGGGGGTCGAGCGCACCGCGCATGCCATCGCGCTGGCCACCCAGTCTTCGGGCGGCACCATGCAGACCTGGGCCGAGGGCACGCAGGAGTGGCGGATTCAGGCGGGGCAGGCGGCGCGCGCGGGCATCACCGCAGCGCTACTCGCCGAGCAGGGGGTGCTGGCCGCATCCGGTGCGCTCGACGGCAAGGCGGGCTTCTACCAGGCGTTTCTGGGGCGGGTGCCTGCGCTGTCGCTCGCGGCTTGGGGCCTGACCGATGTGGTCTTCAAGCCCTACCCGGGGTGTCTCATCAATCAGGCACCGATCTATCTGCTGAGCCGCCTGATGCGTGAGCACGGTCTCCAGGCGCCGGACATTGCCCGCATCGTGGTGGGCATGTCGCCGATGGAGGCCAACTATCCCGGAGTGGCCGAATACGGCCCCTTCAATCAGAAAACCGGCGCGGTCATGAGTCTGGCTTTCATGGTCGCCACATTCCTGCAGGAAGGCACGCTCACGATGCGACATTTCAGTGAGCGCTACGGCGAGCATGCCGTGCATGCGCTCAGCCGGATCGTCAGTCTCGAGGTTGACCCAGCGCGACCTGCATGGAGTTTTGGGCTGCGACTCGAACTGCGCGATGGTCGCGTGCTGGAAGACCAGGTGCCAGACCAGTCGGTTTTTGCGTTCGGATGGGCCGACACCACCCATTTGCTCGAGACCCTGGTGGGCGAGTGGCCCATGGCCGATGCGACGCGTCGATACGCGACGCTTCGCGATGCCGTGGCCAGCCTTGAAATCCGGCCCGGAATCGGCGATCTGGTCGCCCTGTGTGCCCGGTGAGCCTCGCGTTAAAGCGGGCGGACCCCTGAAATGCCGTCTACGGCAGGAGACTGAGACATGAAGATCGGACGGTTTCGCTCGCCGCAAGGCGCTGAACGCCTGGGCGTGGTGCTGGGGGCCGAGCCAGGCCTGCAGGTGCTTGATCTCAGTAGCGCCTTGGCCGCCCACCGTGCCGGCGCCTGGTACCCCGCCGACATGGACGAGTTGATCGACTCGGGCGCGCGTGGGCTGGCGCTGGCCTACGAGACCCTCGACTGGGCGAACCGGTCGGGTGAAGCCGGCTGGCGCCATGATGAGCCCGCCGTCGACTGGTTGATCCCGGTCAAGGTGCGCAACTGTATTGCAACGGGTCGCAACTTCTCCAAGCATGTGGCCGAGGCGCGCGAGTACTGGAAGAAACAGGGCGTGGCTGAGCCGCACCGCGACTTTCCCACCGGCTTCACCAAGCTCAACAGTGTGCTGGTCCCCACGCGCACACCGGTCAGAAAGCCGCCGCAGACGCAGATGTTCGACTATGAGGTCGAGGCGGCCGCCATCATCGGCTCGAGCGTGCACGATATCGCGGCGAACCAGGCCCGCTCGGCCATCTTCGGCTATACCGTGTTCAATGACCTCTCCGCGCGCGACTGGCAGCGCCGCGAAATGGCCAATCAACTGCTCTTGCTGGGCAAGAACTTCCCCGGCTTCGGTCCGCTCGGGCCCTGGATTCTCACGGCCGACGAAGTGCCCGACCCGGCGGCGCTGGTGGTGTCGCTCACGGTCAATGGCAAGCTTCGCCAGCGCTCGGCCTGCGACTGCCTCATCTTCAGCTTTGACGAAATGATCGCGCACTGGTCGCAACTGGGTTTGCAGCGCGGCGATCTCGTCACCACCGGCACGCCCGAAGGGGTCGCGGTTGGCATCAAGCCCGATCCGACGCCCTTTTTTCTCAAGCCTGGCGACATCGTGCGTGCGGCGGTCGATCAGATCGGCGTACTTGAAACTCCCATCCTCTGAGAGCGCAAAGCATGGCCTCTGCACTCGACCGCGCTTACAACATTGAAGACCTGCGCGAGGTCGCGCGCAAACGCCTGCCACGCGGGCTCTTCGAGTTCGTCGACCGGGGCGCCGAAGACGAGGTGAGCCTGCGCGGCAATCGCGAGGCCATGCATCGCATCGCGTTTCGCTCGAGGGTCCTGGCCGATACGTCCACACGATCGCTCGAGACCACGCTGTTCGGACGCTCGCAGTCTTGTCCGCTGATCGTCGCGCCGACGGGCGCAGTGGGGCTCATGTGGTATGACGGCGAGGTCGAGGCCGCCCGGGCTGCCGCGTCCCTGGGCATTCCCTACACGCTGTCCACCGCATCAATTGCCCCGCTGGAAGACGTGGCCGCACGCGCTGGCGGCGACCTGTGGTTCCAGCTCTACGTATGGCCCGATCTGTCGCTGTCTGAGGAAATCATTCTTCGGGCCAAGGCCGCAGGCTATCGTGTGCTCATCCTCACCGCGGATGCGGCGGTGCCTTCAAACCGGGAGTACAACCGGCGCAATGCGTTCACCGTGCCCATCCGGTTCAACTCCCGCAACATGTTCGACGTGCTCCGACACCCGGGCTGGATCGCTTCGGTGATGCTGAAGCATCTCATCAACGGGGGGGTGCCCGAATTCGCCAATCTGCCACAGGCCTATCGCAGCAATCTGCGTGGCAAGGGCAGCACCCGACTGATGCCGCCCAACGCGCCCATCACGCCCGAGGTGATGCGGCGTTGCCGTGCGCTCTGGGACGGCCCGCTGCTGGTCAAGGGCCTGCTCAGCCCCGAGGACGCCCGGCTCGCGGCCGACTGCGGCATGGATGGCGTGATCGTCTCCAATCATGGCGGCCGCACGCTCGACGGCGCCATGGCGCCCATCGAGGCCCTGCCGGCCGTGGTCGATGCAGTGGGTCATCGCCTCGCCGTGCTGGTTGATAGCGGTTTTCGCCGGGGCGCCGACGTGGCCAAGGCTCTCGCCCTCGGCGCCCAGGCGGTGCTGCTGGGACGTGCGCCCCTGTGGGGCACCGCCGTTGCGGGCGAAGCCGGTGCGCGCCACGCCCTGAGCCTCATTCGTAGCGAGCTCGACCGGGTGATGGGGCAGGTCGGTGCGGCGACGATTGCCGATCTGAATCGCAGCTTGTTGACACTGAGGGGGACCTCGCTCGCCGCCAGCCTGGAGGCAGCGCAGTCCCGCAGGCCCGATTGACCGCCCCGACATGAGCAGCGCGCGGGTCCGACAGGCCCTTGAATGCCCTGCGTAAGTGTCAACTTCAATTCCGTGATCTGGAGCTTTCCATGAGCATGACCATCCATCCCTCGGCCTCGAATTTTGGTGCTGAAATCTTCGGGCTCGATCTGCGCGAGCCGATCGATTCGGCGCGCTACGAGTTGCTGGAGGACGCGCTGTCGGCGCACGGCGTGATCTGCTTTCGTGACCAGGCGGTGACCGATGCGGATCAGGAGGCGCTGGTTCGCTGGTTCGGGCCGCCCAACGTGGCCACCAGCGAACTGAGCAACGCCAGCAACACCAATCCGTATTTTTATGATGTCGGCAATGTCGACGAGAATGGCGAGATCATGGCGCGCGAACACAAACGCCGCCTCTACCTTCAGGCCAATCTGTTCTGGCATTCCGACATGTCGATGCGGCAACCGCCCGCGCGCGTCACCACGCTCTCGGCGCGCGTCTTGCCGGACGATCCGCCCAACACCGAGTTCGCCGATTTGCGCACGGCCTGGAGCGCGCTGTCGCCCGCGCGCCAGGCCGAGCTCGAGGGGCTGATGATCGAGCACAGCGTCTACGCCTCGCGCGCTCGCGTGGGCTACACCGAGTTTTCCGAGGAAACGCGCAAGCGTCTGCCACCGGTGGCGCACCCGCTGGTGCGGGTGCACAAGCGCTCGGGACGCAAGACCTTCTACATGGGCGCGCACGCCTCCCATGTCATCGGCTGGCCGCTCGAGCAGGGCAAGGCCTTGCTCGAGGAACTGGTCGAGTTCGCGACACAGCCTCGATTCCGCTACGTGCACCGCTGGCGCGCCGGTGACGTGCTGGTGTGGGACAACAGTTGCACCCTGCATCGATCGACCGAGTTCGATGATCAGAAGTATCGCCGCGAACTACGTTGGTGCTCCTGCCGGGAACTGGAGCCCGTCTGATGCAGCCCCTTCGCTTGCGCCTGGCCGTGCTCGACGACTACCAGCGTGCGGCCGAGCGCTTTGCTGACTGGTCGGTGCTGGACGCGCGGGTCGAGCGGGTGGTGTTTGACACCCACCTCGACGACCCCGGGGCGCTCGCGGCCCGACTCGAGCCCTTTGACATGCTCTGCGTCATGCGCGAGCGCACGCGCATCGACGCCGCTCTGCTCGCGAGGCTCCCACGCCTGCGCCTCATTGTCACGACCGGTCCGCGTAACGCGGCAATCGATCTCGATGCGGCCCGCGCCCGGGGGATCGTCGTCTGCGGGACCGACGCGATTCACTCGGGAACGCCTGAACTCACCTGGGCGCTCATTCTGGCGCTCGCCCGACGCCTGCCCGCCGAGCGAGACTCGGTGCGTGCGGGCCGCTGGCAGGCCTCGGTGGGCACCGATTTGCACGGCAGCACCCTGGGCATCCTGGGGCTGGGGCGCGTGGGCACGCGGGTGGCAGCGGTGGGCCAGGCCTTCGGCATGAAGCTGATCGCCTGGAGCCCAAACCTTACTGACGATCGTGCGCGTGCGGCGGGTGCTCGCCTCGTGTCACGCGAGGCGCTGTTTATCGAGTCCGACTTCCTGGTGCTGAGCCTGCAACTGCGTGCGGCCACACGCGGTCTGGTCGGGCGCGAGCAGATCGCGCGCATGAAGCCCGGCGCCTTTCTTATCAATACGTCGCGAGGAGAACTCGTCGATGATCAGGCACTGATCGAGGCGCTCGAGGCCCGACGCATCGCAGGCGCCGGGATCGATACCTTTGCCATCGAACCGCTGCCGGCCGATCACCCGTATCGCCGGCTCGACAATGTGCTGGCGACCCCGCACATCGGCTATGTCACCGATGCCACCTACCGGCTGTTTTTTTCCCAGACGCTTGAAAACGTGTTGGCCTGGCTGGACGGACGTCCTGTGCGCCTCGTGAACGAGCAGGTGTTCGGCGCCTGAGACGGGCAGCCTGTCAGCGGGCCTCGACCCCCGCCGAGCGCATGGCCTGGCGGATGGTGTCCAGATCGGTCTGCATGGTCTTGAGCAGGGTGGCCGCGTCACTGCCCTCGGCCTCGATGCCGGTGGCGGCAATTTTTGCCCGGATATCCGGTTTTTGCAGCGCCGCGCGCATGACCTCCGAGAGCCGGTTCAGGATTGGCTCCGGGGTGCCGGCCGGCGCATAGACCGCAGCCCAGACCGGTACGTCGAAACCGGGAAAGCCTTGCTCGGCGGCGGTCTGCGCGTCGGGTCGGCCCGCCACCCTTTTTGAACCCAGTACGGCGACCGTCCGGATTCGCTCGGTGAGGGTGGAGCCATCGACCGGGCCCACGGCGATGTCGATCGCGCCTGCGGCCAGGTCGACCGTCATGGGGGCAAACCCCTTGTAGGGCACATGATTGAAGCGAACCCCGCCGATCGACTCGAGGATGAGCGCGGCCACCTCGTAGATGGTGCCGGGGCCGGTGGTGCCGAAGGTGAGACTGGCAGGTTTGGATCGCGCCAGTGTGATGACCTCGCTAATCGATCGTACGGGTACCCCCGAGTGCGCGATCATGATGAAGGGCGCGCGACCCACCAGTGTGATTGGCGCAAAATCCTTGACCGGGTCGTAAGGGGTGGCCTTCATCGTGGCTGGCGCCACCACGTGGGTTGACCCCGTGCCGAAGAACAGGGTGTAGCCATCGGGCGCAGACTTGGCGACCGACCCGGCACCGATGGTGCCCGAGGCGCCCACCCGGTTCTCGACCACCACGGGCTGGCCGAGATCGGGTCGAATGGCGTCCGCGAGAATACGTGCGGTGACGTCGCTGCTGCCACCCACTGCGGTTGAGACGACCAGCCGAACCGGGCGGTTTGGGTAGGCGTCCTGGGCCAAGGCCGGCCGGGTTGCACCGAGCGCGAGCGCGCCGATCAGCGTGGTTGAAAGTAGGGTCAAGGGGACGCGATTCACGGCTGCTCCTGCTTGTCTTTTGAGGCGGGCGTTCGATAACGGTGCAGTGCCTCGACACCTTGCGCTCGGGGCCGGCCCTGCCAACTGGCATTATGCGGTCATGTCCGGTTCGCCGCTTGCATCCACACCGCCAACGGAACCCGCCTCGCGGGTGCCCTGGCGGGCCTTCGCCTGGATGGCTGCGGGCAGTTGCACGATCTGTGGCTTGAATGCCCTGATGCGCGCGATGGCCATGGAACTCGAGCCGATGCAGGCGCAGTTCCTGCGGTTTCTGTTCGGTCTGCTGGTGATGCTGCCAGTCATTCTTCCCGACATCTGGGCGCGGGGGCTGGGCGCCTGGCGGCCGCGTTCGATGTCCGGACAAATCTGGCGCGGCCTGGCCCACACAGCGGCCCTGTCGCTCTTTTTCATGACCCTGCCGCACCTGCCGCTGTCGGACTCGACCGCACTCAGTTTCACCACACCGCTCTGGGTCATGCTGGGCGCGGCGATGGTGCTTCGCGAGCGCGTGAGTGTCGAACGCTGGGTCGCCGCGCTGATCGGGTTTCTCGGCGTACTGATCGTGATCGGCCCGCACTGGAACGGCGGGGGCGGCAGCCTGGGCTGGTCGCTGGTGATGCTTGCCGCAACCCCCCTCTTTGCCGCATCGGCGCTGATCACCAAAGCGCTCACGCGGCACGAGTCCTCGGGCGTGATCGTTGCCTGGCAAAGCATCATGGTGACGGTATTTTCGGCGCCGTTTGCCTGGTGGGTCTGGCGCTCGCCAACGACCTCGCAGTGGCTGGTGCTGCTGGGCTGCGGTCTGTTGGGTAGCATCGCGCACTACTGCATCACGCGGTCGTTTGCGCTCGCCAACATCTCGGCGATGCAGCCGGTCCGGTTTCTCGATATGGTCTGGGCCTGCCTCTATGGGCTGCTGCTGTTTGGCGAGTGGCCCACTGCGAGCGCGCTGGCGGGCGGTGCCGTGATCGTGGCCGCCACCGCATGGATTGCCAGGCGCGAGACTCGGGCCTAGCGGATCACGGACCGCTGGCCTTCCTCCGCGGGCGTCACCTGGCCATCGGGGGCCAGGGTGCCCGGGGGTTGACCCGATTTACCCTCGCGGACCGGTGGTGTAGCATGCCCCGTCGCAACCCGGCCCCGACCGCCCACCCGTGACCCGCCTAGCCGATCCGTTTTTTCGCTGCCTCGAATTCATTATCGTCGCGTGCCTGGCGGCCATGGTGATCATGGTGTTTGGCAACGTGGTGCTGCGTTACGCCTTCGACTCCGGCATTGCGCTCTCCGAGGAACTGTCGCGTTTTCTGTTCGTGTGGCTCACCTTCATCGGTGCCGTGGTGGTGGCGCGCGAGAACGCGCACATGGGGGTGGAAACGCTGGTGGTGCGTTTCGGGCCGGCCGGTCGGCGGCGATGCCTCATCCTCAGTGACAGCCTGGTGCTGGTGTGTTGCGCGGTGTTCTTCTGGGGCACCTGGCGCCAGGCGCCGCTTAACGCCTCGAACATCGCCCCCATCACCGGCATTTCAATGCTGTGGATTTACGGGGTCGGGTTCTTTACCAGCCTCGGTATCGGCATTCTCACCCTCCTGAGGCTTCTGAAGGCGTTGGGCAATCGCCTGAGCGAACGCGAACTGGCCGAGTTCGCCGGCGACTTTCAAGACGACGATGCCTCGTCGCTTCGCAGGCACCTCGAATGACGGTCGCGGTCTTTCTGTTTTCGCTGCTGGGTGCCATGGCCATCGGCATGCCCGTCGCGTTTGCGCTGATCGCCTGTGCGCTCGCGCTGATGCTGCATCTCGATCGTTTCGACAGCCAGATCGTCGCTCAAAACCTCATCATCGGCGCTGACAACTTCCAGTTGCTCGCGGTGCCCTTCTTCCTGCTCGCGGGGGAACTGATGAACGCGGGTGGACTATCGCGGCGAATCGTTCGGGTCGCGGTCACCATGGTGGGGCACGTGCATGGCGGTCTGGGCTACGTCGCCATCTTCGCCGCAGTGGTGATGGCGTCGCTGTCAGGGTCGGCCGCAGCCGATACGGCGGCGCTGGCATCCATTCTCATTCCCATGATGCGCGATGCGGGCTACAACATCCCGCGTTCGGCCGGGCTGATTGCGGCGGGCGGCGTGATTGCACCGGTCATCCCGCCCTCCATCGGATTCATCATCTTCGGCGTGGCAGCCAATGTTTCGATCACCCAGCTCTTTCTGGGCGGGGTCTTTCCCGGTCTGCTGATGGGCGTATCGCTGGTCATCGCCTGGGCCTGGGTCGTGAGGCGTGAGCAGGTCGCGGTCTATCCGAGGGCCAGCTGGCGTGAGCGTCTTCGTGCGGCCATCGACGGGGCCTGGGCGCTGGCCATGCCCGTCATCATTCTGGGGGGCATCAAGTTCGGTGTGGTCACCCCGACCGAGGCGGCGGTGCTGGCGGCCGTCTACTCGCTCTTCGTGGGTCTTTTCATCTATCGCGAACTCAAGTTCTCGCAGCTCTACGCGGTCATGCTGGTGGCTGCCAAGACCACGGCGGTCGTCATGTTCCTGGTGGCCTCGGCGCTGGTCTCGGCCTGGCTCATCACCCAGGCCAATATTCCGGCCGAGCTGGGCGGGGTTCTGGAACCCTTCCGAGAGCACCCCAAGCTGCTGCTCCTCATCATGATGCTCTTGGTGCTGGTGGTCGGCACGGCGCTCGATTTTGCACCCACGGTGCTCATTCTCACGCCGGTGCTGATGCCCGTGGTCAAGCAGGCGGGCATTGATCCGGTGTATTTCGGCGTGCTCTTCATCATGAACAACGCCATCGGCCTGCTCACGCCGCCCGTGGGCATCGTGCTCAACGTGGTGTGTGGGGTGGCCCGCATTCCGATGGGCAGCGTCATTCGCGGTGTGATGCCCTTTCTGCTGGCCCAGACGGCGGTGCTGCTGCTGTTGGTCGCTTTTCCCGAACTCGTGACCGTGCCGCTCAAGTGGCTGCGCGGGCGCTGAGGCCGCGCGCCCCAGGCGCGCAGCAAATCCAGACCCTTGAAAACAAGTCAACCGAGGAGATAATGAAAATGATCATTCGCAAAACATTCAAGCCCGTGCTGGCCGCGCTGTCGGCTGCGGTGGCGACCCTGCTGGTCGCGGGGCCCGTTCATGCACAGTTCTCCGAGCGCACCATCCGGGTCTCCAACGGCATCAACCAGGACCACCCGGTGGGTAACGGCGTGGCGCGCATGACGGCCTGCCTGACCGAGAAGTCGGGCGGCAAGATGAAGCTACAGGCCTTCTGGGGCGGCGCGCTCGGCGGCGATCTGCAGGCCACTCAGGCGCTACGCTCGGGCACACAGGAAATGGTCGTCACGTCCTCATCGCCCCTGGTGGGCATCCTGCCCGAACTGGGGGTCTTCGACCTGCCCTTCCTGTTCCAGAACGAGGCCGAGGCCGATCGAATTCTTGATGGCGAGTTCGGCAATTTCATTGCATCCAAGCTTCCTGCCGTCAATCTCGTCAACCTGTCCTGGTGGGAGAACGGCTTTCGCAATCTGACCAACTCCCGCCGGCCGGTCAACAAGTGGGAAGACCTTCAGGGCGTCAAGGTGAGGGTGATGCAGAACAACATCTTCCTCGACACTTTCAAGACGCTCGGGGCCAATGCGGTGCCCATGGCCTTTGGCGAGGTCTTTACGGCGCTCGAGACTCGTGCCATTGACGGTCAGGAAAACCCCTTCGTCACCATCGACACCTCCAAGCTCTACGAGGTCCAGAAGTTTCTGTCGGTGACCCGTCACGCCTACACGCCTTTCATGGTGCTGTACTCCAAGCCCCTGTGGGACAAGCTCTCGAAAGACGAGCAGTCGGCGCTGGTGTCGTGCTCAATCCAAGGCCGTGACGTGCAGCGCAAGGTTTCGCGCGAACTGTCCGAGAAATCGCTGGCCAATCTCAAGGCCCGCGGCATGCAGGTCAACGAAATCGCCCCGGCCGAATACAAGCGCATGTTCGAGCAGGCGAAATCGGTCTATGAGAAGCACCAGGGCACCATCGGGCAGGAGACGGTCAGGCGCCTGATGGACAACCTTGCGCAAA
This sequence comes from uncultured bacterium, assembly GCA_903907905.1. GTDB lineage: Bacteria > Pseudomonadota > Gammaproteobacteria > Burkholderiales > Burkholderiaceae_E > SYIM01. The sequence goes on along the minus strand of CAIVPX010000132.1, from coordinate 4,605 downwards.
TCCGCAAGTAATCGCGAGCGATAGCCCCATGAAAATCACCGATCTCGAAACCATTCGGCTGGGCGAGTTTCCCAACCTCATCTGGGTGCGGCTGCACACGGACGAGGGGGTGTCGGGGCTCGGTGAAACCTTCATGGGGGCGGCGGCTGTCGAGGCTTATCTGCACGAGTCGGTCGCGCCCAAGCTCATCGGGCGCGACCCGATTCATATCGAGGCGATCGGACGTGACCTCAACAACTATCTCGGCTGGCGCTCGGCCGGGGCCGAGACCCGTGGCAACTCGGCGGTCGACATCGCCCTCTGGGATATTTTCGGCAAGGTGACCGGTCTGCCGCTGGCCGATGCGCTGGGCGGCCGCACCCGCGACAGCATCCGCATCTACAACACCTGTGCCGGCTACAAATACATCCGCGATGCGCGTTCGCAGGCGGTTGCCAATTGGCATGTGGGCGAAACATCCGGGCCCTACGAAGATCTGGAAGGCTTTCTGCATCGTGCCGATGAGCTTGCCTTGTCGCTGCTTGATCAGGGCATTACAGGCATGAAGATCTGGCCCTTCGACATCGCCGCCGAGCGCAGCCATGGCTGGGACATTTCGCCCGCCGAACTCGATACCGCGCTCGAGCCCTTCCGGAAAATCCGCCGGGCGGTGGGCGATCGCATGGACATCATGGTCGAGTTCCACTCGCTGTGGAGCCTGCCCATGGCCTGCAAGCTGGCGCAGCGACTCGAAGAGTTCGACACCTACTGGCACGAGGACCCGTTCCGCCTCGACAATCTGGGCGATCTGCGCGAGTACAAGCGCCACTCGAAAGCCTGGGTGTGCGCCAGCGAAACCCTGTCCTTCACGCACGCGTTTCGCGAGTATCTCGAGACGGGTGCGGCGGGCGTGGCCATGCTCGACCTGTCCTGGTGCGGGGGACTGACCGAGGCGCGCAAGATCGCCGCGCTGGCCGAGTCCCACCACGTGCCGGTGGCGCCGCACGACTGCACCGGACCTGTGGTCTGGGCGGCCTCCTGCCACTTCTCGATGTTCGCCCGCAATACGCTCATCCAGGAGTGCGTGCGCGCCTTCTACACCGGCTGGTACACCGAACTGGTCACGGCATTGCCTGCCGTCAATCAGGGCGAAGTATCGGTCGATTTCAGTAAACCGGGGCTGGGGCTCGAGTTGCTCCCGGGCCTCGAATCGAGAGCGGATGCGATCCGGCGCATCAGCAAGGAGCACTGATCATGTTGACCATCTGGGGGCGCACCAATTCGATCAATGTAATGAAGGTGCTCTGGGTGTGCGACGAGATCGGCCTCACCTACCAGCGCATCGACGCCGGCATGCAGTATGGCGTGGTGGACACCGCCGACTATGCGGCGATGAATCCCAACCGTCGGGTGCCCGTGATTGATGACGACGGGTTCGTGCTCTGGGAATCGAACACCATCGTGCGCTATCTGGCGGGCCGGCATGCGCGCGTCGACCTGCTGCCCGATGATCCCCGCGGGCGGGCCGACTGCGAGCGCTGGATGGACTGGGCGACGGCAAGCCTCGCCTCGTCCATGACGCCGCTCTTCTGGCAACTCATCCGCACGCCCGCCGATCGGCGCGATGATAAGGTCGTGGCCCGCGCGGCCGCCGAGACCGAACAGTTCATGGCTATTCTCGAAGCGCGACTCGCTGGTCGGCGCTACCTGTGTGGCGATCACCTCACGGTGGCCGACATGCCCGTGGGTGCCTTCGTGCATCGCTGGCTGGCCCTGCCGGTCGACCGGCCCGCCTTGCCCGCACTCCAGGCCTACTACGGTCGATTGCTCGAGCGCGCGCCCTATCGGACGCATGTTGCGCACCCGCTCAGCTGATCCCCGCTCTGGCGCTCAGTCGAGGATGGCGGTAGCGGTCTGAGCCGCGATGTGCGCGCCCGCCACCGCGCTCAGCAGACCATTGCCCGACAGGTAGCCCCAGACGGCATTGCCCGAGACGCCGCGCGCCGCACCGCCGGCGGCCAGCAGATTCGGAAAGACGCTTGCGTCGGTTCGCAGCACCCGACACCGGGGGTCGATCGATAGCCCGCCCTGGGTGTGAAAGAGGGCGCCTGTCACGCGGATCGCGTGCAGCGGGCGGCCCAGCGCCCGGCCAAAGCGCCGGCCCGTGACCGGGTCGAGTCCGGGCGCGACCGAATCGAGCGTGCGGGCGAGTGTGTCGCTCGGACAGCCGATCAGCGCGGCCAGCGCGTCGACGTCGTCACAGCGCCGCACGGCACCTGCGCGCTGGGCGTCGCGGAAGTCGGGAAAGCCCTGCGCAAAATCGAGCAAGGCGTCATCAAAGACATTCCAGGCGATGCCCCCGGGTTGCGCCAGCACGTGCACCGCGGCTTCGGAATAGCCCTGGGTCTCGTCATGAAAGCGCTCCCCCCGCCGGTTGATCTGGACGCCGCCCTCCATCATCAGGCCCCACGAGATCAGCGCGCCCTGCGGCACCGCCCAGGAGCCGTGGCCCTGATAAGCGCTCAGATCGGCGAGCGATGCGCCGAGCTGGCGGCCCCAGAGAATGGCGCTGCCGTCGTTGCCGACATGGCCGGCATAGGTAGCCTCGTGCATCGTCGGCAGCAGTTCGGCCATGAGGGCGGGATTGCCCCCGAAGCCGTTGCAGGCCAGAAGCAGCGCCCGGCACCCGAGTCGCTCGAAGCTGCCGTCGGGGCGCCGATAGCCGATGACCTCGATTCGCCCCGACGCGTCCGCCCACAGTTCGGTGGCTCGGGCCTCGGTCAGGACGACGACGCCGGCTGCGTCGGCGGCCGCGCTCAGTCGGCTCATCAGCGCCGCGCCCGTGCGCTCGGGTACGGCGTGCATGCGGTGAATGCGGTGCCCGGGATAGAGGAAGGTATCGAGCACCTGCCACTCGATGCCGTGGTGCTCGGCAAGCGCATCGACAGCCGGACCCGAGGCCTGCGCGTAGGCCTGGACCAGGGCGGGGTCGGCCGTGCCATGGGCCTTACCCTGTAGGTCTTGCGCAAAGATCGTCGGGCTGTCCTGGATCGACTGGCGCATCTGGGCCCGCGTGCCCGCTGCCGGGACGAAGCCCGATGACAGCGCGGTGGAGCCTGCCGGCAGGGCGTCACGCTCGAGCACGACGCAGTCGATGCCGGCACGGGTGAGGGCGAGCGCCGCACTCAGTCCGCAGGCACCGGCCCCGATGATGGCAACCGCGGTATCGGCCTCGGGCTTGGGGGCGGGGCCACGCTGGACCCGTGCAGGGTGATCGGTGGTCGGGATGGGGTTCATGAGTCGGGCTGGGTCGGGGGGAGGGGGTCGAGTCCTGGTGATATTCTCAGGATTCGATCGTGAGCGCCAAGTCGATCGCGTCTGGAGGTTTGCCCGATGGAGAGTTCCTCTCTGGCTCTGGCCCGTTTTGCAGCAGGCTTGCGCCTGAGCGAGCTGCCCGAGCCTGTCATTGACCAGCTCGGCTGGATCATTGCCGACACCCTCGCCGCCATTGTCGCGGGATCTGCCGAGCCCGAGTTGCAGGCGTTGGCCGGTCGGGTCGCGGCGGCCGCAGGCAGTGCGACCATGCCCGGGCTCGGGCGGCGCAGCAGCGCCGATGCGGCAGCGCTGGTCAACGGCAGCGGCGGCACCTTTCTCGAAATGGACGAGGGCAACCGTTTTTCGAGAGGGCATCCTGCCGTGCACGTGCTGCCCGCTGCGCTGGCCCTGTGCGAGACGCGGCGACTGGGGCCCGAGGCCTTTCTGATGGGCGTGCTGGCGGGCTACGAGGTGGGGTCCCGGATCGGTCGTGCTGCCCGCATCCGACCCACCATGCATCCGCACGGCACCTGGGGCACGGTGGGGGCAGCCGCGGCCTGCGCGCGGGTTGCGGGGCTGTCGGCCGAGCAGACGCTCGAGATCATCAACATCTCCAGTTCGCTCACCATCGCAAGCTCCAAGCGCACCATGCTGGAGGGTGGCTTGGTGCGAAACGTCTATGCCGGGCTGGCCAACCGGCACGGACTGCTCGCGCTGGACCTGGCTGACAGTGGTTTCACCGGCGAGCGCAACGGCCTGGCCTCGGTCTTCGGTTCGGTGGTGTCCGAGCAGTTCGATGAGTCGGTGCTGGTGAGTGGCCTCGGCGAGCAGTGGCATCTGCTGGAGAACTACTTCAAGCTGCATTCGTGCTGCCGCTTCAATCACGGCACGCTGGATGCGCTCGATCAGATTGCCGCCGCGCAGGGCTTGCCTGAAGCAGCTCAGATCGCGTCCATCGAGGTGGACAGCTATCACCTGGCCGCCGAACTCAATGATCCGCGTCCGCGCAACACGCTGGCAGCCAAGTTTTCTGTGCCCTTTGCCGTGGCGAGCCGGATCGTGCGCGGCGAAAGCGGCCTTGACAGTTTCACCTGGGAGGCCGTTCGCGATGAGGCCATTCTGTCGCTCGCCGCACGCGTGACCGTTCGGGAAGATGCGTCGATGACCCGCCGGCTGCCGCAGGAGCGCCCCGCGCGGGTCTGCATTCGTCTGCACGACGGATCGGTGCTCAGCGCCGAGGTGGGGGCCAACCGGGGCGACGACGCCTTGCCCTACAGCCGCGATGAATTGCGCGGCAAGTTCATGCAGTTG
>CAIVPX010000131.1 GCA_903907905.1 uncultured bacterium | reverse complement strand
GCCCACGGCTTCGAGATCGTGCACACCCCCTACCCCGGTTGGCAATCGAGCCCCTACGACAGCCACGCCGCACAGGGCATGCACGCCGCCCTGATCGTCGGGCCCCGCCTGCGTCCGCAGCAACTCGCCCAGACGTCTGACAGCCTGATTGAGCGACTGGCGCAGTTTCGGATCGAGCTGAGCATCGCCGGCGGCGGCCGTTGGCCGGGCACGGGTTCGGCGGTGCTGGGCAGCCCGCTGCTGTCGCTGGGCCGCTTCGTGCGCGAACTGGCCGAACGAGGCCGACGCCTCGGCAGCGGCGAGATGATCACCACCGGCACGCTCACCGACGCCCAGGCGCTCACCGAGCCCGGCGTCTGGACGACCCGGCTCGAAGGGCTCGCCCTGCCCGGGCTCGAGCTGACGGTTCGCTAGCCGCGCCGCCCGCCCCCCACTGACCGGCACCACACCATGGCCCAACTGCTCAGCCTCTGCGCGGGCACGGCGGCACCGCTCTTTGCGCAAGACGGCGGCGAGCGCCAAAGCGTGATGAGCGCCATCCGCAAGCGTCCGGTCGCCACGCTCGAACAGCCCCGGCGCTGGCGCGTCGGCCCGGCAGGCCTGGACGGTGACGAGTCGGCGGAGCGCCGCCTCCACGGTCCACCTCTGCAGGCAGTGTATGTCTACCCGTTCGAGCACTACGCGTTCTGGCGCTCGCTGGCCCGGCAGGCGGCGCGCGAGGCGCCCCTCATGGCGGGCGCGCTCGGCGAGAACCTGAGCATCGAGGGCCTCACCGAGTCCGAGGTGTGGATCGGCGATACGCTCACCATCGGCTCGGTGCGCCTTCGGGTCACCCGGGCCCGGCAGCCCTGCTTCAAGCTCGATGCGCATCTGGGCCTGCGCATGGCCTCCAAAATGATGGTGCAATCGGGCTTTACCGGCTTTTACTGCGCCGTGCTCCAGGCCGGCGACATGGGACCGGGCGACGCGATTGAACACAGCCCCGGAGAGCGGTCGCTCACGGTGCTGGAAAGCCACAGACTGGCGAACAAAACCCCGCAACAGCCCCTTTTCTGAAGACCCCCCGGTTTGCAGCCGGAAAATGTTCGGGTAGATTGCCAGACATGGTCCAACCCAGTCCCGCTCAGCGAACCGCTGGCACCGCACGCTTTCTGCTTCTGGCAGGGCTCGTCTTCGCGCTCGAGGCCCTCTGGCGCGATTCGGTCGGCCGCGTCCTCGTGGCCGGCGCAGTAATGCTCGCCGGCGCAAGCCTGCTGGTGTTTGCCAAGCGCACCGGTTGAAACACGGGCAAGCCCTGTTCGTCGACGCGCACGCGGTCGACGAGGCCCTGCGTGATGCCAGCCACAGTGGCCCCGAACTGGCCCATCTGGCCGCCGTCTACTGCGACAGCCCACGGGCGCTGATCTTCCGTTCTCCTTCATCAGACTGGCGCCTGCTGGTGCTGATGCTGCCGCTTGGCTCGCGCCTGTCGCTAATGGCCAACCCCATCTTCTCGCAGCTTGCCCGCACCTGGGGCCTGGGCATCCGGTTCATCGGGGTTGACCGCGATCATCTGGTCTACGATTTTCGAGCGCTGCTTTCAGACCGCACCCTCGAACTGGTGGTGGGCCTGCTCGCACGCCGCGAACGCAGCCTGAGCCGGCACGATGACGCCACCGATGCGCCCATCCTCGATCTGCTCTTCGATGCCCTGGCGGGCGACATGCTCACCACGCTTGAGCGCCGGCGGGCCGACTGGACGCGCCACCTCGATCGCGAGCATGTGCTCGAGCCCAGCCGCACAAGCGGCCTCTTCAGCCACGAAGACCGTCATCCCGATTTCCTTGCCTGCCTGCGCAGCGCGCTGCGCGAAGGCATCATCGCACCGGACTTCTACGGGCGGGTGCTGCGCTCGATCGATGCCCGGGAGGCGGCGGTCGACACCCGCATCGCCTCGATCATCGAAGACGCCATGCAGCCGGCCGCGCTGGCGCTTCTGGCGCGCGCCACCGTGGGCCGCCACCTCGGGTGCTACAACTGGCTGGCGCTGGCACCGCGCCATGCCGACGCACGCGCCCACCTGCTCACGCGCGTACCCGCACTGGCCAACTTCCTCGCCGACACGCTGATGCCGAGCGAGGCCTGGATGCGCGCAAGCCTCGGCACCGACCCGGGACCGCCGGACTCCGCCCCGCGCGAGGCCCGCCCGACGCCGGGCTTTGACCTGCGCCCGCTCATCGCCCAACAGGCCAACGCCTACGGCAGCCAGTGGACGGCGCTGCTGCGTCGGGCCATCGATGGCGGCCAGGACCGGATGATCATCGAGGCGCTGGCGGCTCGCCTGGGGGTCAGCGAAAACCTGATCCGCAGGCTCTGGCGCGAACACCCCGTGGCCCTCGGGCAGCCCCCCGCCTGGCTGCTCGCCACCGTGCTGCGCCGACTCGACCAGTACCCCGAGCGGGCCTGGCCGCGTGACGAGGCCGCCTGGCAACAGCTGATCGAGCGCGCCAGTGCCTCCCAAACCGGCTGAGCCGGCACGCTGCGCCTACACTAGCCACTTTGCGCCGCCGCGCGCCCTGCCCGCACCGCCCATGTCGCTTCGAATCATCGCCACCGGTGGCACCTTCGACAAACACTACGACCCCATCGCCGGCGAGCTTGGCTTTGCGGCAAGCCACCTGCCCCAGTTGCTCGAGCAGGCTCGACTCGACGCGCCGGTCGCGCTGCAAACCCTGATGCTGATCGACAGTCTGGACATGACCGATACGCATCGCCAAACGCTGCTCGAGGCCTGCCGGGCCAGCCCGCAGGCGCAGATCGTTGTCATTCACGGCACCGACACCCTGGTTGAAAGCGCCAGGCTGCTGGGCCAGGCGGCACTGCCCGCCACCGTCGTCTTCACCGGCGCAATGGTGCCCGCCGAGATCGAGGGCTCGGACGCGCTCTTCAACCTGGGCTTCGCCGTGGCCTGCGCCCGCGCCTTGCCCGCCGGCGTCTACGTGGCCATGAACGCCCGCATTCATCCCTGGGACCAGGTTCGCAAGAACCGCGCACTGGGGCGCTTCGAAAAGGATGCCCGAGCATGACGATTGCCCGCCGCTTTGCCGACTACGCGAGCGCCCTGCGCGCGCACGAACTCGCCCCCGAGGTCATCCACCACGCCAAGCGCGCCGTCATCGACTGGTACGCGGCCCTGCTGCCCGGGCTGATCGAAGCGCCGGCACCCCTGCTCGAACAGGCGTTTGTCGATGAGCTCGACCGCGGGGCAGCCAGGCTGGCGCTGGGTCGTGCAGCCACCCCGCGCGCCGCAGCCCTCATTCAAGGGTCGGCCGCCCACACGGTCGAGTTCGACGACATCTACCGCGAAGCCATCTACCATCCGGGCGCCCCGACTATCGCCGCGGCCTGGGCTCTGGCGCAAGCCCGGCGCACCCGCGGGCCCGACCTGATCGCCGCCATCGTCGCGGGCTACGAGGTCTCCACCCGCATCGGCGAGGCCCTGGGCCGGCGCCACTACAAGTTCTGGCACAACACCGGTACCGTGGGCGCTTTCGGTGCGGCGAGCGCCTGCGCCCATCTGCTCGGACTCGACGCGACGAAACACGCCCACGCGCTCGCCACCGTCGGCACCTTTGCTGCAGGCCTGCAACAGGCCTTCCGGATGGACTCGATGTCCAAGCCCCTGCACGCCGGGCGCGCAGCCGAGGCGGGGCTTTCTGCGGCGCAGATGGCCGCCTGCGGCATCACCGGCTCGCTCGACATTCTCGAGGGCGAGGCAGGCATGGGGCGCGCCATGAGCGACGGCCCCGATTGGGCACCGGTGGTGGCCACACTCGGCACGCGCTTCAACATCACCCGCATGACCTTCAAGAACCACGGCTGCTGCGGGCACACCTTTGCCGCGATCGACGGCGCGCTCGCGCTGCAGCAGGCCATGGGCGTGAGCGCCGCATCCATCCGCCGTGTCCGGGTCGCCACCTATGCCGCCGCGCTCGAGGTAGCCGGCAACCCGACGCCCGTGACGGCTGCCGAGGCCCGCTTCAGCCTGCCCTACGTGATCGCGACCGCCCTCACCCGGGGCAGTGTCCGGCTCGACGCCTTCTCGGCCAGCGCGCTGGCCGATCCCGAACGGCGCGCACTCATGACGCGGATCGAGCTGGCGGTCGACCCCGAGCTCGATGCCGCCTTTCCCGGTCAGCGCGCTGCCCGACTCACCATCGAAACCCTCGACGGGCGCAGCGACACCTATCTGCAACCCACCCGCAAGGGCGACCCCGAGGCGCCACTCACCGACCGCGACCTCGATGACAAGTTCATCGAACTGGCGGGGCCTGTCGTGGGCGCCGATCACGCCCGCGTGCTGCTCGACCGGCTCTGGCGCCTCGACGAGCAGGCCGACCTGCTCTGGCACTGAGCGCCCACAAGGAACCCGCCCTCATGGACTTTGACTTCGCAAAACTGAGCCCGGCGCTCAGCTACAAACTCATCTCGAGCCTGGTGGTGCCCCGCCCGATCGCGCTGATTTCCACGCTCGGCAAGAACGGCGTAGTCAACGCGGCGCCCTACAGCTTCTTCAATCTGATGGGCGATGATCCGCCCATCCTCATCGTGAGCATCGAGCACCGAGCTCCCGGTGTCATGAAGGACAGCGCCCGCAACATCATCGAGACCGGCGAGTTCGTCGTCAATCTGGTGGACGAATCGATCGCCGATCGCATGCACGCCTGCAGCACCGCCTTCGGCCCCGACGTGAGCGAGCCCGAGGTGGTGGGGCTGTCGACCGCGCCGAGCCGTGCCATTGCCGCGCCCCGCCTGGCCGAGTCGCCGGTCGCACTTGAATGCACCCTCGATCAGCAGATCACGGTGAGCGACAAGCGGCTGCTCATCATCGGCCGAATTCGCTGGCTGCACTGCCACGAGGGCGTGCTGGACCCCGAGACGCTGCGGGTCAACATGGACCGCTACTTTCCGGTGGGCCGGCTGTTTGCCGACCGCTACGTGCGCACCCGCGACCAGTTTTCGGTTGACTCGAGCCCCGACTATCTGGCCGCCGTGCGGGCGGCCGGGCGCCTGTAGGCCTGCCCGACGTATTTCGGCGTGCGCTCAGCCCGGCGCCCCCGGCACGGTGCCCGCGGGCAGCGATTCGATGTGCGCCGCGATGTCGCCCGGTCGCGTAAGCCAGATGCGGTCGCGCGCGCGCAGGATGTGCTCGATCACCCGGCGGAACTGCCGCAGACGGTAGGGCTGGCCCAGAATGAAGCTGTGCAGCACGATGGGCATCACCAGCGGCCGGCGCTGCGACTCTTCGAGCATCTCGTCAAACTGGTCGATCAGGTTCTCGCAAAAGAGCTGCGAGGGCGTGCGCCGCGACACGCACTCGAGCGAGTCATTGAGGTCATGCGAATACGGCACCGACAGAATGGGACCGTGGGCTGTGCGAAACCACACCGGCTGATCATCGAGCGACCAGTCCATCATGTAGCGAAAGCCCGCCGCGCGCAGCAGATCCGGCGTGTGCACGGTCTGCGAGATGTAGGGTCCCAGCCAGCCCGCCGGCGCCTTGCCCTCGCACTGCGAAATCCGCGCGGCCACCTCTTGAATGCAGGCACGCTCTTGCTCCAGGCTCATGTCAACCTGACGCTCCGAATTGGTTCGGCCATGTCCCACGATCTCGTCGCCGCGCGCGCGAAACGCCGCGATCATCTCGGGGCAATAGTCGTAGAGCTCGGTGTTGACCAGCAAGCCATAGGGCAGGTCGTAGGCCTGGGCCAGCTCGAGCAGGCGCCAGGCGCCGACCCGGTTGCCATAGTCGCGCCAGGCAAATGCGCGCTGATTGGGCGCCGGATGCGGGACCGCGTAATCATTGCCCAGCCCCTCACCAAAGGCAAAGTGCTCAACATTGAGGCACAGGTGAACCGCCAGTCGCTTGCCGCCTGGCCAGGTGTAGTCGGGCCGGCGGGTAATCGCCGAGTAATCGTAGCGTCCGTGTGACTTGAGCATGTGCAATCCCGGTGAGTGGCTCACCGCAGATCTTATCCGCAGCCGCCATGCACGGCTCGAAACCCGCCAGACCCTCTCAGGCGGCGGGCAGGCCCCGGGACTCGGCCCGAATCACCATCATGAGTCCGGCGAGCACCATCACCAGACCGACCCACACTGTCGATGACAGCGTTTCGCCCACCAGGGTCACCGCCAGCATAACCGCTGTCACCGGCTCGGCCAGCGCGAGCGCCACCGCCGACGCGCCCGACACCGCCCGCAGGCCGTGGTTGAAAAGCAGATAGGCCAGCCCGGTGCTGACCACACCCAGCCATGCCAGAACGAGACCGGCCACCCCCAGCGCAGACCCGTGCCCACCCGACGCGGCCGCGTGCGCCAGACTCGGCAATCCATCGAGCAACCCCGCCGCAGGCAGCGCGACGAGCGCCGCGCCGACAAACACGGCCGTGGTCACCGGCGCAGGCGCCGCGCGGGCCGTCATACGCTTGGCGATGAGCGCATAGGCCGCATAACTGGCCCCCGCGAGCAGGCAGAGCAGCGCGCCGCCAAACGCCAGCCGCCAGCCCTCGAGAAAAGGGGGTTCGGCCGACGCAGGCTCGATATCGCCCATCAGGCCGACACCGACCACCGCGATCATCGCCCCCAGCCACCAGCGGGCGGGCGGCCGGCGCCCCATCAGGCCCCACTGCATGAGCCCCGCCCACACCGGGGCACTGCCAATCGCCAGGGCGGTGCCCAGCGCCACGCCCGCCTCGCGCACACCTGCAAAAAAACACAGGTTGTAGAGCCCCATGCAGGCGGCCGCGCCCGCGACATCGCGCCACGGCAGGCGCGCCAGCGCCGCGCGAGACAGCGCCTGCGGCTGCGTACCGGCGAGCCAGGCGACAAAGAAGCCGCCCGCAACCAGCAATCGCAAGGCGCCGACCCAGGCCGATGACAGACCCACCGGCGCGAAACTCTGCGCGGTGCCGGTGCTTCCCCAGAGCATGGCGGCGACCAGTACCAGCCCCATGCCACGCCGCGAGTCCAGGGTCATGTGGCAAACACCCGCGCCAACCCGCAGACGGGCACGCGCGCCCGCGACACGATACCTACTCGGCCTTGGCGCCCGACACCTGGATGACCCGCTTCCACTTCAGCGATTCGGTGCGAATCAGCGCAGCCATCTCCTCGGGGGTGCTTCCTTTGGCCAGCACGCCGTTCTTCAACAACTGCTCGCGCACCTCGGGCGCCTCCAGCACCGCGTTGAGTTCGCGGTTGAGCCGATCGATGATCGCGGTCGGCGTGCCGCCGCGCACCGTGAGGTAATTGACCGGCGAGCCGTCAAAGCCCGGGATTACCTCGGCGATGGGCGGAACCTCGGGCATCTGGGGCCAGCGCTCGAGCGTGGACACCCCCAACGCGCGCAACTTGCCCGACTCGATGTGCGGCTTGTAAACAGCCAGACTGTCGATCGACATCTGCACCTGCCCGGACAGCAGATCGACCAGCGCCGCACCGGTACCGCGATAGGACACGTGCACGATGTCGAGCCCTGCGCTCTGCTTGAAGAGTTCGCCCGCGAGGTGGCTGGTGGCCCCCGTGCCTGAGCTGGAGAAGTTCACCTTGCCCGGGTTGGCGCGCGCATAGTCGATCAGCTCGCGCAGGTTGCGCACCGGCAGATCGGCCGGCACCACCAGCATGCTGGGCAGCACCGCGATCAGTGACACGGGGACAAGGTCTTTCTCCGGATCGTAGGGCATCTTGGCCATGAGAAAGGGGTTGGTGATCTGCGGCCCCGGTGTGGTGTAGAGCAGCGAGTAGCCGTCGGCCGGCGCCTTCGCCACCGAGTCGGCACCCAGTGTCGCGCCTGCGCCCGCGCGGTTTTCCACCACGATCTGCTGGCCCAGACGCTTGGCCAGCGGCCCGGCGATCGCCCGCGCGACAATGTCAGCGCCCCCCCCCGGCGCAAACGGCACCACCAGGCGCAGCGGCCGGTTCGGATACTCCTGGGCCGACGCACCCAGGCTGGCAAGGCTCAGAGTGGCCGCGAGGGCCGACGTCAGCAAAGACTTGATCATGTGTGCGCTCCGTTTCAGTCGAGTTTGAGGTTGCGCGCCTTGATGAGTGCGCTCCAGCGACGCAGCTCGTCATCAAGAAACGCCTGAAACCCCTGTGGGTCGAGGTTGGCGGGTTCGACGCCGTTTTGCAGGATGCGGGCACTCGCCTCGGGCTGCGCGATGATCTCGCGCAAGGTGGCCGACCAGTACTGGCGCACGGCCTCGGGCGTGCCCGCGGGCAACAGTAAACCGAACCAGCTCGAGATGAGCATGCCCGAGAGTCCCGACTCGGCAAACGTTGGAAGCTCGGGCGCTCCGCTCAAACGCTTGTCGCTGGCCGAGGCGATGACGCGCAGCTTGCCGCTGCGGGCATAGGACATCGACTGCAGGGTGTCAAAGATACCGCTCACCTGCCCACCCAGCACGTCGGCCATGGCGGGCGAGGTACCCCGATAAGGGGTATGCACGATTCGGCTGCCGGTCAGGTTGGCAAAGAGCTCGGCCGCAAAATGCGGGCTGCTCAGATTGCCCGACGAGGCAAATACCAGCCGCTCCGGGTTCGCCTTGGCGTAAGCCACGAGCTCGGCCACGCTGGTGACCGGTACGCTGGGATGCAGATACAGCACGTTGGGCGCAAGCCCTACCAGGCTGACCGGCAGCAGGGCCCTCGAGTCGTAAGGCAGGCTCTTCATCATGATCTGGTTGATCACGAACCCGAAGCTGGTGATGAGAATGGTGTGGCCGTCGGGCGGTGCCGTGGCCGCCTTCTGTGTGCCGATGGTCGTGCCGCCACCGGGCACGTTCTCGACCACCACCGGCCGGCCCCACTTGCGCGCCGCGCCCTCGGCAAGCAACCGGCCCAGCACATCGGTGATGCCGCCCGGCGGATAGGGCACGATGATGCTCACCGGCTTGGATGGAAAGGCCGGCTGTTGGGCTGACGCAAACGCGCAAGCACCGGCCAGTGCGCACGCCCCCAGCATGCGCGCAAGAAAGACGCCTCGACTGATCATGTTCGCTCTCCCCCGATATCGCACTGGTGTTGTTGTGGTGGCCTCACCTCAATGCTGTCAGGCTCAGGGGCTCGGGATGTCTGCTCGGCTCACATTGCGGCCGAGCAGATCGCCTCGACAATGGATCCGCAAGGCCTGGCGCGGCCAACACCCCTTCCGCGCGATTACGCGGGTAGCCCCAGCACCTGACGCGCCAGTATATTGCGCTGAATCTCGTTGCTGCCACCATAGATGGTCGTGATCGTTGCATTGAAGAGCGGTGCCACCCAGTCGGGCCCCGAGGCTGCGCGGCTCGCGCCGTCTTCGCTCGCCGCCTCCACCAGCGCCGAGGCAATGCGCGTATACGTCTCGCTCGCAAAGATTTTCAGCAGCGACACCGAGGCCGGCAGGGCGTCGCCGCGCTTGACCATGTCGGCAAAGCCCGCATAGGCCGCGCGCAGATCACTCAGATCGAGCAGCAGCGTCGCATAGTCGGCGCAAAAGACGGGATCGTCGAAGAGCGAGCGGGCCTGTGCGAGCTGGCGCAGCTGTCCCAGCGCGTACTGGCAGGTTTTGGGACTGCCAATGAACAGGCGCTCATAGCCCAGCAGCGCCTTGGCAATGGTCCAGCCCTGGTTGATGCCGCCCACCAGATTGGCCTGCGGCACCCGCACCTTGTCGAAGAACACCTCGCAGAACTCTTCCTCGCCTGCAATGTTGCGAATGGGCCGAACCGTCACGCCGGGCGTGCGCAGATCAACCAGCAGAAAGCTGATGCCGTCCTGCTTCTTGGCGGCCTTGTCGGTGCGCACCAGCAGATAGATGTGGGTGGCATCGTGCGCAAGCGTCGTCCAGATCTTCTGACCCGTGACGACGAAGTCGGCCCCCTCGGCGAGGGCCTCGGTGCGCAGCGACGCCAGATCCGATCCCGCGTTGGGCTCGGAGTAACCCTGGCACCACACATGCTCGCCTGCCAGGATGGGGGGCAACCACTGCCGCTGCTGCTCGGGCGTGCCATAGCGGATCAGCAGCGGCCCCAGATTGATGATGCCCTGGTCGGGCAGACGCGCCGCACCGAACTCCTCGAATTCTTCGATGAAGGCCAGCAGCTTGTCGGGCGGCAGCGCCATGCCGCCATGCTCACGCGGCCACGCCGGCGCGAGCATGCCTTGGCGCGAAAGCTTCATGTACCAGTCGCGCGATTCGCCCCAGCGCAGGCGCCGCGAGGGGTAGCGAAGCGCGGGCGGATACTCTGCCTGCAGAAACCCCCGTACCGCCTCGCGAAAATCGACCTCGGGCATGGCAGCCCAGTCGGTGTCGGGCCCGGGAAGACCACCGGCGCGATGCGGCGGCGCGCTCGACGAGGAGGCACCGGCGCTGCCGGCAGATCGGTCAGGTGTCGATGACAGGCCGGTCTCCTCGCCCTGCAGGCGCAAGAGCCGCGCCCGATGCGGTGCGGCCGACCCCAGCCAGTTGGACAGATGAAGCGCCCGCTTCCAATAGAGACCCAGGTCGTACTCGTCGGTGAAACCAATCGCGCCATGCAACTGAATCGACAGCCGGGTCACCCGCAGCGCCGTCTCGGCGCAGCGCGCCTTGGCGCGGCTCGCCAGCAGCGCAAGCGGCGCCGCCCCGCGCGCCTGCATCGACACGCACTCGGCGAGACACGCACCGGCCAGATGCAGCGCAATGAAGGCATCGACCATGCGGTGCTGCAGCGCCTGGTTCGAGCCGATGGGCTTGCCGAACTGCACCCGGGTCTTGAGATAGTCGAGTGTGCGATCGAAGGCATCGCGCGCCACACCCAGCAATTCGGCCGCCTGCGCAAGCCTGGCCGTGTCGTCGGCGTGCGCGAGCGCCTGCTGCACCGCAGGCCCGCTGGCAAGCCGGTGGGCGATCGGCTGCTCGCAATCTTCGAGCACAAGGTTCGCCATGGGGCTGCCGTCAACCCGCTCGATCGCGTCGATACGTATCCCCTCGCTGCTCGCGGGCACCCACCAGAGGCTCGGCTGCGCCTCCCCGCCCGTAGCGGCCTCACTCGCCGCAACGAGCCATCCATCGGCCCCGCGCCCTGGCACCACCCAGCGCTTGCAGCCCGACAGCCGCACCCGATCGGCCCCGCAGGCCTCGGCGCGCAGCGCGAACGCGGCAGGCTCGAGCTCACCGGGCGCTTCCTGCCAGGCCACCCCGATCACCTGCGTGCCCGCCACCACCTCGGCGAGCCGCGCATCGCGCAGCGCCGACGCGGGCAAGGCCTGCAACAGCGCCAGCGGGTGGACGGCTGCGCCGGTCACGGGTTCGGGCAGCGGCTTTCGGCCCAGCTCTTGCAGCACCGCGAGCATCTGGGCAAGTCCCAGTCCCAGGCCGCCGTGTCCTTCCGACGCGAGAATGCCGGTCCAGCCGGCCTGCGCGAGCTCAGTCCAGACCGCGCGCTCAAAGCCCGGGTCGCCGTTCCGATGGGCACGCAGGCGCTTGGCACCGCCGTGCACCGCCAGCAGCGCGCGCGCGCTGTCGCGAAATTCCTGGGCCAGGGTGTCGGTCTGTGCGCTCATCGCTTCAGCCTTTCATCTCAGTGCGTTGAATCAAGGGGGCCAGGCGAGAGCCGTCGCGCGGGTTCACGCGGGCTTGGCTCGCTGCGGCCTGTCTTGGCCAGCACGGCTGTTCGCCGCCGGGTCTCGGGCTCAGCGGCCGGTAAACACGGGCGGGCGCTTCTCACGGAAGGCCGCCTGCGCCTCGCGGGCATCGGCGGTCTTGGCGATCTGCGCCGTCATGTCCTGCTCGTAACGATAGCCATCGCGCAGCGACATGTCCTCGATGACGTTCATCGTGTGCTTGCCCATGCGAGTCGACACCGGGCTCTTGGAGGCGATTTTCGAGGCGATGGCGAGCGCCGATTCGAGCAGGGCCTCGCGCGGCACCACCCGCTCGACGATGCCCAGCCGATACAGTTCGGCCGCATCCACCCGCTCGCCCGTGAGCGACATGTAGCGAAGGCGGGAGTGACTGAACAGCCGCATCGCATGACGGCAGCCACCCAACAGCCCCACGTCGACCTCGGGCAGACCCAGCGTGGCGGTCTCGGCCGCAATCAGGATGTCGGAGGACGCAACGATGGCGAGCCCCGCTCCGAGCGCCGCGCCATTGATCGCCACGACCACGGGCTTGGCGCACTCGCGGATCGCGTGAAAGCATTCGCGGGTGCGGCGCGAGTGGGCGGGCAGATCGCCCGGGCCCTTGATCACCTCGGCGCGACCCTTCAGGTCGGCGCCGGCGCAAAACACCTTGCCCGCGCCGGTCAGCACCACCGCGCGCACCTCATCGAGCTCGCTGATGCGGTCGAGCGCCAGCGTGAGTTCGTCGTTGAGGGTCCGCGTGAGCGCATTGACCGGGGGGCAATCCATGGTGAGCGTGGCCACATGGTCGGCGATGTGCACGCGAAGCTGGGTGAGATCGTTCATCGAAGCGGGTCCTGTACGAATCGGGTCGTGATGAAAATCGCAAGTCTAAACGCATGCGCACGCGACGCTGGGAGACGTCTCGCTTGAGAAGATCCTCGCATCTCCGTATTCTGGCGCGGCCAACTCCCGGGCCGGCAGGCCCGACCCGCACAGGAAGACCGTCCATGCGCCACGCGCAGGCCATCGTTTTCGAAGCGCCCCGACAACTCTCGGTGCGAACGCTCGAGCTCAAGCCCCTCGAGCCCGGTGATGTGGAAATCGAAGTGCGCTTCAGCGGCATCAGTACCGGCACCGAACGGCTGCTCTGGGACGGCACCATGCCGGCCTTTCCCGGCATGGGCTACCCGCTGGTGCCGGGCTATGAGACGGTCGGGCGCATCGTGCGCGCCGACGACAGCCCCGAGCTCAAGCCGGGCGATCATGTCTTCGTGCCGGGCTCCTACAGCTTTCAGGGCGTTCGCAACCTGTTCGGTGGCGCGGGCTCGCGGCTCATTGCCCCGCAGGATCGTGTCGTGCGGCTGGCCCCCGAACTCGGCCCGCGCGGCGTGCTGCTCGCGCTGGCCGCCACCTGCTACCACGCGATCTCCCTGGGTGGCTTGCGCGAACCCCTGATCGCCCCGGATCTGATCGTGGGCCATGGCGTCATGGGCAGGTTGCTCGCGCGCATCACCCTTGCGCTGGGCATGCCCGCGCCCACCGTCTGGGAGACCCAGCCGGTGAGGCAATCGGGCGCGAGCGGCTACCGGGTCATGCACCCCGATGAGGACACCCGCAAGGACTACCGCGCCATCTATGACGTGAGCGGCGACAGCGCCTTGCTCAACCGGTTGATCGCGCGCCTGGCCGCAGGCGGCGAAGTGGTGCTCGCCGGCTTTTACAAAGACGATCTGAGCTTTGCCTTTGCGCCCGCCTTCATGCGCGAAGCGCAAATCCGCATCGCCGCGCAATGGAAAAAACCCGACCTGCAGGCCGTGACCGCCCTGGTGCAGACCGGCGCCCTGTCGCTCGACGCTCTGATCACCCACACGCAGCGGCCCGCCACGGCGCGCGAAGCCTACGAAGTCGCTTTCGGCGATCCGCAATGCCTGAAGATGATGATCGACTGGCAAGCCTGACGCGCGGAGCCCGATCTTGAGCGCCACAACCCCTACGGGTTCTGCCGAAACGCGGCCCCGCCGGGCGCGCGTGTTCATGCTGGGCGCAAGCGGCACCATCGGCCGGGCAACGCTGCGAGCCCTGCTTGCGCGCGGCCACGAGGTCGTCTGCCTGGTGCGCCCCGGCAAGGGCTTGGCGGTCCCGCCCGCCGCAGACCTGAACGACTGGCCGCCCGCAGGCGCCGTCTTTCGCCATGGCGACCCCTCCCATCGCGACTCGCTTGCGCGCGAGGGCTTTCGCGGCGAGCGCTTCGATGCGCTGGTCTCATGCATGGCCTCGCGCACGGGCGTGCCGCGCGACGCCTGGGCAATCGACCATCAGGCCCATGTCGATGCGCTCGAGCTGGCGCGGCAAGCGGGCGTGCAACACATGGTGCTGCTGTCGGCCATCTGTGTTCAGAAACCGATGCTTGCCTTTCAGCACGCCAAGCTCGCCTTCGAGCAGCGACTGATGGAATCCGGGCTCACCTACTCGATCGTACGACCCACCGCGTTCTTCAAGTCGTTGTCAGGACAAGTCGAACGGGTGCGTCAGGGCAAGCCCTTTCTGGTCTTTGGCGACGGCACCCTCACCGCCTGCAAACCCATCAGCGACCGGGACCTCGCCCACTACCTCGCCGACTGTCTCGAAGACCCGGCGTTGCAGAACCGGGTGCTGCCGATCGGCGGACCCGGGCCGGCCATCACCCCCAGGCAGCAGGGCGAACACCTGTTTGCGCTCTTTGGCCAGGCCCCGCAATTCCGTCAGGTTCCGCCCGCCCTGCTCTCTGCCATCGCCCTGCTGCTGGGCGCGGCCGGCCGACTCATCCCCGGGCTTGCGGCCAAGGCCGAGCTTGCGCGCATCGGCCACTACTACGCCACCGAATCGATGCTGGTGCTCGACCCCAAGACCGGGCGCTACGATACCGAGGCCACCCCCTCGACTGGCGCCGACACCTTGTTCGACTACTACGCGCAACTCGTACGCGGCGAGGCCCGCGCCGAGCGCGGCGAACACGCGGTGTTCTAAACGAATCAGTAACTCGAGCGCCCGCCATCGGCGGCAATGCTCGCACCGGTGATCATGCGGCTCTCGTCCGCGGCCAGGAAGACCGCGATGTGCGCAACGTCCTCGGGCTGCCCCATCCAGAAGGGATAGCCCTTGCCGCGCGTCGCGCTGTCGCGGACATCGGGAACGGATCCGCCGTCACCCGGATAGCCGAAGGTGCGAACGATGCGCTCGGTCAGCACCAGCCCCGCGCAAATGGCGTTCACACGAACGCCTTCGGCGGCATGGGTGCCCGCCAGGGCCCGGGTGAGCCCGAGAATGCCCGCCTTGGTCATGGCATACACGTGGCCCGAGGTCGGCCCTCGCAAGGCCGCGCCCGAGGACATGTTGACCACCGACCCGCCGCCCGAACGCGCCATGGCCGGAATGCCGTGGCGACACGCGAGGACCGTGCCGAGCAGGTTGAAGCTCACGGTGCGGTCCCACACGGCATCGAGGTCCATCGTGGTGACGCTGGCGTCGGCCACCACCGAGCCGCCCGCGCAATTGAAGAGCACTGACAGGCCCCCCCAGAGGCGGACTGCTTGGTCGACGGCTGCGGCCACACTGGACTCATCGGTGACATCGGTGCGCATGAAATGCGCCTCGCCGCCGGCGGCCCGGATCGCATCGACGCTTGTCTGCCCGCCCGCCTCGTCGACATCGGTCACCAGCACCCGCGCGCCCTCGCGCGCGAAGGCCACTGCCGAAGCGCGCCCAATGCCGGCGGCCGCACCGGTCACCAGCGCGATCTTGTCCTGAAGGCGATTCATGCGCACACGCTCCCGTAAGGTTTCAAAGCGGCGGCGACGCGCCGCCACCCCATGACGCCTGCGCCGCCCGAATGCACGCCACCCGGTGCCCGCCCGCGCGGGGCTCGAGCGCGGGGACGGCCGCTGCGCAAGCCGGCACCGCAATCGGACAGCGTGTGCGAAAACAGCAGCCCGAGGGCATCGCCGCGATCGAGGGCGGATCGCCGACCAGTTCGGGCGCCTGCGCGATCTGCCCGGGGGCAAGCCGCGGGGAGGCCTCGAGCAGCGCGCGGGTATAGGGGTGCACCGGGGCGCGAAACAACTCGGCGGTCGGTGCCGTCTCGACGATCCGGCCCAGATACATGATCGCGACACGCTCGGACAAGCGCTCCACCACCGACAGATCGTGGCTGATCAGCAGGTAGGCGATGCCGAAGCGGTCACGCAGGTCGCGCAGCAATTGCAGCACCGTCGCCTTGACCGACAGATCGAGCCCCGAGGTCGGTTCGTCGAGGATGACGATGCGCGGATGCAGGGCCAGGATGCGTGCGATGCCGATGCGGCGAAGCTGGCCGCCCGACAGCTCGTGCGGATAACGGCGCAGCATCGTGCTGTCGATCCCGACCGCAGCGAGCATGGTGAGAATGCGCTCGCGACGCTCGTCGGCAGACGCAAGCCCCGCGGCCCTCAGGCCTTCGTCGAGCGTGGCGCCGATGCTCCACCAGGGATCGAGCGCGGCGCCCGGATCCTGGTGAACATACTGAATGGCCTTGCGCGCCTCACGGGCCGCGCGCGGGCCGAGCCCGCTCACCACGCGACCGTCCAGGCGAATGGTGCCAGCGGTTTCGGTCTGAACGCCCAGGACGGTCCGGCTCAGGGTGGATTTGCCGCAACCCGACTCGCCGACCAGTCCGAAGATCTCACCCGGAGCGATCGACAGGCTGACCCGATCAACCGCCCGCAAGGGCGGCCGGGCGCGGCCCATCATCGACCGACGGCCCGGGTACTCGGTCACCAGCGACTCGACCTCGAGCAAGGGCTCAGACACGTCCGGCGACCTCCTGCAGCACGCAGTTGACGGTATGGTCCGCGGCAATGCGCACGCTCGGCGGCCGCGCCTCACTGCAGCGAGCGCTTGACGACCCGCAACGCGGGGCAAACCGGCAACCTGAAGGCGGCCGCAAGGGCGAGGGCACCGCCCCCGGGATACCGCGAAAGCCCTCCGAGCGATCCGGGTGGCAGGCGATCAGCGCAGACGAATACGGATGGCCAGGCTGATCGAGCACATCACGTGTCAGACCACTTTCAACACTCTGCCCCGCATACATGACGCTCACGCGATCGCACAACTGGGCTACCGCGCCAATGTCGTGCGACACGAACAGGAGCGCCAGGCCGCGCTCGTCGACCAGCGCGCGCAAGAGCTTGAGGATCTGCAACTGGGTCGTGACATCGAGCGCGGTGGTGGGCTCATCGGCCACCACGAGCTGCGGCCCGCAGGCCAGCGCCCCGGCGATCAGCAGGCGCTGCCGCTGGCCCCCCGAAAACTCATGCGGATATCGGTCGAGCGCCTGATCGGGGTCCGGGATCTGAACACGGCGAAGCAGTTCAACCAGCAATGCGCGGTGCCGGCGCTTGCGCTCGCTTCGCGAGGCCCCGGGATCATCGCCGGGCGCACCGTGCCAGCGCAGGATCTCCATCAGCTGCGCCCCCACCCTGAACATCGGGTTGAGTGCGAGATACGGATCCTGCGGCACGAACCCGATCGCCCGGCCGCGGATGCGCGACTGCAACTCGCCCGCAGGCATGCCCAGCAGGTCGCGCCCGTTGAAGCGGATCGAACCGTTTTCGACGCGCGCCGCACGCGGCAGAATGCCCAGAATGGCGCGAACCAGCGTGGATTTGCCGCACCCTGATTCGCCTACGATCCCGACGACACTGCCCGGGTCGACGCGCAGATCGACATGGTCGAGGATGCGCGCCACACCCTCGTCGGTGCGCACGCTGATGCGAAGCGATGCCACCTCGAGCAGGGCCTGCGAGCCGTTCACGCCCGGCTCCGCCGCAACCTCGGATCGATGAGATCCCTCAGTCCGTCGCCAAAGAGGTTGAACCCGAGCACGAGAATCAGGATGGCCAGCCCCGGGAAAGTCGACGCCCACCACGCATCAGGAAGAAAGTCACGGCTTTCGGCAATCGCCAGGCCCCAGTCGGGCGAGGGCGCCGTCGCCCCCATGCCCAAAAAGCCCAGCAATGCCGAGGTAAGAATGGCAAAGCCCATGCCGATGGTGGCGCGAACGATGATCGGGCCTGCCGCATTGGGCAGGATATGCAGGATGAGAATGCGCGCACTCGACACATTGAGCGCCTGCAAGGCCTCGACAAACAGGGCTGACTTGAGTCGCCGCGTCTCCGCATACACGATCCGCGCAAAAAACGGCCAGTAGGTGATCACCAGGGCCGTGAGCGCGCTCTCGAGGCTGGGCGCCATGAGATGCGCCAGCACCATCGCCAGCACCAGCTGCGGCACCGCCAGAAAGGTGTCGGTGATGCGCATGATGAGCTGGCCCAGCCATCCGCCCCAGTAGCCTGCGATCAGTCCCAGTGGCACACCGATCAGCAGGGTCGCGCCCACCACCGACACCGCGGCAAAGAGCGTGCCCCGAGACCCGAGGATGAGCCGCGTGAGGATGTCGCGACCATGGCCGTCGGTGCCCAGCCAGAACTCGGGGCCAGGCGGCTTCAAGCGTTGCATCACGTTGCTCTCGAATGCCAGCTCGGGATAGGGCGCAAGCTGCTGCGCAAACAAGGCCACCAGGCAGGCGCTTAGGATGATGATGAGCCCGATGAAGGCCGGCACATCGTGCGCAAGCTTTCGCAGCAGGCGCATCACAGCTGGTCCCCGACTCTTGGATCGATCAGGGCCAGCGCGATATCGACCAGGATATTGACGATCGCATAGACCACGCCGATCAGCAGCGTGACGGCGAGGATGGCGTTGTAGTCAGAGTCGAGCACCGCGCGCACCGCATAGCTGCCGATGCCGGGCCAATCGTAGATGTACTCGATCGCCACCGCGCCGCCCATCAGCGCACCAAAGAGCAGGCCGATCTGCGTGACCGCCGCCACCACCGAATTGCGCAGGGCATACACGCCAATGATCCGAAAGCGCGGATAGCCCATCGCTTCTTCGTAGTGAACGAAATCTTTCTGCAGGGTTTCAACCATGCCGCTGCGCACAAAGCGCGCAATGGTGGCGCAGGGCGCGATCGCCAGCGTGACGGCAGGCAGCACCAGATGCGCCAGTGCATCGACGAACACTTCGAAGCGGCCGCCGATCAGGCTGTCGATAAGCAGCAGTCCGGTCAGCTCGGGCGGACGCTCCAGATCGGGATCAAGCCGGCCGCTGAGCGGCAACCACCCCAGCTCCATTGAAAACAGCAACTGCAGCAGGATGGCGAACCAGAACGAGGCAAGCGCCAGCCCGGCTACGGTGCTGATACGGATGACGAAATCGACCATCCGGTTGTACTGGCTTGCCGCGACGGCACCGAGCGCGATGCCGATCGCCACCGCCAGCGCCAGCGCCACCAGCGTCAGCTCCAGCGTGGCCGGCAAGGCGGCGAGGATGTCGGCTGCCACGGGCCGGCCGGTGAAGATGCTGTTGCCAAGACCGGCCTCGCCCAACTGCGCGACATAGCGATAGAGCTGGACCGTAATCGGTTGGTCGAAGCCGTGCTTGTGGCGAATCTCCTGGACCTGCTCGGCCGACGCGGTGGGCCCCGCCAACAGCACCGCGGGATCATTGGGCACGACCCGGATCAGCACGAACACCATCACCATCAGGCCCAGCAACGAGGGCAGCATCAGCAACAGGCGCCAGAGCGCAAAGCGGATCAGCACCGCGTCACACCCAAACGGCGTTCATGAGCGCCACCGGTTGGGTGGACTGCACCAGGTCCGGATAGCGATTACTTCTCCGCAAAGTACATCGTCCGGATTTCGGAGCCGGCCCCGACCGGCGTGAAGTCGATGCCGCGCAGACGCGCATTGATCGGCCGCTTCTGCACCGTGTTGTAAACCCAGATGTCTGCCGCATCATCGACGATCTGGCGAATGGCCTGCTCGTACATCGGCGTGCGCTTGGCCTGATCCAGTTCGGTGCGGGCCGTTTGCAACAGGCTTTCGACCTTTGCGTTCTGGTACCAGGAGCCGGCGGTCCAGCTGCCCTGATAGCGGGTCGAATACATCTGGCCGACCCAGTTTTCCGGATCGAGAAAGTAGGCAGACACCCAGTGCGTCCAGAGATCCGGGGTGGTGTCAATCTTGCCTGCGCTCGCAAAGAGCTGCGAGCCATTGCGCGGCACGATCTTGATGTTGACGCCCAGCTTTTTCATGTCACTTTGCAGCATCTGGGCCGCGTCGGTGGTCTGCGAGTTGTGCGGAATGGTGTGGATCTCGATCTCGCGATCGAGGTTCGCGCCCTCGGCACGCGCGCGGTCACAAGCCTCCTTGGCCTTGGCCATGTCGTAGCGGTAGCCCACCAGGTCGGACGGATAGCCCCACATGTTCTTGGGCAGGGGGCCGGGGTTGCGCACGCCGACATTCTTGAGAATGGCCGAGATGAAGCCCTCGTAATTGAAGGCCCAACTGAAGCAGCGCCGGGTATTGATGTTGTCGAAGGGCGGGCGCTGATTGTGCATGCGGATCACATAGACCCGCATCGACTCAGCCTCCTGAAACCCGATGTCGCGCGAGCGCCCCAAACGATCCATCTGGGTGGGATTGAGGTAGCTGTTACCCGCGCTCACCTCGCCCTTCAGTAGCGCATTGACCTGAGTGGACGTTTCCGGAAAACCCTGGGCCCGCACGGTTTCGATCGGCCGGGCATTGTGCGACCACCCCATGAAATGATTGGGGTTGCGGGTCATCTGAAAGACCTTGTACGACTCGAAGCTTCCCGGCCTGATGATGTAAGCACCCGAGCCTGCGGAATTTTGCGACAGCCACCCAGTACCACGATCCCCGTCCTTCACGTTGGCCTCGATCTGCCGGCGGTTGACGATGGCAATCGCCGGAACAGTCGAGAAGAACGGTGCATACACCTCGTTGAGCGTGAACGACACGGTCAGCGGATCAATCGCCCGAACGCCCTCGGCCTTGAGCACCTTTCGGAAGGGGCCAATCACAGGGCCGTTCATGGCGAGCGCCCGATGAAAACTGTAGACCACGTCGTCGGCCGTGATCTCGCTGCCGTCATGAAACTTGACCCCGGGGCGCAGCGTAAAGGTCCAACTCAGCCGGTCCTCGCTTACCTTGTAGCCGGTGGCAAGCCAGGGAACGAGTTTGCCCTCCGGGCCCTGGTACCGGTAAAGGGTGTCATACACATTGATGACCACGAACTGGTCAGGCACACCGGTCTGGCCGATGTGCGGGTCGAGATTGGCTGTGACCTGGTCGCCCCAGACCAGTACGGGCGAGGCGGGTTGGGTCTGCGCGAGGGCGCTTTGTGCGGCGCACAGCGCAAAGCCGATAACTAGCGTGTTCAGCCGGGATCGCAGCGCAATCATGAGACTCTCCTCAACTCGGCGCGCCAAATCGGCGCGCATCAATCGGTCTTAACGAGATGCTTCGAATCGCTCAAAGCATCCACCTATCGTTCGGGTCGGCCGGGTGATCGCAAGGGAAAACCATCATCAAACGCTGCGCCGCCCACGCTCATGCGATCTTTGCATGACCCGCCTGTTGGTTTGCATAGTTGGCGCTGACAAACTCGGTGAACATCGTCTCGTAAAGCACGGGCGGATACAGGGCAGGCCGCTCGGCGCTCTGGCAGGTCGGCAGGCACTCGATCATCGCCTCGAAGTCGGTTGCAACGAAAAAGGCCACCGAGTAGCGGTCGCGTCCGCTCACATTGAGCACGCGATGCGGTGTGGACAGATAGCGATCATTGGTCCAGCGCCGCAGCGTATCGCCGGCATTGACCACGAAGGTCCCGGGCACGAGCGGGGCCTCGAGCCATTGGCCGCCCGGCATCATGATCTGCAGCCCCGGGGTGTCGCCCGGCGCAAGAATGGTGAACAGGTTGCGGTCGGTATGTGCAGCCGTGCCGAACACATTTTCGCGGACATGTTCTTCAGTGGCCTGCGGGTAATGGATCATCCGCACGGTGATCTCGCCACCCTTGCCAAACGCAGGTTTGAAATGGTCGTCGGCCAGGCCCAGCGAACGCGCATAGAGCGGCAGCATCCGATAGGCCAGCTCGCTCATGGTGCCGTGATAGTCGAGAACGGTTTCCCGAAACCCGGGCAGATCGTCTGGCCACTGATTGGGCCCGCGAAACGGCTTGCCCGCCTTGACCGCCGGATCATTCGGATCCTGCTCGCGCTTGGCGAAAAAGCTCTCGTTCTCGTTGGGCTTGGGGTTCTTGTTGAGCGCGCTGTGCCGCTGGGCGTGGCCGCGAAGCGGCATGTAGCCCCGGTTGGACGAGTTGAGATGAATCTTCATCTTCTCGTCGTCGGGCTGGCCGTGAAAGCGTCGGGTCTCGGCAAAGATGCGTTCGATCATCGACTCGGCGATGCCGTGACCGCGAACGTAGAAAAAGCCGATGTTCTCGAGCGCCCAACGCAACTGCGCAGCCGTCGCGTCGTGGGCGCCGGGCTTGCCAGCCAGGAAATCGCCGAGATCGAGAATCGGAATTTCAGTGAGCGAGCCGCTCGCCGCGCGATCACCCAGCGCCAACTCGGCAGAGACCGCCTGCGCGCCAGTCTGCGAAGAGCCGTGTGTCTGGACCATGGACTGCCACCTCGAGAACCCTGGACGAAACGCAGTGTCGTGCGCGCGCGCGATCCCTGTCAACATGCGACGGCGTGATTCCAGAATGCCCCGCACCCGATCCGACCGAACGGAGCCCGCCCCCATGCACGACCTCATCCGCGAGTTATCGACATTCGATACGCCAACGATCTGCAATGCGCTCGATCTGTTGAGCCCTGAGCGCAGCGACATCAGCTTCACCGACCGCACCCTGATCTGCGCGTTTCCCGACGCACCGCCCATGGTGGGATTGGCCGCCACCGCGCGCATCCGCAGCCGCGTGCCCGCCGGTCGAAGCGCGCAGGAGGCGGCAGCCATTCGCGGCAACTATTACACCTATGTGCAGCAGGCGCCGGGACCTGCGGTCATGGTGGTCCAGGATCTGGATCAGCCCACCGGTTTCGGCGGCATCTGGGGCGATGTCAACGCGGCCATCCACAAGGGGCTGGGCGCGATCGGCGTCATCACCGATGGTGCATTTCGCGACTGGCCGCTCTTGCCGAAGGGCTTTCAGATCGTGGCCGCCGCCGTCACCCCCAGCCACGGCCACGGCCACATCGTCGACTGGGGAACACCGGTGGAGGTGGCCGGTCTGCACACCCGCCCCGGGCAACTGATCCACGCCGACCGGCATGGTGCGGTGAGCTTTCCCGCGGAACTGGCCGGAAAGCTGCCGGCCGCCGCCCGTCTGATCCAGCGACGAGAAAAGGTCTTGATCGAGGCGGCCCGCCAACCGAAGTTCAGCGCCGAGGCGGCGGTGGCGGCGTTTGCGGCGGCGGCGAAGCTGGGTTTGGACGAGGCGGGTTGAGGCTCCCTACTTCCCAATACAAAACCGCCCGAAAATCTCCCCCAACAGCGCATCGGCGCTCAGCCTGCCAGTGATCTCACCCAGCGCCTCCTGAGCCAGGCGCAGCTCCTCGGCGAGCAGCTCGAGCCGCTCGTCGCCTGCGGCCACGCACGCCCGCGCCTCGTCCAGATGGATCGATGCCGCCGCGAGCGCCTGCAGATGCCGCTCGCGCGCGATGAAGGTCGTCTCCGCACCGGGCTCGCCGCCCGCCAGCTCGAGCAGGCGGCGCCTGAGCGCCTCGATGCCCGAACCGGTTTGCGCCGAGATCCACAGGCGCTCGGGCGTATCGGCGGGCGGCTCGGCGGCCAGCAGGTCGCGCTTGTTGCAGACCTGCAGCCGCGCCACCGTTGCCGGCAACTGCTCGACCAGTGCGCGCTCGATGTCCTGAGCGGCGGCCCGGAGCTCGCCCGCAACCATCTGCCTGGCATCGAGCAGATGCAGCACGACATCGGCCTCGCGCACGGCGCCCCAGGTGCGCTCGATGCCGATGCGCTCGACCTCGTCACGCGTCTCGCGAAGACCGGCCGTATCGACCACATTGACCGCCACGCCCTCGATCTGAATCGCCTGCGTGATGCGGTCACGTGTGGTGCCCGCCACCGGCGTGACGATCGCAAGCTCGGCCCCGGCCAGGGCGTTGAGCAATGAACTCTTGCCCACGTTCGGTTCGCCCACCAGCACCACCGTGAGCCCCTCGCGCAGCAACGCCCCGCGCCGCGCCGATCGCATGACCACTTCGAGCGCGTGCGCGCAGGCATCGAGCCGCTCGGCCGCGCGGGCCGCTTCGAGAAAATCGATCTCTTCTTCGGGAAAATCGAGTGTCGCCTCGACCAGCATGCGCAACTCAGTGAGCTGCGACTGCAGGGTTCCCACCGCGCGCGAGAACTCGCCCGCCAGTGAGCGGCTGGCCGAACGCGCGGCGCGCTCGGTGCTGGCATCGATCAGGTCGGCAACCGCCTCGGCCTGGGCCAGATCAAGCTTGTCGTTGAGAAATGCCCGACGGGTGAACTCACCCGGCTCGGCCAATCGCAGCCCCTGTTCGCGGCCGGCTTCGAGCGCGCGCCGCAACAGCAACTGCATCACCACCGGGCCGCCATGGCCCTGCAGCTCGAGCACGTCTTCGCCCGTGAACGAGTGCGGCGCCGGAAAGAAGATCGCCAGGCCCTGGTCGATCGCCTCGCCTTGCGCATCGAGAAACGGCAGATAGTGGGCCCGGCGCGGCTCGAGCGCGCGACCGGTCAGCGTGCGTGCAATGCCACTGATATTGCGACCCGAGACGCGCACCACCCCGATTGCGCCACGCCCGGCAGCCGTGGCGATTGCTGCGATCGGACGGGTGTCATCCACGACCGCCTCAGCCGCCGTTCACAGCCCGCGCATGAGCGCAGCCATCACACCCGAGAGCCTCGCAGCCTCGCCGCAAAGACTCAGCCCGCCTTCTTCGAATTTTCGATGCTGCGCGTGATGGCCCACTGCTGCACGATCGAGTAGATGTTGTTCACCAGCCAGTAGAGCACCAGACCCGCGGGAAAGAAGAAGAACATGACCGAGAACACCAGCGGCATGATCATCATCATCTTGGCTTGGATGGGGTCCGGCGGCGTGGGATTGAGCTTGGTCTGGATGAACATCGTGACCGCCATGAGAATGGGCAGCAAACCGACGGGCATGTCGAGGCCCGGCACCACGCCAAACAGCGTATCGGGCGCAGCCAGATCCTGGATCCAGCCGATCCAGGGCGCATCCCGCATCTCGACTGAAGCCAGCAGCACCCAATAGAGCGAGATGAACACGGGGATCTGCACCACGATCGGCAGGCAACCGCCCAACGGATTGATCTTCTCGGTCTTGTACAACTCCATCATCGCCTGATTGAGCCGCACACGATCGTCACCATAGCGCTCTCGAAGCGCCATCAGTCGGGGCGTCACCGCCTTCATGCGCGCCATCGAACGGTAGCTGGCGGCCTGAAGCGGATAGAACAGCGTCTTGATAACGATGGTGAGGAGCACGATCGCCCACCCCCAGTTACCGACGATGCCGTGAAGTTTTTCGAGCAGCCAGAAAATGGGTTTGGCGATGACCGTGAGGAAGCCGTAATCGACCACCAGATCGAGACCTGGCGCCAACGTCTCGAGCATGTGCTGATCCTGCGGGCCTACCAGCAGACGCGAGGCAACAGTTGTTTCAGCACCGGGCGCGAGATCGCCCACCGTGAGCTTCGTGCCTACCGAGTAGAGCTTGGCGTCAACCTTGCGGGTGTAAAACTCACGGGCTAGCTTGTCAGCGGGCAACCAGGCGGAGACGAAATAATGCTGGATGATGCCCAGCCAGCCGTCGCTCGCGCTGGCGGGTGTCTTGGCTTTGCCTTTTTCAATGTCGCCGAAATCGATCTTCTGAAATTTTTCCTTGTCGGTATAAATCACCGGACCCACGTAGGTACTGTAAAACTGCGAGCCCCCAGGCGGCGGATTGGAGTCGCGAGTGAGTTGCATGTACAAGATGGGCGAGACTTTGACTGCTCCGGTGTTGATGATGCGATCGCTCACCTCAAGCACATACGAGCCGCGCGCGAGCCTGAGCGTGCGCTCAAGGCGCACGCCCCCGCCCTCTGCCACCAGGGTGACTCCCGCCGCCTCGCCTGAGTTGCCCAGCTCACGCGGCAGACCGCCCTCGCGAACCCGCATCGGGCTTCGGTGATTGGGAAACGCGCCGGCGCCTTCGGGTGCACCGATGAGCCCGCTTTGCGCCAGGTAGGTACTGCCGGCCCGCACATCCAGCAACACAACGTTGCCGGAAGCTGCGGTGTCGCGATGCCGCAGCAACTCGGCCCGGCGCACCTGGGCGCCTGCCAGGTCGATATCGAGCGACAGCAGGTCATTGCGCAGACGAACGGTTTCGGCCGCCGGCGCAGGCGCCGTGTCGGCCAAAGGCGCAGCACCCGGCACCGATGAAGACGCCCCCGCCGGTGCAGGTGGTACGCTGGAATCGGTGGTAGGCGCGGTGCCAGATGGTACGGCTGCCCCAGGGGCTGCGGGACTTTGGGACGACTGGGACTGCTGGGTGTTCGAGCCAAAAAAGGTCGGCTGCCCGTTGTGCCTTTGCCAGGCATCCCAAAGGAACAGAATGGACATCGAAAAGATGATCCAGAGGATCAGGCGCTGGGTCTGCATGGTGGGGATTCAGTGTGTTCGGGGTGAAGGACGCGTTTCGAGCCATGAAAGCCGATACACGCGCAACGGAAAACCGGAGCTTGCGAGGGGACCTCATCAATTCCGCTGCCGCCAAAGGGGTGGCAGCGGGCCAGGCGTCTTGCCATCAACCAAACACCTGCGAGTGCCCCATGCCGTCTGAGCGCCTGAACTGCGTAATCGGAACAGGTCGGCAAAAACCGACAGCGCGATGGCACGAAGGGGTTGATAGCCGCTCGGTAAACATGAATCAGTGCAAGCAACAGGGCGCGAAGCATCAACGCCTCGGGCCATGCGTGTCAGCCAACTGCTGCCATCGCTGCATCAGCCTGTCGATTTCGAGGCGCCAGAGCTGCTTGAGCGCGCCGCGAGGCAGGCCCTCGAAACGCTGGGGACGGCGCTTGAGGCGAAGCAGGATTGCCTGCGAGCACTGAGGGCCTCGCACCGCACGCCAACTCTCACGCGCAATGCGCCGAACCTGATTGCGATCAACCGCCCGGCCCAGCACCCGCTTCGGAATAGCCATCAACAGTAACCCCGGTGCGGGCGCCACTGTCTGGCGATAAAGGCTGAAAAGTTCGCTGGTACACACTGGCCGGGTGGCGAGCATCGCCGGAACGGCGACGCGCTGCCCCGGCGAGCGGGGGTCAGCGTATTCGGCTGTGTGCATTGGACTGCGCCGCGGGGGCCTGCTCGGCCTGTTTCGAAACGTGGGCCAGCCAGAGCAGACGGACTCAGACGGCGATCCGCTTGCGACCTTTGGCTCGACGCGCGCGAATGACAGCACGCCCACCACGGGTCTTCATCCGGACGAGAAATCCGTGCGTACGCTTGCGCCGCGTAACCGATGGCTGATAAGTGCGCTTCATAGAGGAATCCTTGGAGGCAAAAGGCGAGATGCCAGGCGGCATTTGCCCATGAGTTTGCAGAAAAGCCTTTCATTACAGCGTATTACTTACCAGGGTGTCAATTCAGCCCGACTCGTGCAATCGAGCTTCCGGGGTAAAATGGTGGGTTGACCAT
Organism: uncultured bacterium; assembly: GCA_903907905.1. Lineage (GTDB taxonomy): Bacteria > Pseudomonadota > Gammaproteobacteria > Burkholderiales > Burkholderiaceae_E > SYIM01. Next base: position 43,778 of record CAIVPX010000131.1, on the reverse strand, counting down.
CATCAGCCGGCTTGGCCGGCCCTGCAGGCAAAATGCTGGACCGCTGGCTAGACTGCGTTGCGCGACTCGAATCCGAGTTGCCCGCGCAACAGTTCAAACCCTGGATCAGACCGCTGGTGTTCATTGGCTTTGAGCCAGACACTCGGCGTCTGCGCCTTGGTGTGCCCGGTCAATTCAAGCTCAACCTGATCCGGGCACAGTTTGAAAGCCGCATCAACGCTGTGGCAACAGACGCCTTTGGCGGTCCGATCGATCTGTCCTTCGAGGTCTACCGCAGCGCTGACGCAACACCTGCCGCCACATCCGAGCTACACGCGCCCAATGATGCCGACGACTTCATCAATGAAGCGCCCGCGGTCGATCTCCAGCGCCAAGCACTCAATGCCGAACCCGATCCGGCCCGGTTGCGCCCTGATCTGAGCTTTGACAGCTTCGTGCACGGCAAGGCCAACCAGATGGCATGGTCCGCAGCCCTTCAAGTGGTCGAACACCCCGGCACGCAATACAACCCGCTCTTTCTGTATGGCGGAGTGGGCCTGGGCAAAACCCATTTGCTACATGCCGTCGGCAATGCCCTGCGACAACGCCAGGCGGGCCTGCGCGTTCGTTACATTCATGCGCAGGACTATTTCGACGAAATGGTCCGCGGCATCCAGCGCAAATCGCTCTCCGATTTCAAGGCGAAATATCAATCCCTCGATCTACTACTGGTTGACGACATCCAGTTTCTCGGCGGCAAGGACCGTACGCAGGAAGAATTCTTCTATACCTTCGAGGCCCTGCTCACCGGGCGCAAGCAACTCATCCTCACCTGCGACAGCTACCCGAAGGAGTTGTCCGGTATCGAAGAGCGACTGGTCTCACGCTTTGGCTCGGGCCTGATCGTTGAAATTGAACCCCCCGAACTCGAAATGCGGGTGGCCATCCTGCTGAAGAAAGCCGAGCTCTCGCGTGCGCGCCTGCCTGAAGAGGTGGCCTTTTTCATCGCCAAGCACCTGCGCTCCAACGTACGCGAACTCGAAGGCGCGCTGCTTCGGGTCATCGCCTACGCGCGCTTTCGCGACAAGCCCATCGGTGCCGAACTCGCCCGCGAAGCACTCAAGGACATCCTCGCGCTCAATCGTGCTCCGGTCTCAATTGAGTCCATCCAGAAAACCGTCTCCGACTTCTTCAAGATCAAAGTCGCCGACATGTACAGCAAACGCAGACCTGCACACATCGCTCGCGCCCGACAGGTGGCCATGTATTTCGCCAAGGAGCTCACGCAAAAGAGTTTCCCGGAAATTGGTGAAGCCTTCGGCGGGCGTGATCACACCACGGTCATGCATGCGGTCAAGCGCATCGCCGAAATTCGCCAGCATGACCAGGACATGAACCGACAGCTTCATGTCCTTGAACAGACCTTGCGGGGATGACCCATGGAATATCCTGTGGATAAACCCATCATGAACGCGCCGGCAAGCGCGGGACGGTTTGTGAACAAACCGCATCATCTTGCCAATCGTCCAAGTTGTTCGAGCCCCTGCACAGTGCGCAGCACAACTTCCAAACAGCCCAGCAAAACACCCAAGTGGCTGCCGCACAAACACTTTTTCCGTTTCTCAACAGACTTGTTCTCCGTACATCTATCAGCAACATAAGGAGCCTGAAACCATGCAATTCATCCAGGCAAACCGCGACGCAATCTTAAAACCCCTGCAAACCGTAGCCGGGATTGTCGAAAAGCGTCATACGCTGCCCATTCTGGCCAACATCCTGATGAGCAAGGAAGCCGAGAAAGTTTCCTTCCTGGCCTCCGATGTCGAAATCCAGATCCGGACCACGGCCGAGTTGGGACGAGGTGAAGACAAGGCTGCAACAACCGTATCAGCCCGCAAACTGATCGACATTCTTCGTGCCTTGCCCGACAACAGTGATGTGTCAATCAAGGTCGACGACAAGCGCGCTACCATCGTGGCGGGTCGCAGCCGATATTCGCTTCAGACCATGTCGGTCGATGATTTTCCGACCGTCACCGTCAACCAAGACTGGCCGGCCAGCCTCACGCTGCCTCAAAAGCAATTGCGTCATTTGCTCCAGATGGTCCACTTCGCCATGGCAGTGCAGGATGTTCGGTATTACCTCAACGGCCTGCTGCTCGTCACCGATCGCGAGGCCGTTCGGGTAGTGGCCACTGACGGTCATCGCCTGGCCTTTTGTCAGACCCGGATCGAGGGCGGTGATCTGCCCCATCGTGAAGTCATCATTCCACGCAAGACGGTGCTTGAATTGCAGCGTCTGCTGGCCGACAGCGATGAACCCGTGGCCATCGATGTCGCAGACAACCAGGTTCGGCTTCGCTTTGGCGAGGTCGAGTTCATCTCAAAGCTGGTCGAGGGCAAGTTTCCCGACTATCAGCGCGTCATCCCCACGACCCACACGCGTCGGGTCCGCTTGTCGCGTGAAGAGCTCGCTTCGGCGCTGTCACGCGCCTCCATTCTTACCAGCGACAAGTTCCGCGGTGTGCGCCTGACGCTTGAGCCCGGGTCACTGCGCATTCAGACCAACAACGCCGAACAGGAAGAAGCTCAGGAAGAAGTTGAAACCGACTATCAAGGCGATCGCCTCGAAATCGGCTTCAACGTGAGCTATCTGCAAGATGTGCTGGCCAATCTCAAGACCGAGCAAATCCAGATCGATTTTGGCGATGCCAACACCAGTGCGCTGATCACCGTCCCCGATGACGAGCGTTTCAAGTACGTCGTGATGCCGATGCGCATCTGAGGAATCTCATGTCAGACAACGCCTACGATTCAAGCTCCATTCAGATCCTCGAGGGCCTGGAGGCCGTGCGCAAGCGGCCCGGCATGTACATCGGCGATACCTCCGACGGCACGGGTCTGCATCACCTGGTGTTCGAAGTCGTTGACAACTCCATCGATGAGGCGCTCGCGGGCCATTGCGACGAAATCGTCGTCACGATTCACACCGACAATTCCATTTCGGTGGTCGACAACGGCCGTGGAATTCCCACCGGCATCAAGTGGGACGACAAGCACGAGCCCAAGCGAAGCGCCGCCGAAATCGTGATGACCGAGTTGCATGCGGGCGGAAAATTTGACCAGAACAGCTACAAGGTGTCTGGCGGATTACACGGCGTGGGGGTGTCCTGCGTCAACGGCCTGTCCAAGTGGTTACGGCTCACGGTGCGTCGCGACGGTCAGGTGCACTTCATGGAGTTTCATCGTGGCGTAGCGCAGGATCGGCTGATCGCAACCGAGCGCGGTGAGCAGGTGTCGCCGCTCAAGACCCAGGGCGAGACCGCTCTGCGCGGCACCGAGGTTCACTTTCTCGCTGACGAAACCATTTTCGGCCACGTCGAGTATCACTACGAAATCCTTGCCAAGCGGCTTCGCGAGTTGTCCTTTCTCAATAACGGTGTACGCATCAAGCTGGTGGATCAGCGCCAGGGCAAGGAGGAAGACTTTGCGTTTGCAGGCGGCGTCAAGGGCTTTGTCGAGTACATCAACCGCACCAAAACGGTCATTCACCCCAATTCGTTTCACGTGGTGGCCTCGCGTGATACCGATGCCGGTGCCTCGATCGGTGTCGAGGTGGCCATGCAATGGAACGATGGCTACAACGAGCAGGTGCTCTGCTTTACCAACAACATCCCGCAGCGCGATGGCGGCACGCACCTGACGGGCCTGCGCGCGGCCATGACCCGGGTCATCAACAAGTACATCGAAGAAAGCGAATTGGCCAAGCAAGCCAAGGTCGAAACCGCAGGCGACGACATGCGCGAAGGCCTCACCTGTGTGCTGTCGGTGAAAGTGCCCGAGCCCAAGTTCAGTTCACAGACCAAGGACAAGCTGGTGTCGTCCGAGGTGCGGGCGCCCGTCGAAGAGGCGGTGGCCAAGGCGCTTGAAGACTTCCTGCAGGAGCGCCCGGGCGATGCCAAGATCATCTGCGGCAAGATCGTGGAAGCCGCCCGTGCGCGCGAAGCTGCCCGGAAGGCGCGCGAAATGACACGTCGCAAAGGGGTACTCGACGGCGTGGGCCTGCCCGGCAAGCTTGCCGACTGTCAGGAGAAAGACCCAGCCAAGAGCGAACTCTTCATTGTCGAGGGCGACTCGGCCGGCGGCTCGGCCAAACAAGGGCGTGACCGCAAGTTTCAGGCCATTTTGCCGCTGCGCGGCAAGGTGCTCAATGTTGAAAAGGCCCGCTTCGATAAACTTGTCTCGTCCGAACAGATCGTCACGCTGATCACCGCGCTCGGGACCTCCATCGGACCCGAGTTCGATGTGGCCAAGTTGCGTTATCACCGCATCATCATCATGACCGATGCCGACGTTGATGGTTCGCACATCCGCACGCTGCTGCTCACCTTGCTCTATCGGCAGATGCCGCAGCTGGTCGAGCGCGGGCATGTCTACATTGCGCAGCCACCGCTCTACAAGGTCAAGCATGGCCGTGAAGAGCGCTATATCAAGGACGATCACGAGCTCAGCCAGTACATGCTGAGAATCGCGCTCGAAGGTGCGTCGCTGCAGCCCTCAAGCGAGGCTGCGCCCATCATGGGCGAAGCACTGGGCGAACTGGCTCGCCGCTACCTCGTGGCCGAGGCGGTCATCGACCGCTTGTCGCGTCTCTACGATCCCACGGTCTTGCGTGCCATTCTTGACGGGTTCGAGCTGAATCTTGTCGACGAGGCGGCGGCGCAGGGCTCGGTGGATCGGTTGCAGGCCTATCTCGAAAAGTCGGTCAAGAGTTCCGGCGCACAGGTGCCGCGTGCTTCGCTGCGCTTTGACGCGAAGACCGACAAGCACGTACTGGTCATCGAGCGGCGCCTGCATGGCAACATCAAGCTCTCGCAAGTTGACGCCGACTTTGTACATAGCGCTGACTACCGTACGCTCGAAGACTGTGCGCGTACGTTGGCTGGGCTTGTTTCGAGCGGCGCGCAGGTCCGCCGCGGTGAAGGCGACAAGCAGCGCAGTCAGGCCGTTGACAGCTTTGGCACCGCCATGGCCTGGCTGCAGTCAGAGGCCGAGCGCTCGGTGGGGCGTCAGCGCTACAAAGGCCTGGGTGAAATGAACGCGGTCCAGCTTTGGGAAACCACCATGGACTCGCAGGTGCGGCGACTGCTTCGGGTGCAGATCGAAGACGCCATAGCGGCTGATCAGATCTTCAGCACCCTGATGGGCGATGACGTCGAACCACGCCGCGCCTTCATCGAGCAAAACGCGCTGGGCGCACGCAACATCGACGCCTGACACCGGGAAACGGCTACTCATGTCCATCGGCTCGCTTGCCGAAGAGGTCGCGCGACGACGCACCTTCGCGATCATCTCTCACCCGGATGCGGGCAAGACCACGCTCACAGAAAAGCTGTTGCTCTTTGGCGGTGCAATCCAGCAGGCCGGCACGGTCAAGGCACGGAAAAGCGCCAAGCACGCCACCTCCGACTGGATGGAGGTGGAAAAGCAGCGCGGCATTTCGGTCAGCAGCTCCGTAATGCAGTTCGACTATGTCGGGCACACCATCAATTTGCTCGATACGCCTGGCCACGAAGACTTTTCCGAAGACACCTATCGCGTCCTCACTGCGGTGGATGCGGCCGTCATGGTGATCGATGCGGCCAAGGGGGTGGAAGAGCGCACCATCAAGCTGCTCGACGTTTGCCGGATGCGCAACACCCCCATCATCACCTTCATCAACAAGCTCGATCGCGAGGTGCGCGAGCCGATCAGTCTGATCGAAGAAGTGGAGTTGGTCCTCAAGATCGACTGCGCACCGCTCGCATGGCCACTGGGCATGGGCAAGCGCTTTCGGGGCGTATTTGACCTGCGACACGATCGCCTGCTTCGGTTTGCTGCTGGCGAAAGCCGGGTGAGTACCGACGAAGAGCTGATCGAGGGCCTCGACAACCCGCGGCTCGACGAATTGTTCCCCGATGAAATCGGGGCCTTGCGTGGCGAGGTTGAACTGATGCGGGCCGCGAGCGCCCCCTTCGATGTCGAACTCTTTCTGGCCGGCATGCAGACGCCTGTGCTGTTTGGCTCGGCGATCAACAACTTCGGGGTGCGGGAAATCCTACAGGCACTGGTCGACTGGGCGCCGGCGCCCCAGCCCCGGCAGGCGGCAAGCCGAGAGGTGCGCCCCGATGAGCCCGCCTTCACCGGGTTCGTATTCAAGATCCAGGCCAACATGGACCCGCGCCATCGCGATCGAATTGCCTTTCTCAGAATCTGCTCGGGCCGCTACGAGCCGGGCTGCCGGGTGGTGCACCAGCGAACCGGGCGCGAGTTGAAGCTCGCGCACGCCTTGTCCTTCATGGCCAATGAGCGCGTGGCAAGCGAGTCCGCCGTGGCCGGCGACATCATCGGTCTGCATAACCATGGTCAGCTGCAAATCGGCGATACGCTCACGGAAGGTGAAAAGCTCGCCTTTCGGGGCATCCCGTACTTCGCACCCGAAATCTTTCGCGTGGCCCGTGCCCGGGATCCCTTCAAGGCCAAGCAATTGGCCAAAGGCCTCAAGGAACTCGGTGAAGAAGGCGCCATTCAGGTCTTCAACAACGCCATGGGCCATTTGCTGCTGGGCGCGGTCGGGCCGCTGCAATTCGAGATCGTGGCCCACCGGCTTCAAACCGAGTACCAGGTCGATGCGGTCTACGATGTCAGCGACACCAACCTTGCCCGCTGGCTGGTGTTTCCGGACGAGGCCGCGCGCAAGAAATTCGAGCGTGAGCAGGCGCACCGGCTGGCGCTTGATGTCGATGGCAACCCGGTGTATCTGGCGCCCAACCGATACAACCTGCAGGTCACGATGGAAGCCTGGCCGGCAGTGCGCTTCCTCGCCACGCGCGAGCATGGAGAACGACTCGCATGATTCGATCACCTGATGACTTCGAGGCCGCACTCGATCTGCAACTGCATGACGACGCCATCGCGCATGTGTTCGCAGGCGATGCGCTGGTACTGAGCGACGCGCTTGCGCGGGCCATGCCCTGGGGCTTTTACCGCACCTTCGGGCTCAGCCCGCAGCGGGTGCACGCCGTGGGCCGTCACCAGGGACGTGATCATCTGGCCGTGGCGATCGATGCGGCGTTGCTGCCTGATCGCTTGCCCGAGGGCTTGCGTGCAGCCGGTTTGCGGCAGTGGTTCGGCTCGCTCGATGACATCGATCTGGCCATCGCGATGCGCGCCGTGCAGGTGCTCGAGTGGGACCGCACCCATCGATTCTGTGGCGCCTGCGGCGATGCCACCGATCATATTCCCAATGAACGTGCTCGCCGCTGCACGCGCTGCAATCTAAGCACTTACCCGCGTATCTCGCCGGCCATGATGGTCATGGTCACGCGGGGTCGCCAGATGCTGCTTGGGCGCGGGATCAATTTCCCGGCTGGACGGTATAGCGCGCTGGCGGGCTTTCTGGAGGCCGGTGAAACCATCGAGCAGGCGGTCGTGAGAGAGGTCCGGGAAGAAGTCGGTCTGGAGATTCGGGATCTGCGCTATTTTGGTAGCCAGAGCTGGCCCTTTCCGAATTCGCTCATGATCGCGTTTCGTGCCGAATGGGCATCGGGCGACATTCGAATCGATCCGAATGAACTGGCTGATGCCCAGTGGTTCGACCCGCACGCCTTGCCCGCGATGCCGCCGCGCCTGAGCATCGCGCGCGCGCTCATCGACGCAACCCTCGCCGAACTTTCGGGCTCAGCGCAGCTTTAACCGATGCAGGTCCGGTCGTGTCAGGGGATGGGGCGGTCGGCAATGAACTGCCGGCGTGTTCCAAAAGGGCCTTGACGCAGGGGTGAGTGGTTTGCCGCTGCACCGAAATCGCAAAGAACTCCTGGCGCACCTCCTCGGTGGTGCCTAGACGGCGCACGCCGTAATGGGCCATCACCTCACGGGCCTGCGCTGAGGGCGACGCGAAGACACCCAGACCCGCTCGGCCGAACGCCTTCATGAGGGCCGCATCGTCAAACTCGCCGACCAGCTTTGGAGTGATGTTGTGACGCTCAAACCATCTCAGCAAGCGGCCATGGAGCGCGGTGTCCTGGCCGGGCATCAGGATAGGCATGTCGGTCAGGCATTGCGGAAAGCGCCCGCGCTTGTTGTCGAGAAGTTTCGGGGCGGCCATGAAACACAGGCCCGAGTCGCCCAGCCGATGATTGAAGGCCCGAACGCTGACATCAGCAGGTGTGGGGCTGTCGGCGATCACCATATCGAGCCGGTGCATCGCCAGTTCGGCAAGCAATCCGTCGAGCTTCCACTCCCGGGCGGTGAGGTGAACCGGGCGGTCGATGCACATGGCCGGTTCGAGTAGTCGGTAAGCGACGGTCTTGGGCACCACATCGGCGATCCCGACCCGAAAGTTGACGGCCTGTGCGCCGCCGGTGCTGCGAAGCGCCGCCTCGGCTTCTGCGCCGAGCGAGAAGATCCGCTCGGCGTAGTCAAAGGCCAGTTGCCCGGCCTCGGTCAGCTTCAAGCGCCGCCCCTCGCGCTCGAAGAGCTTGGTGTTGAGGGAGGCTTCGAGTTCGTGGATTTGCTCGCTCATCGTCTGCGGCGTCACATGAGCGTCCTCGCTCGCCTGAAGCAGGCTACCCGCGCGCGCGACCCGCCAGAAATACTGTAGATGCTTGTAGTTCATCATTCGGAAATTCCGATCCATTAAGCCGGAACAAACGAATATACCGAAACTTTGGCGACCCCTAAGATCGTTGAAACAAAACGCCTGGGAGTTACGCTCATGAAAGTGTCCACCAAAGCCCGGATCGCTACCGCGGCCCTGGTAGAACTCGGCCGGCATCGCGCAAGTTCACCCGCCCGCCTGGCCGATATTGCCGCGTCGCTCGAGGTTTCGCTGTCGCACCTTGAACATCTGTTTGGCCTGATGCGTCGTCACGAGCTGGTCGAAGGGTTCCGCGGCCCCGGTGGCGGCTATGTGCTGGCGAGGGCGGCACGCGACATCAGCATCGGCGACATCGTGTATTGCGTCGATCAGCTCGATGCGCCGGTGGCTGGCTCGCGCGAGACGGCCGAACCCGTGCTGGGCGCCGAGGTCTGGGAGCAGTTGCGGCGTCGGGCCATGGACTTTCTCGATACCGTTTCGCTGCAGCAACTGATCGACGAGCGGGAGACTTCCCGTATTCTCTAGGGCTGCCCCGCCGCAACGGGCGGGTACGGTACCCAGGGGATGTCCATGTCGATGCTGTTCGTCGGATTGTTGCTGTTTCTGTCGGCCCACTCCGTACGCATCGTTGCCGAGGGCTGGCGCAGCCACATCATCGGCCGCATCGGCCCGGGCGCCTGGAGGGGCCTGGTGTCGGCCGTTTCCCTGGTCGGACTCGTACTTATCGTCATGGGGTATGCCGCAGCGCGACAGTCGCCGACCGAGTTGTGGCCGGTGTGGCGCGGCGCGCGTCATCTGGCGGCCTTGCTCAGCCTGATTGCGTTCGTCTTGCTCGCCGCGTCGTTTGTGCCTGGCAATGCGATCAAGCGCAGGCTTCGCCACCCGATGGTGCTCGGCGTCAAGGTCTGGGCACTCGCCCATTTGCTGGCCAATGGAACGCTCGCGGATGCGGTGCTGTTTGGCGCTTTTCTTATTTGGGCGGTGTTCGATTTCCGCAGCGCGCGCCGGCGGGACGCGGGAGCGTCTGCATCGGCCGTCGCGCCCAGTATCGGGGCGCAAGGCGGGGCGCATCCCGCATCGCGATGGGCCGATCTGCTGGTGCTGTGCGCGGGTTGCCTGGCCTGGGGCGTGTTTGCCTTCGCGCTGCATGCGCGCCTGATCGGTGTCAGTCCGCTGGGCTGATCCTGGGGCGAGCCTTGCGCTCAGCCCAAGCGCACGCGGGCAAGCAGGCAGGGCTTGCGTGGGTGCGGCCTCAGGCTTCGGTCGTCAGCAAGGCGGCCAGCCGCTGCGCGTCGACATTGCCACCGCTCAGCACGATCCCGACCCGCTTGCCCGCGATGGGCACCAAGCCCTCAAGGGCCGCCGCTGCACCCAGGCAACCGGTGGGCTCGACCACGATCTTCATCTGCTCGACGAAGAAGCGCATGCTCCGGACCAGCGCCTCGTCGCTCACGGTGACGATGTTCGAGACCCGGTGCCGGATGACCTCGAAGGTGAGCAGACCGGGAGACTGCGTCTGGGCGCCGTCGGCGATGGTCTGGGGCACGTCGATCCGGACGCGTTCGCCGGTTCTGAGTGATTGTTGGACATCGTTGCCCGCCTGCGGCTCGACGCCGATCACCCGGCACTGTGGCGACAGGGCGGCTGCGCTCACTGCGCAACCGGAGATCAGGCCGCCGCCCCCGACGCAGACCAGCAGCACATCGAGCGGGCCAACCTCTTCGAACAGTTCCTTGGCGGCGGTGCCCTGCCCCGCCATGACATCGGGGTGGTCATAGGGCGGAATCAGCGTCATGCCGCGTTCGGCGGCGAGCCGGCTGCCCAAGGCCTCGCGGTCTTCGGTGTAACGATCGTACAGAACGATCTCGGCGCCATGACGGCGGGTGACCGCGATCTTGATGGCCGGCGCGTCCTTGGGCATGACGATGAGCGCCGGCATGCCCAGCAGTCGCGCGGCCAGCGCGATCGCCTGGGCATGATTGCCCGACGAGTAGGTGAGTACGCCGCCGCGCCGGGCCTCGGCATCGAAGCGCGCCAGCGCGTTGTAGGCGCCTCGAAACTTGAAGGCACCGATGCGCTGCAGGTTTTCGCACTTGAAAAAGAGTTCGGCCCCGCTCCGGGCATTGGCCTCGGCGTTGCTGAGGACGGGCGTGCACAAGGCCACGCCATCGAGCCGCTCGCTGGCAGCGACAATGTCGGCATAATCGATCGGAAGGATCATGTCGCGAGTGTAGAGTGTTTCGCACGGGACCGACATGGTCGGGTCGTGTTTCATCGCGGAGCCAGCATGAGTGAGCAGACCGGACAGGCAGGGGGTACCACCCAGGTGCGTGATCGCCCGTTCATGCAGGTCGATGTCTTCAGCGCGACGGCCCTGGGCGGCAATCCGCTGGCGGTGGTGCTGGATGCCGAGGGATTGTCCACGCAGACCATGCAGGCCTTTGCCGACTGGACCAACCTGTCGGAGACGACCTTTCTGCTGCCGCCTGATGCGCCTTCTGCCGACTACCGGGTGCGCATCTTCAGCCCGGGCCGTGAATTGCCCTTCGCCGGGCATCCGACGCTGGGTTCTTGTTTTGCGTGGCTGGCGTCGGGCGGCCGGTCAAAGGGCGACGAATGGGTGCAGCAATGCGAGGCCGGGCTGATCCGCATCCGGTCCATCGGCGACTGCCTGGCGTTTGCTGCGCCGCCCCGCGTTCGCAGCGGCCCGCTCGATGCGGCTGACCTCGATGTGATCGCACGCGGGCTTGGCATTGCACGCGCGGACATCATCGCTCACGCCTGGTGCGACAACGGCCCCCGCTGGCGCGCGGTCATGCTGCAATCGGCCGAGCAGGTGCTGGCGCTGACGCCCGATGCGGCGGTGCTGGCCGGGTTGGACCTGGGCGTCGTCGGCCCCCGGGGCAAGGTCGGCGTTCTGGGCCGGTACGGCGACGGCGCCCCGCCATTCATCGAGGTCCGCGCCTTCTTCTCGGCCGGGGGCGCGTTGCGCGAAGACCCGGTGACGGGCAGCCTCAACGCGGCGATCGGGCAGTGGCTGATCGAATCGGGCCTTGCGCCGCCACGCTATGTGGCCAGCCAGGGGACGGCGCTGGGCCGGGCGGGCCGCATCCACCTTGAGCGCGACGAGGCGGGACAGGTTTGGGTGGGTGGTGCCTGCGCAAGCCTGATCCGCGGCACGGTGAGGCTGTGATCGCCTGCGGCGACCTATTTTCGGCGCCGCCTAGCGTACCGGATCGTTGGTGAGCAGTCGGGCGATGCGCTCGAGTCGCGAGTCGCGCACGCCGCGCTCGCGCAGCGCCTGCCAGGTGTTGATCGCGTAGTCGCGGTTGGGTCCGCGAAGCCCGTGCGAGTCGCGCAGGCGCGCCAGCACCTCGTCTTCGGGCATACGCCGGTAGGACCGGCTGCTGCGCTCGGCCACGAAAGCCAGCGCTCGCACCTGCGAACCATCGGCCAGCCGCGCGCTGAGCTCGGAGGGGCGATACACGCGGTCTTCCCAGACCGGCATCTCGCGTCGAAAGAGTTGGGTCAGTGCGTCGTGCCGGCCGGTGCTCGGCAGTTGGTAAAGCACGCCGATGCAGATGCCGCCCCGGTCAAGGCCCAGCACGACACCGGGGCGTTCCGGGGTGCCGCGATAGCGTGTGGAGCCGATGCAAAACGCCCGGTGATAGCCGTACAGGCAGCCGAGCTCGGCCCGCTGGTAGTTGAATTCGGGGTTCCAGATGAGCGAGCCGTAGGCGAACACCCAGTCTGCGGCAACGTCTTCGGGTTGCGTGATGTCCATCGACGGCGAGCATAGCCCGAGCGGCAAAACTCGCCAAGGCGGATTGGGCCGGCCCGTGCCAGCTCGAGCGGTGCGGTTTGGGTTACCTCGCCTGCCGCGTTGCCTTCTTGCCAGCCGTTTTTCCGGAGGACCGGGGCCTTGCATTGGCCGGGGCGTCGGTGCTGGTGCTGGCCTGGGCGCGGGTGCGTGCGGCGCCCGTAGCCCGGGCGGTTTTGCTGGCAGGCGCGGCGCCGTCGGGCGCCGGCGTCGGGGCGCCATCGTCGGACGCAGCAGCCTTTTTGCCCGTGGCACCCGGGCGCACCGGGCGTGGTGCGAATTCAAACCCGATCTTGCCGCTGGCATCGGGCACCAGGAAGGCCTTGAACTTTCGGCGCGTTCGCGAGGACACAAACCCATCGAGCAGATCGGTTCGGCCTTCGGTGAGCAGTTTCTTCATCTGGGCCTCGGTGATTTCCTGTTGCAGGATCACCTTGCCGGACCGGAAGTCGCAGTTGCGGTCGGGGCCCACCGAGCGCTCGCACACATAGCTCATGCCATGTTCGAACACCCGCGCGGTGCACTTTGGGCAGGCACCGAGCGGGGCTTTGTCGGAGAAGTCGACCGTTTCGCTGGCCGCCGCGTCATCGTCGTTTTGACCGAAGTCGAACTCGAGCTTGTGCTCGCCGCTGAGCTTGAGGATGGCCGCAAACGGGCGCCCCATCTTGCTTCGAAAACCCTGAAGTGGTCCGATGCTGCGTTCGGTGAGCAGGGCCTCGGCCTCGGCGACTTCGAGCTGGCGCGCGCCGGGAATCTTGCTGATCGAGAAATCGCAGCGTGTACAGGCATACCGACGGTAGTTTTCCTGAACGACCTGTCCACACTTGGGGCAGGGGGCCTTGAGCGTGGCGTAGTTACCCGGCACCGTATCCGCTTGGTAGTTCTTGGCGCGCTCGACGATTTGCCGCGCCATGTCGGCGATTTCGTGCATGAAGGCCTCGCGCCCGAGGCGCCCCCGCTCCATTTCGGCGAGCTTATGCTCCCACTCGCCGGTGAGTTCAGGTGCGGTGAGTTCGCTCACCCCCAGCCCGCGCAGCAGCGTGAGCAGCTGGAAGGCCTTGGTGGTGGGGACAAGGTCTTTGCCGTCGCGAAGCAGATAGTTTTCTGCGATCAAGCCCTCGATGATGGAGGCCCGGGTGGCGGGCGTGCCAAGGCCTTTTTCGGCCATGGCCTCGCGCAGTTCATCGTCGTCGATGAGCTTGCCCGCGCCCTCCATGGCCGACAGCAGCGTGGCCTCGTTGTAGCGGGCAGGGGGGCGCGTGTTGAGCGCAAGCAGGTCGATCTGGTCGACCCCCACGGCTTCGCCGGGTGCCACGGCCGGCAAGGTGTCGTCTTTGCCTTCGCGGCCATAGATCGCCTGCCAGCCCGGGTTGACGAGCACACGCCCTTCGGTCTTGAACGCATGGACGCCGACCGTGGTGATGCGGGTCGTGACCAGGGATTCGGCGGCCGGAAAGAACACGGCCATGAAACGCTTGACCACCAGATCGTAGATGCGCTGCTCGGCTTCGGACAGCGACCGGGGCGCCTGCAGCGTGGGGATGATCGCAAAGTGATCGCTCACCTTGCTGTTGTCGAAGACCCGCCGGTTGGGCTTGATCCAGTTGCCCGACAGGATTTGCCCGGCAAAGGGCCCGTAGCCGGGCAACTCGGCGAGCATGCCGACCGTCTGGCGGGCGGTGTCGAGGTAGTCTTCGGGCAGGGCGCGCGAATCGGTTCGGGGGTAGGTGAGGACCTTATGCCGCTCATAGAGCGCCTGGGCGATCGACAGGGTGGTGCGCGCGGAGAACCCGAAGCGGGTGTTGCCTTCCCGCTGCAGCGAGGTGAGGTCAAAGAGCGCCGGCGCCAGTTGCGTGCTGGGCCGCGACTCTTCGCTCACCGTGCCCTGCCTGCCTTGGCAGGCGGCCACCACGGCTTCGGCCTTGGCGCGGTCCCAGAGGCGTTCGGCGCGGGCCTCCGGGTCGGCCTCGCTCTTGCGGAAAGCGGGTTCGAACCAGCGCCCGTCGTAAGCGCCCGCTTTCGCCGAAAAGCTGGCCTTGACTTCGAAGTACTCGCGCGACACAAAGGCTCGGATTTTCTCCTCGCGCTCGACGACGATGGTGAGCGTGGGCGTTTGCACGCGGCCCACGGTCGTGAGGTAGAAGCCGCCATCGCGCGAATTGAAGGCGGTCATGGCCCGGGTGCCATTGATGCCGACCAGCCAGTCGGCTTCGGAGCGGCATCGGGCGGCGTCGGCCAGGGGCAAGAGGTCGCTGTCGCCGCGCAGGTTGGCAAAGGCGTCGCGGATGGCGGCAGGCGTCATGGACTGCAGCCACAGGCGGCTGATGGGCTGCTTGGCCTTGGCGTGCTGCGCGATCAGCCGGAAGATGAGTTCGCCCTCGCGCCCCGCATCGCAGGCGTTGATGAGCGCGGTGACATCTTTGCGCCTGATCAGCCGCGTGAGCAGCTTGAGCCGGTCCTGGGTCTTCTCGATGGGGTTGAGGTCAAAATGCGGCGGGACGACGGGCAGGTTGGCAAAAGACCACTTGCCGCGCTTGACCTCGAACTGCTCGGGTGCGGCGATTTCGACCAGATGACCGATGGCCGACGACAGCACGTAGCGGTCGCTCTCGAAATAGTCGCCCTGTTTGTCGAAGCCCCCGAGTGCTCGCGCGATGTCGGCAGCGACAGAGGGTTTTTCGGCGATGATCAGCGCCTTGGTCATAGGCTAGGTGGTCCTGCTGGTTGAGATTGGCACGGGCCTTGCTGAGGCTGCCTGGGGCCAAGGAAAGGCGGCCCATCATAAGGGCCGACCCGTCGAGGTGCAAGCCGTTGCATCATGAGTGCGGCGGTCAAACGGGTGACTGAACGGGCTTGCCAAGCCGCTGAAAGCGCCCGTCGATCAGGCGTTCGAGATGGCCTGCGAGCTCGAGTTCAATCAGCGTTGCCGCCGTGTGCGACGCGGACATTTTGCATCGGCCGGCGAGTTCGTCGGGCTTGGCCGGGCTCCAGTCGATTGCATCAAGCAGGGCCCGCGCCTGTTCGCTGAGAGGCCCGGGGCCGGGGTCTTCGCTGGTGCGCCCGGCCGGGTTGGCGTGCGCTTTGTGCGCGCTCAGGGCGAGTGCGAGGGGACGCGAGAGCAGCTCGGCAATGTCCGTGGCGTCTTCGACCAGGGCGGCGCCCTCGCGGATCAGCTGATGGCAGCCTTTGCTGAGGGGCGAATGGATGGACCCGGGAAAGACCATGACGTCCCGGCCGAACTCGGCCGCCATGCGGGCGGTGATGAGCGAACCCGATTGCCGTGCCGCCTGAATGACCACCACACCGTGGCTGATACCGGCGATCAGGCGATTGCGCCGGGGGAAGTGATGCGCGAGGGCGCCAGCACCCAGCGGCAGTTCGGTGGCGATTGCGCCATCGGCCAGCACGGCGTGCGCCAGCGGCCGGTGCTGCGGCGGATAGACGCGGTCGGGGCCGGTGCCGATGAGCGCCACCGTGGCGCTGCCGACATCGAGGGCACCCTGGTGCGCGGCGCCGTCGATGCCTGCGGCCAGGCCGCTCACTACGGTGAGTCCGGCCCGGGACAGCGCAGACGCGACGCTACGCGCGAGCGCCAGCCCGTCTCGGCTGGCATTGCGGCTGCCGACGATGGCCACCGCGGGGCGATTGAGAACCTCGGGGTGTCCCTCCACGAACAGAACAGGCGGCGGATCGGGGATCTGGCCGAGCAAGGCGGGATAGCGGGGATCGGCGAGGCTCAGCAGGTGGCAGCCCGGGGCCGTCGCCCAGCGCAGGGCGTGCGAAATGGCGGTCTCTCGCACCTCGTCCGGTTCAAGCAGGGCACGAAGCTGTCCGGGCGTCATGTAATCAAGCAGTTCGTGGGTACGGGCCCCGAGGATCCGGACCGGGGTCTCGAAGCGCTCGAGCAGCTTGCGAACGGTGACCGGGCCGACGCCGACACTGAGCGCCAGGTGCAACCAGGGTCTGATCGCCGCGGAATGGTCTGGCGCCGCCGGGGTGTCGGCGGGGTGGGAGACGAAGGGCAAGGGGCTGGTCTCGACGAGAGGGGCGTCGCCGGTCGGGCCGTCGCCGATCGGGCCAGGCGCAAGCATGGAGGGTGTGTTCATGCGGTGTGAAATCCGGTGGGCTGCGGACGGGTTGCGAGGCCCGCCAGTCTGTGAGGAGGCTCTCTGCCGGTCGATACCCGCCCTGAGTCCTTCGGCCTGCCCGAATGGCCTAGGGGGGCCGGCTGTCGCGCCGAAGCGATGGCGTCGGGGGCTTGCCTTGCCTGGACGGCTGGCCTGACGTTAGGATCTCGGGATGACCATCAAAACCATCCTCCGATACCCCGACCCGCGCCTGCATCAGGTCGCCGCGCCTGTGGCCGAGGTCAACGACGTGATCCGCGAACTGGTTCGGGACATGGCCGAGACCATGTATGCGGCGCCCGGCATCGGTCTGGCCGCCACACAGATCGATGTTCACCAGCGCGTGGTGGTCATCGACGTCTCCGAAAGTCGCGATCAGTTGCAGGTCTTCATCAACCCCGAGATCGTGTTGAGCGAAGGCGAGCCAACGGTGCACGAAGAGGGCTGCCTGTCGGTGCCGGGCATCTTCGATACGGTCGAGCGACCCGCGCGTGTGCGGGTGCGGGCCCTCAACCTCGACGGGCAGGGTTTCGAGTGCGACGCCGAAGGCCTGCTTGCGGTCTGTCTGCAGCACGAGATCGACCACCTGAATGGCAAGGTTTTCGTCCAGCACCTGTCGCGCCTCAAGCAAAGCCGTATCCGGTCAAAGCTGCTCAAGCAGGAGCGCGACGCGGCCTGAATCAGGGCACGATCTCGTGCTGGGTGGGCCATTGCCGGATCCGCCCGTGGCGGCGGCCGGTCCGTCGCAAACGCTTAGCGCTTGCGCGTGCGGCCCGAGCCGCCGCCTGAGTTCACCAGAGAAAGGATCGTCTTGAGGCTGATCTTTGCCGGTACGCCAGAGTTTTCGGTGGCGGTGCTCGATGCCGTGGTCGCGGCGGGCTATGAGGTGGCGCTGGTGCTGTGTCAGCCCGACCGGCCTGCCGGGCGGGGCCAGCGTCTGCTCGAACCGCCCGTCAAGCAGCGCGCGCTGGCGCTGGGCCTGCCGGTCATGCAGCCGCAGCGCCTGCGCGACGAGGGCGTGATGCAGGCGCTGGCTCAAACGGGTGCCGAGGTGATGCTGGTCGTGGCCTATGGGCTGATCCTGCCCGCAGCGGTGCTCGCCTTGCCGCCACGGGGCTGCATCAATGTGCATGCCTCGCTTTTGCCGCGCTGGCGGGGTGCCGCGCCCATTCAGCGGGCCATCGAGGCCGGTGATCGGGAAACCGGCATCACCATCATGCAGATGGATGCCGGTCTCGACACCGGGCCGATGCTGCTGGGCGAGACACTCGAAATCGAGCCGGCCGATACCGGCGGCACCCTGCATGGCAAGCTCGCCCGCCTCGGGGCCCGTCTGGCGGTCCGGGCGTTGGCGGCGCTCGAGGCGGGCCAGCTGCTCGGCCGGGCCCAGCCCGCCGAGGGCGTAACCTATGCGCGCAAGATCGAGCGGGCCGACAGCGTGATCGACTGGCGTCTTGAGGCCAGTGAGCTGGCCAACCGGATCCGGGCCTTTGATCCCGCGCCAGGATGTCTGGTCACGCTTGATCGTGACGAGCCGCTTTCGCTCAAGCTTTGGCGAGCGCAGGCGCGCCCGGCGACGCCCCCCGGGGCCGTGCCAGGCAGCGTGTTGGGTATCGAGCAGGGCTGCCTGCGGGTCGCCTGCGGGCGGGGCGAACTGCTGCTCATCGAGTTGCAGCGGGCGGGGGGGCGCCGCCAGCCCTGCGAGCAGTTGCTGCGCGGTCTGCCGATCAACCCTGGCGAACGCTTCGTCGTGGCGGGCGCTTGATGCAGGACAAGGTTCGCGCCTCGCTTGCCGAGGAAATGCGCTGTGCGGCCCGGGCGGTGCAGCGCCTGGTCGAGGGCAAGCGTCTCGATCAGGCGCTCGATGAGGTCTGGCTGGGCGCAGCGCTTGCACCGGCCTCACGCGCACCGGTTCGCGACATGGCCTACGCCTGCGTGCGTCAGCTCGGTCTTTGCCAGGCATTGGCCGCCCTGCTCAATGCGCGGCCGCCGGCCGCTGGCCTGGCCGCGCTCCAGTACGTGGCGATTGCGCAATTGCTCGAGCCGATCCGGCACCCCGCCACGATCGTCGATCAGGCGGTTGTTGCCGCTCGCAGCGAGCCGACGAGCGCACCTGCCGCCGGCTTTCTTAATGCCACGCTCAGACGACTGCTGCGAGACCGCGAGGCGCTGCTCGCGCGTGCAACCAATGACCCGGTTGGGCGCTGGAACTACCCGTCGTGGTGGACGGCGCAGTTGCGCCGGGATCATCCGCGCCATTGGGAACAGATCCTGCAGGCAGGCAACCAGCACCCGCCCTTCAGCCTGCGCGTCAACCGGCGACACATCGAGACAGACGCTTACATGGCACTGCTGGCGCAGCAGGGCTTGGTCTGCAGACAGGTCGGCCCCTGGGCGCTGATCGTCGATCCGGCGTGCCCGGTGCAGGCGCTGCCCGGCTGGTCGCAGGGTTGGGTGTCCGTGCAGGATGCGGGGGCGCAGCTTGCTGCACCCTGGCTGGGGGTGCGTGAGGGCGACAGGGTGCTCGATGCCTGCGCCGCACCGGGCGGCAAGAGCGCACACCTGCTCGAGTTGGTGGACTGCCGCCTGACGGCCCTAGAACTCGATGCCGATCGAATGAGATCGGTGGCGCAGAATCTTTCCAGACTGGGCCTGAGGGCTGACCTGCGCGTGGGTGATGCCCGCCAGCCCTCGTCATGGTGGGACGGGCAGGCTTACGACCGCATTCTGGTGGATGCGCCGTGCAGTGCGTCGGGCATCGTGCGCCGGGCCCCCGACGCGCGCTGGCTGCGCCGCCGTAGCGATCTAGCGACACTGGCGCAACAGCAGCGGCAAATCCTCGACAGTCTTTGGCCGTTGCTCAAGCCGGGTGGTAGATTGCTCTACGTCACGTGCTCGGTCTTTCACGATGAGGGCCGCGCGCTTGCGCGTGGTTTTGCCCAGACTCATGCCGAGGCTCGACTGCTGCCGCTCGATGAGGGTCCGGACGCGGGCGCCGACCCCGCCCGCCCGGGTCGTCAGTTGCTGCCTGCAACCGGTCCCGGCCAGGACCACGACGGGTTTTTCTATTGCCTGTTCGAGAAACGTCTCAGCGACAAACCTTCCACCGAGATCCGCCCCTGATGCTTCGGCTCGTCATTTCCCTGCTTTGCCTCGTCTGTGCGCTGTCGGGTCAACCGGGCGTGGCGCGCGCCGGCGAGGTTCGCGCCGAGCTCAGCATCGATGGCCGCGCGTGGCTGCTGTCGGCCGAGCTCGACTCGCCCTTGTCGGCCCGGCTCGAGGATGCGGCCACCAAAGGGGTTCCGCTGCATTTCGTGCTCGAGTTCGAGCTGATTCGCCCAAGGTGGTACTGGTGGGATCAGCGGGTGGCTCAGCACGCCGTGCAGTGGCGCTTGTCCTATCATGCGCTCACGCGCGAGTACCGGGTCGTCCGCGAAGACGGTCAGGCTCAGGGCTTTGACACGCTGGAGGCGGCACTGGGCTCGCTCGCGCAGATCCGCAACTGGCGGGTCGAGCCCGCCGAGGGGCTGTCCGCGGGCACCTACGTCGGACTGCTGAGACTGCGCCTGGACGTCGCCCAGTTGCCCAAACCCTTTCGCATCGACGCGCTCACCAATCGCGAGTGGAACCCCCAGGTCGAATGGACGCGCTTCAATCTCACATTCCCGACAGCGACAAGCGCGCAATAGGCCGGTTGCTGCGCTTTGCGCTGATCGCCTCGGTGGCCTTCGCGGTGGTGCTGCTCGTCCTGCTCGCAGGGGCGAGCGCCAACACGGGACTGTTCGAGCGGCACTATCCCGCGCTGCTGGGCCTGACGCTGGCGGTGGCGGCGGCGCTCCTGCTGCTCGTGGGCGAGCTGTTGCGACGACTTGTCAAGCGCTATCGCAGGGGCCTCTTCGGTACCCGTCTGATGGCGCGACTGGCCCTGTCGTTCACGGTCATGACCGTAGTGCCGGTGGCGCTCATCTACCTGGTTTCGGTGCAGTTCATCGGGCGCTCGGTCGAGTCCTGGTTTGCCGTGCCGGTGGAGCGCGCGCTCGATTCGGGGCTGAGCCTGGGTCGCGCCTCCCTCGATGCCCAGCTCGCCGACCTCACCCAGAAAGCCCGGGCGGTGTCGCTGGCCCTGGGCGACACCTCGCCCGTCAGCTGGCCGACGCTGCTCAACCGGCTGCGCGAACAGGTCGACATCCAGGAGGCGCTGGTGGTGACCGGTAGCCGCAATGTGCTGGTGGCCGTCGGTGGCCGATTTTCGGCGCTGGTGCCCGATCTGCCCTCACCGCAGGCCCTGCGCCAGGCGCGGCTCACCCGCCTCTTCTCGGCAATCGAAACGCCCGCGGGGCCAGCCGGGTCATCGCGTGGCCTGCAGTTGCGGGTCATCGTCCCGGTCAATGCCGAGGGTCTGCGCCTGGAGGAAGGCACCTTTTTGCAACTGGTGCAGACGGTGCCGGAGGCGCTGGCCGAGCACGCCGAGGCGGTGGAGCAGGGCAGGCGCGACTTTCAGGCGCTCACGCTTTCACGCGAGGGCCTCAGCCGGATCTTCAGCGTGACGCTCACGCTGATCTTTCTGTTGACTGTTTTTTCGGCGGTGGCTGCAGCCTTCCTGCTCTCGGGCTGGCTGACCGGACCCCTGTCGATGCTGGCTGCCGGCACCCGCGCCGTGGCCGAGGGCGACTTCCGCCCGGTCAAGGCCTATTCCGGGCGAGACGAGCTGGGTGTGCTCACGCAGTCGTTCAACATGATGACGCGCCAGCTGGAGGAGGCCCGCTCGCTCGTCGAGCGCAACCAGCGCGAGATCGAACAGGCGCATGCGCGTCTGGTGAGCGTGCTGGCCAACATCACGGCCGGCGTCATGGTGCTCGATGCCCGGTGGTGTCTGACGCTGGCCAATCCGGGCGCCGAGGACATTTTGGGCTGCCGTCTGTCCGAGCACCTGCTGTTGCCGATATCGGAGGTGCCGCGGCTGGCGCCCCTGTCGGATGACATCCAGCTGGCCTTCAACGAACTTCAGGCCACGGGTGCAGCGAGCTGGCAGCGGCAGTTTGTGCTGCCCTCCCAGGATACCGGCCAGGGTTTGGCGGCCTGGGGGGCCGAGCAGACCATTCTGGCGCGCGGCTCCATGCTGCCGGGCGAAGGCTTCGTGCTCGTCTTCGATGACCTGACCGAGGTCATTTCGGCGCAGCGCACCATCGCCTGGGCCGAGGTGGCCCGCCGGCTGGCCCATGAGATCAAGAACCCGCTAACGCCCATTCAGCTCTCGGCCGAGCGATTGCGCCGCAAGCTCTCTGACAAGCTCCTTCCGCCCGATGCCGAACTGCTCGCAAGGGGCTCGCAGACCATCGTCGATCAGGTGAGTGCGCTCAAACATTTGGTCGACGAGTTTCGCGATTACGCGAGGCTGCCCTCGGCCAAGCTGGCGCCGCTGGAGCTCAACCGGCTGGTCGACGAGATCCTGGGCCTGTATGCGAGCAACGAGCGGGGGGTGCGCCTGCATGCCGACCTGTCGCCGAGCCTGCCGGCGCTCATGGGTGATGCTTCGCAGTTGCGCCAGGTCATCCACAATCTGGTGGGCAATGCACTCGAGGCGACCGAGCGCGCCGCGCAGCCCCACATCTCGCTGTTCACCGAGCGTGTGGCCCTGTCCGACGGGTCGCCTGCTGTTCGACTGGTGGTCCGCGACAATGGCCCCGGGTTTGCGCCGTCCATGCTGGCGCGGGCCTTCGAGCCCTATGCGACGAGCAAGCCGAGGGGCACGGGATTGGGGCTGGCGATCGTCAAGAAAATCATGGATGAGCACGGTGCACGCATCGATCTGGCCAATCTGAGCGATGATGCGGGTCAGATTGGCGGCGCCCAGATTTCGCTGCTCTTTACGAAACTCGCCAAAAGCGAGGAAAATCCGCGTTTGATTGCCGTAACCACCGAGTAGAGAGTTCACTGCATGGCCGAGATCCTCGTCGTCGATGATGAAGTCGGCATTCGCGAATTGCTCTCCGAGATTCTCGGAGACGAGGGCCACACGGTGCTGTTGGCCGATAGCGCCCAGCAGGCCCGAGACCTGCGCAACGCCCAGCCGATCGACCTGGTGCTGCTCGACATCTGGATGCCCGATACCGACGGCGTAACGCTGTTGCGGGAGTGGGCGGGCAGCGGCAAGCTCACCATGCCGGTCATCATGATGTCGGGCCACGCTACGGTGGACACCGCCGTCGAGGCGACACGTATCGGCGCGATCGACTTTCTCGAAAAACCCATCACGCTGCAAAAACTGTTGCGTGCCGTCCAGTCTGGCCTGTCCCGGGCCGCAGCGCCCCATGCTGGCGTGACGCCCGCGCCGGGGGTGCGCCCTCAGGGGATGGCTGTCGCTGCGACGCTGGCCGTGCCCGAGAGTGCCGAAGCAGCCGGTTTGCCGGTCGTAGGTCTCGTACCGCCCGAGCTTTCGCCGGTGCCTCAAACCGCCGCCCCGATTGAGGAGCCGCCGGTGGCCGGAAGACTGCTGGTGCGTGAACTTGCGCTCGACCTGCCGCTTCGCGAGGCGCGGGATGCCTTTGAGCGTACCTACTTTGAGCATCACCTGCTGCGCGAACAGGGCAGCATGACCCGGGTGGCCGAGCGCACCGGCCTTGAGCGCACGCACCTCTATCGCAAGCTCAAGCAGCTGGGCATCGATCTGGCCCGTGGCGCCTGGCGCAAGAACGCCAATTGAAGATCGTCATCCTGGGGGCCGGGCGCGTGGGCGCCTCGGTGGCCGAGAGTCTGGTCTCGGAGCGTAATGACATCACGGTCGTCGACACCGATGTGGCGCAGCTGGCGGCGCTGCAGGATCGGCTCGACCTGCGCACGGTGGCCGGTAACGGCACCCATCCCCCGGTGCTCAGCCAGGCGGGCATCGAGGATGCCGACATGCTGATCGCCACGGCGGCACGCGATGAAACCAATCTGGTGGCCTGTCAGCTCGCCGCGCGACTGTTCAACGTACCCACCCGCATTGCCCGAATCCGCGCACCCGAGTTCCTTGAGCATCCCGAAATCACCGGTGTCGATGGGTTTCAGGTCGACCACCTGATTTGCCCCGAGCAGACGGTGACCGACTATGTGCTCAAACTCATCGAGTTTCCCGAAGCCCTGCAGGTGCTCGAGTTCGCCGGTGGCCGGGCCAGCCTGATCGCGGTCAGGGCCTACGAGGGCGGGCCGTTGGTGTCTCACCCTATTCGAGACCTGCGCGCGGCGCACCCCAATGTCGACATGCGGGTCGTGGCCATCTTTCGCAAAGACCGCGCCATCACGCCTGACGGCGACACGCTGATCGAGCCGGGTGACGAGGTGTTTCTGCTGGCAGCGGCTGAGCACATTCGCACGGCGCTCTCCGATCTGCGTCGGATGGACAAGCCGGTCCGGCGGGTCATGATCGCCGGGGGTGGCAACATCGGTTTACGTCTGGCGCGTGGCTTGGGCGCCGCCTATCAGGTCAAGGTGATCGAGCCCAACCGGACGCGGTGCAACTATCTGTCGAGCCAGCTCGACTCCTCGAACGCGCTGGTGCTTCACGGGGACTGCACCGACGAGGAGCTGCTGGCCGAAGAGAGCGTCAACGAGATGGATCTGTTCGTGGCCCTCACCTCGGACGATGAGAACAACATCATGTCGTGCATGCTGGCCAAACGCATGGGGGCGCGCCGAACCATCTCGCTCATCAACCGCCAGGCCTACGCTGATCTCGTCGAGGGCAATCGCATCGACATTGCGATTGTTCCGGCGCAGGCCACGATCGGTGAACTGCTCAAGCACGTGCGGCTGGGCGATGTCGCCGCGGTGCACTCGCTGCGGCGCGGCGCGGCCGAGGCGCTTGAGGCCATCGCGCACGGCGACGCCAAATCCTCGAAGGTGGTGGGCCGGCGCATCGAGCAGATCAATCTGCCCCAGGGCGCGGCCATCGGCGCCATCATCCGCTCGCTCGCGCCCACCCGACTCGACCCGCTGGCGACCGAGGCCACGGCCGGTTTCGAGGTGATCATGGCGCATCACGATACGGTCATCGAGGCCGAAGACCACGTGATCGTATTTGTGAGTAACAAGCGGCTGCTTCCCCAGGTCGAGAAGCTGTTTCAGGTCGGTGTCGGGTTCTTCTGACGTGATGCGTCTTCTGGTCGTCGTTCATGTGCTGGCGAGCCTGCTCATGCTGTTTGCCGGGGTGTTTGTGATTCCGCTGGGCTGGTCGTTGGTGGTGGCCGACGGCATGCACTGGCTCTTTGCGCTCTCCGGTGCCGGCTGCCTGATCGCGGGTCTGGTTCTGTGGGGCAGCACCCGATCCTTTGGCCGCGAGCTGCAGCCGCGCGACGGCGCCTTGCTAGTGGTGCTGGGCTGGCTCGCGGTGTCGCTTGCCGCGGTGCCGCCGCTCTGGGTGGCCTGTCCGCAGCTGTCGCTCGCCCAGGCGTTTTTCGAGTCGGTTTCGGCGCTGACCACCACGGGTTCAACCGTATTGTCGGGGCTCGACGCCCTGCCCCAGTCGGTCAATCTCTGGCGCCACCTGTTACAGTGGTTCGGGGGCATGGGCATCATCGTTCTGGTGGTGGCGGTGTTGCCGCTCCTGGGAGTGGGGGGCATGCAACTGTTTCGGGCCGAGACGCCCGGCCCCATGAAAGAGGGCAAACTTACCCCGCGTATCACGCAGACCGCCAAGTACCTCTGGCTTACCTATCTGCTGATCACGCTGGCCTGCGGGCTGAGTCTGTGGCTGGCCGGCATGCCGGTGTTCGAAGCGGTCTGCCATGCGCTGTCCACCGTATCGCTCGGCGGATTTTCCACCCGAGATGCCAGCATTGGCGGGTTCGATTCTCTGCGCATCGAGCTTGTCCTGATGGTTTTCATGACGCTTTCGACCATCAATTTTGCGACTCACTTCGTCGCGTTTCGGGAGCGGTCGCTGCGCGTGTACGTTCGCGACATCGAGGCCTCGTCATCGGTGCTGCTCATTGTGCTGAGCGCGGCGGGCCTGAGCGTGCTGCTCGGGCTGGGGGCGGAGTTTGAATCCTGGCAGCAGGCCATACGCCACGGCTTTTTCAATACCGTATCGGTGGCCACCTCCACGGGATTTGTCACCCGGGACTATTCAAGCTGGCCTGTGTTTGCACCACTCTGGATGTTGCTGCTCGCCTGCATCGCTTCGTCAGCCGGATCCACCGGCGGCGGCATCAAAATGGTGCGCGCGATCATTTTGCTCAAGCAGGCGCGTCGCGAGCTCGAGCGACTCATTCACCCGCGCGCCGTCATCCCACTGTCGATCAACGGCAACCAGGTGCAAAACCGGGTGATCTTCGCAGTGCTGGGCTTCATGCTGTTGTGGGGGGCGACGCAGTTGCTGCTCACCTTCGTGTTGCTTCTTACGGGCGTCGACTTCATCTCGGCATTTTCCGCAGTGGTGGCCTCGGTCAACAACCTGGGGCCCGCCCTTGGCAGCTTCGGTCCCAGCGCCAATTTCAGCTCGCTCAACGACTTTCAGGCCCTGCTGCTCGCGGTGGCCATGCTGGCCGGCCGGCTCGAGCTGCTCACCTTCTTTGCGGTGCTCATGCCAGCGTTCTGGCGTCGCTGAGGCGCATGCATTTAGCTTGCCCACGCGTATGGGGCCGCGCCCGGTGCCAGCGGCCATGCTGACGGCCACGCTGGTCACGGGCTTGGTCGGTGCGGGCAAGAGCCGCCTGATCGAGGTTTGGCGCGGCGCCCTGCCAGGCGCAGCACGCTGGGCGGTGCTGCGTGATCAGGGGGAGACATTCAAGTTGCCGCGGGCCTCGGGCGCATCAGGGGGCGACAGCGACCCCGCGCTCGAGTCGATGGGCGGATGCGCCTGCTGCACGGGTCGACTGAGCGTTCGGAACGCGCTGGGCCGTCTGCTCAGACGTGGCCCCTGGGAGCACCTGCTGATCGAGCTGAGCGGAACCGGCCATCCGGCAGCTCTGATCGATATGCTGCGTACGGGCGAGTTGTTGCGCGCGGTGCGCCTGACCGGGGTGGTGGCGGTGCTTGATGCCGCGCGCCTCGAGGAAAGACTGGCCGGACCGCATGCGCCCTGGCTGCGCGAGCAGATCGAATGTGCGGATCGGGTGGTGCTCAGACACCCGCTGCCGCTCGCCCAGCCTGAGCGCCTCGCGCTGGCGGATCGGGTGCGGGCCCTGCAGCCGTTTGACCTCGAGATCGAGCACTGGTGGGGGCCGCCGGTCGGTGCCCCGGCGGCGTGTGTCGACGGCGGGCCTCTGACGCCCAGGCTGCCACCGGTCGCGACGGTGTGGCCTGCCGAAGGCCACCTTGCCGCGGTGCTTGACGAGCCACCGTCCGGCACAGCCGACGCGGACGAGCCGAGACAATCGGCGTTGCAGCCTGCGCCGGGCTGGCTGTGGCGGGCGGCGCCGGAGCAGGTCTTTGATCGCGTGCGAATCGCTGACACGCTCAGCGGTTTCAGGGCTCGATGGCCGGACAGGCGCCTGAATGCGGTGTTCCGGACGGAGCGGGAGTGGTATCGCTGGCGCGACGGGCAGCCCGAGCCTTGCGTGTGGCGGCGCGACAGCCGCCTGATGCTGCAGGGGTCATCGATGGGCGACGGCGCGGATCGGGCGGCCCTGGTCGAGGCGCTGCTCGCCTGTCGGCTCGCCTAGCTCAGTACCACCCGGGGTGTTTCAGAACTGTTCCCAAGGCAGGCCGTCGAAGCGCCAGCCGTTGAGCTTGCCGCGCTGGCGCTCGGCATTCAGATCACCCTCGAATCCGTGCAGCACGTTGTAGACGCGCGTGAAGCCCACGGCCTCGAGGGCCTTGCCGGCGTCGACCGAGCGCTGGCCGCTGCGACAGATGATGACGATGGGCCGGTCGAGCGAGTGATCGACCAGACTCTTCATCTCGGGCACGAAGTCGGGATTGACCTCCCAGTCGGGGCCCTCGTGCCAGGCGAGGTGAATGGCGCCGGTGGCGTGTCCCACGAAAAAGAACTCGGCATCGCTGCGGCAGTCGACAAAGAGCGCGTCCGGATGAGACTGGATGAACTGGTGCGCGGCGCGGGGCAGAAGATGTTCCATGGCGTGTCGGATGGTTCTGAGGGTCAGCGCGGCCGTCTATTTCGCGAACAGCGACGACAGATCCTTGAAGGCCTTGAACTCGATGGCGTTTCCAGAGGGGTCGAGAAAGAACATGGTGGCCTGCTCGCCGACCTGACCCTTGAAGCGGATATGCGGTTCGATGATGAAGCGCTGCCCGGCAGCCTGCAGGCGTTTGGCCAGGGCCTCCCATTCAGCCATGGGCAGCACCACCCCAAAGTGCCGCACCGGCACGTTGTCGCCGTCGACCGCGTTGGTGCTGGCATGGCCAGCCTGGTCCGGGGCAAGGTGGGCCACCACCTGATGGCCGTAAAGATCGAAGTCGATCCACTCCGGGCTGCTGCGGCCCTCGGGACAGCCGAGCAGGCCGCCGTAGAAAGCGCGCGCCTCGTTTAGATCGCGAACCGGGAACGCCAGATGAAAGGGGTGAAGCGCCATGGGAAAGACCTCGTCAGCGTGCCGTCACGGGCATGCAAGATATTTGACCAGGCCGTCATGATGCCCGAAGCTTGCACGATGTCGGGTCTGTCTTCCACCGGATGGCCTGGGGCCGGCGCCTGAGATGCCACTGTCTGCGCTTGCGCTCGTGCTGGCTGCGGCCCTGCTGCACGCGCTCTGGAACCTGGCCGCCAAGCGCAGCGGTGCATCGGGCGTGCTGTTCGTGTTTGGCTGCTCCGCCCTGAGCGCTGTTCTTTGGGCGCCTCTTGCGCTCGGCTGGCACGCGCAGGCGCTGGCCGGATTGCCGTTTGAGGTGTGGACGGCGGTGGGCGCCAGCGCCGTCATTCACGTGCTGTATTTTCTGACGCTCCTGCGTGCCTACGAACTGGCCGATCTGTCGGTGGTGTATCCCGTCGCCCGGGGCACGGGCCCCCTGCTGGCGGCGCTCGCAGCCGTGGCGCTGCTGGGCGAGACGCTCAGCGCGATGGCGCTCGCGGGCCTGCTCATGATCGTTGCGGGCACCTTTACCATCGCCGGGGGTGCAAGCGTGCTGCGCGGACCGATCTCGGCAGCGACCCTTAGTGGGCTCGGCTGGGGGCTGCTGACCGGCGTGTTGATTGCGGCCTACACCATCAACGATGGTCGGGCTGTGCGCGTCCTGGGGGTGCCGCCCCTGCTCTTTGACTGGCTGGGCATCACCTGCCGCGCCGTCCTGCTGGCGCCGCTGGCGTGGCTGCGCCGAGCGCGTCTGGGCGAGGTCCTGCGATCCGACTGGCGACCGATGCTGGTCGTGGCGCTGCTGTCGCCCGCTGCCTACATCCTGGTGCTTGCGGCCATGACGCTCGCACCCGTGAGTCTGGTGGCGCCGGCCCGTGAACTCTCCTTGCTGATCGCCACGCTGTTTGGCGCGCGATTGCTGGGCGAGCCCGATATGTGGCGCAGGCTGTCGGGCGCCTTGCTGATCGCCTGCGGGGTGCTGGCCTTGTCGCTCAGCGCCTGACCGGCGGCGTGAGCAGTCGCTGCACAATTTCGTCCACGCGCTGACCCGCGCTGATGCCCAGGCGCGACGCGAGGGGGTTCGTATGACTGATCACGCCGTGGCGATAGCCGTCCCGGGCCTCGCCGATTCGCGCCGACTGATGGGCGTAGGCGCAGGCCGCCACGCCGATGGCCTGCAGCATCGACAGGCCCGCGATGCCGGCGCTGTCCTTGCCGATGCCTGCATCGTTGTAGAAGACGATGCGCGGCCGGTGCGGGTGGTCGACCACGAACTCGGCCGCTGATACCCCGCCATGTGAGCCCGACACGATCACCGCATCGCGCGAGCGCTCGCCCAGCGCGCCGATCAATGCGATCGAATCGAGCAGGAAGGGCTCACCGCCCGGCGCGGGTTTGTCCATCTCAGTCGAAGGCCTGGCGCATCCAGTCCGGGATGGTCACTGCGCGCAGGCGCTCGGGATCATCGGCCGGGTGCTCGCCCACGAAGCGGATCTCCCAGCCCTCGACCAGCAGGGTCGAGCCGCGCAGGATGCGGTGCTCGATATGCAGGGTCTTGGTCCGCCATTCGCTGATCGACGAATGCACCTCGATCGTTTCGCCGTAACGGGCCGGCGAGCGAAAGCTCGCCCGGGTGTCGATCAGCGGCCAGGCGATCAGGCCGGTGTCTCGAACGATCTGCGCGGCATGCAGCCCGACCGCGCCGAACATCTCGTGCGTGGCGGCATCGAACCAGCGCAGGAAGTTGGGATAGAACACGATGCCTGCCGGATCGCAGTCACCGAAGCTTACGCGCACGGGGTGCGCGAATTGACGCGTTGCGCTCATCGATCGGTCCCCTGGGTTCAGCAGCCGCGCTCGAGCGCTGACAGCGGTCCGGGCGACTGCCCGAAGCGGCTCGCGACCGACGCGCTGGCCTCATCCATCTGGGCCATGGTGCCCGGATCGATGGGAATCATCTGCGCGCGCGCCTGTCGCGCCCGCCGTTCCGGCTCGCCAGGCACCAGCACCTCGCCCTCGGGATTGTCGGCGGCAGGCGGCGACGACTTGACCCAGGCGATGAAGTCGCGCGCCTGCGACTCGAACCAGGCCCCGGTACCGAGCCGGGCCGGATCGAACACGATGGCGAGCATGTTGTTCCACACGCCCGATACGGGCAGCGGGTTGCCCGGATGAAGCGTCTCGCCGCCGGTCAGCGCCGCGCCCAGCAGCTCGCACACCATGGCGAGCGCATGACCCTTGTGTCCGCCGGTGGTACGAAGCGAGCCGAAGGGTCCGCCCTCGGGCTCGAACATGACCGCGGGGTCATCGGTGGGCCGGCCTTGCGCATCGATCAGACTGCCTGGCGGTACCGCGACGCCCTTGTTGTAGGCCACGCGGACCTTGCCATGGGCCACCGCGCTGGTGGCGAAATCGAGCACGATGGGCTCGCTGCCCGCAATCGGGATGCCGACGGTGAAGGGGTTGGTCAGAAAACGCGCCTGGGCGCCGCCGTGCGGGGCCACCATGGCCATGTGACTGATGGCGTTGGTGAAGTGAATCGAGACCAGTGACTGGGCGATCGCCTGCTCGGCCCAGTGGCCCACCCGCCCGAGATGGTGCGCATTGCGCAGCGCCATTACGCAGCAGCCGTGTTGGCGGGCCCGCTCGATGGCGATCTCCATGGCCTGATGCGTCACCGACTGACCCATGCCGCGCTGGCCGTCGACCACCACCATGCTGCCGGTATCGGTCAGCACCCGGACGCGCTGGTTGAGTTGCAGCTCGTTGTTGAGCAGCGAGGCGACGTACTTGGGGGCCATGCCTACGCCGTGCGAGTCGTGACCTGCAAGGTTGGCGCCCACCAGATGATCGGCGGTCAGGGTGGCCTCGTGACTGCTTGAACCGCTGGCCCGAAACAGATCGACCACCCAGGTGTGCAGCGCGCGCGTCGGAATGAGGTGATCGGCCATGTTCAGCTCACCGCCACGTGCAGTTCGCCCAGCCCCGCCACCCGGCCTACCATCTGATCGCCGCGCGAGACGGCGGCCACGCCCTCGGGGGTGCCGGTGAAAATGAGGTCACCCGGGGAAAGCGCCCAGAGCGCCGACAGGTGTTCGATGATTTCGCCAATGTTCCAGATGAGCTTGGCTACATCGCTCGACTGACGCATGCTGCCGTTGACCTCCAGGGAAATGGCGCCCGCGGTCATCGGAGAGGCGCCTTGGGCGCGGTGGATCGGGCCGATTGGTGCGCTGGCGTCAAAGGCCTTGCCCACTTCCCAGGGCCGACCCTGCTTCTTGGCTTCGCCCTGCAGGTCGCGCCGGGTCATGTCGAGCCCGACCGCATAGCCGAAGATATGCTGGCCGGCGTCGGCTGCGGCAATGCGCGCGCCGCCCCGGCCGATCGCCACGACCAGTTCGATTTCGTGGTGCAGGTCCTGGGTGACGCTCGGATAGGGCATCTGACCGGTTGTCCCGTGCGGCACCACTACCAGCGCATCGGCCGGTTTCATGAAAAAGAACGGGGCCTCGCGTCCGCTGAAACCCATTTCCTTGGCATGCTCGACATAATTGCGGCCCACGCAATAGACGCGGCGGACCGGAAAGCGCGCATCGGACCCGGCAAGGGGCAGCCAGACCTGCGGCGGCGGATCGAACACGAAACTCATCTTGGGCTCCTCGAATGGAATCGGTATTGGGCCGGACGGCCGAGTGCGGGCGGCCTGCCGCCGGGTGAAGCCCTAATGATGACAGAGGCGTCAAGCGCGAGCGGACGCGCCGGTTGTTACCATTGACGGTTTGGAATGGAAGACGGCGCTATAACCTGCGCCGCAAAGAGCAGCGATGAATTCGAGCACCCAGGCGAACCCCCAGGCGAGTACCGAGGCGAGGCTTCGCGAGCAGCTGGCCCGGCGCATCCTCATTCTGGATGGCGCCATGGGCACCATGATCCAGCAGCATCACCTGAGCGAAGCGCAGTACCGGGGCGAGCGCCTGGCTGATTTTGGCCGTGACATCAAGGGCAACAACGAGCTGCTCTCGATCACCCAGCCGCAGATCATTGCGGCCATTCACGACGCCTATCTGGCGGCGGGTGCCGACATCATCGAGACCAATACCTTTGGTGCCACCTGGATCGCCCAGTCTGACTACGGGCTCGAGCACCTGGTGGTCGAGATGAATCTGGCGTCGGCCCGTCTGGCCTGCGCGGCGCGCGACCGTCACAGCACGCCCGAGCGGCCGCGCTACGTTGCCGGGGCGCTGGGGCCGCAACCCCGAACCGCCTCGATCTCGCCCGATGTCAACGATCCGGGCGCGCGCAATGTCAGCTTCGAGGAGTTGCGCGCCGCCTACCACGAGCAGGTGTGTGCGCTGCTCGACGGTGGCGTGGACCTGCTGCTGGTCGAGACCATCTTCGATACGCTCAATGCCAAGGCGGCGCTGTTTGCAATCGACGAAGTGTTCGAAGCCCGCGGGGTGCGGCTGCCGATCATGATTTCGGGCACCGTCACCGATGCCTCGGGGCGGCTGCTGTCGGGGCAGACGGTCGAGGCCTTCTGGAACTCGGTGCGCCACGCGCGTCCGCTCAGCATCGGCCTCAACTGCGCACTCGGTGCGGCGCTGATGCGGCCCTACATCGCCGAGCTCGCTGCGCGCACCGATACCTTTGTGTGCGTCTACCCCAATGCGGGGCTGCCCAACCCCATGTCGGAGACCGGCTTTGACGAAACCCCCGCCATCACCTCGTCGCTGCTGGCGGAGTTTGCCCGCGCGGGGCTGGTCAATATCGCGGGGGGCTGCTGCGGCACCACGCCCGAGCACATCGCTGCCATTGCGCGTGCCATCGAGGGCGTGGCCCCCCGTGGCTTTGAGCCGGCGCCGCCGGCCCTGCGGCTGTCGGGTCTGGAGGCGGTCAACATCGATGAGCGCTCGCTTTTTGTCAATGTGGGCGAACGCACCAACGTCACCGGCTCCAAGGCCTTTGCGCGGATGATTCTCGCGGGTCAGTATGACGATGCGCTGGCGGTGGCGCGCCAGCAGGTTGAAAACGGCGCCCAGGTGATCGACGTCAACATGGACGAGGCCATGCTGGACTCGGTGGCGGCGATGACGCGCTTTCTCAATCTCGTCGCGTCGGAGCCCGACATTGCGCGCGTGCCGGTGATGATCGACAGCTCCAAGTGGAGCGTGATCGAGGCGGGCTTGCGCTGCGTGCAGGGCAAGTCGATCGTCAACTCCATTTCGCTCAAGGAGGGCGAGGAAGAGTTTCTCCGTCAGGCCAAGCTCTGCCGGCGCTACGGTGCCGCGGTCGTCGTCATGGCCTTCGACGAGAAAGGTCAGGCCGACTCGCTGCAGCGAAAGATCGAGATCTGCGAGCGCGCGTGGCGACTGCTCACCGAGCGGGTGGGTTTTCCGGGCGAAGACATCATCTTCGATCCCAATGTGTTCGCCATTGCCACCGGGATCGAAGAGCACGACCACTATGCGGTCGATTTCATCGAGGCGGCGCACTGGATTCGTACGCATCTGGCGCCTGCCAAGGTGTCCGGTGGCATTTCGAACGTGTCGTTCTCGTTTCGTGGCAATGACCCGGCGCGAGAGGCCATTCACACGGTTTTCCTGTATCACGCCATCGGCGCGGGCCTCGGTATGGGCATCGTCAACGCGGGCATGGTCGGGGTCTACGACGAGATCGCACCCGAGCTTCGCGAGCGGGTCGAAGACATCGTGCTCGATCGCACGCCGGCGCTGAGCGCCGAGCGGCGCAGGCTCGATGAGGCGCAGGACGAGGCGGCTCGCGCGAGCGCGCAGGCGGCCCTTGAAGCCGAAGCGGCCAAGAGCGCCACTGAACGCATGATCGAGTTTGCGGCCACGCTCAAGGCGGGCGAGGCGCGCAAGGAAGAAAACCTTGCCTGGCGGGCCGAGCCACCGGCCAAGCGGCTGGCGCATGCGCTGATCCATGGAATTACCCAGTGGATTGTCGAAGATACCGAGGCCATGCGTCTCGAAGTGGCCGCCCGCGCGGGTCGCCCCATCGAGGTGATCGAGGGCCCGCTGATGGACGGCATGAACATCGTGGGCGATCTGTTTGGTGCGGGCAAAATGTTCCTGCCCCAGGTGGTCAAGTCGGCGCGCGTGATGAAGCAGGCGGTGGCGCATCTGGTGCCCTATATCGAAGAGGAAAAGCGCGCCCAGGCTCAGGCCGGTACCGATGTGTCCTCGCGCGGTCGGATCGTCATCGCGACGGTCAAGGGCGATGTGCACGACATCGGCAAGAACATCGTCACGGTCGTGCTCCAGTGCAACAACTTCGATGTCATCAACATGGGCGTGATGGTGCCCTGCTCCGAGATCCTGGCGCGCGCGCGTGTCGAAGGCGCCGACATCATCGGGCTGTCGGGCCTCATCACCCCCTCCCTCGAAGAAATGTCCTACGTTGCGCGCGAGATGGAGCGAGACGAGTACTTTCGCCTGCGCAAAATCCCGCTGCTCATCGGCGGCGCCACGACCTCGCGGGTTCATACCGCCGTGCGTATTGCGCCCCATTACAGCGGCCCGGTGATCTATGTGCCTGACGCCTCGCGCTCGGTGCCCGTTGCGCAGAGTCTGGTCTCGCCCGATTCTCGCGAGCGCTTCATCACCGAGCTTGAAGCCGAATACGAGCGGGTACGCGCCCAGCATGCCGCCAAGAAGGGCCCCCAGTGGGTGAGTCTCGCCGAAGCGCGCGCCAACCGCACGCCGATTGCCTGGGTGATGCAGGCCGATGACCACCCCGGTGAGGGGCCGCATCCGCTGGTGCACTACCGCCCACCGAAGCCCAAGTTTCTGGGTCGCCGGTTGTTTCGAAACTACGATCTGGGCGAGATCGCCGCCTGTATCGACTGGCAGCCGTTCTTTCAGACCTGGGACCTGCACGGCGCGTTTCCGGCCATTCTCAACGACGAGGTGGTGGGCGAGTCTGCCCGTCGGGTGTATTCGGATGCGCGCACCATGCTTCGCCGCGTGATCGAGGGACGCTGGCTGAGTGCCAACGCGGCCGTGGCTTTTTTGCCAGCCAACGTGGTCAACGATGACGATATCGAGGTCTATACCGACGATTCACGCACCGAGGTGGCCTTCGTCTGGCGCAATTTGCGCCAGCAGACGGTCAAGCGCGACGGGGTGGCCAACAAGTGCCTGGCCGACTTCATCGCCCCGAAAACGCTCGATGGCCGACCCTCTGGCATCGCCGACTATATCGGCGTGTTTGCAGTCACCACGGGCCTGGGTGTCGGGCGCAAGGAGGCCGAGTTCGCTGCCTTGCTCGATGACTACTCCTCGATCATGCTCAAGGCCATCGCCGACCGCCTCGCCGAGGCCTTTGCCGAGTGCCTGCATCGACGCGTTCGTACCGATCTCTGGGGTTACGCGCCCGAGGAGTCGCTCGATATTGAGGCGCTGATCGCCGAAAAGTATGTCGGCATCCGGCCTGCGCCGGG
Organism: uncultured bacterium; assembly: GCA_903907905.1. Classification (GTDB taxonomy): domain Bacteria; phylum Pseudomonadota; class Gammaproteobacteria; order Burkholderiales; family Burkholderiaceae_E; genus SYIM01. Next base: position 8,246 of record CAIVPX010000131.1, on the reverse strand, counting down.
TTATCCGGCCTGCCCCGAGCATACGGTCAAGCGTGAGCTCTTTCGGGTGCTGGGCTGCGAGGACATCGGCATGACGCTCACCGAGAGTTTGGCGATGGACCCGGCGGCGAGCGTGTGCGGCTTTTATTTTTCGCATCCGCAATCCGAGTACTTCAACGCAGGGCCGATCGACGAGGACCAGCTCGCCGATCTCGCGCATCGCAGTGGTCGTGACAACGACGAGCTGCGGCGTGCGCTGGCGCCCGTACTCGCACGCTAGCTAGCGCGCAGGTGGCGCGAAGTCCTGTCGCTCGAGCAGCCACGCCACGGCAAAACCGAAGACCATGCCCCAGAAGGGCGCACCGATCCCTGCAATGGGCTGATTGGCGACGGTGACCACGAAGGCCACCAGGGCGCCCAGCGAGAAGCGGTCCCGGAACGAAATCTGGAAGGCCGTCTGAAGTACCTTGAGCATGGCCAGGCCCGCCAAGGTGGCCACGAAGGCGGCGGGCGCTGCGAGCATGAGGCGGGTGAAGCCTGGCGCAAAGAGCCCGAAGACCAGCGACAGCGCGCCAACAAAAAGGCCGGCGGTGTAGTGACGATGTCGCTCGCCCGAACTCGAGATGAGGGCGTTAGTGGGGCCTGTGAGGCAGGTCGAGGCCGTGCCGACCAGTGCGGTGAGGGATGACCAGAGCCCGCAGCCTAGGGTCACGGCATTGACCGGCGCACGATGACCGGCCGCCTCGAGCACCGCATATCCCTGACCGTTTTGCACCACCAGCACAGTGATGGCCAGCGGCAGCACCAATTCGAGTGCTGCCTGGGCGGACCACTGCGGCGTCTGGAGCACCGGGTGCGCAAGCACAAAGGCGTCGGCGAGGCTGAGACCGCTCGAATCGCCCGCCCAGACGGCGAGCGCACCGGCCAACAGTGCGGCGATGACGGGCGGCACACGGCGCCCCAGCGCCGGCCAGACCGATGCGGCAAGAAAGGCCAGCACCATGGGCGACGAGATCGCGGGCGTCTCATGCAGGGCGCGAACCAGGTCGATGCCAAAGCGCAGGAACACGCCCGCCACCATGCCCATCACGACGGGCATGGGAACCGCCTGCATCAGTCGCTTGATCCATCCGGTGAAGGCGAGTGCGGTCATCAGCACTCCCGTGAGCACGAAGGCGCCCACCACTTCGGCAAAGCGCAGGTGCTCGAGCGCGGGGCCGACGAGCACGGTGCCCGGGATGGTCCAGAAGAACACCAGCGGCTGGCGCCAGGCCCAGCAGTAGACGATGGAGAGCAGGCCGTTGACGAAAAACGAACCGAAAAGCCATGACGCGAGCTCGGCCTCGCTCAGCCCGCCGCGGCTGCCCACCGACAGCACGATGGCCACCGGGCCGGTGGCGGCAAAGATGAAGCCGATGAATCCGTTGGCTGCGTACAGCGCGCCGAAATCGCGCCACACCTGGGCTGGGCGCGCCGGGGCAGTCTCGGGTCTCTCGAAGCGGCTCATGGGCAACGAGGCTCAGGCACGTGGGTCATGTTGGGGGGCGGTCCGCGCCGAGGCGGGGCTTGCAGCCTCGCGGCAGCCCGTCGGCGGCCGCGCCAGTGCTCAGTCCCATCGGCGAATCGCGGAAAATCCGTGAGTCCATTTCGCACAGGTTTGCCGATACCCGGATGCCCTCGGGACAGCAGGCCAGCACATCGCGCTCGAGATCGAGCCCCGGGGCGATTTCGCTCAGCACCAGCTGACCGTCTTCGAGCCGGAACACCGCGCGCTCGGTGACGTAGGTGACGGCGGTGCCCAGGCGGCTGGCATAGGCACCGTTGAAGGAGAGCTGGCCGACGCGCTCGATGAATTTGCGTGCGCGCCCTTCGTGCTCGATGCGCAGCTGCCCGTCGGCCGCTCGCACCTGCAGACCGCCTGCGGTGAGCGTTCCCATGAACACGAGATGGGGCGTGGCCTGCGTGATGTTGATGAAGCCGCCGACGCCTGCGATGCTGCGCCGAGCGCCCTCGCCGAACACGCCGACATTGACATTGCCGTGCCGATCGGCCTCGGCCAGGCCCAGGAAGGCCATGTCGAGGCCGCCGCCATCGTAAAAATCAAACTGCGCGGGCTCATCGACGATGGCGTCGGGGTACTCGGCGGCGCCAAAGGAGAGCCCGTCGGCCGGGGTGCCGCCGATCGGGCCGGCCTCGACCGTGAGGACGAAGCCGTCGACGCCCTCCTCGCGTGCGATGGCGCCCACGCCCGCCGGCATGCCGACGCCGAGGTTGACCACCCGAGGCTTGACCGCGATGAGCTCAAGCAGCGCGCGCCGCTGAATGATGCGCCGGGCATCCAGCGGGGGATGGGGCCGGTTCGTGCTTGCGCCGGTGGTCCCGGACGCCTGTGCGGGCTCGCGGGGCCGGTCGCCTCGGGGGCGGGCGCCCACATACGCTGGATTGAAGTATTCGCCGAAGGTCATCGAGTGATGCCTCGGGTGCTCGCCTGCGACCACGACATGATCGACCAGAATGCCGGGCACGCAGACGGCTCGGGCGTGCGCGTGCTCGCGCACCAGTCGTTTGACCTGCGCGATCACGACGCCGCCGCTGTTGTGCGCGGCCTGCGCGATGGCGAGCAGTTCGTGGTGAAAGGGTTCGTGCTCGGTGCTGAGGTTGCCGCGCGCATCGGCGCTGGTGGCGCGGATCAGCGCGCAGTGGATCGGAAAGGGTTTGTAGCGCAGGTATTCTTCGCCGCCGATCGTGAGCAGTTCGACCAGGTCTTCGGTGCAGCGTTCGTTGATGCGTCCGCCGCCGTGTCGGGGGTCGACGAAGGTGTGCAGCCCGGTGCGGGTGATCACGCCGGGCTTGGCGCCGGCGATGGCGCGATAGAGTTGCGTGATCACGCCCTGGGGCAGGTTGTAGGCCTCGGTCTGCTCGGCAATGGCCAGGCGTGACAGGCGGGGTGCCGAGCGCCAGTGCCCGCCGATGATGCGGCGGGTGAGCCCGGCGTGGCCGAAGTGGTTGACCCCGCGCGTGGCACGATCACCCTGGCCCGCCGAGTAGACCAATGTGAGATCGCGGGGCGAGCCGCCCCGTAGAAATCGTCGCTCGATGGCCTCGGTGACCGCCTCGGCGTGACCGGCGCCGACAAACCCCGCGCAGGCAACCGTCCAGCGGTCTTCGATGAGATGGGCTGCTTCGTCTGGCGAAAGGATCTTCAAGGGCGTGGGCTACCAAACCGAGTCGACGCGCAGTGTGCCACGCGGCTCGTTTGTGTGCCCGATCAGACGCCCCAGGTGATATCGCGCTGGGCCTTCAGTGCGCGCTCGAGCATGTCGATCAGCGGCACGGCCCGCTGCTCGAGCGACACCCCAGCGCTGGCAGGCTCGGTGTCGCTAGCCGAGTGATCGGGCGCTCCGGCCGCCTTGACGGCCTGCTGTCTCGCGCGTCGCTCATCATCGATGGCTGAGCGAAGATCGGTGATGGCCTGGGCCATTTGCGCGACCGTGATGATGCCCGTCGGTCCGCCGGTCTTGCCGATGATGCCGAGCAGCCGCTCGGCAACCGGCCCCATCATGACGACGCTGCCCGTGGCGCGAGATTTGAATTCGTAAAGCATGCCGTTCTCCGCAAGGGATTTGCCCCGCTTGGTAACATGAGCGAATGATCCCATTCTTGCCCGGCGCAGGCAGTCCGATCAGTCGCCGGTGCTGGCTCCTCGGGTTGACCTGCATCACGGCGCTGAGCGCTGCCTGCACGCCCACCTTCAACTGGCGCGAAATCCGCAGCGATTCGGAGCGCTTTGTCGTATTGCTGCCCAGTCGGCCCTCCAGCATGAGCCGCGAGGTCAGCTTGGGCGAGTTCTCTGTACGCATGTCCATGACCGGGGCCAGGGCCGACGAGGCGATGTTCACCGTCGGCGCCGCACAGCTTGCGAGCGACGACGCGGCGCTTCGCGAGCAGGCGCTCCAGGCCATGTCGGTCGCAATGCTGCGCAACATCGGCGCAAGCGATCCGGCTTCGCGCGAGCGGGCGGTTCAGGTGCTCGACTCGGGCGGGGCCCTAAGGGCGACCCAGTCGGCCCGGGCCATCGTGGCGCCGGGTCGTGTGGCTGACCGGCCGGTGCTGATGCAGGCGCTTTTTATCGGTCGTGCCGATCGCGTCTGGCAGGTCGTGGCGATTACCGCGCCGGGACAGAGCGATCAGGGTCAGATGCTGCTTGACTCGTTTCGACTCATCGAATGAGTGCGGGGTCATGCCAGTGAGCCCAAGCGCCGGCGGCGCCAGGATCTTTTTGCTGTTCGCGCTGGGCTACGCGCTGTCGTATGCCTTGCGTACGGTCAATGCGGTGATCGCCCCCGATCTGGTGGCGCAGTTTGGGCTGAGCAACGCGCAGCTTGGCGCCTTGTCGAGCGCGTACTTTTTCAGCTTTGCGGCGATGCAGTTGCCGCTCGGGATCTGGCTCGATCGTTACGGGTCGCGCAAGACCGATGCGGCCTTGCTCGCGATCGCCGCGCTGGGGTGTCTCGTGTTTGCGCTGGCCACCGAATCATGGATGCTGGGACTGGGGCGGGCCATCATCGGCGTGGGCGTCTCGGGCGCCTTGATGGCCGCGTTTCGCGCGTTTCGCTTCTGGTTTCCGCCCGAGGGTCAGCAGCGGCTCGCCGCCTGGATGCTGATGGCGGGCTCGATGGGCGCGCTGGTCTCGACCGTACCGGCCCAGGCGTTGTTGCCGTTCATCGGCTGGCGGGGCATCTTTCTGGCGTGCGCGCTCTTGCTCGCGCTCTCCAGCCTGGCGCTGATCGTGCTGATGCAACCCGAGCCGCAGCAGCCGCCTTCGAGCCTGGCCAGCCAGTGGGGGGGGTATGCGCAGGTGTTTCGCGAGCCCTATTTCTGGCGCTTTGCGGTGGCGGGCATCACGCTGCAGGCAAGCTTCATCTCGTTTCAGAGTCTTTGGGCGGGGCCCTGGTTCACCCGGGTTCTGGGCCTGAGCGCCCAGCAAAGCGCGCAGGCGCTGCTGGTGTTCAACCTGGTGCTGATGCTGGCCTACCTGGTGCTGGGCTGGGCCGCAAGCCGACTGAGCGCGAGGGGCTGGAGCACCTTGCGCGTGGTGGCGATCGGCTCGGTACTGATGGTGGCCGCGCAGATCGGGATCGCGCTGGTGCAGGGGCCCTGGGCCTGGCTGATGTGGCTGCCCCTGGCCGTGGGGGTCACCACCTTCACGCTGGCGCACTCGCATGTCAGTCTGAGTTTTCCGTCCGAACTGACCGGGCGCGCCTTCAGCGCCTTCAACCTCATGCTGTTCGTCGGCATGTTTATTTCGCAATGGGCCTTCGGTGCGCTCGTGGACGCCCTGGGCGCCTGGCTGCAGGCGGGCGAGGCGCTGTCGTTTCGCGCGGCGATGGCGGCCTGGGCGTTGATTCAGGCGCTGGGACTGGCGGTGATGCTCGGATGGCGGGTTTCGCCGCCTCAGTCGGCGGGGCCTGACCCATCGGGCAGTGCCCGGCGGTAGCCGATCGCCTCCGCAATGTGGTCGGCATCGATCTGGCTGCAGTCAGCCAGATCGGCAATGGTGCGCGCCACCCGCATCACCCGGTGCAGGCCGCGAGACGACCAGCGCAGCCGGCGGGCCGCCTGAACCAGGACGGCCCGGGCAGGATCGGCGAGGACGCATTGGCGGTCGACCTCGGCCGCATGGAGCCGGGCGTTAGCCTTACCCTGTCGGGCGTGCTGTCGTGCCCAGGCGTGGCCGACCCGACCGCCGATGCATGCGCTCGATTCCGCGCGGTTGTCGGTGGTGAGGGTGTCCTCGTCGACCGGATAGACGTGCAGCAGCAGGTCGATGCGGTCGAGCAGCGGCCCCGAGACGCGTCGCTGATAGCGCATGACCTGTTCGATGCCGCAGCGGCAGCGGTCGTTGCCCAAGTGGCCGCAGGGGCAGGGGTTCATCGCCGCAATCAGTTGAAATTCGGCGGGAAAGTCGACCTGCCGGCTGGCACGCGACAGCGTGATGCGACCGGTTTCGAGCGGCTCGCGCAGGGCCTCGAGTACGGGTCTTTGAAACTCGGGCAGCTCATCGAGAAACAGCACGCCGTGGTGGGCGAGGCTGATCTCGCCGGGCCGCGGGTTGGCGCCCCCGCCGACCAGTGCGGCGGCCGAGGCGCTGTGGTGGGGCGCACGAAAAGGGCGGCGGCCCCATTGTTCGGGTCGGAACGAATCGGTCAGTGCCTGGAGGGAGGCGACCGCCAGGGCTTGGTCGCAGTCGAGCGGGGGCAGGATGGAGGGGAGGCAGCCCGCCAGCAGCGACTTGCCCGCCCCGGGCGGCCCGCTCATGAGCACCGAGTGCCCGCCCGAGGCGGCGATTTCGAGGGCGCGGCGCGCCAGGCCATGGCCCTTGATGTCGGCAAAGTCGGGCCCGTGGAGAACCGGACAGGCGGGTTGCGCGGGCGCGAGGCGGGTGAGGGCGGCGCTGCCGCGCAGGTGCTCGCACACCTCCCCCAGGTGGTTGGCGGCGAGCGCCCGGACCTGCGGGTCGAGAGCCGCCTCGGCGCCGCTGGCCGCCGGCAGTACGAGGCGTCGACCGGCACTGCGCACGGCGATCGCCATAGGCAGGCAGCCGCGGATCGGGCGTAGCTCGCCGGTGAGCGAGAGTTCGCCGACCAGCTCCAGCCCCTCGAGCGCATCGCCGGGCACCTGGCCGCTCGCGACGAGCAGGCCGAGCGCAATGGGCAGATCAAAACGCCCCGAGTTCTTGGGCAGATCGGCCGGGGCGAGATTGACGGTGAGCCTTCGATTGGGAAAGTCGAAGCCCCGGTGCAGCAGGGCCGCGCGCACGCGCTCGCGGCTCTCGCGCACCGAGGCCTCGGGCAGCCCGACGATATGAAAGGCGGGCAGCCCCCGGCCGACATGCACTTCAACCCTGACCTCGGGGGCATGAAGACCGATGAGCGCGCGGGTTCGGACGATGGCGAGGGTCATGATGCGGCGGGACCGGCAGGGGCCCGAGAAATGGCAAGGCCTTCGATCCTGCCCGCTGGGGCGGCGCCCCGGCGAGCGCCCGCTCGGCCATCGGGATACTGCAAACGGCCGAGGCCCGCCCTTGTACCGGGCCTCGGTCATAATGCCTGCGGCCCGTCGCGGGGCACGACCCTTTGGAACCTTACCCGGAGCACAGCATGCCGATCTACGAACTGCGTACCTATGAAGTGATCCCGGGCAAGATGGCCGAGATCGCCGCGCTCTACAAGTCCGAAGGTGCTGCCGTGATTGCCGCGCACCCGCCCAAGCTCGTGGCCTATTTCACCGGCGACGTGGGCGCGCTCAACGAACTGATCCATCTCTGGAAGTTCGACGACGACGCCGATCGTCGGGCCTTTTGGGCGGGGCTCTACGGCGACCCCCGCTTCATGGCCTTTGCGGGCAAGTTGCGCCCGATGTTCGTGTCGCAAAAGAACAAGCTGATGATGCCGGCGCCCTGGGGGCCTCAGCTCTGAGGGCGCCCGACCCGTGGCCCTGCTGATCGTCCGTCATGGCGAAACCGCGCTTAATGTCGCGCGAACCGTGCAGCCGGCCGATACGCCGCTCAGCGAGCGCGGCTGGGCGCAGGCCCGGTTGCTCGCCGACAGGCTGGCGGCCTCGCAGCGCGTGGTGGCCATCGTGAGCAGTGATCTGCCGCGGGCGGCGCAGACTGCACAGGCAGTCGCCGCGCGACTGGGCCTGCCTCTGCACGAGGACGCGCGACTGCAGGAGCGCAACTTTGGCCGATGGCGTGGCCTGCCATACGACGGTCTCGGATTCGACCCCCTGCGCACCGAGCAGGCGCCCCCCGACGGGGAGTCGCTGGCCGACTTTCGCCATCGGGTCGCTCTGGCCTTCGATCGCCTGCGTGATCGGCTTGCATGCCTGGACGGTGACCTGCTGGTGGTCACGCATGGGCTGGTGATTCGAGCGCTCTTTGAGCAGCATTTGGCGTTGGCGCCGGGGCAGATCGTGCCCGAGCATCTTGCCAATACGTCGCTGACCGTCGTGGGGGGTGAATCAGGGTGTCAGGTGGCGCTCGCGGCCTGCGCAGCGCACCTTGCCGGCGAACAGGCACCCGGCACAGGCCAGATCGCCGGCATCTGAGCCCGATTCAGTCGGGCGGCGCGCCACACGGGCCGTGTCGCGGCAGGCTTTGCGTGGGCGGCGAGCAGCCCGCCACGGGCCTGGAGGCCCGCGCCGGGCTCAGCGCTCGGTATCGGCGGGCGGATTGGCGGGCGGATTGGCGGGCGGATTGGCGGGCG
>CAIVPX010000130.1 GCA_903907905.1 uncultured bacterium | reverse complement strand
GACAGCAGCGAGGCGCTGGCCATCTACGCCAAGGCGGCTCAGGTGGCCAACCTCATGCTCACCGCCACGGCGGCGGTGGTGCAGGCGCGTGGTGCTGCGGGCAGCAGCGCCAATGCGGGAGCCGCCCAGCAGGCGATTGATGCCGCCAGTCTCGATGCCGGTGCCGTGGCGATCAAGGCGCTGTCCGAGGCCATCAGCCGCGCCGCTGACGCCAAGACCACCGTCTCGCTGTCATCCGGCACAACGGTGCGGGACGTTTTTTCGGCGATCAACCAGACGCTGACCGCCGAGGGCAAGACGCTCGCCAGCATTGCACCCCTCAATGATCTGGCCGATGCGGTCACCAACGTCAATGCGGTCTTCAGCGATACTGCGCTGGGGGCGGCCACCACGCGGCTGGCGCTCACCGCGCTGGTGCAGACCGAGTACGTCATTCAAAACGACCTGACCAGTGAAGGCATCCTCAAGGGCAGTTTTGCGCTTGATGCGTTCTCGGGCGCGCAGTTGACCGATCGCGTTGATCAGGCCATCAGTGTGGTGGGCACCATTGCTGCGCCGGCCTCCGGGCAGCGCAGTGCCCCGGGTCAACCCTCCTTGGTCGATCCCGGCTCGTCGAACCTGCCTGCTCACGAATACCTCAATGCCATCGAACTTGAGGCGTCCTCGGTTCAGGTCTACACCAGGCTTGCCTCGGACGCGGTGGCCGGTGACACCGTGCGCTTTTACCTCAGCGGTTCGGGGGTTGGTGACCAGGCGGGCAAGGAAATCGTTCGCGAGATCGCCTCGGTCACGCTCACGGCCGATCAGGTCAAGGCAGGCAAGATCAGCGCGTCGGTGGACACGTCGGTGTTCAACAACTTTGCCCAGAGCGATTCGCTGGCGCTGTCGGCGCAGGTTCAAACTGCAGCCGGGATCGATGGCCTCTTTTCTCGGGCGCTCCCGATCACCGCAGATGCCGTTGCAGCGCCGCTCGCGCTCAGCCTGCTGGCCGATTCGGGGTCAAGCCGCACCGACGGCGTCACCAGTGTTGCCCCCTTGAACGTCGTCTTCTCGGGGGTCGAGAAGGGGGCCGAACTTGCTTACCGTGTGGCGCGTGTCGAAGGGCAAGCCGAGACCCCGCTGAACAGCTTTTCTGCGACCGCTACGAGTGCGGCGGGCAGCCTGCAGGTTGATCTGGGCAACAAGCTCGGCATTGCCAACAGTCTGAGCGACGGCCAGTACAAGGTCTACGCCAGTCAAACCGATGTGGCAGGCAACCGCTCGACCGAGTCCTCGTTTGTCATCACCCTCGATCGATCCGCGCCCACGCTTGACTATGACAATCAGGCGGTGATCCTCAACGCGCAAACCGCCAAGGTGTTCGCGCGTGACCTGCAACTCAGCGGCGCCGACGTTCGCGGGGTGCAGGTGTTCGACTCGCAGGGGCGTGCGGTCACGGTGGCGGGTCTCGGTATTGCCGATGGCGCGCCCGGCACCTTTGTGGATGCCGTGCTTTCCGGTGACCTCACGAAACTGGCCGACGACGGCATCTACACCCTCAAGGTGTCGGCCTCCGACCTGGCCGGCAACAGTATCGACAAGTCGATTGGTGTCACGCTTGATCGCGTCAATCCCACGGTCTCGCTTGGCCTCGGTTCTCAAGCCTCGGTCTTCAACCCCGACAAACTGGGTACGCCCTTCACCCTGTCGGGCAATGCGGAAGGGGTTGCGCAGGGCAGAACCGTCACCGTCGATCTCATGCAGGACGGTGCTGTTGTTCTGAGCACCACTGCGACGGTTGTCAACTCGTCCGGATCGTACGCCGCGCAGTTTTCGGCAGACCAGATCAAGGGCCTGTCCGATGGCAGCTACACGGTGGTCAGCCGGGCGTCCGATGTGGCGGGCAACGCCGGTGTCAGTCAGGCGCTCGGCCTCGGGCTCGACCGTCTGGCACCGCAGGTTTCCCTCGAGTCACTCGCCAAAACCAGTCTGTCGCTGGCGGCGGCGGCTTCGTACAGCCAGGTGCTCAGCGTGGAGGCGGGCAGCACGGTTCAGGCGCGGGTCTATCGTGGTGATGACCGCGCCACGCCCCTCAAGACGCTCGATCTGGTTGATGGCGTTGCGGGCAAGAAACTGGTGCAGGGTTCGCTCGCTTCCCTGGGCGATGGCAGCTACACGCTGGTGGTTGCGGCGACCGACAGCGCGCAAAACACCAGCACGCAGACGCAGGCGTTCACCATCGATGCGAAGGCACCCACGCTCAGCTTCGACTCGAGCGGCGTTGATGCGGTTTCGGGTGTTTCTTATCTCGACATGGGCGGTGACCGCTACGTCAACAAGACCGAGCTCGACGGCGTGGCCATCCTCAGCGGGCGCGTCACCGATGCCGAGGCGGGCCAGCCTGTTCGCATCACGCTCACGCCGACGGCGGGCGGGCAAGTCATTCAGCTCACGGGTAACGTCAGCGACGGTGCCTTCGCCGTCGAAGTACCCAACACGCTGGCTGATGGCACCTACGCCGTCAGCGGCACGGTCGAAGATTTCGCGGGCAATTCGGGCTCGGGCAGCGCCAGCTTCACGGTGATGGCCACGGCGCTTGCGTCAGCGGGCCTTTCGCTCGAGAGCGATACCAATCTTGCCGATGGCGTCACGGCCAATGGCAAGATCAACGTCACGCTGCCCCCGGGCGCGAGCAGTTGGGCCTACAGCACCAACGGGGGGGGCAGTTGGAGCGATGCGAGCCTAGCCTCAGGCAGCAGCGCAAGCTTTACCCTGCCATCGGGCAGTTACGGTACCAGCCAGATTCGCGTGCGTGCCAGCGATATCGCGGGCAACACCAGTACGTCAAGCCTGTCCTCCAGCGCGTTCAGTACGCTGCGCGTTGACGGGGCGCAGCCGGTGGCCACATCCATCGTCGGCAGCGGCGATGCCACCTATCTGCGTGGTAGCACCATCACTTTCCTGCTGCAGGCCGACGAGCCGATGTATGTGGCGGGCGCGCCGCGCCTCAAGCTTGCGCTGGAAAGCCTCACCAGCCGCTATGCCACCTACGTGTCGGGCAGCGGCACCTCCACGCTGGTGTTCAGCTATACCGTGCAGTCGGGTGATCTCGATACCAACGGCGTGGGTATCTCGGCGCTGCAATATCCCTCGGGAACCAATTCGTCGATCAGCGACCTAGCTGGCAATATTCTTAACGCGGGAAGCACAGCCTCGCCCAGTGCCTTTTCGCTCAGCCTTCCCAGCATCGCTGATCAAAACCTCACCGGCGTGCGAGTCAACGGGGCGGTGGTAGGCACCGGCGTTGACGGCTATCTGGTCGGCGTACTGGTCTTTTCCGATGCCAACAACAGCAACACCATCGAAGCCGGCGAGGCGGTGGGCGGCTCGGTGGGCCCCGGTGTGTTTGCCATCCCGGGCGGCAGCGGCCACCTCATCATGCGAGGTGGTGAGGACATCTCCACCGGGCAGGCTTTCTCGGTGCAGTACGAGGCGCCCGAGGGCTATACCGTCATCAACCCCATCACCACCCTGATTGCGCGGGTGCAAGGCCAGGGGCCGGTGTCCTATTACCGCCTCGATGCTGACGACAACGAAATTCCCGTTTCGGTCGACGATCACCAGGAAGCCGGTGTTCTGACGAGCTATGGCACCAAAACCTCGCAGGCTGAGTCCAAGGTACTTGCCGCCATGGGGCTTGTCAACGCGCCCGATTTCTCCACCTACGACGCGTTTCGCGAAGCATCTCTGCCGGTCAGTGATTATTCTGACGTGGCAGCAGCGCAGTCCGCCAAACTGGATGCCGTTGCCTATCAGCAGTCTGCGGCCATGCTGGCCACGCTTACCGACGTGGGCAGTGCGCTGCTGAGCGCCCTCGACCAATCGGGCGATCAGGTCGATCCCACGGTCTCCAGCATTGCGGTGGTCGATGCGGTGGCCAAGGCGCTCACGACCAGCGTTCCTCCGGGCGGCGTGGCGCCCACGCTGAGCGCCTTGCTGACCCAGCCTTCCAGCATCGCGTCCTTGCTGACCAGCGCTGCGCAGGGCCTGGCCGGCGAGGGCGTCGTACTTGACGCCGACAAGGTGGGGCGAATCGCCGAGGTGCTGGCGCGCGCCAACCAGATCATCAGCGGGACTGAGGGTACTTCAATCCCCAGCGCAGTGTTGGCGATCAGCAATGACGCCGATGGCCGCGATGCCGCCAAAGATGCCGTCAGTGTGCTGCGCAAGATCGTGGCGGTGCAGCAGGTGGTGCAGGGCGATCGCGTGGTTGAGCTGCTCACGCTCTACGCAGACGGCCAGGCCACTGACAGCAAGGGTGCATCGGTGACGAACGCCATCGGCGCGCTGCTCGGCGAAAAAGACACCTCGGGTTCAAGCCTGGCGCAGTTGGCCGACAGCGCCATCGTCGGTCCCATCGTGCCGTCGCGGTTTTCGGTCGCTTACGAGGCACCCGAAGCCGAAGTAGCGCAGGTGTCGGGCGACCTTCCCTTCACGTATGAGGGAACCACCGACGGCGGCGATCGCCTGCTCAAGTTCGTCATCAACCGGTCGGGTGGGCTCGACGGCACCGTGGTGCTTCGCTACGAAATTCAAGGCTCGGCCGCGCTCACCGCGGATCGATTCGAGGGCGGGATTCCGAAAGGTGAGCTCACCTTCGACGCCGATGAAACGCAAAAGACGCTCACCGTCCGCGTGCTCAACGATCAGGGTCGTGATCCCAACGAACTGCTGTCTCTTGTCCTCACCGACGCATACGGCAACTCGCAGTTTGCCGATGCAGAGGGCAAGCTCACGGTCGATGGTGTGGCCAAGCTGCGTCTGCTCGATGACGATCCCAATACGCCCGTCATCACGGGCCCGGGGGCCATCGAGGTGGTGGCTGACGTGGCCACCGGCCTGCCCGGTCTT
>CAIVPX010000129.1 GCA_903907905.1 uncultured bacterium | reverse complement strand
GCTGCCAATGGCACGCCCACTCCAGCGCCTGCGGCGGCGGGTGCCCCCCGGGCCGCAGAGTCCGGGTCTCCAGGTTTCGTCCCGGCGCCGAGGGGCGACGAGGTCACCCTCAATTTTCGTGAAGCCGACATCGAGTCCATCGTGTCAGCCTTCGCGCACCTGCTGGGCCGCAATCTGGTGGTTGACCCCCGGGTCCGGGGCAAGATGAGCCTCGAAACGGCGCGACCGGTGCCGCGGGCGCAGGCCCTCGAGTTGCTGCAACTGGCGCTGCGCGGGCAGGGCTTCGCATTTGTGGAGACCGGCGGCGTCATGCGGGTTGTACCTGAGGCAGAGGCCCGACTTCAGGCGGTGCCGGTGGGTACACCCGAGCGACCGGCGCGCGGGGGCGAGCAGGTGGTGACCCAGGTGTTTCGCCTCAGCCATGAGTCCGCTACCAATCTGGTGCCAGTGCTGCGGCCGCTGATCGCTTCCAACAACACGGTCGTAGCCTACGCCGGCAACAACGCGCTGGTGATCACCGACTACGCTTCCAACATCGCCCGCATCGCGCAGATCATCGCGTCGCTCGATACGCCCTCGGCCAACGAGGTGGAAGTGATTGGTATGAACCACGCGCTCGCCGCTGATGTCGCAGTGTCGGTCAACCGCCTGCTCGACGACAGCGGGCGCTCCGCCGGTCAGCAACCGGGGCAGACAGCGGACACAGGCACCCAAAGGGTGATGGTGATGGCCGATCCGCGTCTTAACGCGGTGATGATCCGGACATCGAGCCCGGAGCGCATGAAACTGGCCCGCAGCCTGGTGGCCCGGCTTGATCAGCCCAGCAGCGAGCCCGGTAATATTCATGTGGTTTATCTGCGCAATGCCGAAGCCGTCAAGCTCGCCCAGACTCTTCGTGGCGTGCTGTCGGGCGACTCGGGCGGGCTCACTGGGTCGCAGCCCGGTTTAGGGGGCAGCAGCACCTTCGGCCAAAGCCTCGCGACGGCCAACAGCCCCGCCGGCTCAACGGTGTCGGGAACTGCCGGCGCAATGGGCGCGTCGGGGGCGGGCCCGCTGGGCGGCAGTTTCCAGTCCCAGCAGAACGTGCAGTCGCTTCAAGGGACCAGCGTTCGAGCCGGGGCGGCGATCATCACGGCCGACCCTGCCAGCAACGCACTGATCATCACGGCTCCCGAAGCGGTCTACCGCAGCCTGCGCGCGGTGATCGACCGGTTGGACGCGCGTCGTGCGCAGGTGTTCATCGAGTCGCTGATCGTCGAGGTGCAGGCCGAGAAGGCCGCCGAGTTCGGCATCCAGTGGCAGTTTCTGGGCACGGCTGAAGGGTCGACCCGCGGGATCGGGGGCACCAGCTTTAACGGTGCCACCTCGGGCGCGAACATTTTGGGGATCGCCGCCTCGCCAGCCACCATCGCCAATGGTCTCAACATCGGAATCGTACGCGGTACTGCCAAGCTGGGCTCGACTGAAGTCATGAACCTGGGCTTGCTGGCGCGCGCGCTTGAGTCCGACACCAGCGCCAACATCCTGGCCACGCCCAACCTGCTGACGCTCGACAACGAAGAGGCGCGCATCGTCATCGGGCAAAACGTGCCCTTCATTACCGGCCAATTCACCGCCACGGGCACGGGCGGCGCCTCAGTCAATCCTTTCCAGACCATCGAGCGACGCGACGTCGGTACCACCTTGCGCGTCAAGCCGCAGATCTCCGAGTCGGGTACGGTCAGGCTGCAGATCTTTCAGGAGGTCTCCAGTGTTCAGGACAAGGCCAATGCCACCGGCATCATCACGAACCGACGGGCGATCGAATCCAATGTGCTGGTCGACGACGGCGAGATCATCGTACTGGGGGGCTTGCTCGAAGAGTCCATCGCCGGCAGTGAACAGAAGGTGCCGGGGCTCGGGGATCTGCCGGTGATCGGCGGACTGTTTCGCTATGACTCCCGAAAGCGGGTCAAGACCAACCTGCTGGTGTTCCTGCGCCCGGTGGTGCTGCGTGATGCCGATGCCTCCAACTCGGTGACCGCGACGCGCTATGACTACATCCGGGCCCTTCGCGGCGATGCGCGTATTCCGGCGCGTACCGGGCTTTCGGAGATGAGTGGCAACCCGCTTCCGGCGATGCCTGTGCCCGCGCCGGCAGGGCAGGCGCGTCTGCCGGCCGTGCGTCAGCCGCCGCTCAGTCTGTCGCCTGAGGTCTCGGGCGGAGGGCGACCGTCCGCACCGTTCGCCAACGATTCCCTGCGCCCCGGTGGACCCGCCACCGGTGGCAACTGAGCGATCTGCCGGCATCCCGATCATGCCCAGCGTCTCCGCCGCGCGTTATGTGCCGTACGGTTTTGCCCGGACGAACCAGGTGCTGGTGACCGCGCTCGATGGCGACGTGCTGGAGGTCTGGTTCGGCGACCTTACGCCAGTTCGCGCCCTGGCCGAGCTGTCCCGCATGCTGCCCCTTCGCCTGCTGCCGATTCGAAAGCCTGCGCAAGAGCTCGATCTGGCGATCACACGTGCGTACGCGCAGCGGGACGGGTCGGCGGCCTCGGTAGTCGATGAGGTCGAGAGCGACCTCGATTTGAGCCAGTTGATGCAGGACATCCCCAAGATCGAGGACCTGCTCGAGGCTGAAGACGATGCGCCGATCATTCGAATGATCAATGCGTTGTTGACCCAGGCCAGTCGGGATGGTGCCTCCGACATCCACTTTGAGGCTTTCGAGTCGGCCTCGGTCGTGCGCTTTCGGGTCGATGGCACGCTGCGCGACATCGCGCGGCCGCGCCGCGAATTGCACGCTGCGCTGGTGTCGCGCATCAAGATCATGGCGCAGCTCGATATCGCCGAGAAGCGCCTGCCCCAGGACGGCCGGATCGCTCTGCGTATCGGCGGCCGGCCGGTGGATGTGCGGGTGTCCACGCTACCCACGGGGCATGGCGAGCGCGTGGTTCTGCGTCTGCTCGACAAGGAGGCGGGTCGTCTTAATCTCGAGGCACTGGGCATGAGCGCGGGTACGCTCGCGGCCTTTGATCGGCTCGTTCATCAGCCGCACGGCATCGTGCTGGTGACCGGGCCCACGGGCTCGGGCAAGACCACCACGCTGTACGCGGCGCTTCAGCGTATCGACTTCACGCGCATGAATGTGCTGACGGTCGAGGACCCCATCGAGTATCACCTCGAGGGCATCGGCCAAACCCAGGTCAATGCCCGCATCGACATGAGCTTTGCGAAGGCGCTGCGGGCCATCCTGCGTCAGGACCCCGACGTGGTCATGATCGGCGAGATCCGCGACCTCGAAACGGCGCAGATCGCAGTACAGGCCTCGCTCACCGGGCATCTGGTGCTGGCCACTCTGCATACCAATGATTCGGTCTCGGCGGTCACCCGGTTGATCGACATGGGCATTGAGCCCTTCCTGTTGTCCTCGTCACTGCTGGGCGTGGTGGCGCAGCGGCTGGTGCGCCGTCTGTGCGAGCAGTGTCGCGAGCCCGATCCGGTGGCCGGGGGCTGGCGTGCGCTGGGGTGCCCGGCCTGCGATCGCAGCGGCTATCGGGGGCGCACCGGCGTGCACGAGCTGTTCGTGGTCGATGATATCGCTCGAGCGCTCATTCACCGGGGGGCCGGCGAGCGCGAGATTCGTGAGGCCGCCGCCCGCACCGGCATGATCAGCATGCGTGAGGATGGACAGCGCTGGGTCAGCGCCGGCATCACCTCGGCCGATGAGGTCGCGCGCGTCACGCGCGACTAGGCCTCGGGCACGCTGCGCAACCATGTCGGCCTTTCGCTATGAAGCGGCAGATGCATCGGGTCGCATTGAGCGTGGTCTGATCGATGCAGATTCGCCGCGCCATGCCCGCAACCAGCTGCGCGAACGCGGTTTGGCGCCTCTCGAGATCACGGCGTTGCAGAGTTCGGCGGCATCGGGCCCCGCCCAGGTGCTGTCGGCCCGGCTGGGAAGCGCCGACCTCTCTCTGGTGACCCGACAGCTGGCGAGTCTGCTGACCGCGCGCCTGCCGCTCGAGCAAGCGCTCGATGTGGTGATCGAACAGGCCGAAAAGCGGCTCGTACGTGAGCGCTTTGCAGCGATTCGTGCCGAGGTGGTCTCGGGGCAGAGTCTGACCAGTGCGTTGGCACGGTTTCCTCGTGATTTTCCCGAGGTGTATCGAGCCCTGGTCGCGGCCGGTGAGCAGTCGGGCGACCTCTCGGGGGTCATGGCGCGTCTGGCCGATTATGTCGAGTCGCGCGGGGCACTCGTCCAGCGCATCACGCTGGCCTTCATCTATCCGGTGATCGTCACGCTGGTCGCCCTGGCCGTCGTGGTGGTTCTGCTGACCTACGTCGTCCCGCAGGTCATCGATGTATTTCGGCAGTCGGGCCAGGCGCTGCCCATGCTCACGCAGGGTCTGATACTCGTCTCCGATTTTGTACGTGGGTGGGGTTGGGCGCTGCTGCTGGGCCTGGCGGCCGTATGGAGCGCTTGGCGGCTGAGTCTGCGAGCGCCCAGCGTGAAGCTTGCCTGGCACGCGCAGCAGTTACGCCTGCCTCTGTTCGGGCGGCTGTTGCGGGGCCTCGAAACAGCCCGATTTGCCGCCACGCTGGCCATTCTCAGTGCCAGTGGTGTGCCACTCATTCGCGCGCTCGAGGCGGGCGTGCAGACGCTCAACAATGAGGCGCTGCGGCACAACGTGCGGGATGCGATCGGTCGCGTTCGCGAGGGGGTGCCCTTGGCTCGGGCGCTGGCAGCCGCCGGGCAGTTTCCGCCGATGATGGTGCACCTGATCGCCAGCGGTGAGGCCACGGGTGCGCTGCCCGAAATGCTCGAGCGTGCGGCGCGCACGTTGGGGGCGGAGACCGAGCGTCGGGCGCTCACGCTTACCAGCCTGCTCGAGCCCCTGCTCATTCTGGTGATGGGCGCGATGGTGCTGCTGATCGTTCTGGCGGTGATGCTGCCAATCATCGAAATCAACCAACTGGTGCGCTGACCGCCGCTTGGCCCCACCCGCTCGGTCTGACCCGGCCCCACCCGGGTGGCGCTACCTGACTGGCGCGCTCAGGCTGGTCCGCCTCACACCTTAAGTGCTCCCGCATAGCCGGTGAGCTCGAGATAGCCCCGGCCGATCACCTTCCCGTGCTCATGCACCCGCACGGCGCCCTCCCAGTAGACGATTCCAGTGCTGAGGGACGAATCAAGTTCCTGATCGTCGAAGATCGGTTTGAGTTCAAGCGTGCGCTCGTCGATCGCCAGTCGCATCTCGACGGGCCATGCGGCGCCGGTGCGTGGCGAGCGCCAGAGTCTCATGGGCGTGAACGTGGCTGCGGCGACGGGCAACGCTGGGCCGGCGAGGCCCCGGAGCGACTGCCTGAGACCTTCGATTGGCTGCCCGCGGCCATCGACCCACCGGCTATCGCTCCAGAGCACGCTGCCATCCTGGCTGCGGATGCGGAAGGCCATCAGGTCGCTGCCGTCATCCAGATGCAGACCTACCCAGTCCCAACCTTGCGCCGTGCCGTCGAGCAGTTCACTCGACCACTCGTGATCGAACCAGACCATGCCTTGGGAGGGTCGCTTGACGGCAAGCCTTGGCGAGGCGGCGAGGTCGATGCCGATGTCGCCGCTTGCCTCAAGCCGGGGTCGGCTGTAGTAGTGACTGGCCTGGGTAGGCTGGGGACCTTTGCGCGAGTAGCCTTGCTCGCCCTGCAAGAGCGGCGGTCGCTGCGCCTGGATTGACAGGTCGATTGAGAGCGCCCGATCGGTGATGTGCGCCCGATAGCAGTCCTTGTCATCCCGGCTGAGGCGCCAGTCCCCGATCCGAAGATCGGTATCCGAGCCGGACGCCTCGGCCAGGCCAAAGCCTTCGCGCGCTACGCGCTCGGCGACGAGCAGTCGGCCTCGTTCAGGAGTCGCCAGTGCGGCGTGCGCAAAGAGCAATTGCCGGGCGGCGAAACGGCTGGGGTTGTCGCGCTGGTGGCCCGTGTTGATGCGGAAAAAGGTGACCTGCAGTCCGATGTCGGTGCCGTCCCGGCGCAGCCACCCGGTGAGGTACCACCACTCGATGCGAAAGTCGGGGTGTGACCCGTGGTCGCGCGGGAAGGCCAGCCGGGTGTCGGGGCTGACTGTGGCGAAGCGTGCGGGTGCGGGTGACGCGTGCGCCACGCGGCCGAGCATCAGACTGGCCACCGCAAGGCGCGGCCCCCATCCCGCCAGCAGGCTGCGCCGCATCGCGCTCGGCAGCACCAGATCGGCGCTCAGCGTCGGGTCGTCGCGTCGCGGCCTCACCAGTCCTCCCTGACTGCACGCACGGGGCCCGGCCCCATGGCTTCGCGGGCTGCGAGGCGCGCTGCGAGCGCAGCCAGCGCGAGCATGGTCAGCGCGCTCGCGGCCAGCACGCCAACCGGCCAGTGCAGGTCCATGGTCCAGTGAAACGATTGGGGGTTGACCTTGTGGACGAGTATCCAGGCAATGAGTGCGCCCAGCCCAAGGCCCCAGATGACCGCGAGCATGCAACCCGTCAGGGCCTCGATGGCGAACTGGCGCCCGATCTGCGACCGGGTCAGGCCCAGGTGGCGCAACATGCCGAATTCGCGTGCTCTGGCCAGGGCTTCGCCGGCGACCGTGGTGGCGATGCCAAAGAGTGCGACGGCGATCGCGATCGCCTCGAGCGCATGCGTGATCGCAAAGCTGCGATCGAAGATCCGCAGGGAAAGTGCCTTGAGTTGTGCAGTCTCGCGAAACTCCATCGCCTCGGTGATGGGCGACAGTTTTCGGACCGCATCGATCATGGCCTGCGCGCCGATCCCTGGCTCGAGCCACCAGGCGATCTCGTTGGCGAGGCCATCGCCGTGGAGGCGTCGGTAGTCGGACAGGTCGATGGCGATTGCACCGTGCTGGCGTGAGTAGTCGCGCCAGACGCCTGCAATGAATGCGCGCAGCGCTGGACTGCCCCCCGAACGGCCCGCCTGAGCAAGCGGCAAGTCGATCCGGTCGCCGGGGCCAAGCCCGTACAGATCCACCACCGCCTCGCTGACCCAAACCGGTGTTTCGTCTGCGGGCGCCTGCAAGGTCGGTCCGATCAGCGGTAGTCGTGAGGCGACG
>CAIVPX010000128.1 GCA_903907905.1 uncultured bacterium | reverse complement strand
TGCCCTCTGGCACCGTGTAGCGGAAGACCTTGGTCGAAGCCGACGAGGCCTCGGCGTCGTACACCGCCAGCGCCTGCGCAGCACCCGACGCGGTGCTCAGATCGAGCTCGAGCGTCGGCGCCCCATCGGCCGTGCTGATCTGCACCGCCTCGCTAAAGCCCAGCTTGAAGACCAGGCTCTGACCCGCGACGTAGCTGCGCAAAGCCGGCCCCTGGGCGAGCACGAGCTCGGGCACCACGCGGTCGCCGCTCGGTGCCGCCGGCGACGTACCGACATTGAGGAAACCGGATTGATCGAAGCGGGTCGTGCCGGCGCCGGTGACCGTCAAGCCAATGGCGCTGTTGCCCGAAAGCGGCGAGAGATCGATGCCCGACAGCGACCAGTTGCCAGCGTTGACCGTTGCGGTCTTGATGACGCGGGCCCCCGCCGAATCGGTGAAGGTAAGTGTCAGCTGCGAACCCGCCGCCGCCGAGGCCGTTCCCGACACGTCCACCGAGTAGCGCTCGGCCGCAGTGATCCAGCGGCCCTGCGCGCTCGCGAGTGCAATCGCGCCAGCGGTCTGAACGACCGCGCTCGCGCTGCCCGAGCCGACCGGCGACAGACTGAGTTGCTGACCCCTGATGGTGGTCTCGCCGCCGACGCTGAGCGCCCCCTCCTGGGTGACGGCGCCCGCCGCAAAGACCAGCAGATCGCCCGGAATGACGCTGCCCGACTTGAAGTTGACCGACCCGCCTGCCGACGTGACCACGACCAGATCGCTGCCCGCGGCACTGAGGCTGCCCGTCACGACCAGGTCGCCCGCCGCCTCGAGCCGCATGTCGCCTGCCGAGCTGAAGCTGCCCGCGAGCGCGTTACCGTCGCGCAGGCTCAAGCTGCCGGCGGCCGCGCTTGCCGTCACATCCTTCGCAAAGAGATTGCCCGCGCTCGTCAGACTGATGCTGCGGCTCGCCGCAAAGTTCGGCATGCCGCTCACCACCAGACCGGCGTTCTCCGACTGAGTGATCGAACCCGCCCTGGCGTCGAGGGTGAGATCGACCGCGCTGATCAGCGCGTCCAGCCTGAGATCGCCCGCCGCATTGAAGCTCACGTCGCTGGCCGTGAGCACGGCCGAGGTGCGACCAAGCGCCGGCGCCATGGCCAACTCGCGACCCGAGGCGCCGACCACGCGCACATCGTCCACGACCACACGATTCAGGGTCGAGTCGAACAGGGTGTCGACTTCGAAGGACTGCACCCCCGATAGCCTGAAACTGTTGCTGTCGCCCGCGAGCAGGCTGGAGCCGAAGACGATGGCCACCGAGTCACCGAGCGCCGGGCTGATGCTGATCGGGTGAGCGTTCGCCGAGGCTCCGCCCGCAAGCTGGATGCCGCGGTTGAACTGCACTTCGGTGGCGCCCTCGATGATCAGGCGCCCGTCGCCGAAGAACACCAGTTCATCCGCAAAGACGACGGTGCCGCTCGCCTGAATATACAGATCGCCGTCGATGAACACTTTGTCCTGGAAGCTGACGTCCACGGCATCGGTGATTTGGATCTGCTCGAGCTCGATGATGGTGTTCACCGTCAGTTCGAAGCCCTGGCCCGACCCGCTCAGATCGCCCAGGCTGGCCCGCGCGGCGCTGAGCTTGTCGCCCTTGACATAGCCTCCGCCCAGCGACTCCATGGTCACCGAACTCACGACGCCATCAGTGACCACCAGATGCGCGCTGGCACCGGTACCGGAGCCGCCCAGAAGATCGACGCCTCGGTACATGCGACCGACCGTGGCGCTCAGGCCTGCGAGGCCGGCTGCACTGCTCGGGGTCAGCACCACCGCCTGGCCGTTGGCCTGCGCCGATGCCAGCGGCAGGGCACCCGGCGTACCGGCCGACTGCGTGCTCAAGAGGCTGGCCAGCTTGACCGCCAGGTGCGCGCGGACCACTTCGGCCGCGGCCTCGCCACCGCCGCCTGTGCCATCGACCGTCAGGTCTTTGGCAATGACCGTGTACATCCGTCGGATCGCGCTCTGAGAGCCAGAGCCCGGGAGCGAAACAACAATCTCGTCGCCCGCCACGAAAGCGCCGGCGAGCGTCAGCGTGACCGCGCCTGTCTGCGCGTCGGTATCAAGGCTGACGGCCCCGCGACTCGCGTCGGTCGCATAGCCCGAGCCGCCGATGAAGCTGAAGTCGCTGGTGGCCGCATTACTCGAGTAGGTACTGCCGATGCCGCTGCCGATGCGACCCTGCAGTGTGATGTCCCCACCGTAGGCGCGCAGGGTGAGCGAGTCGTCGGGACGGTCGCTGCCGTTGATGCGGCCGGTGACCGTGAGGTCGGGCATGGCGACATTGAGCACGCCGCCCGAGCTCGCGGGCGATACCGTCGCCGTGACGGTGTAGGCGCCCTCGTCGCCGCCTTTCAGTCCGGTGAAGCGTACCGTCGCACCGCTGCCGTCAACCGTCGCTTTGGCCCCGGCGTTGAGCACCGCGAGCGCCGTCGATGCGGCAGTGCGCAGGCCCGTCGCAATGTGGGCAAGCGCCTGGGCGTCGCTGGCCACACCGCCCGTACCATCGCCGTTGGCGGAGAAGTCCTGAGCACGCACGGTGTAGCGGATGTCGTTGGTGGCCGCGCCCGCCACGATCAGCGTGTCGCCTTCGGTGAACTTGCCCGACAGCACCACACGGTACTCCTGGGCGCCCGTTACCGCAGCCCGGCTGCTGTCGCCGGCCGTGAGCGTGACATCACCGAAGATGCGCAGCGCATCGTTGATGTAGAGCCCCTCGGTCATCTCGAGCTCGGCCGCATCGATCTGGCCGGCCGCATTGACGCCATAGATCTCGGTGGTGTTGCCCGAGCCCTGCACCTCGGTCGAGGTGCCCCGGATCTTGCCGCCCACCCGCACCTTGCCGCCGTCGCCCTGCGCCTGGATCACCAGCGGCGTGGACATCGCCACCGATGAGCCGCTGCCACCCAGCGCCACGGGGTTGGAACCACCGCTGGCCCCCACCACCAGCACCGGAATCGAGCTGACCTTGGACGGATCGAGGCTCACGCCCGAACCGGCGGCACCGCCGATCGAGATCGGTGCCTCGGGGTCGGCCGGCTTGAGCTGCAGACCCTGGCCCTGGTTCTGCCTGGCCATATCCGCCAGCGCGTCGGCCGAGAGTGCCCCACCGACCGTTTGTGTCGTCACGATCTGCGGCGTACGGTCCGACGGAATTGCCTTGGAGAGGTCGACGGAAGTGCCGTTGGCCAGCCGCAGCTTGCCCTCGAGCGTCAGCCGCTCGGACACATCCAGCACCAGCGAGCCCGCAATGAGGTCGGATTCAATGGACAGGCGCTGCGCAACGATGCGCACCCGCGTCTGGCCCAGGTCCATCACCTGCTTGGCACCGGACGAATCGGCAAAGCCCGCCAGGCGGATGATGTCGCCCTGAATGACCAGTTCGCCCAGGGTCGAATCCCAGCGCACTTCCTCGATGCCGCTCAAGAGGCGGATCACATCGGGCATGCCCTCGATCGTGGTGGCGAGCCGTTCGAGCTCGACCAGCGTACCCAGGCCACTTGATTTCGCGGGTTGCTTTTTCAGCGCCAGCGTGAGGCTGTCGTCTGACAGCAGCGAGGCCGTGCCCACCTGCTGATCCTTGAGGGTCAGCAGTCGCACCGACCCATCGGGCGACAGGGTGTTGCCCATGTTGAACACCACCCGGTCTGCGCCCTCGGTCGCGATCAGCGTGATGGGCGCAGAACCCAGGCGCGACAGCGTGAAGCTGTCGGCCTTGCTGCCCAGCCGGAGGTCGTCGAGCGCAAACTTCGACAGCCGCATGCTGGCGCCGCTGGGGTCGACAATCTCGAGACCCGTGCCGTTGAAGATCGCCTGGATGGACGCCGGGCGAGCCACATCGACGGTAATGGTCTGCTGGCGCACGGTCGTGCCGTCATCGACCCGCATCACCAGCGTACCCGCTGGCTTGGTAAGCACCACCGAGCCGCCGGTGGCGGTGGCCTTGACGGTGAGCGAGCCCGCCCGATCGCCCTCGATGGACTCGAAGCGCAAGACGGCGCCGGCCTCGAGGTCGACCCACGCCCGCAAGCCCGACGCGGTGTTCGCCTGTTGGGCCACGCGCGCAGCAACGTTGGAGCGGACCTGCGCAGCCGTGGCCGCACCGCCCGTCCCGTCGCCATTCGCCGAGAGGTCGTTCGCGGTGACGGTGTAGAGCACATCGGATGCCGCAATACCGCTGATTTTCACCGTGCTGCCGGCCGCGAAGTCGCCCTTGAGCTCAACCCGGTAAACATCGGACGAGGTGTAGGTGAGGTTGCCCGGTTTGGAGAGATAGTCGGCAATGGTGGCCGCCGTGCCGGTAAGCGTGAAGGCCTCATCAGTGAAGCTGATCGCCGGGCGCGCCAGGGTGATCCTGCTGCTGACCGTCAATCGGCCCGACTGGGTGCCGGACACCGCAATGTTGAGCGACTGCGCCAGGCCCTCGAAGGACACATTGTCGGCCGAGCCGAGATAGCGCTGCAGCGCATCGAGCGAACCGGTCAACACGAGGCGACCCGCCGTCGAAGCGGGATCGACGGTCACGCCATCTTCGGCCTTGAGGTCAAGGCTCAAGGCGCCCAGCGGGATATTCTGCAAGGCCGTGCCCGCCTCGTCTTTCAGGCTCACCTCGGCGATCTGCATGGCGGTGGCTGTGGCTGCGTTGCGCAGCGTGGGGAAGACCACCTTGTAGTACTTGTAGGCCACGTCGCCGGCAAGTTTGACTTCGCTGCTTGCGCCCCGCGCGGTCGTGGCCGCGGTAAAGGTCGAACCGGTCTGGATCTGGGCCCAGCCCGAAGCACCCCAGTCGTTCGAATCGTTCGAGCCGTACAGCGCAAAGCTGGTCGGATCGCACTCGGCCTTGTCGCTGGCGGTGGTAAACGAAATGGACGCGGCCTTGTAGGCCGTCGGGTAAGTGAAGACCAGACCCGTGTTGGTCTTCTGGGTATTGACGTACTTGCTCGCCGCGCTGCCGTCCACCACATTCGACGCACTCTCGCTCGCGAGCGACACCGCGCGGCCCGGCCAGGCATTGGATGCGCCATAGACGCTCACCCCGCCGGCCGGCACCGTCACGGTGGCGGTCAGCACGTCGGGCAACTTGGCCGGGATAACCCGGTCGCTCGTGAGCGGCTGCAGGGACGGGTCGTCGCCGAGCAGATAGCCCAGTTTTGCAAAACTGGTGCCGTCATATTCGGCGTCAACGAACCAATTACCGGCTCTGGTTTCGTTGCGCTGCTCGTACTGGCGCAGCTCGAAGTAGTACTGCCGCCCGGCGACGAGCTTCAGGGTCGCGGAACGTTTGCTGCCCGCAGTCTCGGTGTCGCTCACGATCTGCCGGAAGCTCGCGCCCGAGGTGGCGCCGCTGCCGGTGGTCTCGAACCAGAGCGCCGCACTGTCGTTGGCGTCGAGATCGAAGACGTAGTCGCCGCTCTCTTGCGGCACGAACCATCCCGACAGCATCTGGCGCGCCTGGCCGTTGTTGTCGATCGACGGATAAGTCAGCGCGACATTGCCCGAACGCAGCGCGAGGCTTCCCGAGGGCCCGACCACAGCCTGAGACAAGAAGGCGTTCGTGCTGGCACTACCTCGGTCGGCGGTGTAGGTCACGCCGCTGATGAGCAGCGAATCGACCACCACATCGCGGTTGAGGCTTGCATCGAGATAACCCGTCTCGGGCGGGAAGAAACTGAGCGTGATCTGATCCGAGTCGGCGTCGGCGATCGCGCTGCGATCGAACACGAGATTGGTAGGCTCGCCAGCAATGGCGGCAATGCTCTCGGGCAGCAGCAGGCTCGGCGCGGCCGTGTCCGGCGTGATGGGCAGCGCGTAGAGCCGGTTGTTGACCCCGGCCGCGAAGAGTGTGTTGCCGGTCGCGTCGAGTTCGATGGCGCTCCATTCTTGGTCGCGCGTCAGGCCCAGGCTCTCGACCGAGCGCCACGTGCTGCCAGCGTTGGTGGTCACCCAAAGGCCGCGATGCGACGAGCCATTGGCCGACGCCGCGATCACCTTGCCGTCACCAGAGATGCTCACCGCACTCCAGTCACCGCTGCGCGCACCGATGGGGCGCCACACCCATCCGGTTTGCGACGTGTCGGCCAAATACACCTGGCCCCCGCGTGCCGCCGCCACCAGGAAGCGGCCCGTGTTGTCGGAATCCACCGATACCCAGTTGGCATCGGCCGGCAGACCACTCATCGCCTCGGCCCAGGCAACGGCGCCATCCGAAGACACGGTACCCAGATAGATCTTGCTGCCCGACGCGCCATTGCCGGCTTGAGCGCAAGCGGCCACCAGCTTGCTGCCGCTGGCGTCCGTGGCAATGTCGCTCCAGTTGACCGAGGGCGCGCCCGTTTGCAGGGACCAGTCGGTGGCCCCCGCCGCCAGCACCCGGATCGAGGCGGGGTTGTCGCGACTGCCCTGATCGTTCTTGTTGTAGTAGTAGGTTTCTCGCGAGGCCACGTCGGCCACCAGCAGGCGATTGCCCGCAATCACGGCCGAGGCCGAATACGCATCGCCCAGATTGATGGAACTGCTCAGGTCGAGATCGAGCGCAGGCGGTGCGAAGTCGATCGTGTTGGCACGGTCGACGTTGAGTCGGCCTGCGCCCAGGGCGATCGACACCGTGCGGTCGACGTTCAGGCGCCCCGCCCCCAGACCGATGACCGAGCTGCGGTCGATCGACAGCTTGCCCGCACCGACGGCAAGGGCACGCGTTTCGAGCACGCGGTTGTTCACCAGGCTGGTGCTGGTCATGGTGAGCGAGCTTGCCGACCCGAGGTAGCTCAGGCCGCTCGTGCTCGCAAGGTACGCGCTGAGGGCGGCCCAGCTGCCCGTGAGCGTGCGGGCGCTCTCTGTGCCACCGATGGTGATGCCCGCAGCAGGCAGTGCGTTGATCGCCCCGCCGGCGTTGCCCGGGATGGTGAAGCTCAGGGTGAGCCCCTCGCTGCCGGCGGCCAACCAGTTGGCGGGCACGACCTGCGGCGCGGTGTCGGTGGCCTTGCTGACGCCGACCTGAACCTGATCGCCGCCACCACCCTCCTTGTGCAGCACCTCGAAGCGGTAGAGCTTGCCCTTCTCAAGGGTGAGCGCCACCGACTTCTGCGAAGCATTGGCCGTCCAGACGTTGGCGCCGGCGCTGCCCGAGAGGAAAGCCACCCGGGTGAGCGGTGCAGCGCCCGAGCCGGACAGATCGACCCACAGTTCGGATGAGTCGTCGGAGCTGACCCACAGGCGGTAGCTGCCCGACTCGGGCGGGCTGAGCCAGCCCGATAGGCGCTCGCCATAGTTGTCCTTGTTTGCGAACAGTTCGAGCTTGCCGCTGATGCGCTCGACCGAGTTGGGCGCTCCCGGGTACACCGCACTCGAGCTGAGGTCCTGGACCGCGGTACCCCTCAAGTCGGTCCAACGTTCGACGCGGAAGCTGCCCGCCTGCACGGGGTCGCCCGCGAGCGGCACCGCACCCAGGGTGACCGGGCGAGCCTGGGTCTGCTGACCCGTGACGCGGACCGACACCTGACGGCTGTCACCCGTGTACTGGATGTTGTCGGTCTGCATCAGATAGGCATAGAGCGCCGGCAGAGTGCCAGTGACGGTTCTCGCCTGGTCGCCGCCGCCCAGCACTAGGCCGCTGCCGGCCGCAGGCGTCCGCGCGCTGACCGCACCGCTGGCGGCGCTGATCGTGACGGTGAGCGTGTCGGGCAACTGGCCGGCGATCAGCCAGCTTGACGGGACGGTCTGGGCTGCGCTGTCACCCACCCGGGTATAGCCCACCTTGGCGAAATCGCCACCCGTGCCCTCCTTGAAGAGCAACTCGTAGCGGTAGAGCTTGCCGCGCTCGAAGCTGATCGCAGCCGACTTGCCCGTGAAGTTCGATGTGGCAGACGCCACTGACGACACCAGCGTGAGCGGGCCGCTGCCGGTGCCACTGGCATCGACCCAGAGCTCGGCGCTGTCATCGGCGGCCAGCCACAGGTTGAAGCTGCCCGTCTCGGGCGGTGCAAGCCAGCCCGAGGCCCGGGCGCCGTAGTTGTCCTTGCTGGCGCTGACATTGAGCTCACCGCCCACCTCGGCGATCGACGAACTCAGCCCGGGGTACACCGCCGCGCCCTTGAGCGCAGACAGCGCCGTGCCGGCCAGGTTGTCCCAGACCTCGAGCGTGGCAGACCCCGTCACCAACGACGGCGACAGCAGATAGGTGGACGCCGCATGCTGGCCCGCTAGCCGCACGCTGACCTGCTGGCCGTTGCCGGCGATCTGCAGCTTGCCGCCCTCGCTCAGATAGGCCTGCAGCGCGTAAAGACTGCCGGAAATCGTGCGCTCGCTCGCCGTCCCGCCGATGGTGATGCCGACAGCCGGCTTGGCGCTGACCTCGCCGAAAGGCAGTTGCGAGATCGGCACGGTGCCCGACAGCAGCATGGCTTCAGACACCTGCACCAGCCGGCGACCGTCGCTGCTTGCGCCCTTGGTCTCGGTGAAGACGAGCTTGTAATACCGGTAGGCCGTGGTATTGGCAAAGCTCACCGTGCTGCTCGAGCCCCGCGCATCGGCCAGACCCGTCTCGCCGCTTCCGATCAGCGCCCAGCCCGAGGCGTTCCAGTCACCGCTGCTGTGGGAGCCCCACACCTGCCAACGCTTCGGATCCCATTGCCAGATATCGTCGTTGGTCCGCGCGACCAGGCGCAAGGCATTGGCCACCACCGGCTGCGGCGCGGTAAAGACCAGACCGCTGCCCGGGCCATCGAGGTTGAGATACTTGCTGGTCGTGCTGCCATCAGCGGCGTTTTGCGCGTCATTGCCCGACGGCGTGTTGGCGAGGCTGCCCGAAACATTCGAGCCGCCTGACACCATGACCGCGCCTGCGGGCGCCGACACGGTCAGCGTGAGCTGGGTGGGCAGATCGGGCAGGACCCAGGTGTCGGGTATGACCTGCACGGTCGTCTGCCCGGCCTTGGCGTAGCCCACGCGCACGAAGTCACCGCCCGTGGCTTCCTTCATCAGAATCTGGAAGCGGTAGAGCTTGCCCTTCTCGAAGTTGATCGCAGACGACTTCACGACCTTGCTGCTCGTCCAGTCGCCCGAGCCCACCGCACCCGTTACCTGCGCCACACGCGTGAGCGAACTCGTACCGTCACCCGACAGATCGACCCACAGCTCGGCCGTGTCATCGCCCGTCAGATACAGGGCGATGCTGCCGGTCTCGGCGGGCGCAAAGTAGCCCGACAGCCGTGCACCATAGTTGTCGGCATCCGGGCTCACGTAGAACCCGCCCCCACCGTTGGAAGCCACCGGTGACAGCGTTACCTCACGGATCGCGCTGCTGTTGTACGGATAGTTGGGCGAAGCCAGCAGATCGGACACGCTGGCACCGATCATTCCACTCCAGGTCTCGAGCGTGACCGCGCCGCTGGTCAGCTTGGGCTCGATCGGATACACGGTGGGTGCCTGAATACCAGCCACGCCCACACGCAGTTGCGTGCCGGTGCCGGTGAACTGCACATTGCCCACCTCGTTGAGATACTGGTGCAAGGCGTAGAGCTTGCCGCTGATCCGGCGGTTGAGTTCATCGCCCTCGATCGTCAACCCCTCGGCGGGCCGCGCGCTCACCGAGCCATAGGGCTTTTGCGAGAGCGCAGTGCCGGCGCCGGACAGCACCACCTCGGCGACCTGCATGCCACTTGCCTTGACGGCGTTGCGCACGGTCGGGAAGACCAGCTTGTAATAGCGGTAGTCGGTGCTGTTGGCGAACGCAATCTCGTTGCTCGCGCGACGCGCGGTGGTGAGCCCGGTGTCGCCCGCCGCGATACGCGTCCACGATGCCGACGCCCAGTCCGACGATTCGTTCGAGCCGTACAGCACAAAGCTGGTGGGATCGTTGTCGGCGGCATCGGCTGCAGTCGTGAGCCGCAGCGAATCGGCGGCATAGGCCTGCGGATAAGCAAAGACCAGCCCGGCGTTGAGCTTGTCGCGGTTGAGGTAGCGGGAATCGGCACTGCCGTCGATCACCGCAAGCGGCCCGGCGTCGGTCGGCGCATTGACCCGCGTCGGCGAACTGTCGGAGCCACCCAGGACCACCACGCCGCCCGCGGGTGCCGTGAGCGTGACCGTGAGCTGCGCGGGCAGATCGGGCAAGACCCAGGTGTCGGGCATGACCTGCACGGTCGTCTGCCCGGCCTTGGCGTAGCCCACGCGCACGAAGTCACCGCCTGTGGCTTCCTTCATCAGAATCTGGAAGCGGTAGAGCTTGCCCTTCTCGAAGTTGATCGCAGACGACTTCACCACATTGGGGCTCGTCCAGTCGCCCGAGCCCACCGCAGCCGTCAGCTGCGCCACGCGCGTGAGCGAACTCGTACCTTCACCCGACAGATCGACCCACAGCTCGGCCGTGTCATCGCCCGTCAGATACAGGTTGATGCTGCCGGTCTCGGTGGGTGCAAAGTAGCCCGACAGCCGCGCACCATAGTTGTCGGCATTCGGGCTCACGTAGAAGCCGCCCCCACCGCTCGCTGTCACCGCAGACAGCGTCACCTCACGGACCGCGCTGCTGTTGTACGGGTAGTTGGGCGAAGCCAGCAGATCGGACACGCTGGTGCCACTCATCCCGCTCCATGTCTCGAGCGTGACAGCCCCCGAGGGCAGCATGGGCTTGAGCGTGACCGGCACGGCGGCCGAGCTCGCGTTGGTGACGCGCACATCCAGCGAGGTGGCCGAACCCGTGTAACGGATGTTGCCGGGCTGGGTGAAGTAGGCATGCAAGGCCGGCAAACTACCGGTGAAGGTGCGACGCGTATCGCTGCCCGCCACCGTGACATCGAGACCCGGCACAGTGTCGCCGGCGATGACCCCGCCCGAGCCGATGGGCGCACTGAGGGTGACGGTCAGCTGATCGGGAGTGTGTCCGGCCACCAGCCAGCTGCCAGGGACGATCTGCACGCTGGTGCTGGCGCCACGGGTATAGCCCAGCTGCACGAAGTCGCTGCCAAAGCCTTCCTTGTGCAGCACTTCGAAGCGATAGAGCTTGCCCTTCTCGAGATAGAGTTCGCGCGTCTGCTGGGAGGCCGACTTGGTCCAGTTGCCCCGACCGACCGCGCCGTCCACCGATGCGGCGCGCGCAAGCGCCCCCTCGCCGGTGCCGGAGGTGTCGATCCAGAGCTCGGCCGTGTCGTCCGCGGCCAGCCAGAGCTTGTAGCTGCCCGACTCGGGCGGCGTGATCCAGCCGGAAATGCGGTCGCCGTAGCTGTCGGCGCTGCCCGAATAGTCGAAGGTACCGCTCATCTCGGCCAGCCGGGTGGCCGGCAGGGTAAAGCCCGCGTTCGAGAAGGTGAGGTCCGAGACGCGTGCGCCGCTCACATCGTTGAACAACTCAACCGTGGCAGCGCCGCCCAGGAAGGGCGAGCCCTGCAGCGCGACCGGCTGCGTGGTGAGCCAGGTTTTTCCGCCGTCGCTGGAACTGACCACGCCGCCCCCCGAGGCCGTTGCCACGATCGCGAGGCCATCGGCCGAAATGGAGACCGAGCTGTAGTTGAGGCCCGTGGGCGCCGAGGGTGCGAGCGCCCAGGTCATGCCGCTGTCTTCAGACAGGTAAATGCCGCCCACGGCCGCCCCACCGTCTGGAGACTTGCCCGAGACCGCTACCTGGCGTACCGGCGACACGGCGATGTCGGTCCAGCCCAATACTTCCGCGGTGGCCGCGCCTGCGATGATGGTGCTGCGAACCACATTGAGGTTGGCGCCCGCCCGGATTTCAACCGCGAGCGATTGCTCGAACGCATCGCCGGCAAAGCTGTACCGGACCTTGCCTGCCTGCGTGAAGAAGGCGTTGAGCTTGTCGAGTCGACCGGTAAAGACCCGCTCGGTGGCAGCGCCGCTCACGCTCACGCCGTCACCGGATTCGGCGATCACCTCGCCCGCCCCGACGCGCAAGGTCACCGTGAGATCGGTGTCGGTGGGGCCGTCAAAGGGCTTGCCATAGAACTGCAGGTTGGCCGCATAACTCGTCTCGCCAACCGGACGAATCGCGCCAAAGGCGCTGGGGATCGAGACCGTCGGCAGGTTGGCTTGCGGTCCGACCAGGGTCAACAGCGATGCAGGCAGCCGACCCGAGAAATCGAGATCCGACAGCTCTTCGTCGGCCTCGCCCAGGATGCGATTGGCGCCCACGGCCCCCACGAAGACATAGCGATCGAGGCCGCGTCCGCCGGTGAGGCGGTTGACGCCCGCGATGGCATACATCCAGTCCGCGCCCGCACCGCCCGTGAGCGCGTTGCTGCCGGCGCCGCCCAGCAGCACATCGTCGGCCTGACCGCCGATCAGGGTGTCATCGCCCTCACCGCCCACCAGCGTGACGGGCACTTGGCTACGGCTGGCATCGAGCGTGTTCTTGCCGGCGAGGTCGACGGCCACGCCGCCCCCTGCCCCGAACAGAATCGTGTCGTTGCCATCACCGCCACGAACGTCGAGCGTGATGCTCTTGTCGAGCAGACGCGTGGCGTCGAAATTGTCATCGCCCGCGCCGAGATCCACGATCACCTTGCTCACACCGGTGTAGCGCACCACGAAGGAGTCGAACTCGACGTCGATCACCCCTGCGCCCATGCCGCTCAGGATCCAGCTCTCGCCCCCACCATCGGTGTTGACCCAGAGCCGCTCGGCCGCGCGCGGGCCGGCATTGAGCGTGAGCACGCCATTGCTGAAGCTGGCAAGCGTGGGCTTGACCGTCGGCGCAGCGACCGTGATCGCGGGCAGCTGAATCGTGAACAGCTTGAAGGCCATCGTGCCCGTGAGGAGCGTATCCACCCAGATGTAAGGACTGATGCCGCCCCGGATCGTGAGGTCAAAGAGGTTGAGCGGCCCGCCCGGTATGCCGGTGCTGATGTTGGTGAACGGAATGACCCCCGGGTAGAGCATCATGGTCGCCACTTCGGACAGACGAATCTTGCCGTCGCCCTGATAGGTCACCTTGCTCACCTGGCCGTTGGCATCGCGCGTGACCGTGCCACGCTTGATGTCATTGAGGTCGGCGTCCACCTTCATCGTGATCGAGCCGCCGATGCCGCCCGAGGCCACGCCGGTGATGCCAAAGCCGCCCAGCAAACCGATCTCGAGCTCGATGCCGAATTCGGGCTTTTCCTTGCCGCCGGTGCCCGGCACCACCTTGCCGTCCTTGAAGGTCGGCAGCGTCCAGTCGTTGACATAGAAGCTGTCGACGACATCGAGGATATTGCCGGTCTTCAGCGCTTTTTGTACGCCATAGGTATCGACGCCAAAGGACAGGTCGACAAAGGCCCGCGCACGACCGACCGCCCCCACGCTGAGGGCCAGCCACGACAGCGGCGGGAAGGGAATGGGGATCTGCGCCAACACCTGCTGGAAGACGAACTCGAATTCGAGCACCGGCAGCTCGTAGGTGAAGAGCGTGGCGTTGCCGCCGCTGAAGATCTTCGCCCAGTTGCCGATGTCGAGCAGGTAGGGCATGAACTGCAGACCCGAGCGGGTGGTGGATTGCGAGGACCCACCCGAGGCCATGGAAGTGAGCGAACCGATCGCATTGAAGATGTCGTTCACCGGACTGCCCGCATCCGGCTTCTGGAAGCTCGAGACGAAGCGGACATCGGCGGTACCCAGACCGTAGATGCTGCCCAGCGACATGCCCGCACCGAGCGCGAGCAGCGAGCGCATCTGCTCGGGCATGTCGAGTGCGAACTTCATCGCATCCAGGAAGGCCCAGTCGATCTTGGGCAGATTGAGCGAGGGCTTGGACTTGCGCACCATCTCGTAGATCACATCGAGCAGGCCGCGCAAGGTGGGGTCTTTCGGCAGGCCGAGCACGTCACGCGGGACGTCGGTGAACATGTCCAGACCCGGCACGGGCGTCGTAAGCGCGTACACGATCTCGCGGAAGGGCTCGGCCACCTCGGCGACCTTTTCGGCGATCGGCAGCAGGAAGTCGGCAACGGCCGATTTGAAATCAAGCCTGAGATTTTCGATCGAGATCTGCGGGAATTGGGTGCTCGCGTCACCCAGGCGCCAGTCCCAATTGAGCACAAGGTCGGCCATCAGCTTGGGCAGTCCCAGCGCACTGAGCGAGACCCCCAGCCTGACGTCGGCCCCGGCCGAGAAGCTCACGCCCAGCACCGAGCCCGGGCTTGCAATGATGTCGTTGAGGGTCAGGCGATTCTTGGCGCCGTCGCCCTTGAGGTCGATGCCCAGACGACCCCGCAGACCGCTCGCCTGGAACCCCGGGGTATCGGGATCGAGATCACGGTCTTCGACCGCCGCTTCGAAGAAGAGCAGCTTGCCGCGGCCGGAGAAGGGCGTGGTCACGCTCGGATCGTCCGGCGTGCCATCGAGATAGGCGACCAGATCGAGGCGCAACTCGGGCGTGTCGTCGGCATTGGTGCCGAGGAAGAAGCCGTCCTCCACGGACAGGCCGAAGCCGAAGTCGTAGCGCCAGAGCAAATCGAGTCCGAAGCCACCGTCGAGCGACAGATCAAAGCCTGGCAGATCGAGATCGAAACCGAGGTCCAGGCCGGTGCCCAGCACCCGCCCGCCCAGGTCCATGTCGAACCGGATCGAATCGGCCTCGCGCGGCATCTCCGCGCCCGGCGCCCAGCTGGCGATGCGCCTGCCGCTGGCATCGTAGAAGCCGATCGAGATGTCGCTGCGCGTGATCAGCTTGTCGCCGTTGTCGTCGAGCAGAATACCCAGCTTGTCGTTGAACACCCAGTAGAGCGAATCGCGCAGCACCTCGACGGTCTTGCCCGGGGCGTTGAAGCGCGCCCGCAGGTCGGCCAGCAGACCGTTGCGCAGCTCGCCCACCATGCCGCCCACCTGGGAGAGCTTGCTGCCCAGGAAGGGAATCTCGGCAGTGAGGCTGTTCTCGAACACGTCCTGCACCGAGCCCAGGGCGAAGTCGATGCCATCGAGAACCGGCGTCGGGTCGTAGAGCACATCGAGCAGCGTGGGCGTCTTGGCGTCGAACACATCGAAGTCGGGCAGCTTCACCGTCAATGCGGGCTGCACCTGCCCGTTGACCTGCAGGCGCGGGAAGGCCGGATCATTGGCCAGTTCACGCACGAAGGCCTCGAGGCCGCGTGCACCGTAGGCCGGGTTGGTGGCAATCCCGAGATCGCCCAGCTTGATGGTGCTGCCCGCCACCATGAAGGTCAGCGGCAGATTGATCGCAAAGCCGCCGGTCGCCGCCACAGCGGGCTCGCCGCCCTGCAGGCTGATACTCAGGCTTGCGGCGGGATCAGCCACCGGCGCCTGGCCTTCTTCGGCTGGAGGCGGCGCGATAAGACCGTCCGCATCGAACACCACCGTTCCCGAGTCGATGCCCACATCGAAGGGGCCGGCGCGCAAACGCAGGTCGATATCCTGCGCCACGAGCTTGGCGCTGAGATCGATTCGCGTGCCCTTGCCGGTGGCGGGGTCGTAGTCCATCAACTTGACCGCAGGCGCGCCCGTGTCCGGCAGGCCAATGCCGATGCGCAGGCCCAGCTTGGCACCGATCGCGAGCCCGACACTCGCACCACCCGACGCATCGACGAGCTCGTACAGCGCCTCGGGGATTTGCACGTTGGGCGCGGCCATCGCCAGCAAATCGGCCAGCTGAAGGTTGATCGGGAAGTTGTCCGTATACGCAGCCTCGAGATTGAGGTCGATCAGCAACTGGGTCGCGCCCAGGCTCAGATCCAGGAGATCGGGGCTGATACCCAACGCCTCTTCGATGACGCGCTCGACCTCATCGAGGGCGGCCGCCGGCGTGGCGCCTGCGGCCTCGATACGGCCGAGGAAGGCGTCGCCCAGATCAAGCAGTTCGCCCAGCGACTTGTCGAGAATGGGCAGTGCCTGGTTGTAGAAAGGTTGCGCGGCCGCCAGTTCGTCGACGGTCTGCAGCGCAAAGCGGATCCCGGAGACGATGTCGCCAAAGTCGAGATTGCTGAGGTCAAAGACCGCACCCAGATCAGGCAGCACCACCGATGTAGTGCGAAGATCGCCCAGATCGGGCACGAGGAGCGCCAGTTCAAGCTCGGGCGCAATATCGAAACTGGCGTCATGGCCGCCGAGCAGCGACAGCCCGCGCATACGAGCCTCGGCGCTGCCGTCCACATCGAAGCGAATCGCGTTGACGGCCTCGGCGCTTACCAACTCGGCAAGCGTAAAGCGCGAGTCGCCCGCAGACTTGCCATCGGGGTTGCGGTCCAGCGCAAAGTGCACGCCGGCATCGAGCCTCACGCCCGAGCCCGTGCCCGCACCGCCCGCCTTCAGGCCGACAAAGCCCAGCTTGGCCGTCACGTCGAGATCGCTCACCGCAAGCGCCAGCGCGGCATCGGCGTGGAGATTGTCGATGGCGACCTGGAAGCGATCGCCACCCAGGGCAAGGATCAGGTCGAGGCCCGCGTCGACATCGACCGAGAGCTTGCCCTGTGCGGAGGTGGAGAGGCTGAGGGGGCTGTCCTCGCCAAGGGCCAGATCGATGGGGGAATCGAGGCCGACCAGCCTGTCCTTGAGTCGCAGCGGAATGCGCAGATCGCCCAGCGCCGCGTCATAGCTGACCGTGCCCAGCACGGTCGAGCCGGCGAAGCCCTTGTTGAAGGCCTCGACGAACTCATCGATGGTGCGGATATTTTCGCGGCGCTCGTGCACCTTGTACTGAACGTCCTCGCGCGCGCTTGAATAGGTGTCGCGCAGCACCAGCGTCGAGCCGTCCGCCGACAC
>CAIVPX010000127.1 GCA_903907905.1 uncultured bacterium | reverse complement strand
CGCTGGTGCTCGCGCCCGATCTCGATCTGTACAACCCCGGCTGGTCGGCTCGGCAGGCCGCTGAGTCCATTCCCGGGGCGGTGTTTGACACCATTCCCTCTGACCGGGGCCATCAGGCCGCCAGCGGCGTCAGCCAGGCCGATACCGACTGGCTCGACGAACGCCTTCGCGCCTTCTTTTCCAGTCAGGTTTCCAACTAAGCGCATAATTTTCAGATGACGACACTCATCACCCCTCAGACTCGCGGCGTCTTCATCATTGCCGCCACGCCCTTCACCGACGCCGGTGAGGTCGATTACGAGAGCATCGATTCGCTCACCGACTTCTACCTGAGTTTCGGCATCGATGGCCTCACCATCCTCGGCATCATGGGCGAGGCTCAGAAACTCTCGGCCGAAGAATCGCTCGCGGTCATGCGGCGCTATCTCGCCCGCATCAACGGCCGCATTCCGGTCATCGTTGGCGTTTCCGCCCCGGCCTTCGACCCCATGGTGTCGCTTGCCAGGGCCTCCATGCAGGCGGGGGCTGCGGGCGTCATGATCGCGCCGCCGGCCTCGGTCAAACACGACGAGCAGTTCTTCAGCTTTTTCGCGGGCGCCTGCAAGGCACTGGGCCCCGAGGTGCCGGTCTGCCTGCAAGATTACCCGGCGGTGACGGGCGCCTACATGTCGGTGCCGGTGTTCGCGCAGATCGTGCGCGAGTTGCCGCAGGTGGTGATGCTCAAGGCTGAAGACTGCCCCGGGCTCACCAAGATCTCTCGTATTCGCGCGCTCGAGGCACAGGGCCTGCGCCGCACCGCCATTCTGGTGGGCAACAACGGCCTCTTTTATCCGCTCGAACTCGCCCGCGGTGCCGACGGCCCGATGACGGGCGTGGCCTACCCCGAGATGCTCACCGAGGTGTATCGGGCCATGCAGGCGGGCGACCGTGATCTGGCCGATGACCTGTTCGACATCTATCTGCCGCTGGTGCGCTACGAGACGCAAGCCGGGGTGTCTCTGGCCTGGCGCAAGGAAATATTGCGTCGGCGCGGTGCCATCCGCAGTGCCAAAGTGCGGGCCCCGGGGGCACAGCTCAATGCCGACGAGCACGCCGATCTCACCCGCATGATGTCTCGCATCGAGTCAAAGCTGGCGGCGCTGCGGCGCGCGTGAGGGTTCGCTTCTGAAAGCAAGGATGTCTTGATGGAACTGGATACCGTTATTCGAGGAGGCCTGGTCGTCAATGCCGATGCCTGCGTGCGGGCCGATGTCGGCATTGTCGGCGAGCAGGTGGTGGCGTTGGGCGAGTCGCTGCCCGCGGCCCGGCGCGAGATCGATGCGCGCGGCAAGCTGGTGATGCCGGGCGGTGTCGACAGTCACTGCCACATCGAGCAGGTTTCGTCTTTCGGCATTCTCTGTGCCGACGACTTTCACTCGGCCACGGTGTCGGCCGCCTTTGGCGGCACCACCACCGTCATCCCCTTTTGCGCCCAGCATCGCGGCGACCACATCCCCGAGGTGCTGAGCGACTATCACCGTCGGGCGGCCGAGAAGGCTGTGATCGATTACGGGTTTCACCTCATCGTCGCCAACCCCGATGAGCAGACTCTCGCCACCGACCTGCCTGCAGCCATCGAAACCGGTGTGCGCTCGTTCAAGATCTTCATGACCTACGACCGCATGCGCCTGCAGGATGAGCAGATCCTGGATGTGCTCATGACGGCCCGTCGCCACGGTGCGCTGGTCATGGTGCACGCGGAGAACCACGGCATCATCAGCTGGCTGGCGGGACGCATGGTGGGGCAGGGCAACGTGCTGCCGCGCTATCACGCCATCTGTCATACGCGGTCGTCCGAGGCCGAGGCGATCAACCGGGTGATCGCGCTGGCCGAGGTGGTCGACACGCCGATTCTGATCGTGCATGTCAGCACCATCGAAGGGGTGGCTGCGATTCGTGAGGCGCGCGCCCGCGGCGTCAAGGTCTATGGCGAAACCTGTCCGCAGTACCTCTTTCTCACCGCGAA
Organism: uncultured bacterium; assembly: GCA_903907905.1. Taxonomy (GTDB): domain Bacteria; phylum Pseudomonadota; class Gammaproteobacteria; order Burkholderiales; family Burkholderiaceae_E; genus SYIM01. The sequence continues at coordinate 107,508 of CAIVPX010000127.1, read as the reverse complement.
GGACATCGACCGCGGCCTCGAGGGGGCGATGTTCTGCTGCTCGCCGCCGCCGCGCGACGAGGCCGCGCAGCAGGCCTGCTGGCAGGGCCTCAAGGATGGCGCGTTGGCGGTTTACTCGTCTGATCACGCCCCCTATCGCTACGACGCCAGCGGCAAACTCCCCAAAGGTGAAAAGACCACCTTCAAGGAAATGGCCAACGGTGTGCCGGGGCTCGAGCTGCGCCTGCCGCTGCTGTTTACCAACGGCGTGGGCAGCGGCCGCATTAGCCTGAACGAATTCGTGCAGCTCACCGCGACCCGTCACGCCGACCTCTACGGCCTGGCCCGCAAGGGTCGTATCGCGCCGGGCTGTGACGCTGACATCGCGCTCTGGGACCCTGACAAGCGCGTCACCGTCGATGCGGCGCTGCTGCACGACAACACTGGCTATACTCCTTACGCAGGTCGCGAGCTCAAGGGCTGGCCGGTGATGGTTTTCTCGCGCGGCGAGTGCATCATCGATCAGCTCGGCGCTCCCGGCGAGATCCTGGCGCAACGCGGCCGTGGCCGCTTCATTGCGCGTGAACGTACCGACGCCGTCAGCCCGGCCAACCGGATGATTCCGGAAATGGCGCAGCTGGCCGCATGGGGGAATGCGCTATGACCAGAAAGCTCCACGTGGCCGCCGCGCAGCTCGGCGCGGTCCATCTTGCCGACAGCCGTGAATCGGTGGTGAACCGGCTGAGGGCCCTGTTGGCCCAGGCCCATGCGCGCGGCGTGAAGTTCGTCGTGTTTCCCGAAACCGCGCTGACCACCTTCTTTCCTCGCTACTGGTTCGATGACCCGCGGGAGGTGGATGACCGGTTCTTCGAGCGCACCATGCCTTCGCCGGTCACGCAGCCGCTGTTTGACGATGCCAAGCGCTATGGCATCGGGTTTTACCTGGGCTACGCCGAGCTCACCGAGCAGGAGGGCCGCACCCGGCGCTTCAACACCGCGATCCTGGTGTCGCCGGCCGGCGAGATCGTCGGCAAGTATCGCAAGGTGCATCTGCCGGGCCATGCCGAACACAAACCGCAGGCGGCTTTCCAGCATCTCGAGAAGAAGTATTTCGAAGTGGGCGATCTGGGCTTTCGCACCTGGCGCATGCAGGACGCGATCATGGGCATGCTCATCTGCAATGACAGACGTTGGCCCGAGGCCTTCCGGGCGCTCACGCTCCAGGGGGCCGAGCTCGTCACGCTGGGCTTCAATACGCCCACCGAGAACCTGCACTATCCGGAGCCACCGGCACTTCGGGTGCACCACCATCTGATCATGGCCCAGGCCATGGCCTTCATGAATGCCACCTGGCTCATCGAAACCGCCAAGTGCGGCTTCGAGGACGGCTTTCGCATGTTCGGCAACTCGCTCATCGTGGCGCCCTCGGGCGAGATCGTGGCCAAGACGGTGACCGAGGACGACGAGCTGATCAACTTCGATGCCGACCTCGACCTGGCGCAAGATCTCAAGCGAACCATGTTCAACTACGCCGCGCATCGTCGCCCCGAGCACTACCGCATCCTCATCGATCGGGTGGGTGCGCAGACCACGCCGCAAAACGGCTGATCGCGCGGCTCCGCATGATTACCCCTCTAGCTCGGGCACATCGATTGCTTTTGGTTTTCAGCAGGGCGACCGGCGGGCCCGGTCGCATCGCAGATCAATCTTTATTCAGGAGAACGGCATCATGAAAAAGACAGCTCTCAGGGTACTGATCGCGCTGACCGTCGGCGCTGCGGTGGGCACATCGCTGGCGCAGGACAAGCCCATGGTGGCCGGCGTGGACGGTACCTTCGCGCCGCACGCCATGCCCAAGCTTGGCGGAGGAGTCGAGGGCTTCAACGTCGATCTCATCATGGAGATCGGCAAGCAGCTGGGCCGCAAGATGGAGATTCATGCCGCCGAGTTTTCGGGGCTGATTCCGGCCATGAACGCCGGTCGGATCGATTTTGTCGGTGCCCCCACCACGGTTACGCCCGAGCGCGCGCAGAACCTGCTCTTTACCGAGGGCTACCTCAATACCTACTATCAGTTCCTGGTGCCGGCGGGCAAACCCGACCTGAAGTCGCTCGACGACCTCAAAGGCAAGATGATCACCGCCAACAAGGGTTCGGCCTACGATAAATGGCTCGCCGACAACGCGGCCAAGTACGGGTTCAAACATGAGTCCTACCCCACCAATTCCGATGCCGTGCAGGCGGTGATGTCGGGGCGGGCCGACGCCACGCTTGGGGGCAATACCGTGTCGGCGTATGCGGCGCTTCGCAATCCCGGCAAGCTCAACCTCACCACGCTCAAGGTCGACGATGGGCTGGTCTGGGCAGCGGTTTTTCGTAAAGACGATGCCAAGACCCGGAACATGGTTGATGAGGCGATCGAGTGCCTGAAAAAGAACGGCACGCTCGCGCAACTGCACGAAAAGTGGTTCGGGGTAAAACCTGCCGCCGGCTCCGCTGCGGTGACGGCGTTCGCGGGCTATGGCGTGCCGGGCATGCCGGGCTATGAGGCGACGGCGCATGAAGCGCGCTGCAAGTGAGTGCGTCGCCGGGGGCGCCGCTGCTCGAAATCAGGGCGCTGCGCAAGACCTTCGGCACCACCGAGGTGCTCGCGGGCATCGACCTGTCGGTCGCGGCCCGCGAGCTGGGGTTCATCATCGGGCCGTCGGGCTCGGGTAAGTCGACGCTGCTGCGCTGCTGCAACCGCCTCGAAGAGCCCTCTGCCGGCGAGATCTGGTTCGAGGGCGCCAATATCCTCGCGCCTGCCACCGATCTCAATGCCATGCGCCGTCGCATCGGCATGGTGTTCCAGTCCTTCAACCTGTATCCGCACCTCAACGCACGTGACAACGTGGCCTTGGCGCTGGTCCACGTGCTCAGGCAGCCGCGCCAGGAGGCCGAGGCGCGCGCCACCGAGGCCTTGCGCAAGGTGGGCCTGGCGGATCGGGCCGATGCGCGCCCGGGCGAGCTGTCGGGCGGGCAGCAGCAGCGGGTGGCGATCGCGCGGGCGCTGGCCCTCGAGCCGGCGATCGTGCTCTTTGATGAGCCCACCTCGGCGCTCGATCCGGAGCTTGTCGGCAGCGTACTCGCGGTGCTCCGCGAGCTTCGTTCCACCGGCATGACCATGATGGTCGTGAGTCACGAGATGGGCTTCGCCCGGGGGGCGGCCGATCGCGTGGTGTTCATGGAGTCCGGGCGCATCATCGAGCAGGGGCCGCCCGCGCACATCTTCGGGCCGGACGCACCGGCTCGTATTCGCGAGTTTGTGGCCAGTGTCGAGCATCGCTGAACGGGCCCGCCTCGCGCCATGAACGGCCTGATCGAGACCTTCTTCAACCTGCAGGTGATGCAGCAATACCTGCCCAAGGTGATCGAGGGCATGGGCATCACCGTCCTGCTGGCTACGGCGGTCGTGCTGACCGGGTTGGCCCTGGGCTTTGCGCTGGGCGTGTTGCGCAGTCTGCGCATCCGACCGGTCAACCTGCTGATCGTGCTGTTTGCCGACGTGTTTCGGGCGGTTCCACCACTCGTCATCCTGATCATCATCTACTTCGCCTTTCCAACGATCGGGCTGCGCTTTTCGGGGTTTGCCTCGGCCTGGATCGGACTGTCGCTGGTCCTGGCGGCCTTTGCCGAGGAGATCGTCTGGGCGGGCATTCTGTCGGTGCCGCGAGGGCAGTGGGAAGCCGCGCGCGCGAGCGGCCTCAGTTTCGCCCAGAGCCTGCGCTATGTGGTGCTGCCGCAGGCGGCGCGGCTCACCATTGCGCCGCTCACCAGTCGGGCTATTGTCATCACCAAGAACACCGCGCTCGCCTCCGTGGTGGCGGTGGGCGAAATCCTCTATCAGGCGCAGGCGGCCTATTCGTTTTCCTATAACCCGTCGCCGCTGACGCTCGGTGCGATCGCCTACCTGATCCTCTTCATCCCGCTGGTCTGGCTGGGGCGCTGGGTCGAGACGAGGTTGGCATGGAAGCGTTGATCAGCGGCTTCTTCAATGTGCAGATTCTGCGCGAGGCCCTGCCCTATCTGGCGCAGGGTCTGGTGATGACCTTGCTGCTCTGCGCGGTGGCCATTCCGCTGGGGGTGGCGGGGGGGCTTGCGCTGGCGCTGGCCTCAACGCTTCGAAGTCGCCCGCTGCGCTGGCTGGTCATTGCTTACACCGATCTCTTTCGGGCCTTCCCGCCGCTGGTGCTGTTACTGTTCGTGGCCTTCGGCCTGCCCTTTTTGGGCTTCAAACCGCCGCCCTTTGTGGCGGTGGCCATCGCTTTCCTGCTCAACACCTCGAGCTACTACGGCGAGATTCTGCGAGCAGGCATCGAGTCGGTGCCCGCCGGCCAGCACGAGGCGGCGCGTTCGACCGGACTCACGCGCTGGCAGAGCCTGCGTTACGTGGTGTTGCCGCAGGCGGTGCGAAACGTCGTGCCCGATCTCATCAGCAACACGCTCGAGGTGGTCAAGCTCACGTCGATTGCCAGCGTGGTGGCCTTGCCCGAACTGCTCTACGCGGCCCGCCAGGTACAGTCGGTCACCTACAATGCCTCACCTGTGATCGCAGCCGGGCTGCTGTATCTGTTGCTGCTGTGGCCGCTGGTGCGCTTGCTGTCGCGCTATGAACGCGAAGCGGTCAGCATTCGCTAGACTTGGCCCGATGCCCACCCGTTGCTGTATGTAGCGCCGCCCCGTCTGAGCCCTTCGCGCCGAACCCCTCAGCTTGAATTTTTCGATCAGGCAGATTCCAATGACCCAACGCATCCTGGTGATCAATCCCAACAGCACGCTCGCCGTCACACAGGGCATCGATCGTGCGCTTGAACCCCTCCGATTGCCCGGCGGCCCCGTGTTCGAATGCGCCACTCTGACCGAGGGGCCCCCGGGCATTCAGACCCAGCGCGATGTCGACGGGGTGATCGGGCCGCTGACCCGGCTCATCGCCAGTCGGGATCACGACTGCGATGCGTTCGTGATCGCCTGCTACAGCGACCCCGGGCTGCACAGCGCCCGCGAGGTCACCGGTAAACCGGTGCTGGGCATTTCCGAGTGCGGCGTACTGACTGCGCTCACCGTGGGCCATCGATTCGGCGTGATCGCCATTCTCGCGGGTTCAATCCCGCGGCATCTGCGCTATCTCGGTGCGATGGGGGTCTCCGACCGGCTTGCGGCAGAGCTGCCGGTGGGCCTGCAGGTGACGGAGCTTTCCGATGTCGAGCGCACGAAGTCGCGACTCATCGACACCGGCCGGCGTCTGGTCGAGGACCACGGCGCCCACGTGGTGGTGATGGGCTGCGCGGGCATGGCGCAGTATCGGCGCGCACTCGAAGACGCCATCGGTGTGCCGGTGGTCGAACCAACCCAGGCTGCGGCCGGCATGGCGCTGGCCCGGGTGCGGCTGGCCGGCGCCTGATCCGAGGCACCCACGCGCCGGGGCGGTGTCGTGGCGCCCCGGGCCGGGCCGCCTCGCGGCAATGCCGTTCCCGATCGGACAGCCTCCGGGCGGATCGGCGCAGGTCTCAGGCCAGCGCTCGGGCCGTGAGGTCGGCGCTCAGGCGGAGCGCCGTGGCGCCTTCGTCGATCACCCGGCTCATCGACACGAAGCCGTGAATCTGCCGCTCGAAGCACAGGTACTGAACCCGGTTGCCCGCTGCGCTCAGGGCGTCGGCGTACTGTCGGCCTTCGTCGCGCAGCGGGTCATAGCCTGCGGTGATGATCAGTGCGGGCGGCAGCTTGCGATGGTCGCTCGCGAGCAGGGGCGAGGCGCGCCAATCAGCGTACTGGGTGTTGTCACCCAGGTAGTGTGAACGAAAGTACTGCATCGACTCGGTGGTGAGCATGTAGCCCTGGCCATTTCGCTGGTAGGAGTCGCTCACGAAGCGCATGTCGGTGGCCGGATAGATGAGCAGCTGATACCTGAGCCAGTGCTCGCCCGCATCGCGTAGCGCGATGGCCACGACGGCTGCGAGATTGCCGCCGGCGCTGTCGCCTCCGACGGCGATGCGTTGCGGGTCGACACCGAGTGTTTCGGCCTGAGCGCGTACCCAGCGGGTGGCGGCGATGCAGTCATCGACGGCCCCCGGAAAGCGATGCTCGGGGCCCAGGCCATAGTCGACCGAGATCACGCTGAAACCGCCCATCAGCGCGAGCTGCCGGCACACCACGTCGTGCGTGTCGATGTCGCCGATCACCCAGCCCCCGCCGTGAAAATAAACCAAGGCTCCGCGGGCGTCACTGCCGGGCGCGCCGCGATAGAGGCGAACGGGAATGTCACCGCGTGGACCCGCGATGCGCTTGTCGTGGACGAGTGACACCTCGGGCGGCTCGGGTTGCGCATAAAAACGCCGTTTGCGGTACGAGGCGCGGGCATCATGCGGCGCCTCATGGTGAACCGGGGGAATGCCCTTGTCCTGCATCAGCTTGAGCAGTGCGCTGGCCTGAGGGTCGAGCATGGCGTGTCTCCGTCGATCGAATGGTTTGGCGTGGCGTGGCGTGGCTTGGCTTGGGGCTCGGGCGGGTTCAGGAATACACCGGCGTATCGAGCCCCTCGTAGCGGGCCTTCAGCTGCAAGGCGAGCGGCAGAGAAAAGAAGCGCGCCTGCATGAGATTGCCGCCCTGGAACCACAGCCCGGGCTGCGCCGTGGGCTTCCACATGTTGCGCAGCTCGCCTTCCCAGGGGCCCGGGTCGAGAGCGGTTTCCGAGCCCAGTCCCCAGCAGGGCCCGAGTCGTTCGGCGACCTCGCGCGAGATGAGTTGCTCGGCCCAACCGGTCATGGACCCGTAGCCGGTTGCGCACACCACCAGATCGGCAGGCAGGCGCTCGCCACTGTCGAGCACGACGGCATCAGCCTCGAGACGGCGGACCTGCGCGGGGCTTCGCAGACCGATCTGCCCATCGGTGATGAGCTGCGAAGCACCGACATCGATGTAGTAGCCTGACCCGCGCCGGAAGTAGGCGACGTGAATGCCCGTGCCATCGACGCCCATGTGCGTCATGAAGCCGGCCCCGGCCAGCCCCGCGTAAAAGTCGGCATCGTGCCTGGCGATGGTCTCGTAGATCGGCCGTGTCATCTGGGGCATGAGCCGGTGCGGCCATGACGCGGCGATGAGGTCGGCCTTGTTCGTGGTGATGCCGGCTGCGAGCGCTTCTTCCGAGTAGAGCTTCTTGCGGGCGAACTGCTGCAGCGAATCAGCCCGCACGACGATGGTGGGTGAGCGCTGCAGCATGGTCACCTGCGCGCCATGTTCCCAGAGATCGGCACAGATGTCGTGGGCCGAGTTGTTCGATCCGATGACCACGCAGCGTCGGCCTGCCCATTGCTCGCCGCCTTCGTACTGACTCGAGTGCACGAGCTTGCCCTGGAACTGCTCGCGGCCAGCCAGTGCCGGCGTCTGCGGCACCCCTGACATGCCGGTGGCGAGCACCAGTTGGGCCGGCTCGAGCGTGAGCGTCTTGCTGTCGCGGCGCACCTGCACCTGCCAGCGGCCCGAGGTCTCGTCGTAGCGGGCGCCCTGGCACTCGGTGTTACCCCAGAAATCGAGTTCCATCACCCGCGCGTACATCTCGAGCCATTCGCCCATCTTGTCCTTGGGCGTGAACACCGGCCAGTGGTCGGGGAAGGGCAGGTAGGGCATGTGGTCGTACCAGACCGGGTCATGCAGGCAGAGCGAGCGGTAGCGTTTGCGCCAGGAATCGCCAGGCCGGGGGTGGCGATCAATGATCAGTGAGGGGACGCCCAGACGCTTGAGGCGGGCGGCGAGTGCCAGCCCGCCCTGACCGCCCCCGACGATCAGACACCAGGGTTGCTCACGGACACCGAAGTCGGCGGCGTGCTGCTCGCGCTGCTCGAGCCAGTTCTTGCGCCCCGGGATGGCGCCATGCACCGTGCCCAGCGCGCGACGGGTGCCCGCCTGTTCCTCGTGGCCGCGCAGGCTCTCGAGGGTGGTGAAGAAGGTCCAGCAGCGTTCGCCGCGCAAGCGCAGCACGGCGCGTGCTGTGCCCTGCGCGGTGCTGAAACTCAGCCACGCCTCGGTGACCCCGTCGGGCTGCTCGCTCGCTTCGGTGACCTGCCAGTCGGTGGGTGCCGTGCGCGGGCCACAGGCCTCGAGCATGGACCCGATGGCGGCGCGACCTTCCAGGGTCTTGATGTTCCAGGTGAAGGCGACAAAGTCGCGCCAGAAGCAGTCGTCGGTGAAGGCACCGTCGAGCCACCGGTACAGAGCCGTCTGATCGCGTTGCGGGCCGTCAGGCTCGAGTTGCGCGCAGAGTTGTTCGACCCAGCGCAGCACCCGACGCGTGACAGCGTCCGAGGTGTCGGCGTTCATGCCGAGGACGCAGGGCGGGTAGGCGCGCGCATCGGCCGCACCTCGGCGCTGTGCGATACGCCGGCATCGGTGGATGCGCCGGCAGCGCTGAGGTGGGTGGCATGCGCCTGAGCCAGTCTTGACTCATGAGCGAGCAGCGCGGCCTTGCGCTCGAGTCCGCCCGCAAACCCGGTGAGCGAGCCGCCCGAGCCAATGACGCGATGACAGGGCCGTATCAGGGTCCAGGGATTGCGGCCGACCGCGCCCGCGACAGCGCGCACCGCACGCGGCTTGCCCACGCGTTCGGCAAGTGCTGCGTAGGACAAGGTTTCACCCAGCGGGATCGAGGCCAGCGCGAGCCAGACCGATTGCTGCAGATCGGTGCCCGGCGCCTGAAGCGGCACATCGAAACCCCCGCGGCGACCGTTGAAGAACTCGCTTACCTGATGCTGCACGCGACGCAACAGCAGGCAGTTTCGCCCATCGGGCAAGCCCGAGAAGTCGGGCTGGTGCTTCTGGCCGCTGAAGTAGAGGCCGCGCAGAAAGTCGTCGTCACCCACGGCAATCATGGGCCCGAGTGGCGTATCGAACCGGAGCAATCGCATCAGTGACAGGTCCTTGCCAAGCCATGCATCAGACGAACTTTATCCGATTCCCGTAGCCACACCGGGCGGTGCCAGGGGCGTGCCGGGTGGCACGCCCATGCGAGCGGTGGGACGGCCTGCTCGGGCACGACCGATTTTGTGTAAATTGAGGCCCGTTTGCGAATCCACTTTCGTCCCATGGCGCGGCACACGCGCGAAAGGCTCCTCGATGATCAAGCAGGGCATCTCGAACCTCTCCGGCAATGAGCGGCGGGCGCTGCTGCGCTCGCGCATCCGTCGAGGCCATCTGACTGTTGCGCCCGGTGTCTTCGAGATGATCTCGGCCAAGATCGCCGACACCATGGGCTTCGAAGCGCTCTACATGACGGGCTATGGCACGGTGGCGTCCTATCTGGGCTTGCCGGATGCGGGGCTGGCCAGCTACACCGATATGGTCAACCGTGTGGCGCAGTTCGCCACCATCACCCAGACCCCCATGATCTGCGACGGCGATACCGGCTACGGCGGGCTGCTCAATGTGATGCACACGGTGCGAGGCTATGAGGCGGCCGGTGCCTGCGCGATTCAAATCGAGGACCAGCAGTTTCCCAAGAAATGCGGCCACATGCTGGGTCGGCGCGTGGTGCCTGCCGAAGACATGGTCGCCAAGATCCGCGTGGCGGTCGAGACGCGCAACGACCCCAATTTCCTGATCATCGCGCGTACCGATGCGCGCACCACCCACGGCCTCGATGAAGCCATGCGGCGCGCCGAGGTCTATGCCCGGGCGGGCGCCGACCTGCTCTTCATCGAAAGCCCCGAGTCGGTCGAGGAAATGCGTACGCTCGGACGCGCCTTCGATTTGCCCCTGGTGGCCAACATGGTCGATGGCGGTCGCACGCCGGTGTTGAGCGCGGCCGACCTCACCGACATCGGGTATTCGCTCGCCATCTTTCCGGCGTCGGCCTTTCTGGCGGCCGGTGCGGCGATGCGGTCGGTGTATGACAAGCTCAAGGCCGACGGCTCGACGGCGGGTATGACCCAGCCGCTCTATCCGTTCCCGGAGTTCTCGCAGATGATGGGCTTTGACTGGGTGGCGGCCTTCGACAAGGACCACGCCGGACAAGAATCGCAGAGCTGACCCCCCTTCCCCCCTCAACCTCCAGCGCAGGCACCATTCCGGAGTCTTTCCCATGCCCGACCATCTCGGCTACCGTCAGGTCTTTGGCGCCATTGGCCCGTCCACCAACACCATCGTTCAGCCTGACTACGATGACCTTCGCCCCATCGGTGTCACCAATCACTACAGCCGCATCATCATTCCCAACATGCCGGTGGGTGGCAACGAGGATTTCCTCAAGCTCGTTCGCAGCATCATGGGGGCGACGCTGGCGGCGATCGATGCGCTCAAGAGCTGCGAGATGAGCTATCTGGTCATGGGCATGTCGGCCACCACTTTCTGGGATGGTCGCAAGGGTGCCGAGGCCTACCGGCAGGAACTCGCCGAGCGTGCCGGTGTGGGCGTGTCCTGCGGCTCGTTTGCCACCGAGGCGGCGCTCAAGGCGGTGGGCGCCAAGCGCATCGCGTTTTTCTCGCCCTATTTCGAAGTGGCCAACGCGCAGGTGCGGCGCTTCTACCAGGACTGCGGTTTCACAGTGGTGCGCGATCTCTGCCTGGAGCGTCCAAGCCCCGTGCAGATCGCTCACACCACCGACGCCATGTGTCGCGACGCCATCAGGCGACTCGATAGCGACGATGTCGATGCCATCGTGCAGGTGGGCACCAATCTGTCCATGATCCGACTGGCCGCCGCCGCCGAACTCTTTCTGGGCAAGCCGGTGATTGCCATCAACACCGCCACCTACTGGCATGCGCTGCGAGCCGCTGGCATTGCTGACCGCCAGGCGGGCTTTGGCTCGCTGCTCGAATTCCACTGAACCACCCTGGCTGTATTTTCCGGAGATTTTTCATGAACAAGACACAGACCCTGCTCAAGCGCTTTACCGCGTCGGCGCTCACCGTCGGCCTGATGGCTGCGGCGCAGCAGGCGCTGGCCCAGGAGTGGCCCTCAAGGCCTGTCCGGCTCATCAATCCGTTTTCCGCGGGCTCGGCCGTCGACGTCGTCACCCGCCTCATCGCGGGACGCGTATCGCAAAACACCAATGCGCAGTTCATCGTCGAGAACCGCACCGGCGCATCGGGCAACATCGGTACCGAGATCGCGGCCCGCTCCAAACCCGATGGCGAAACCTTCCTGGTCGGTTCGCCGGGCACGATGGCCATCAACCCCTGGCTCTTCAAGACCCTGCCCTACGACGCCGAGAAAGACTTCGTGGCGGTCTCGGTCATGGTCACCTTTCCCCAGGTGCTGGTGGTCAATCCCAAGTTGCCGATCAGCTCGGTGTCCGAGATGCTCGCCTGGGTCAAAGCCCAGCAGGGCAAGGTGAATTTCGCGTCGTCCGGCCAGGGCTCGACCTCGCATCTGGTGATGGAACTCATTCGTGCCGAGGCCAAACTCGACATGACCCACATCCCCTATCGGGGTGGGGCGCCGGCGATTCAGGCGCTGATCGCGGGCGACGTGCAGATGGCAGTCGAAGGCCTGCCGTCTCTGCCCGGGTTTCTCGGCTCGGGCCAGATCCGGCCGATCGCCGTCACGTCCGAGAAGCGCAGCCCTGCCCTGCCCGATGTGCCCGCCCTGTCCGAAACCTATCCGGGCTTTGATGCCTCGGCGTGGGTGATTCTGTTTGCGCCAACGGGCACAGCCGCTGCCATCGTCGACAAGATGGCGGTCGAAATCAAGCGCGCGCTTGAAGCGCCCGAAGTGCTTGAGCGGCTGGCCAAGATGGGCGCGACGGCCTCCGGGCTGTCGCCCGCTGCTACTGCAGCCTTTCACAAGCGCGAGCTTGCGAAGTTCAAGCGGGCGGTTGAGATCTCGGGCGCCAAGGCCGAGCAGTAAAAACACTCAGGCGCGTTTGCCGGTCAGCGAACCGATGAGGTGCTGGCCGGCGAGCATCGCCAGCCCGAAGGACTGGCCCAGACCGTTGCCAGGCAGATAACCCGCGCCACCGGTACCCGAGATCGAGGCCGCGGCGCCGCCTGCGGCGTACAGGCCCTCGATCACCGAGGCATCGGTGCGCAGCACCCGGGCGCAGGCGTCCACCCGCAGGCCCCCCTGCGTGTGTGCGAGCGCCCCGGTGACCCAGGCGCCATACAGGGGCGACTCGAGCGGCGGGCCAAACTGTTTGCGCCCCTGCTCGGGGTCGCGGCCCTCGCTGGCCGCCTGCCGAAAAGCAGCAAAAGTTGCCGTGAATGCTGCCTCGGGGACACCGAACAGGCGTGCCAGTGCCTCGGGGGTGTCTGCTGACTTCACGTGCCCCGCTTCACAGGCCTCGCGGTAGGGGCCCTGGCGCGAGGCGAATTCGTGGATGCGGGCATCGAACACCTCGAGCGCCACGCCGCCTGGCTGGGCCAGCACATAGGCGGCGAGCTCAGAAGGCCCGATGTCTTCCGAGATGAAGCGCCGTCCCTCTCGGTTGACCATGAAGGCGCCCTTGGGTGGCAGTGCCATCCCCAATCGGGTACGCCCCGCGGGCGGATTCACGTGCCCTTGACCCTGATAGCCCGGCATGAAGGCCACATCGGCCCCTAGGCTGCGCGCCCACACGATTGCACAGCCATCGTTGGCACCGGCGCCAATGTGAAGCGCGCGCTTCATATCGGGGATGTATTCGGCGAGCAACTCGGCGTTGCTGGCAAAGCCGCCGGTTGCGAGCAGTACCGCGGGCGCGTGCAGCGCGCGCGTCGAGCGGGCCTCGCGCACGTGCAGGCCGGTCACCCGCGCGGGCGACCCCTGGGCGATGAGCGCGGTGACCTCGGTGTCGGCCATGAGCGTGATGCGCGGATGCGCGCGCGCGGCCGCCCTGAGCATCTGGTGCAGTTCCCGCCCGCTCTCTTTCGGTGTGCCGTGCATGCGAGCCACCGCGTGGCCGGGCGCAACAAGTTCGCCGAGCAGCTTGATGGGCAGACCCAGCGTGTCGGCCAGGAAATGCACGGTGGGCGCAGTTTGTGCGGCGATGGCTACGAGCACCGGCGCATCGACCTTGCCGTCCGCCTTGGTGGTGACGTCCTGCGCGAACAGTTCGGGGCTGTCGGTGATACCGGCATCGCGCTGAAAGCGGGTGCCCGCGCCCGGAAAGAGCCCGCCGCTCACCAGCAGGTTGGAGGGGCCGTCAAGGTCGCGCTCGAGCAGCAGCACCGAGGCGCCATGGTGGGCAGCGACGAGTGCGCCGAATAGGCCGGCAGCACCCGCGCCGGCTACGAGCAGGTCTGCATCAGGCTGGGGGGAGAGATCTTGAGCGGACACGGGCTGGGGGGCCGATCAGACGTTGAACCGAAAGTGCATGACATCGCCATCGCGCAGCACATAGTCCTTGCCCTCGAGCCGCATCTTGCCCTTGTCCTTGGCGCCGGACTCGCCCTTGCAGGCGATGTAGTCGTCATAGGCGATGGTCTCGGCGCGGATAAAGCCGCGCTCGAAGTCGGTGTGGATGACGCCCGCGGCCTGCGGGGCGGTGGCGCCCACGCGCACGGTCCAGGCGCGAACCTCTTTTTCGCCGGCGGTGAAATAGGTTTGCAGGCCCAGCAGCGTGAAAGCGGCGCGAATGACACGGTCAAGACCGGGTTCTTCCATGCCGATATCGGCGAGAAACACCATCTTGTCCTCGTCGCTGAGGTCAGCGATTTCGGCCTCGATGGCCGCGCACACCGGCACCACGACCGAGCCCTCGCCTGCCGCATGACGCCGCACCGCCTCGAGATGCGGGTTGTCTTCAAAGCCACCCTCTTTTACGTTCGCCACGTACATGGTCGGCTTGGCCGTGATGAGACAGAGCGGCCGGATCAAGGCCTTTTCTTCCTCGTACAGATCGAGCGAGCGCACCGGTCGGGCCTCGTTGAGCACAGCCAGACACTTCTCGAGCACCGCCACCAGGCGCTGCGCTTCCTTGTCGCCGCCTGCGCGCGCCGCCTTCGTGTAGCGCAGCAGCGCCTTGTCGACCGTGGCGAGGTCGGCCAGTGCGAGTTCGGTGTTGATCACCTCGATATCGGAGAGTGGATCGATCTTGCCGCTGACGTGAATCACGTTGCCGTCTTCGAAGCAACGCACCACGTGCACGATGGCATCGGTCTCGCGGATGTTGGCCAGAAACTGGTTGCCCAGCCCCTCGCCCTTGGAGGCGCCCGCGACCAGGCCCGCGATGTCGACGAACTCCACCGTGGCGGGCAGAACGCGCTGCGGCTTGGCGATGCCGGCGAGCGCTGTGAGCCGAGGATCCGGCACCTCGACGATGCCCACGTTGGGCTCGATGGTGCAAAACGGATAGTTTTCGGCCGCAATGCCTGCCTTGGTGAGCGCATTGAACAGGGTGGATTTGCCGACGTTGGGCAGGCCGACGATGCCGCATTTGAGGGACATGAGTGTTCCTTTGGAGCAGCGCGCAGCGGCTAGCCCTGCGCGCGCGAGAGCGAGAAACCGTCCATTGTACTGAGAAGCGCCTGCCCGCCTCAGCGCCTGACCGCGAGCTTTCTCCCGGCAAACACGACACCGACGACCGCGAGCGCGAAGCCCAGGTTGATGAGCGTGAGGGCTTCGCCGAGCACCAGCCAGCCGGCCAGCAACGTGCAAAAGGGCTGTAACAGTTGCACCTGACTGACGCGGGCGATACCACCCGTGGCCAGTCCCTCGTACCAGAAGAAAAATCCGATGAACATTGAAAACAACCCGTTGTAGGCAAAGCTCAGCCACTGCGCCGGATTGGCCGTCAGGAATGCCGGTGAGAAGGTGTACAGACTCAGCGCCAGATTGACCGGCAGCGTCATGGCCAGAATCCAGGAAATGACCAGCCGTGGATCGGTACGTTGCGACAGGCGGGTGCCCTCGGTGTAGCCGGTGGCGGCAGCAAGACAGGCCAGAAGCAGCAGGAGGTCCACCGAGGTAAGCGCGCCCGAGCTCTGCAGCATGGCGTAGGCCAGCACCAGCGCGCTGCCGAGGAGCGCCATCATCCAAAAGCCCAGGGAAGGCCGCTCGCTCGTGCGCAGCACGCCGAGGAGCGTCGTGACCAGCGGCAGGATACCGAGCACCACGGCGCCATGTGCCGAGGAGCCCTCCACCAGCGCAAGGTTCATGAAGACCGGAAAGCCCCAGACGATGCCACAGGCGGTAAGCGCGTAGCCGGGTAGGTCGGCCCGCGCCGGCAGCGGGGCGCGGCGTACGAGCAACCAGCACGCCGCCACCGAGCCTGCGAGTGCGGCGCGGCCGAAGGCGATGAACCAGGGGCTGAAGACCTCGATGGCGATTTTGACCGTGGGCAGCGTGAGACTGAAGATGACAATGCCCACGAAGCCCACCAGCATCCCGCGGTTCTCGGCCCTCATGCTGGCGGCGAGCCCGGCGCTGATGTGGCGGCCTCGCGCGGATACGCGGGCCTTACACGGCTCACGCCGCGCGACGCCTGAGCAGTCGCACGTGGAGCGGCCGCGCAAAGCGGGCGCCCTGAACGGTCAGGTGAGGCTCGAAGGCGGCCCGCACCTGCGCGATCCGGGCATCGTCCAGCTGGTGGTCGGCGTAGCTGGGCCGCATCTGCTTGGTCTCGAAGTCTTCAAACGAACTGAAGACGCTGTCGAGGGCGAAGCGCCGTTCGCTGTGTTCGTGCCAGGGCCCATCGGTGGCGACCGCCCGATCGAGCTCGCGCTGTGCGGCGGCCCGCACGACACCCTCATCGTTGAAGAGCCGGATCAGGCCGTTGAAAGCGCCGCCGTAGATGGGTTCGGACACGTATAGATGACCCCCGGGGCGCAGCACCCGCGCGGCCTCGCCAATCGCCTGGGCGATGAGCGGCATGGGTACGTGGTGTAGCGACTTGAGCATGATCGCGAGGTCGAACGAGGCATCGGGAAAGGGGATGGCCTGAGCACCTGATGCCACGAAATTGAGCCGCTCCTGCGGCTGTGCGAGATTCTTGGCGTGCTGGACGGCGTCGACCTCGAGCGCGGTGGCCCGGCAACCCGGAAAGCGGGTCAGAAGCCTTCGCATGAGCGCGGCCGGGCCGCAGCCCAGTTCGATGATCTGCTGATGGCCCAGGCCCACCATCTGGTCGAGCACCGTGATTTCGTCGTCGACGATGGGCAGCGAATCGGGATCGAGACTCATGGGCGCTCCTTTTGCAGGGGCTGCGAAGGTACCGCCCGCTGCCCGGGGCGGTCAAGCCGGTATCCCAAGGCTCCGACCTTCACCCTTCAGCTGCTCTTCGTCATAGCCCGCACCCCGCACCCCGCATCTCGAATTCCCTCTGATCGGCCAATTGTTTGCATTGCCGCCCGACAATGCCTAACCTCTCGTCTACCATGGCTGCATCACTTGAAGGCAAACTCGTCGTCGCAATTTCATCGCGCGCGGTCTTCGACTTCGAGGAAGAAAACCGGGTGTTTGAGGGCGGTGACGCGCAGGCCTACATGGCGCTGCAGCGCGACCGGCTCGAGACCCCGGCCACCGCCGGCGTGGCGCATGCTCTGGTCAAGAAGCTGCTCGCCTTCGATCCCTCCGATTGCTCGCCTGAGGCGCGCCTCATCGAGGTGGTCGTGCTCTCGCGTAACGACCCGGTCAGCGGATTGCGCGTGTTTCGTTCGGCCCGCCATGGGGGGCTGCGCCTGGAGCGCGGCGTCTTCACCAGCGGCCGAACCCCCTGGCCGTATCTGTCGCCGCTCAACGCCAATCTGTTCCTGTCCCTCAACACCGAGGACGTCCGCGCGGCACTGGCTGCAGGGTTTCCGGCCGCGCGCGTATTTGCCGAGTCGGTCAAGGCCTCCGAGTCGCACCCAGACGAAATCCGTATTGCCTTCGACGGCGATGCCGTGCTCTTTTCAGACGAATCGGAGCGCGTGTTTCAGTCCGATGGTCTGGCGGCCTTCCAGCGTCATGAAGCAGATCGTGCCGAAAGCCCCTTACCTCCGGGCCCCTTCAAGCCGCTGCTCGAGGCGCTGCACCGCCTTCAGCGCAATCGCTCGGGCGCTGCCATGCGAATTCGCACTGCACTGGTTACGGCGCGCAGCGCCCCCGCACACGAACGGGCTATTCGTACCCTCATGGCCTGGGGCATCAGCGTTGACGAGGCGATGTTCCTGGGTGGTCTGGGCAAGGGGCCCTTCCTCAAGGAATTCGAGCCCGACTTTTTCTTTGATGATCAGACCGGCCACGTTCAGTCGGCCGCGCGCTTCGGACCGGCGGGGCATGTGCCGACCGGCATCGCCAACGGCGACTGAGCGCTCAGGCGGGCCCGGGTGGTTTCACTGAGGGATTGCTCGCAGACGTGGATGCCGGTTTGGGGCGGCTGTGCAGGCGGTGCATGGCGGCTTCCATGTCGCCTTTGATCAGCGCCGGTACGCAATCGAGCGCACGGGCAATCTGCTCGTCGATGTGTGCGCGGTGCTCGCGGCTGGGCCGGTGCAGTACGAAGTCGACCACTTGCTGGGTGAGTTCGAGCGTGCGCGGGTGGCCGATGCCCAGGCGCAAGCGCCAGAACTCGGCCGAACCGAGCCGCGCCTGGATATCCTTGAGCCCATTGTGGCCGGCGTGCCCGCCCCCGAGCTTCATCTTGGCGATGCCGGGCAGCAGATCGAGCTCATCATGGACAACCAGCACCTCGGTAGGCGCGATGCGGTAAAAGCCCGCCAGGGCTGCCACGGCCTGCCCTGACCGGTTCATGTAGGTACCGGGCTTGACGAGATGAACAGACTCGCCCGCCAGACTGAGGCGGGCAACCTCGCCGAAGAACTTGCCTTGCTTTGAGAAGCTTGCGCCCTCGCGCCGCGCCAGCGCATCGACGAACCAGAAGCCCGCGTTGTGACGCGTATCTTCGTATTCGGGGCCGATGTTGCCGAGCCCGGCAATCAGGCGGATGCCACCCATGGCGTGACGCGCGTGCCGCCCTTCTGACCCGCCGCCCGAAGGCCGTGCGGATCAGAAGCTGCGGCGACGCGCAGGCCGTGTGATTACTTCTTGGCGGCCGGCTTGGCGGCCGGTTTGGCAGCGGGCTTGGCCGCAGCGGCTGGCGCGGCTGCGCTCGCGCCCTCGGACGATGATTCTTCTGCGCCCGGAATGGTCACGGTGACGACAACCGGGTTTTCCTTGGCGCGCAGCACGGGCTTGACGCCTGCCGGGAACTGGATGTCCTTCACATGCATGGGCTTGCCCGACTCGAGGTTGATGAGGTCGACCTCGATGAAGCCCGGCAGATCTTTCGGCAGGCAGGTGATCTCGATGTCGGTCATGATGTGACCGACGATGCCGCCCGAGTTCTTGACCGCCGCCGACTGCTCCTGGTTCGTGAAGTGCAGCGGCACGCGCATGTGGATGGGCCGATCGGCGGACACGCGCTGAAAGTCGATGTGCATGACCTGCGGCTTGTAGGGGTGCCACTGGACATCGCGCAACAGCACCTGTTCGGGTTTGCCGTCGAGTTCCATGTCGAGAATGGACGAGTGAAAGGCCTCGACCCGCAGTGCGTGATAGAGCGGGTTGTGCTCGATCGAGATGGGGGTGGCATCGGCACCACCGCCGTAGATGATGCCCGGGACGTGGCTGCTGCGGCGCAGGCGGCGGCTCGCACTCGACCCTTGCGCTTGACGTGTGATGGCTACGACTTTCATCGTGCACTCCTTCAATTGAAAGCCTTTCGGCCTTCGTGAGCCAGGCGTCCGCGACCAGAGCGCCAGGCATTGCGAAACGCCCGCACGGATGCGCGGGCACCTTTGAAACGGGTCAGTCGACGAAGAGCGAGGAAACCGAGTCGGCCCGGTTGATTCGCAAAATGGTTTCGGCGAACAGTTGCGCGCAAGAGAGCACGCGAATCTTGCTGCAGGCCCGCGCTTCGGCCGACAGCGGGATGGTGTCGACCACCACCAGTTCGTCGAGCGCGGGATCCTTGACGCGCTCGACCGCACTGCCCGACAGTACGGCGTGCGTGCAATACGCGAGCACATGCCGCGCGCCCTGCTCCTTGAGCGCTGCCGCTGCCTTGACCAGCGTGTTGGCGGTGTCGACGATGTCGTCCATGATGACGCAGGAGCGCCCTTCAACATCGCCGATGATGTTCATGACTTCGGCGACATTGGCCTTGGGGCGACGCTTGTCGATGATGGCCAGATCGGAGTCGAGGCGTTTGGCGATGGCGCGCGCGCGCACCACCCCGCCGACGTCGGGCGAGACCACCATGAGGTTGTCGTACGGGGACTTGTGCAGGTCGGCCAGCATCAGTGGCGCGGCGTAGATGTTGTCGACCGGGATGTCGAAGAAGCCCTGGATCTGATCGGCATGCAGATCCATGGTGAGGACGCGGTCGACCCCGGCCGTTTGCAGCATGTTGGCCACCACCTTGGCGCTGATGGCAACCCGCATCGAGCGCACGCGCCGGTCCTGGCGGGCGTAGCCGAAGTAGGGCAAGGCTGCCGTGATGCGGCCAGCCGACGCGCGCTTGAGCGCGTCGACCATGATCATGACTTCCATCAGGTGATCATTGGTGGGCGCACAGGTGGACTGCACGACGAAGACGTCTTTGCCTCGGACGTTTTCGAGGATTTCGACCATGGCTTCGCCGTCGGAGAAGCGGCTGACCGTCGCCTTGCCCAGCTTGAGGTGCAGGTGGTGGGCGATGTCCGTGGCCAGACTCGGGTTGGCGTTGCCGGTGAACACCATCAGCCCTTCGGGCGACAGGGGTTCGGAATGACGACTGTATCCGGGCAGCATGTCGGGGCTCTTGGATGGGAGGGTTTTGGAGTGAGCCGGTTACAGGGTGCTGCGAGAGAGTGGGCTGAGGAGGTAGGATTCGAACCTACGCATGCCGGAATCAAAATCCGGTGCCTTAACCAACTTGGCGACTCCCCATTTGCAGCGAACGCTATGGACCCGCAGCGGACTGCGGGTTCAGGCAAACGCCCATTCGCGAAGCGGATGCGCAGACAGTGATCGCACCGCCCGAATCTGAAATGCCGGATGGGCACTGCAGCGTTCTCGGAGGTGTGATACCACCGCTGCCAGACGGTCGGTCGGAACGGAAAGAAAGACGCACGATCCGGAACCGGTCATGCGGGCGAACCCGGGATCGACTCCGAACGTTTCGGCGGTTTGCCTCAGAAGCGCCAGAGCCTGGGCTACCTTGGCGTGTCGCAACTGCACGACGGCCTGAAGATCGTTCTTTCCGCGAAAGACAGCCTCGCTTCGCGAAAGACCGAAGATTTTGAGCGGTTTCGTATCCCGTGTCAATTCAGGGGCCGTGAAGACGCTGGCCGTCGGCACATGCACGCCGGGGGCGATGAGCACGAAGTGGCGCTCGGGTTGGGGGCAGGCGCGCAGTTGCTCGCCCACGCCGCTCGCGTAGGCCGTGGCGCCGTAGACGAAGAAGGGAACGTCGGCGCCCAATTGCAGGGCGAGTGCCTGCAGGGTCGGCCGATCAAGCTGAAGGTGCCACAGGCGGTTCAGGCCGAGCAGCACGGTGGCTGCATCCGAACTGCCACCGCCCAGGCCCGCGCCCATCGGAATGCGCTTGTCGAGGCCGATGCTCACGCCCAGTCGGCAGCCGGTATGGCGGGCGAGCAGTCGTGCCGCCCGGACCGTCAGGTCTTGCTCGGGGTCACCGACGCCGCGCAGCCGGGTCTCGCGCAGCACCTGACCGTCTTCGCGAAGGGTCAGGTGCACCGTGTCGGCCAGATCGATCAGATCGAAGACCGTTTCGAGCAGGTGGTAGCCGTCGGCCCGCCGACCGGTCACATGCAGGAACAGGTTCAGCTTGGCGGGCGCCGGCAGATTGCGCAGCGCCGTGATCATGACGCGGTGTCGACCACGAGCCGCAGGCGCAGCCTGCGATCGGAGGGCGTGCCGGCGATTGGCCAGACGAGCTCCAGGACTCGCGCCCGCCCCGTGTCGATCCACGACTCGATGCGGATGGACCAGCCCGAGTCGGTCCCCGTCCAGACCTTGCCGGCCTCGGCGTCGACAGGCGTTCGGATTCGGCCCTGCAGCCAGCCTGGCAGTGCCAGCACGGGCACGCGCCAGCCGAACAGGCGCTCAGTGAGGGCTTCGGCCGAAGCCGCCTGATAGGTTCGGCCGTTCGAGTCGGTAAGTCGCGCGCCCCGATCGTCGACCTGGGCGCTGGCAATGGTCTGGCCCAGCGGGCCGGACAACTCGAGCACGGTGTGGCTGGCCAGCCGTTCGAGCCTGAAGCGCCCGCTGGCGCGGTTCTCGCCATCGGTTTCGCCAGGCTGGGCATAGGTGGCCGAAAACCGACCCGACCAGCGCGTGAGTTCGACGCCCGGAGCGGCAGGCGGCGGCTCCGGCGGCTGCAGGCTCGCACAGGCACCGAGCAAGCATGCGGTGCCGATCGAGACCGCGATTGCCGCCAGCCTCTTGCCCAAGCTGGCCGTACTCATGGGCTGACGTTGAGCCGCGACAGGGTCTCTCGCAGAGTTTCGTTGCCCGGCTCGCGCTGGTGAGCGTCGCGCCAGATGGCACGCGCCTCGTCCTGCTTGCCCAGCTTCCAGAGCGCTTCGCCCAGGTGTGCCGCAATGTCGACTTCAGGGTTGGACTCGTAGGCCTTGCGCAGGTAGCGGATGGCGCCTTCGAGATCGCCCCTGCGAAACAGCACCCAGCCCATGCTGTCGAGAATCTGCGCATCGTCGGGCGCGAGTTGCAGCGCCTTTTCGATCAGCGACTGCGCTTCGTCCAGGCGAAGGCCGCGGTCGGCGAGCGTGTAGCCCAGGGCGTTGTAGGCGTGGGCGTGGTCGGGCCGGGCGCCGATGAGTTTTCGAAGGCTGGTCTCGAGCACATCAAGGCGATTGATCTTTTCGGCAGCCATGGCGTGGTCGTACAGGAGATCGGGTTCATCGGGCTGTCGGGCCAGGGCGTCGTCGATGACCTTGAAGGCGTCGGCGTAGCGGCCTGCTTCGCGCAGGATCTGGGCCTCTGCCGAGACCAGGCGTGAGCGCTCGCGCGCCGACGTAGCGTTGGCCTCGCGCAGCAGTGCCCGCGCCTCGTCGATACGCTTGAGCCGGCCTAGCAGAATCGCGTGGCGCATGAGCGCGACTATGGCCTGCTCGCCCGATTCGACGCGCGAATACCAGGCGATGGCTTCGTCGAAGCGCTTGGCTTCCTCGGCCAGTTGCCCGAGAAACAGCAGCGCCGGCGCGTTGTCGCGCTGGATGTCGGCGGGCAACTCGACATATCGACGCAAATACGCCTGAGCGGCCGCCGGTTGACCCGACTGCGCCGATAGCTGAGCGAGCGTGAACAGGATCGCAGGGTTGTCGGGCTCTTGCTTGAGCGCGAGCTCAAGTTGGGTCCGGCCGTCGTTGCTGCGACCCGACTGTGCGAGCAACCGGCCCAGGGCATAGCGAGCCTCGATGGATCGGGGCTGTCGCTCGAGAAACGTTTCGAGCAGGGTAACGGCCGAGGCCCGACCTGCGCTCGAGAGCGAGGCATAGCGCGCCGCCTGCACGGCGATGCTTTCATCATTGGGGGCCATGCCGAGGGCTGCGAGCGACTCGGCGGCCGCGCGATCGAAGGCCTCGGCGGCGTGCGCGATGGCGGCGATTGCCATGCGTGCGGCGGGCACACCTGCGTCGGGGGACGCCAGGCGCTCCATCACCGCCAGCGCCTGCTTCTTGTCGGGCGCTCGAAGCAGCGAGGTCTGGAGCGCTTCGTAGGCTTCGGCGAGCTTGCCCTCACGGCGGGCGGTATCGAGTCGCTCGCGCAACATTGGCTCGAGCGGTGCGATGGCGCCGGTACTCAGCTGCAAGGCTTCCACCGTCTGGGCGGCCATTCTGGAGTCTGGCTCGATCTCGGCCCACAGGCGCGCTGCGGTCAGCGCCCGATCAAGCGCGCGTGCTGCGAGCGCCAGTTCGGCCGAGCGCCGCGCAAGCCTCGGGTCGCGGGTGCGGCGAGCCAGCGACAGATAGGTGGCAGCGGCGCTGCCCGTCTCGCCCCGCTGCGCAGCGATTTCTGCGGCGAGCAACTGGAACAGGAGCTGGGGCGACAGTTCGACCTCGGGCAGGCTCGACACTCGGGCATCGGCGGCGGCCCGCACTTGAGGGTTGGCGGGCACACGCTCAGGTGCGGATTGAGCGTTGGCGAGCCCCGAGCATGATCCAACGAGCAGGAGCGCAGCGATTGCGTGGGCAACACCGGGGCGTATCGGGCGGTGGGGCTGAGGAGCGGCTGAATCGGGGGCGGCGCAAAGGCCGGTGACCGGAGGGAGGCTTGGCATGGGCGGATGGTAGGTTCAATTACACTGCCCCGCAAGCGAATGCGCGGGCGAGAGCGAAGAATGCCTGAACTACCCGAAGTCGAAGTCGTCAGACGAGGTTTGCATCCCCGGGTTGCGGGCCGAACCGTGTTGGCCGTCAAGGTGCGCGAGCGCCGCCTGCGCTGGCCGGTCCCGGCTGATCTGTCGGACCGGCTCGTGGGGCGGCGGGTACTCGGGATCGATCGGCGAGGGAAGTATCTGTTGCTCGATTTTGGCGAGGGCTGGCTGATCGTGCACCTGGGCATGTCGGGCAATTTCCGCTTTTTCGAGGGCGCGCCGGTCGCAGCCCGTCACGATCACGTGGACATCATCACCGATGCCGGTGTGCTTCGATACACCGATCCGCGCCGCTTCGGGGCGATGCTCTGGCATGACCGTCTCGATGGGCCGCTGCAGGCCCACCCCCTGCTCGCGTCACTGGGTGTCGAGCCTTTTTCGGCGGCTTTCGACGGGGCGTCGCTGTATCGGGCCTCGCGGGGGCGGCGGGTGTCGGCCAAGCAATTTCTGCTGGCGGGTCGGGATGTGGTCGGGGTTGGCAACATCTATGCGTCCGAGAGCCTGTTTCGTGCTGGCATTCGACCGACCGCGCGGGCCGAGCGTCTGTCGCGTGCGCGCTGTGACCGGCTCGCGCGGACCATCCGCGAAACCCTGTCGGAGGCGATCGAACGCGGTGGCAGCAGTTTGCGCGATTTCGTCGGCAGCAGCGGTGAAAGCGGATACTTTCAGCTTGACTGCCGCGTCTACGGGCGTGCGGGCGACCCCTGCCGGGATTGCGGCACGGCCATCCGCTCGATCCGTCAGCAGCAGCGCGCGACCTACTTCTGCCCCGTCTGTCAGCCGCGATAGATGAGCGATCAACCTGCCCCCAAACCACCTGACGAGTCGTTTGCGGGCCGACTGTGCGACTGGCAGCGCAGGCACGGCCGCCATGGCCTGCCCTGGCAGGCGAGCCGCGACCCCTATCGGGTCTGGCTGTCGGAGGTCATGTTGCAGCAGACCCAGGTGCAGACGGTCATCGAGTACTACCAGCGTTTCCTGGAAAGCTTTCCCGACCTGCGCGCGCTGGCCGAGGCGCCGGTCGAGCGGGTGATGCAACTCTGGAGCGGCCTCGGCTACTACAGCCGGGCGCGCAACCTTCACCGCTGCGCGCAGAGGGTGGTCGCCGAGCATGGGGGCTGTTTTCCGGGGTCGGCCGTCGAGCTGGCGAGGCTCCCCGGTATCGGCCGCTCCACCGCTGCCGCCATCGCCGCCTTCTGCTTTGGCGAGCGGGCCGCCATTCTCGACGGCAACGTCAAGCGGGTGTTTTGCCGACACTTTGGAATCGAGGGGTACCCCGGCGAGCGTCGGGTCGAGCAACAGCTTTGGGCGATTGCGCAGCGCGAACTCCCGTCCGAGGGGGTGGACACCTATACGCAGGGCCTGATGGACCTGGGCGCGTCGCTGTGCTCGCGCACGCGACCCCAGTGCAGCGATTGTCCCGTCAAGGCGAGCTGCTGCGCGCAGGCCAGGGGTTGGCAGGCGCGTTTGCCAGCGCCCAGGCCTGCACGTGCCTACCCTCAGCGGGAGTGCGCGCTGCTGGTGATCGTTCGAGCGGGCGAGGTCTTGCTGGAGCAGCGCCCGCCCGCGGGCATCTGGGGCGGGCTGCTGAGCCTGCCTGAAGCCGAGCCCGACGCGCTGCACTCGCTGGCCAGGCAGGCCGAACAGCGTTTTGGCCTGCCGATCGCGCAGTCCCTGAGCCTCGAGCCCATCCGCCATGCCTTCACGCATTTCAGGCTGATTGCGCACCCGGTGCTGCTACGAGTCGCCGATGCGACCCGGCCCCCCGTGGCGGTGGACACTGAGTGCGCAACCACCCGGTGGGTGGCCGCGCACGAGCTGGCCGCTCAGGCCTTGCCCAAACCCGTCAGGACCTTGCTCCTGGGGCTTTCGCTTGGATGATTTGCTGCTCGCGCAGCGATTCGTGAATCAGGGCAAGCCGTTGCAGCGGATCAGACAGGCTCATCAAGTGCTGGCGTGAGGGCATGTCCAGAGGTAGCAACTCGGCGAGCCGGTTGGCCACCCAGCCCGCGTCCTGCGGGCTGTAAGGTTGGGCCAGGATGCGTCGATGATCCTCGGGCTCCTCTCGATCGACATCCTCGATGATGCGTTCGATCAGTGTCACGCACATCGCGAACTCATCCGGGATGTTGGTGGCCGGATCGCTGTCGATGAGTTCAACCCTGGCACGGATGAGGCCGTCTCGCTGAGTGCGCCGCTCCAGAATTTGAAAGCGCTCGCCGCCCACCGTTCGCAGTTGCAGGATGCCGGGCTGCTCCATGTCCCAATCGGCGATGCTTGCGGTACAGCCCAGTGCTTCATGCTCGGCTGGCCTGCCGACCTCCCGGCCCCGGGTGATCAGGCAGACGCCAAAGGGCTGCGAGCTCGCCATGCATTCCCGCACCATGTCCACGTAACGCGCCTCGAAGATGCGAAGTGGCAGGACACCGCCCGGAAACAGCACGGTTCCGAGCGGAAAGATGGCAAGTGAGTCGATCGTGCGCATGCGCGGTGGGTCCCGTCGAAGTGAGCCTGGAAGGTGTGAGGCCGTCTGATCGACCACAGGCCCAGTGCGGCTCGGGGTTCAGCGCGGTTCGGTCGGGGGCGGCGCCCGCGCTCGGGCAAGTCAGGCCGCCTGACCGGCTTGTTTTCGCGCGGCCATGGCGCGATGTCGCACCAGCACCTGCTCCCGGCTGCGAAAGCGCGCGGCCAGTTGTTCGACACAGTACACCGAACGGTGCTGGCCACCGGTGCATCCCAGCGCGACTGTGAGGTAGCTGCGATTTTCGAGGATGTAATGCGGTAGCCAGTCATCGAGAAAGCGCGCGATGTCGCCGATCATCTGCTGCACCGCCTGAATGCCGCCCAGGAAATCGGCCACCGGCGCGTCGAGCCCGCAGAGCGGCCGCAAGGCCGGTGTGTAGAAGGGGTTGGGCAGGCAGCGCACATCAAACACCAGATCGGCATCGAGCGGCACGCCTGACTTGTAGGCGAAGGACTCGAACAGCAGCGTGAGTGCGGCCCGGTCGGAGCCGACCACATCACGTACCCAGGCACGCAAAATATTCGGGTGCAGGTCGCTGGTATCGATCGAGACGCCCAGTCCTTCAAGCTCGGACATCAGCTCGCGCTCGTGCTCAATGGATTCGACCAGCGTGGGCAGAGGCTCATCAGCGGCGACGAGTCCGCTCAGCGGGTGCCGGCGCCGGGTCTCGGAATAGCGCTGCACCAGCGTGTCGGTTCGGGCATTCAGAAAGAGCACTTTGACATCGTGGCCGAAGCGACTCAGCCCGTGAACCAGCGAGCGCAGCTCCGCAAGTACCTGGCCGCCCCGGGAGTCGATGGCGACCGCCACGCGCTCACCGCCACCGTCGGCCAGATGACCGATGATTTCCTGCAGGAAGCGAACCGGCAGATTGTCGATGCAGAAATAGCCATCGTCTTCGAGGACCTTGAGAGCGATGGATTTGCCCGAGCCCGAAATACCGGTGATGAGAATGACGCGCATCGTCTGGTCCTGCGTGGGCCGGGCCGGCGGGCTCAGCCGTTCGATTCGATCATCTGACGTTGCCGCTCGACGAAGTCGCCCATGGTATCGAAACCGCGCAGTTGCAGCACGGTGCTGCGGACCGCCGCCTCGGTGAGCACCGCGAGGTTGCGTCCCGCGGCAACCGGTATCACCACCTTGCGAATGGCGATGCCGAGCACATCCTGCGTCAGCGCCTCGAGTGGCAGGCGCTGGTACTCGCTCTCCATCTCGCGACGGCGCACCAGATGAACGATGAGCTTGAGCTTCATCTTGGGACGCACAGCGGTTTCGCCGAAGATGGTGCGGATATCGAGCAAACCGAGGCCACGTACTTCGAGCAGGTTGCGCAGCAGTGGCGGGCAGCGCCCCTCCAGGGTGTGAGGGGCGATGCGGCTCAGCTCGACCACGTCATCGGCGACCAGACCGTGCCCACGACTGATCAGCTCCAGCGCGAGTTCGCTTTTGCCCAGACCCGATTCGCCGGAGATCAGCACGCCCATACCCAGCACGTCCATCATGACGCCGTGCATCTGGCAGGTTTCGGCCGCTGCCTTGCCAAGATAGTGGCGCAGTGTGTCAATGACGCGAGCGGCCGTCATCGGGCTCGAGAGCAGCGGCATGCGGTCGCGCCGGGCCAGTTCCAGCAGCGCCGGCGGCACCCGCTGGTCATCGGCAATGATGACCGCAGGCGGATGAGCGGCAATCAGATCGTGAATAATCGCCTGTTCATGGGCGCCACCCTGGTTTTGCAGGTAGTCGAGTTCGAGCCGGCCGAGCACCTGCATCCTGCCAGGGTGGATCAGGTTGAGATGGCCGATCAGGTCAGCCGGCTCTGCCGTGGCGTGGGCGACCTTACGGTCGGCACTTTCCTGTCCGGTAATCCAGGTGAGGCCGAGTTCTTCGCTGTTGTAATCGAAGAGGTCTGCAACGGTAACGATGATGGGGTCAGTCATGCGCGAAGACTACCCCCTCGCGTGTCTCGGGGGAAGGGCATGCCGGTGAATCGTCGTTAGAGAGATCGCGTGGCGCGGCTGCGGAGGGCGAGACCAATCAGGCCGCAGGCCTGCAAGGCTCCCAAGCACAAAGTGTGTCGAACAGTCGGGTTGTATCGGTCTCGGTCATGAGTGCCTGACGCATGACCGGATCGGACAGCAATTCAGCCACCTCAGACAGGATTTCGAGGTGCTCCTCGGTGGCGTGTTCGGGTACCAGCAGGAACAGCAACAGACTGACGGGCTGACCATCCGGCGCATCGAAGGCAATCGGCTCGGCAAGCCTGACCATCGCGACGCGCGCTTCTCTGAGCCCCTTGATCCGGCCATGCGGGATCGCGACGCCTTCTCCCAGGCCGGTTGAACCCAGCCGCTCGCGGGCAAAAAGAGAATCGAAGACCCGTCCGCGCTCAATGCCATGCACGTTTTCGAAGAGCAAGCCGATCTGCTCGAACAGGCGCTTCTTGCTGGTCACGGAGAGGCCGACCAACAGGTTGGTCGGCGCGAGAAGGCGGGTCAGTCGGCTCATAAGCGGGCACCCCTGGCCGGTTGATGTTGTGCATCAACCGACTGATTGCACTGGCGACGGAATCTTCAGGATCAAATCGAGCGGGCGAGTATACAAGTCTGACCGACAGCCGAGCAATTTGTTTTGGTGCAACGCAACAAAACAAACAATCGTTCCATTTCGTTCCCCTTCAAGCCTTGCATCCCGCCCCGGGGCGCGTTAGCTGGGTGCGACCCGACGCCGGCGAGGCTGGCCTGTGCGCGGCAGGGCGGGCGGTGTGGTCAGAGCGACTTGCGCTGGGCGACCGCCGGAATCCGTAGCGATTCACGATATTTGGCGACTGTTCGGCGGGCGACGACGAAGCCCTGCTCGCCCAGAAGGTCGGCGATCTGGCTGTCGGAAAGGGGGCGGCGGGCCTCCTCGCTTCCGATGAGCTGCTTGATCAGTGCGCGGATGGCGGTGCTGGAGGCGGCGCCGCCCGTGTCGGTGGCGACGTGGCTACCAAAGAAGTATTTGAGCTCGAAGGTACCGTTCGGTGTGAGCATGAACTTCTGTGTGGTGACCCGCGAAATCGTGGATTCGTGTAGCCCCAGGGTGTCGGCAATCTCGCGTAGAACCAAGGGGCGCATCGCGACGGCACCGTGGGAAAAAAAGCCCCGCTGACGCTCGACGATGGCCTGCGAGACACGCAGGATGGTCTCAAAGCGCTGGTTGATGTTCTTGATCAGCCAGCGAGCCTCCTGCAGGGGGCCGGACAGATTACCCGCTGCCGCCCCCCGATTACGCCGCAGGATGTCGGCATACATGGTGTTGACCCGCAGTTTGGGCATCACATCGGGGTTGAGCGAGGCGACCCACCCTGCCCGTGTGCGCTTGACGACCACATCGGGGACGACATAGCCTGCGTCGTCACGGGCAAAGCGTGAACCCGGGCGGGGGTTCAGGCTGCGGATGAGGGCCTGGGCTCGCCGAAGAAGATCGTCGCCGCATTGCAGCATTCGCTTCAGGCGAACGAAGTCTTTGGCGGCCAGTAATTCGAGGTGCTCGGCCACCAGCGTTCGGGCCAGCGCGAGTACCTCGGGGGGATGAGACGCCGGCTGGGCCAGTTGCAGCATCAGGCATTCGCGTAGATCGCGGGCGGCGACGCCGGCCGGATCGAAGCTTTGGAGAAGCTTGAGCGCTGCGGCGACCTCGCTCTCGTCAATCTCCAATTCCTCCGGCAGCGCCTGATGAAACTCCTCTGCACTGGTGAGCAGCATGCCGTCACCGTCGAGTTCGTCGATCAGCAGTTCGACCAGCGCGCGGTCGCGCCGCGAGACGCGCGTGCCGGCAAGCTGGTCGCGCAGGTGCTCGGCAAGACTTACCCCGACGCTGCCTACTTGCGCGTACTCGCGCTCGTCCTCGTCGTCATTTTGCGAGCGCGTGCCGCTGTCGTGGCCCCATTCGCTGAAGCTGTCGTCAAGCCCGCCTTCGCTTGAAGCCATGTCCGAGCCCGCGTCCGGACTGGCGTCGTCGCCCGTACCCGCTTGGGCCGACTCGGCCGGTGTGGCGCCCAGGTCGTCGCCCGAGGCGGAGCGGGGGCCGTCGAGGCTGCCGTTGGGCGCGATGCTCAGGTAGGTTCCGAGCGGATCGTCCTCGCGTTCGAGCAGTGGGTTCTCGGCCAGCATCTGCTCGATTTCCTGATTCAGTTCGAGCGTCGACAGCTGCAGCAACCGGATGGACTGCTGCAGCTGGGGCGTGAGCGCCAACTGCTGGCTGAGTTTGAACTGAAGGGCGGTTTTCATTGAAGGGATCGAAATGGGCCGATCCGCCTCACCGCCTCACATCGAAAAGTGTTCGCCGAGGTAGTAACGGCGAACGTCGTCGTTCTGGACGACTTCGTCGGGGCGGCCGTAAGCAAGAACGGTACCATCTCTAATGATATAGGCCCTGTCGCAGATGCCAAGCGTTTCTCGCACGTTGTGGTCTGTGATCAACACCCCAATGCCCCGATCCTTCAGAAAACGAACGATGCGCTGGATCTCCAGCACGGCAATGGGGTCGACGCCGGCGAAGGGCTCGTCGAGCAAAATGAAGCGAGGGGAGTTGGCCAGCGCGCGGGCGATTTCGACGCGACGGCGCTCGCCACCGGAAAGGGATAGGGCGGTGTTGGAGCGGATATGCTCGATCTGAAGGTCTGCAAGGAGGCCGTCGAGCCGACGAGCGATTTCGGGCCGGCTGAGCGGCTTACCCTCGCTGTCACGCTGCAACTCGAGCACCGCGACGATATTTTCTTCGACGCTCAGTTTCCGGAAGACCGAGGCCTCCTGCGGCAGGTAGGCCAGCCCCAGCCGCGCCCGGCGGTGGATGGGCAGTCGCCCGATCGGGATACCATCAAGTTCGATGCCGCCGCCGTCGCAGGGCACGAGCCCGACAATCATGTAAAAGCAGGTGGTCTTGCCCGCGCCGTTCGGGCCCAGCAAGCCGACGACCTGGCCGCTTCGCACATCCACCGACACGTCCTTCACCACCTTGCGGCCGTGATAGGCCTTCATCAGGTGGCTGGCCACGAGATGGCTGCCGGGGCGCGGCGCCGCGCCGGGCGTAGCGGTGTCGGTGGTGACCCCCATCAGCGTTGCGAGGGTGCTGGAGCCGGCACGGTCAGCGATTCAGCGGGTTTGAGGCGAGCCGGCGCCTGCGCGGGTTCGGGTGTCGTGCGTCGTGGCTGGATCACCATCCGGACGCGGTCCCCGCTGCTTGGTTTGCCCGGCAGCGCGCCGTCCACGGTGTAAAACTCGGCGCCGCTCTGGTAAATGATTCGTGTGCCGCGGACTTCATCGGTGACCCGCTCATGCTCGAGCCGTCGCAGCTGGGCCTCTTCGGTCAGCGTGACGGTTTCGGCCTTGCCGTCGTAGTCGATGGTGAGGCCGTAGCCTTCGACGAACTCGTCGAGCCCCTCCCGTTTTTGCCGGAAGCTCGCCGGCTTTCCGACCGCCTGCCCGTACTGGAAGCCTTGAGTGTCCTCGCGCACCACCAGCCGATCGGCGCGGATGATGATGGTTCCCTTGGTCAGGATGACCCGCCCGATGAAGGTATTGATGCGCCGCGCATCGTCATATTCCATTCGGTCGGATTCCACCTGGACCGGCTTGTCACGGTCTGCCTTCTCGGCGTGCGCTCGCCCGGGTAGCGTGATCAGCGCCACGAGCGCGAGGCTTGCCATGCTCCAGACGATAGGTGGCGCGGCCACCGCTCGTCGGCGGACAGCGAGGGCGTGCTTTAGCTTCGACGGGGACGGGCCTGGGGTCACGGTTGGCGCTTTTCGGATGCCCACAACCCCCTCGCGTCGGCGTCGATGCGAAGGGTGCGGGCGCGATTATTGAATTCCATGCCGGTGCCGGTCAAGGTCGAGTCGCCGCGGGTGATGACCACCGGCCGGTCGGTGTGGGCAATCTCCGACTCGGTCAACACAATGGCGAATTCGGTGCGCACGCGCATCGGCGGATCGGTGGCGGTACCCGGGCGGTCGAGGCGCACCTGCCCCTCAAGCCGGGTCTCCTCGTTGCCTTTGTTGGACGTGCCGCGTTGAGCCGTTAAGGTGATGCGCGGGCGCGCCGGGTCGAGGGTGACCATACGCGGGTTCACGTAGGTGCTGGTGTCGCTGTCGCGAAAGTGTTCCATGCGTTCGGCCGACATGCGGAACACGGGCGAGCCCTGCTCGTTGAGTCGCAGCAGCACCACGCCCTCGGCGAAGGCGTCCGGCAGATCGGGGGCGGCGCTGGATCGCTCCGGCTTGATGAATCGATCAGCAAGTTCGGCCAGGTAGTAGGTACCAGCCGCCAGCAACAGCAACAGGATCAGCGAGACCGTCGCCGCCAGTCGGTCGTAAGCCCGGGCATTCATGACGTCTGGCCGGCGCCCGCGGCCGTGAGGCGTCGAGCGAGCAGGGTCTTGAGTTCACCCCGGCAATCGAGAATGAATTCGGCGAGTTCGCGCACGGCCCCGCGCCCAGCGGGCAGGGTCGAGACCCAGTGCGCCCGGCCGCGAACCTCATCGACCGCATCGGCTACTGCGGCGGCGAAACCCGCGCTGAGCATGGCGGGAAGGTCGGGCCAATCATCGCCCACGAAGCCCACCTGCTGCGGCTGGACGCTGTGTTCGCCACAGAGTTTGAGCAGGGCAGCCCGCTTGTCGTGCGCGCCCTGAATGACCGCATCGAAGCGCAGTTCGGCCGCGCGCAACTCGACGATCGCCGAGCGTCGCGCCGTGATGATCGCGAGCTTGAAACCGGCCTCGCGCAGCAGCGTCAGCCCGAAGCCGTCACGCACGCTGAACGCCTTCATGGCCTCGCCAGTCGGCCCGATATAGATGTGCCCATCGGTGAGGGTGCCATCGACATCCAGGACCAGCCACGTCAGCGCCGCAGCGCGTTGTCGAACAGCGTCGGCCCGGGCGGCGGCTTCCATCAGACCACCTTGGCGGCGAGCAGATCGTGGATATGTACCGCGCCGACCGTTTGTCGGCGGGCGTCGGTGACCAGCAGAACGCTGATCCGCCGCTCCTCCATCAGCCGAACGGCCTCGGCGGCGAGGGCCTGCGGGCCGATGGTGACGGGGTTGAGCGTCATGGCCTCGTCAACCGGCATGCGCTGGATGTCGCCCCCTTTTTCGAGCAATCGCCTGAGATCGCCATCGGTAAAAATGCCCGCCAGAGTTCCGTCGGGATGCTCGACCGCAGTCATGCCCATGCGTCGGCGGGTCACTTCCAGAATGGCGTCGATCAGCCGCGCGCCGACGGCGATGCGCGGCAGCGCGTCCGCTCCTCGCATGACATCTTCGACCCGGGTGAGCAGCCTGCGGCCCAGCGCACCGCCAGGATGGGAGAGCGCGAAGTCTTCGGGGCTGAATCCGCGGGCATCGAGCAGTGCGATCGCGAGCGCATCGCCCAGCGCCAGCGCCGCGGTGGTGCTGGCGGTGGGGGCGAGGTTGAGGGGGCAGGCCTCGCGCTCGACGCCGGCGTCGAGGTGGACATCGGCCAGATTCGCGAGCAGCGAGTCGGGGCGGCCGGTCATGGCGATCATCCGGGCGCCCTGACGCTTGATCAGCGGCACGATTCTCACCAGTTCTTCGGTGCTGCCCGAGTTGGACAGGGCGACGAAAACGTCGTCCCGTGTCACCATGCCCAGGTCACCATGGCTCGCCTCGGCCGGATGCATGAAGAAGGCAGGCGTACCCGTGGAGGCGAGCGTGGCCGCGATCTTGCGTGCCACATGGCCGGACTTGCCGATGCCACTGACGACCACCCTTCCGCGACAGTCGAGGATCAGCGCGCAGGCGCGTGCGAAGTCGGGGCCGATGCGTTCGGACAGGCGCTCGACCGCTCTGGATTCGATACGCAATACTTCGACCGCACGCGCAATGAGGCGCTCGGGGCTGGCTACAATGGAATCGGCTGAATTCACCGGGGCGAGTATATGCTGAGCGGGCTCGAGCTGGCCCTGATCCTGATCCTGGCCGCGACCCTCATCGCGGTGGCGCTCAGGCGTTATGGCGTGCCGCCATTGGTCGCTTATCTGGCGGTCGGTGTACTCCTGGGCCCCTACGCGTCCAGCCTTGCTGCCGACGGCGGCGTGCTGCAGGCGGCCGCGGAACTCGGCGTCGTGTTTCTCATGTTTTCGCTCGGGCTCGAGTTCAACTTCGCCAAGCTGCAGTCGCTGCGGCATTTCGTGTTCGGGCTGGGCGCGGCCCAGTTGCTCGCCACGCTGCTGCCTGTGACGGCCGTGCTGCTGTGGCTTCCCAGCGCCTGGGGGCAGTGGCTGATGCCGGGCCTCGATTGGCGGTTGGCGATCGTTGCAGGCGCTGCGATCGCCATGTCATCGACGGCCCTGGTCACCAAGTTGCTGGTGGAAAAGCGGGAGTTCGAATCCGAACATGGCCGCCGAATCTTCGGCGTCTTGCTGTTTCAGGACCTGGCGGTCATTCCACTCCTGATCGTCATCCCGGCGCTCTCGTCGGGGACTGATGGCCTTGTCCCGGCGCTGGGGTTTGCCATGGCCAAGGCCGCGTTGCTGCTGATCCTGCTGCTGCGCTTCGGTCCGGTGCTGATGCAGCGCTGGTTCGGCACGGTGGTGCGCAGCCGCTCGCATGAGTTGTTCACCCTCAATGTGCTGCTGGCCACCTTATTTTTTGCGTGGCTGACGAGCCAGGTGGGCCTCTCCATGGAGCTCGGCGCCTTCGTGGCGGGCATGCTGATTGCTGAGACCGAATTTCGGCATCAGGTCGAGGAAGACATCAAACCCTTCCGGGATGTGCTGCTCGGACTCTTTTTCGTCACGGTCGGCGCCAAGCTCGAAGTTCCAGAGCTGATGGCGAACTGGCGGCAGGTGCTGCTTATTCTGGGCGTCGTACTGGTCTTCAAGGTGGCCGCAGTGGCGGCGATCGTGCGACTGTCCGGGGCGAGTGCGGGCGTGGCGATTCGCTGCGCAATTTGGCTCGCGCAGAGTGGCGAGTTTGCCTTCGTCCTGTTGTCGCAGGCCACCGCGGGCGGTCTTGCGCAAGGCGGGGCGCTACAGCCGCTGCTTGCGGCCATCTTGCTGTCGCTGTTGGTCAGCCCATTCCTGATCGCCCAGGCCGATCGCCTCGCCTTGCGGGTCTCGGGGCACGAGTGGATGATGCGCTCACTGCAACTGCAGCAGCTGGCGAGCCACACGATTGCGCGCAGCGGCCACGTCATCATCTGTGGCTTTGGTCGCTGTGGTCAGGGGCTGGGTCATGTGCTCGAGGCCGAGAAGGTGAGCTTCATTGCGCTCGATACCGACCCCGATCGGGTACGAGAGGCGGCTGGTGCTGCCGAGCCGGTGGTGTATGGCGACGCTTGCCGGACGTCGACCCTTCTCGCCGCGGGCATTCACCGTGCTCGCGCACTGGCGGTCACCTTTGATGATCTGCCGCAGGCGCTCAAGCTGCTGCACCAGGTCAAGCAGCTGGCCCCGCAGCTACCGGTGCTGGTGCGTACTGGCAGTGATGCCGACATTGACCGCTTGCGTGAGGCAGGTGCCACCGAGGTGGTCCACGATGTCGCCGAGGGCAGCCTGATGATCGCCTCGCACGCCATGGCGCTGGCGGGGGTGCCCTTGTCGAGGGTGCGGCGTCGGGTTCAGCGCATCCGCAATGGCCGCTATGTGCTGCTGCAGGGGTTTTTTCACGGCGCCGATGACCGTGATCGCGAGAGCATCGAGGAAGACCCCCTCCACCTGCATGCCGTTCCGGTTCTGCCTCAGGCCGCTGGCGTCGGTCGGTCGATCGCCGAAGTCGCCGTCGGCGGCGTTCGCGTCAGCGCGCTGGTTCGTGGGCGCGAGCGCATGATCGAGCCGCCCGGTACGCTGGTGCTCGCTGCCGGCGATGTGCTGGTATTGTCGGGGCGGCGGGACCTCATCCTCAGCGCTGGCGAGCGGCTGAACGTCAGCGTGTAATAACCCGGCGGCCGGGGCAGGGAGACTGATCCGCGCTAAAATGACCGGCTTTCCTTCCCAATGTGGCAGAGCAGTCTTGCCCGATACGCTCCTTTCACTCGACGGTGTCCGCTTCGGTTACCGCGAGCGTCTCATTCTCGATGATGTCAGCCTGAGTGTTCGGCCGGGCAGCATCGTTGCGCTCGTGGGGGGCTCGGGTTCGGGCAAGACGACCATCCTTCGCCTGATCGGCGGCCTGCTTCGAGCGCAGCGCGGCAGCGTCTGCTTCGACGGGCAGGAGCTTGCCTCGCTTGATCGCGACGGGCTTTACGCCGTGCGCCGGCGCATGGGCATGCTCTATCAGTTCGGCGCCCTGTTCACAGACCTGAGCGTCTTCGACAACGTGGCGTTTCCGTTGCGCGAGCACACCCAACTGTCGGACGACCTCATTCGTGACCTGGTGCTGCTCAAACTCAATGCCGTGGGCCTGCGGGGTGTTTCTCACTACCGCACCAGCCAGCTCTCGGGCGGCATGGCGCGGCGGGTGGCACTGGCGCGTGCCATCGCGCTGGACCCCCCGCTCATCATGTACGACGAGCCCTTTGCGGGCCTTGATCCGATCTCGCTTTCAACGGTCGCCCAGTTGATCCGACGCCTCACCGACACCCTGGGCTGTGCCTCCATCCTGGTGTCGCACGACATCAAGGACACCTTCGCGATCGCCGACTATGTCTACCTGCTGGCCCAGGGACGCATTGCCGCTCACGGCGTGCCGCAGGACATGCGCGACTCCCAGGATCCCAATGTCCGGCAGTTTCTCGATGGCGACATCGACGGGCCGGTGGCCTTTCATCATGCCAGCCAGCGCACACTGGCCGAAGACCTGGGTTTTCCCCGATGAAGCCGGGCTTCTCTTTTGCCGATCCCGTTCGCTGGTTGGGCGACAGGTTGGCACATGCAGGTTATGCCGCGCGGTTTTTCCTGCGGCTCTGTCTGCTCGGCGTCGCAGCGCTGCGGCGGCCTCGCCTCATCATCGACCAGATCCATTTCATCGGCAATTACTCGCTCTCGATCATTCTGGTGTCTGGCCTGCTGATCGGTTTCGTGCTCGGGCTTCAGGGGTACTACACCTTGCGCCGCTACGGCTCCGAAGAAGCGTTGGGCCTGCTGGTCACGCTGTCGCTGGTTCGCGAGTTGGGTCCCGTGGTCACGGCCCTGCTCTTTGCCGGCCGCGCCGGCACCTCGCTCACAGCCGAGGTGGGGCTGATGAAGGCGGGCGAGCAGATTGATGCCATGGAAATGATGGCGGTCGACCCGGTGGCCCGGGTCTTGGCACCCCGATTCGTGGCGGCGGTGGTGTGCATGCCGCTGCTGGCGGCGCTCTTCTCTGCGCTGGGTGTGCTGGGCGGTTATGTGGTTGGCGTCGAAATGATCGGCGTCGATGCAGGCGCCTTCTGGTCGCAGATGCAGGGGGGCGTTGACTGGATCCGG
This sequence comes from uncultured bacterium, assembly GCA_903907905.1. Classification (GTDB taxonomy): domain Bacteria; phylum Pseudomonadota; class Gammaproteobacteria; order Burkholderiales; family Burkholderiaceae_E; genus SYIM01. The sequence goes on along the minus strand of CAIVPX010000127.1, from coordinate 70,279 downwards.
GACATTGGCAACGGCGTGGTCAAGAGCGTGGTGTTTGGCTTTACCGTCGCCTTCGTGGCGCTGCATGTCGGCTATCACGCCGAGGCGACCCCCGAAGGGGTGTCGCGGGCCACCACCACCACGGTGGTCGTGGCCTCACTCGCCATTCTGGCGCTTGACTTCATTCTGACCGCTCTGATGTTCAGCACTCACTGAACGCAGGCAGGAGACCGCGATGAATCGCAAAGGTGTAGACGTACTGGTGGGGCTCTTCGTGTTGCTGGGCTTTGGCGCCCTGGTATTTCTGGCGCTACGTGCCGGCAACATGAGCAGCAGCATGGGACTGCGCGACACCTATTCCGCCGTGGCGCGGTTCGACAACATCGGCGGCCTCAAGCCCCGCGCAGCGGTCCGCAGTTCGGGCGTGGTGGTAGGGCGGGTGGTGTCGGTGGGACTCGACGACAAAACGTATCAGGCGGTGGTGCGGCTCGAACTCGACACGCGCTATCGCTTCCCGAAGGACACCTCGGCCAAGATTCTCACCGCTGGTCTGCTCGGCGAGCAGTACATCGGCCTGGAGGCGGGTGGCGACACGGCCATGCTCGAGGCCGGTGGCACGCTCACCATGACGCAGTCGGCGGTGGTGCTCGAAAACATCATCGGTCAGATGCTCTACAACCGCGCCGCCGAGGGAGAGCGCAAATGAGGCGTGAGCGGGTGCTCAAGCGCATGCCCGGCCAGTGTCCGGTGCCGGGTGCGCGCGCCGGCGGGCGCTGGGGCGCCTCGCGGCGTTCGGTCGCAGGTCTGATGGCCGCGCTGCTGACTGTGCTGGGTCTGCTTGCGGCACGGCCTGCACTGGCCGCACCGGCCGCCGACCCTTTCGAATCCTTCAACCGCGCCGTCTTCAGCTTCAATGAATCGCTCGACAAGGCCGTCATCAAGCCTGCGGCTCGCGCCTACACGGACACCATGCCTGAGCTCTTTCGGCTGGTGCTCGGCAATTTCTTCTCCAATCTTTCCGATCCCTGGATTGGCGTGAACAATCTCCTGCAGGGCAAGCCGCTTGACGCGATGTCCGACTTTGGCCGCTTTGCGCTCAATACGGTCCTCTGTTTCGGGCTGGGCGATATCGCTTCCGAACTGGGGCTGCGGCGCAACAACGAAGACCTGGGTCAGACACTGGGGGTGTGGGGGATGCCGTCGGGCCCTTATTTGGTACTGCCGCTGCTGGGGCCCTCCAGCCTTCGGGACGCGGGGGGGCGCGTGGTCGATATCGCTTTGGACCCTTCCCGTCGCATTGCGGACGGCGGCGAGTTTGCCGCGTTTACGGCCGTGCGAATCGTCGACCTGCGTGCCGCGCTGCTGCCGATGGATCGGCTCGCCGAAGGCGCCATGCTTGACCGCTACACCTTCTTTCGAAATGCCTACCTGCAGCGGCGACAACACCTGGTCTACGACGGCAACCCGCCGGAACCCTCTGAGTAACTGCCATGAGAAATCTTCGAAATCCCTTCAGCGGCCTGGCCGCACGGGCGCTGGGCCCGCTCGGTGCAGGGCTTGCGCTGAGCGCCTCGCTGCTGGCTGGCTCGCCCATGCTGACCGGGGCATTGCTGGGTTGCGGTGGTGCCATCTGGTCGGGGTTGGCGGTGGCACAGGCGAGCGCGCCCGACAAATTCATCGACGCGCTCAGCAACGACGTGCTGACGCGCATCAAGAATGACAAGGCCATTCAGTCGGGCGACTTTCAGCGTGTGGCCAGCTTCGTTGATGCCGCGATCATGCCGAACGTCAACTTCGAGCGCATGACCGCGCTATCGATGGGCCGGGCCTGGCGCCAGGCCAGCGCCGAGCAGCAAAAGCAGCTGATCGTCGAATTCCGGGCCCTGCTGCTGCGCACCTATTCGGGCGCGCTCACGCAGGTGAGCGACAAGCAGGTGAAGGTGCGGCCCTTCCGGGGCGATGCCTCGGCCGATGAAGTCGTCGTGCGCAGCGAAATCGTCGGCACCCGGGGCGATCCGATCCAGCTCGACTACCGGCTCGAGAAGTCGGGCAACGGCTGGAAAATCTATGACGTGAATGTGCTGGGTATCTGGATCGTCCAAACCTATCGTGAGCAGTTCGGCCAGGAAATCGCCGCCAAGGGTATCGATGGCCTGATCCGCAGCCTGTCTGAAAAAAACCGTCAGTTTGACGCTAGCGCGCCGCGTAGCTGAAGCGCACGAGAGCCAATTTCATGAATGTTGCCGAGGTGTTTGCCTTTCCCGCGCGGCTGACACACCCCGAGGCCATGGGTGTGCTGGCCGCGCTTACCGCCGCGATGGCGGCGGGGTGCCGCCGAATCGATCTGGGGGCCTTGAGTGAGTTCGATTCCACCGCGCTGGCGGTGCTGCTGGCCGCCCGACGTGCGGCGCAGGGCCAGGCGCAGCCGGTGTTTCTCAAGGTCCCCGATAAATTGCGCAGGCTCGCCTCGCTCTATGGCCTTGACGGTCTTGTCTTCGATGCGCCCTGACTGCCACTTCGCGGGCCGTGCCGCCTGGCGCCTGCTACGCAGCTACATGCCGCAATCGGCCAAGCAGCCATGACGCCTGCCATCGACGTGCGCGCGGTCGTCAAGCACTACGGCCGCTTCGAGGCGCTGCGCGGGGTGTCACTGGCCATCGAACAGGGCGAGTTCTTCGGTCTGCTGGGTCCCAACGGCGCCGGCAAGACCTCGCTCATTTCGATCATCGCGGGGCTGTCGCGCGCCACCTCGGGCAGCGTGGCGGTCATGGGCCATGACGTCGTCGACGATTTTCGGGCGGCTCGCCGCAAGCTGGGCGTGGTGCCGCAAGAGCTTGTCTTTGACCCCTTCTTCACGGTGCGCGAAACCCTGCGGCTCACCTCCGGCTACTACGGCGTGCGCGACAACGACGCCTGGATCGACGAAGTTCTCGAAAATCTTGATCTCACGAGCAAGGCTGACGCCAACATGCGCGCGCTGTCGGGTGGCATGAAGCGGCGGGTGCTGGTGGCTCAGGCGCTGGTTCACCGCCCTCCTGTCATCGTGCTTGACGAGCCTACCGCCGGTGTCGATGTCGAGTTGCGGCGCACGCTGTGGGCCTTCATTCGCCGACTCAACCGCGATGGCCACACCATCGTACTCACCACGCATTACCTCGAAGAGGCCCAGGAGCTCTGCGGGCGCATCGCCATGCTCAAGGCGGGCGCGGTGGTGGCGCTCGATCGCACCACCTCCCTGCTTCGCAGCTTCGCGGGCGGGCGGCTCCAGTTGCGGCTGGCCGGGGCGCCCTTGCCCGAGTCGCTGCGTGAATACCTCGTCACCGAGGATAGCGACACGGGCTTGACCACGTTGCGCGTTGATCGCTTCGAGGATGTCGAGACGCTCCTCGCCGCACTGCGTGTGGCCGGCTGCCGGATCGAAGAAATGGAGCTTCTCCACACCGACCTCGAGGACGTGTTCATGCGGGTGATGCAGGAGGCGGCCTGAGCGGCCGGGCAGAGATCGACATGACCGGATTCCTCACTCTGCTCAGAAAAGAGCTGCTGCGCTTCGTCAAGGTAAGCGTGCAGACCATCGCGGCCCCCATTCTCACGGCCTTGCTGTACCTGCTCATCTTCTCGCAGGCACTCGGCGATCGCGTACAGGTGTTCGGACAGATCGGCTATACGTCCTTTCTGGTGCCTGGTCTGGTCATGATGTCGGTGCTGCAGAATTCATTTGCCAATGCCTCGTCCTCGCTCATCCAGAGCAAGGTCACCGGCAATATTGTTTTCGTGCTGCTGCCGCCGCTCTCACACTGGGAGCTCTACGGGGCCTACGTGTTGGCCTCGATGGTGCGGGGCATGACCGTAGGCTTCGGCGTATTCGTGTTCACCGTCTGGTTCGCCCAAGTGCCGTTTGCCCAGCCACTCTGGATCGTGGCGTTTGCGCTGCTTGGCAGTGCCATCCTCGGTACAATGGGTCTGATCGCAGGAGTCTGGGCCGAAAAGTTTGACCAGATCGCGGCCTTCCAGAATTTCATCATCATGCCGCTCACCTTTCTGGCGGGCGTGTTCTATTCGGTCAAGTCCCTGCCCGGGTTCTGGCAGGTGCTGTCGCACCTGAATCCGTTTTTCTATATGGTCGACGGTTTTCGCCACGGATTTTTTGGTGTTTCGGATGTGGCCCCCGAGACCAGTTTCCTGATCGTGCTCAGTTCCCTGCTGGTGGTTGCCGCGATCGCGCTGCGGCAACTTGCCACCGGCTACAAACTTCGCCTGTGAGGTTGGATTGGTAAGCCCTGAAGATGTGCGCGGCTACATTGCCGCAGGTCTCGAGTGCTCGGTGCTCGAGGTGACGGGTGACGGTCAGCATTTCGAGGCGCTGATCGTATCCTCGCTGTTTGAGGGCAAGCGCCCTGTGCAACGCCATCAGCTCGTCTATCGTGCCCTCGGTGATCGCATGCGTGAGGAAATCCATGCGCTCTCGATGCGCACGCTCACGCCGGCCGAGTTCCAGGCGGGCAACGCGGCGTCCGGGGCGCCGCGCCAATAGGTATGGAAAAGCTCAAGATCACAGGCGGCGGGCGGCTTGCCGGCGAGGTGACGGTGTCGGGAGCGAAGAATGCGGCGCTGCCCATTCTCTGTGCGTCGCTGCTCGCAGCCGACACGCTCGAGCTTGAGCAACTGCCGCAGTTGCAGGACGTACGCACCATGTTGCGGCTGCTGCGCCAACTCGGCGTGCGCGAGCAGGCCGACGGCAAACGCTTGGCGCTCGATGCGAGCCAGCTGGTCTCGCATGAAGCCCCCTACGATCTCGTCAAGACCATGCGCGCGTCCATTCTCGTTCTCGGGCCCTTGCTTGCCCGGCTGGGCGAGGCGCGCGTGTCCTTGCCCGGCGGCTGTGCGATCGGTGCGCGCCCTGTCGACCAGCACATCAAGGGTCTTCAGGCGATGGGGGCCGAAATCCGCATCGAGCATGGCTACGTCAGTGCCCGCGCCGCGCGTCTCAGGGGCGCCCGAATCGTCACCGACATGGTCACCGTCACCGGGACCGAAAATCTCATGATGGCCGCCACCCTCGCCGACGGTGAGACGGTCATCGAAAACGCCGCGCGCGAGCCCGAGGTGGTCGACCTGGCCCGGGTGCTCACGGCCATGGGCGCCGTCATCGAGGGCGCGGGGTCCGACCGGATCGTGGTGCGGGGCGTGCCCACCCTGCACGGGGCGCGGCACCGTGTCATGGCCGATCGAATCGAGGCGGGCACCTTCCTCTGCGCGGCCGTGGCCGCCGGCGGTGAGGTCGTCCTTCGCTCGGCTGAACCGGCCACCATGGACGCCACACTCGACAAGTTGCGCGAGGCAGGGGCCCGCATCGAGACCGGCGCTGACTGGATTCGCCTGTCGATGTCCGGCCGGCCGCGCCCGGTGAGCGTGCGCACGGCGCCCTATCCGGCCTTTGCCACCGACATGCAGGCGCAGTTCATGGCTGTGGATGCCATCGCGAGCGGGACAGCGATCATCACCGAAACCATCTTCGAGAACCGCTTCATGCATGTCCTCGAAATGCAGCGATTGGGTGCCGATATCCGAATCGAGGGCAATACCGCCGTCATACGCGGGGTCGATCGCCTGTCGGGGGCCACCGTGATGGCGACCGACCTGCGTGCCTCGGCGGGGCTCATCATCGCGGGGTTGGTGGCCGACGGCGAAACGGTGATCGATCGCATCTATCATCTTGACCGTGGCTATGAGGGCATCGAGGCCAAGCTCAAGGTGCTGGGCGCTCGCGCGGAGCGGGTCAGGTAGCCGATCGTGCGCAGTGCGGTGGGCGGGTTTGCGCGGCGCGCGCTTTTCAACAGGAAATCGACGTGATCACTCTCGCGCTGTCAAAGGGGCGCATCTTCGACGAGACCCTGCCGCTGCTGGCCGCCGCAGGCATTTCCGTGGATGCGATCGAGGCCGAGTCTAGAAAGCTCATTGTGCCGACGGGTGACCCCGAGGTGCGTCTGATCATCGTCCGCGCGAGTGACGTACCCACCTACGTGCGCTACGGCGCGGCCGATCTGGGCGTGGCGGGTCGTGACGTGCTGCTCGAAAGCGGCACCGAGGGCTTGTACCAGCCCATCGATCTGGGCATTGCCCGCTGCCGGCTCTGCGTGGCGGCCCGCGATGGCTTTGATTATGAACAGGCGGTAAGGCGTGGTGCCCGCATGCGGGTCGCTACCAAGTATGTCGACTGCGCGCGTCAGCACTTCGCCGAAAAGGGCGTGCATGTCGACCTGATCAAGCTGTACGGCTCGATGGAACTGGCCCCCCTGGTGGGGCTGGCCGATGTGATCGTCGATGTCGTGAGCAGCGGCGGCACCTTGCGTGCCAACCGATTGGTCGAGGTCGAGGAGATCATGTCCATTTCCGCGCGTCTCATCGTCAACCAGGCCTCGCTCAAGACTCAACCCGAGCGCATGGGCGCCTTGCTGGCTGCGATCGACCGGGCCGTGACTGCGGCTCCCAGTCTTGCTGGCGGGGGGGCCAAATGAGCGCCGGCGCGTTCAAGGCCGATGTCGGCACCCCAGGCGGCAGGGCCCTGCGCGAGGCTACGGGCATGGTGCATCGCCTCGATAGCTGCGACCCCGACTTTGACGCGCGACTGGCAGCCCTCCTCGCCTACGAGGCCCAGCAGGACGAGTCGGTCGGGCAGGTGGTCGGGCAAATCATCGACGAGGTGCGCCGCCGCGGCGATGCGGCGCTGATCGAATTCACACGTCGCTTCGATCGCCTGCAGATCGACGACGCGGCCGACCTTGAACTGCCTCGGGCCACGCTCGACGCGGCCCTGGCCGCGCTCGGCGCCGAGCAGCGCGAGGCGCTGCAATCGGCGGCCGACCGCGTTCGTGCCTATCACGAGCGCCAGCTCGCCCGGTCCTGGGAGTATGTCGAGCTCGACGGGACCCGACTCGGCCAGAAAATCAGTCCCCTCGACCGCGTGGGCCTGTATGTGCCCGGGGGCAAGGCCGCCTACCCGTCGTCGGTGCTCATGAACGCGATCCCCGCGCGCGTGGCAGGGGTGGGCGAACTGATCATGGTGGTGCCCACGCCCGACGGCCTGCGAAATTCCATGGTGCTGGCCGCGGCGGCCATCGCCGGCGTCGACCGCGTGTTCACGATGGGCGGTGCGCAGGCCGTGGCCGCGCTGGCCTTTGGTACCCGCACGGTGCCCGCCGTCGACAAGATCGTCGGCCCTGGCAATGCCTATGTGGCCGAGGCCAAGCGCCGCGTGTTTGGGGTGGTGGGGATCGACATGATCGCCGGCCCCAGCGAAATTTTGGTGCTCACTGACGGTTCGGTCGATCCCGACTGGGTGGCCATGGACCTCTTTTCCCAGGCCGAGCACGACGAACTCGCGCAGTCCATCCTGCTGTGCCCGGATGCCGCCTTCATCGATCGGGTGGCCGAGTCGATCGCTCGCCTGCTCCCCACCATGCCGCGTCGGGCCGTCATCGAGCGATCGCTGGCCGATCGCGGCATGCTGGTGCAGGTTCGCGACATGCACGAGGCTTGCGAACTGGCCAACCACATCGCGCCCGAGCACCTCGAAATCATCGCGGCTGACCCCCGGCGCTGGGCCGATCGCATCCGCCATGCGGGAGCGATGTTCCTGGGCCCGTATGCGTCGGAGTCATTGGGCGACTATTGCGCCGGCCCCAACCATGTGCTGCCGACCATGCGCACGGCGCGCTTTTCCTCGCCGCTGGGCGTCTACGATTTTCAGAAACGCAGCTCCATCATCGAAGTGTCGCGCGATGCCGCCCAGGCTTTGGGTCGGGTGGCCGCGACGCTGGCGCGGGGCGAGGGGCTCGAGGCCCATGCGCGCAGCGCCGAGCTGCGACTCGATCCGGCGGGCACTCACCCATCGGCCGGTTCGGCGCTTGCAGCCCGGGTCCAGGGGCTGATCCGCCCCGAGGTGCTCGCCATGACGAGCTATCACGTGCCGCCCGCGGCCGGGCTGGTCAAGCTGGACGCCATGGAGAATCCATACACCCTGCCACCGGCGCTTCAAGGCGCCCTGGGCGAGCGGCTGGCGGCGGCCTTGCTCAATCGTTATCCGGCGCCCGCTTATGCCGGCCTAAAGGCTGCGATCGGCGCGAAACTGGGCGTGCCCGCAGGCTACGAGGTGCTGCTGGGCAACGGGTCCGACGAACTCATCACCCTTCTGTGCGTGGCCACCGCCCGCCCCGGGGCGACCGTACTCGCGCCGGTGCCCTCGTTCGTGATGTATGAGGTCTCGGCCAAGCTCGCCGGCAGTCGTTTTGTGGGGGTGCCGCTCGCTGCCGACTTCAGCCTCGACCTGCCAGCCATGCTCGAGGCTGTGCGCAGGCACCGCCCGGCGGTGGTCTTTCTGGCCTTTCCGAACAACCCGACTGGCAACTGCTTCGATTCGGTCCATATCGAGGCCATTCTTGCCGAGGCCCCCGGGCTGGTCGTCATTGATGAGGCCTATCAGCCCTTCGCGCTCGACACCTGGATGCCACGTCTGCCGCACTATCCCAATCTCGTCGTCATGCGCACGCTCTCCAAGCTGGGCCTGGCCGGGCTGAGGCTGGGCTATCTCTCGGCCGCGCCCGAGTGGTTGAGTCAACTCGATAAGGTGCGCCCGCCCTACAACATCGGCGTCCTCAATGAGGCCGCGGCCCAATTCGCGCTCGAACACCTCGATGTGCTAGATGCGCAGGCCGAGCAGATCCGGCGCGAGCGCTCGGTGTTGCTCGCGGCCCTGCAGTCGATGGCGGGCGTCCAGGCCATCGATTCTCGGGCCAACTTCCTGCTCGCTCGGGTGGCTGACAGTGCGCTCACCCACCAGCGCATGCGCGAGCGGCGTGTGCTGGTCAAGGACGTCGGTAAAATGCATCCGCTTCTTGCCAACTGTCTGCGAATCACGGTGGGCTCTCCCGAAGAAAACCAGGCGATGCTTGCCGCACTGGCGGCTTCGCTCTGAGGCGCTCCGCAGCGCCGGCCCCTTAACGAGTTCAACATGCGTTCAGCCGAAGTCACCCGCAATACCGCCGAAACCCGCATCCGCGTGGGCATCAATCTCGATGGCACAGGCCAGCAAAAACTGGCCACCGGCGTGCCGTTTCTCGACCATATGCTCGACCAGATTGCCCGCCACGGCCTGGTCGATCTCGACATCGAGGCGCACGGTGACCTGCATATTGATGCGCACCACACGGTTGAAGACATCGGCATCACCCTCGGCCAGGCGGTCGCCCGGGCGCTGGCCGACAAGCGCGGCATCCGCCGCTACGGTCACGCCTATGTGCCGCTTGACGAGGCGCTGTCGCGGGTCGTAATCGATCTGTCGGGCCGGCCGGGCCTGATCTGGCAGGTCGAGTTCAAGCGCGCGATGATCGGCAGCTTCGATGTCGATCTGGCGCACGAATTCTTTCAGGGCTTTGTCAATCACGCTCAGGTCACCCTGCATGTCGACAACCTTCGTGGCGACAATGCTCATCACCAGTGCGAGACCATTTTCAAGGCCTTCGCCCGGGCCTTTCGCATGGCGATCGAAGCCGATCCGCGGGCAACGGGCCAGCTCCCGTCCACCAAGGAAGCGCTCTGAAACCGCCCCTCCCGCTGTGGCTGCTACCCGTCATGACTCGGCGACAACCCTGATGAATTTTTCATCCCGACGCATCTCCAGGTGCCAACCGTGACCACCATTGCAGTCGTCGACTACGGCATGGGCAATCTTCGCTCGGTCGCCAAGGCGCTCGAGCACGTGGCGCCCAAGGCAAGCGTCATCATCACGGGCGAGCCCGCCCGGCTCGACAGCGCCGACCGACTGGTCTTTCCGGGGCAGGGCGCCATGCCCGACTGCATGCGCCATCTGGATGAGTCGGGCCTGCGCGATGCGCTGCTGCGCGCCGCTCGGAGTCGGCCGCTGTTTGGCGTCTGCGTCGGCGAGCAGATGCTGTTTGACTGGAGCGCTGAGGGGGACACGCCGGGCCTGGGCCTGCTCCCCGGCAAGGTGTTGCGCTTTCCCGACGCTTCCATGCGGCTGCCCGATGGCGCGCGGCTCAAGGTACCGCACATGGGCTGGAATCGGGTCGAGCCGACGCGTCAGCATGAGCTCTGGGCTGGCGTAGCGCCCGGCGCCTACTTCTACTTCGTGCACAGCTTTTTCGCGGTGCCCGATGACGCCTCCCTCATTGCCGCGCAAACCGAATACGGCCTGCGCTTTACCTGTGCGGTGGCGCGGGATAACATCTTTGCGACACAATTCCACCCCGAGAAAAGCGCGGCCAACGGGCTCAAACTTTACGAGAATTTCGTCCGCTGGAACCCCTGATTCCGCGGTTCCCTCTTTTTCCGGTCCCACCATTCATATCTGCCCGCAATGCTGCTGATTCCCGCAATCGACCTCAAGGACGGCCGCTGCGTGCGGCTGCGGCAAGGTGACATGCAAGACGCCACGGTCTTCTCCGAAGACCCGGCGGCCATGGCCCGCAACTGGCTCGAGCAGGGCGCCCGGCGCCTGCATCTGGTCGATCTCAACGGCGCCGTCACCGGCAAGCCCCGCAATGAGTCGGCCATTCGGGCCATTCTCGACGAAATTGCCGGCCGCATTCCGGTGCAACTGGGCGGAGGTATTCGTGACCTCGACACCATTGAGCGCTACCTCGACGGCGGCTTGTCCTACGTCATCGTGGGGACGGCCGCGGTCAAGAACCCCGGGTTTCTGCACGATGCCTGCAGCGCCTTTCCCGGCCAGGTGATCGTCGGACTCGACGCCAAGGACGGGCGGGTCGCCACCGACGGCTGGAGCAAGGTCACCAAGCACGACGTGGTCGATCTGGCGCGCAAGTTCGAAGACTATGGGGTTGAAGCCGTCATCTACACCGACATCGGGCGCGACGGCATGCTCACCGGCGTCAACATCGAGGCCACCGTGCGCCTTGCGCAGGCACTGCGGGTGCCGGTCATCGCCTCGGGCGGCGTGGCCGATATCAACGACGTGGACAAGCTTTGCGCCGTCGAAGACGAGGGTATCGAGGGGGCGATTCTGGGCCGCGCGCTATATGAAGGCAGGCTCGATTTCGCGGCCGCCCAGACGCGCGCCGACGAGCTCAACGGCTGAGCGGCCCAGTGCTCACCAAACGAATCATCCCCTGCCTCGATGTCACCGCGGGGCGGGTGGTCAAGGGCGTGCGCTTCGTTGAACTGCGCGATGCGGGCGATCCGGTCGAGATCGCCCGTCGTTATGACGAGCAGGGCGCCGACGAACTCACCTTTCTCGATATCACCGCCTCGAGCGACGATCGCGACATCATTCTCCACGTCATCGAAGCGGTCGCCGATCAGGTGTTCATCCCGCTCACAGTGGGGGGCGGTGTGCGAGCGGTCGAAGACGTACGCCGGCTTCTCAATGCTGGCGCTGACAAGATCTCGATCAATACCGCTGGCATCGAGAACCCCCGGCTCATCGCCGAGGCGGCCGGCCGTTTTGGCGCTCAGTGCATCGTCGCCGCCATCGATGCCAAAGCCGATGGCCCTGGCCGTTGGCAGGTTTATACCCACGGCGGGCGTCGCGCCACCGGGCTTGATGCGGTCGCCTGGGCCTGCGAGGTCGAGCGCCTGGGGGCGGGCGAAATCCTGCTCACCAGCATGGACCGCGACGGCACACGCCAGGGCTTTGACCTCGGCCTTACCCGGGCCGTAGCCGATGCCGTCGGCATCCCCGTGATCGCGTCGGGCGGGGTCGGCGGGCTCGAGCACCTGGCCGAGGGGGTCACCCAGGGGCGTGCCGATGCCGTGCTGGCCGCCAGCATCTTTCACTTCGGCGAGTACACGGTCGCACAGGCCAAGCGCCTGATGGCCGATCGCGGCATTGCCGTGCGGCTTGACTGAATGAGCGCCCCGCACGTACCCGGGCAGCACCAGTCTGCGTCGGACGACTGGCTCGACCAGATCCGCTGGGATTCGTCCGGCCTGGTTCCGGCCATCGCTCAGGATGCCGAGAGTGGCCGCATTCTGATGGTGGCCTGGATGAACCGCGAGGCGCTGCTCGAAACCGCCCAAAGCGGTCGCGCGGTGTACTGGTCTCGCTCGCGCGGCCGGCTCTGGCGCAAGGGCGAAGAATCCGGTCATGCCCAGGCGGTGCGCGCGATCCGCCTCGACTGCGACGGCGACGTGGTCCTGCTCGCAGTCGATCAGGCGGGCGGCATCGCCTGTCACACCGGCAGGCAGTCTTGCTTTTTCAGGCAGTTGCAGGCCGGAGACTGGGTGGCCGTCGACCCGGTGCTCAAGGACCCCGAGATCATCTACCGATGAGCGATTCCATTCCCGCTTTCTCCGCCGAGGTGCTCGAGCGCCTGGCGCAGGTCATTGAGTCTCGCAAGGGTACGAGCCCCGACAGCTCCTATGTCGCCCGGCTGCTCGCGCGCGCGCCCGATGCAGTGCTCAAGAAAATCGGCGAGGAGGCCACCGAGACGGTGATGGCCGCCAAAGACGGCGTGCGCGAACGTATCGTGTCCGAGACGGCCGACCTGTGGTTTCACTGTCTGGTCATGTTGGCGCACTATGATCTGGGCCCTGCAGACGTCCTGGCCGAGCTTGCCCGCAGGGAAGGGCTTTCGGGCCTCGAGGAAAAGGCGCTGCGCAAGGCGGTGGCACGTGAGCGTGACGACGCCTGATCCGGCGCCCTGCGTACGATCGATCGCACGCGGGGCCGCCCTGCTGTTGCCGGACCCGGCCCAGCGCCGTTGCTGACGCGCGGCACAGATTGACGCGACCGAGTTACCCCACTGAGCGACGCGACCGAGGAGCAACGATGTCTCACGACTGCATTTTTTGCCGGATTGCCCGGGGTGAAATCCCGTCGCGCAAGGTCTACGAAGATGAGGATATGCTGGCGTTTCACGATATCAACCCCAGCGCGCCCGTGCACTTTCTCATGATCCCCAAGCAGCACCTTGAGAACCTTTACGACGCCGACCTCCGGCATCAGGCCTTGCTCGGCAAGTTGCTCGGGATGGCAGGACAGCTCGCCCGGGAACAAGGTCTCGATGACGGCTTCAGGGTCATTGTCAACAACGGCAGGGTGGGAAGGCAGGAGGTGTATCATCTCCATATCCATGTACTGGGTGGCCCCGAGCCCTTGGGTTCGTCTGCCTCGCGCCGCCAGTAGACTGTCATCAGGAGCTGATAATGGGATCGCTGAGCATCTGGCACTGGTTGATCGTGCTTGTGATCATCATGCTGATTTTCGGGACGAAAAAGCTGAAGAACATCGGGTCTGACCTGGGCGGCGCCGTCAAGGGCTTTAAGGAAGGCATGAAAGAAGGCGCAGACAAGGCCGCGGGCGACACGCAGGCACCCGCTGCGCCATCGCAGCAGGTGCCTGCACCGCAGGTGGCCAGCAAGACCATCGACGTCGAAGCCAAGGAAAAGCACTGAGCGCTTCGCCGGCCCTGGTGGCTTGGGCGCCCTGCCGAGCGAGCGGTCGATCAGGCCGCTCGTGTCTTTTTGAGCGCGGCACCCGACCGCCGGCCTGAGCCCCCAATCCGCCATGTTCGATTTCGGTTTCAGCGAGATGGCCGTGACCGCCCTGGTTGCTCTGGTGGTGCTCGGGCCCGAGCGTCTGCCGCGCGTGGCCAGGCAGGTCGGTCAGTGGCTTGGCAAGCTTCAGCGCTATGTCGCTGACGTCAAGACCGATATCAATCGTCAAATGGATCTCGAAGACCTGCGCAAACTGCAAACCGAGGTCAGTTCGGCGGCGCGCGAGGTTGAGTCTTCAGTCAAGTCTGCCGTGGATGGCGCCCAGGCCCAGTTTGATTCACTCAACTCGGCCTTCGATGGCGACAGCAAGCCTGCCGAGGCACCCACCGACTGGGACCGGATCTACGCCAACCGACGCATGCGCGAGCGCATCCGCGACCGGCGCGTCGAGCGTGACCGCGAATTCCGCCGTAAACGGCCCAAGCGCCGTTTCTATCGCAACTGAGCGCAGCTGCCATGGCCCAGGAAGAAAGTTTCATCTCCCATCTGGTCGAGCTGCGTGACCGGCTGATCAAGTCGCTCGTGGTCGTGCTGGTGCTGTTTGGCGTGTGCTTTTATTTCTCGAGCGACATCATGCGATTCCTTTCGCTGCCGCTCTATGAAGCCTTGCCGCCGGGTGCCAAGCCGGTCTTTCTCGCAGGCGAAGGCGCCTTCTTCACGCTCACCAAGGTGGCCTTCCTCTCGGCGCTTCTGGCCGCGCTGCCCTGGGTGCTCTATCAAGCCTGGGCCTTCGTCGCGCCAGGCCTCTACGAACACGAAAAGCGGTTTGCCCTGCCGCTCATCTTCTCCAGCGTGTTCTTTCTCGTGGTCGGGATCGGGTTTGCCTACCTGTTTGTGCTGCCTGCCGCCTACAAGTTCTTCTTCTCGTTTGTTGAGGGAACGGGCGCTGAGGTCATGCAGGACCTGCAGAAGTACTGGGACTTCACGCTGGCGATCTTTTTCGGCTTCGGTCTGGCCTTTGAGGTGCCGGTCGTCGAAATGCTGTTGGTCAAGCTGGGCATGGTCACCACCACCCAGCTTCGCGAGGTGCGTCGCTACGTGATCGTGGGTGCCTTCATTGCCGCGGCCATTCTCACGCCGCCCGATGTGCTGAGCCAGTTCATGCTGGCCATCCCGCTCATCTTGCTCTACGAGCTGGGCATTTTCCTGGCGGGCTTTCTCAAGGCCTACAGCCGTGACAAGGCCGACGAAGACGCGGCCCAGGCTGCCGCAGGCGCGGCAGCTGGCGGCGAGGCGGCTGGCAGTGTGCCGACTGGCAGTGCGGCGTCACCGGCCGGCGCGCAGGGAACCCCGCCATCGGACCCGCCCAAAGCCTGACGGGGCCGGCCCAACCCGCTGCTCAAGCCGGATTGGGGTCGTCAATGAAGACCTGCTCGACCCCCAGGGCCTCGCTGGCGTGTGAGGCCAGTGCCTGCACGCCAAATCGCTCGGTTGCGTGGTGGCCGGCCGCGAAGTAAGCCACCCCCAGTTCCCGGGCCAAGTGGGTCGTGCGCTCTGATATTTCGCCGCTTACAAAGGCGTCGGCACCCGCGCGCGCGGCCTGCTCGAGCAGGTCTTGGGCTGCGCCCGTGCACCAGGCAATGCGCCGAATCGGTCGATCAAGGGCGCCGACCATGAGCGCCGCCTGACCGAGCCGCCGTTTGAGCAGCGAAGCGATCCGGGGCGCCGGGGTGCCCGTGGCCAGATCGTGCCAGGAGATCAGCGCGTCGTCGCCGCAGCGACCATCGGTGCGCCAGCCCAGGCGTTGCGCCAGTTGCGCGTTATTGCCCAGCGTTGGGTGAACGTCCAGAGGCAGATGATAGGCAAAGAGATGCATGCCGCTCTCCAGCAGCGCGCGCATGCGCACCCCCTTGACACCGATGATGCAGGGATCTTCGCCCCGCCAGAACCAGCCGTGATGTACCAGACAGGCATCCGCACCCGCTGCGGCCGCCGCGCGTACGAACGCGAGACTGGCGCTCACCCCGCAGGCGATGCGCGCGATGGGGCGATTGCCTTCCACCTGCATGCCGTTTGGGCAATAATCCTTGAACTGGCTGGCCTGCAGACACGACTCGAACCACGTCTCCAGACGGCGGGCGCTGATCCTGGGGCTGGCTTTGCGCAGCGCTCTGGCTGTTTTCGCTTGTACTGTCTTCATGCTCAATAAGCTCTGGTTGATCTTCGCCCAGGCCGTCACCGTCCTGCTGGCCTTGCTGTTCACGCTGGCGGTGTTACGTCCCGAGTGGCTGCCGACGCGCCTGGGCCCTGCTGGCCTTGCCGGTCGCACGGCGCTGACCTCGGGGGGGGGTACCGGGCCCGCCCTGAATCAACCGATTGTGTCATACGCATCGGCGGCCCAGCGCGCGATTCCTGCGGTTGTCAATATTCATACCACCCGGGCGGGGCGCCTGCCGCCGGGCCACCCCATGAATGACCCGGCCATGCGGCGCTTCTTCGGCGAGGCGCTGCCCGAACGCCAGCAGGCCAACAGCCTGGGCTCGGGGGTGATCGTTGCGCGTGAAGGTTATGTGCTCACCAGCCATCACGTCATCGAATCTGCTGATGAAATTCAGGTGCTGATGGCCGATGGCACCCGGGCCAGTGCCCGACTCGTCGGCAGCGACCCCGACACCGATCTGGCGGTGCTGCGAATCGATCGACGCGATCTGCCCGTTATCGAATTCGGCGACTCAGAAGCCGTCCGGGTGGGCGATGTGGTGCTGGCCATCGGCAATCCCTTCGGCGTGGGCCAGACCGTCACCATGGGCATCGTCAGCGCGCTGGGGCGCAGCCAGCTCGGCATCAATACGTTTGAGAATTTCATCCAGACCGATGCAGCCATCAATCCGGGCAATTCAGGCGGGGCGCTGGTCGATGCCCAGGGCCGCCTGATCGGTATCAACACAGCGATCTTTTCCTCGCGCGGCAGCGGCGCTGGCTCTCTGGGGATCGGTTTTGCCACGCCTGCTTCGACGGCGCGTCAGGTGCTCGAGCAGATCCTGCGCGATGGGGCTGTTACGCGCGGCTACATCGGTGTCGAGCCGCAGGACCTGACGCCCGAGCTCATCGAGGCCTTTCGCCTGCCGCGCCGCAGCGGCGCAATCATCGCATCGGTGCTGCGCAATAGCCCGGCCGATCGTGCGGGTGTGCGCCCGGGCGACATTCTTGTGTCGGTCGAGGGTCAGGCCGTTGCCAACACGACCGTCATGCTCAACACGATCGCGCAATTGTCGCCGGGCTCGCGCGTGAGTTTTCGCTTTGTGCGGGAGGGCAAGGAGCTTGATCTCACGATTACGGTCGGTAAGCGCCCCAAACCCGCGGGGCGCTGAGGGCTGGTTGCCGGGCTCGGTGCGCAGGGTGCTGCCACGCCCGAAGGGGGCTGTCTGATCAGCCGCCGATCACAATGCCGGGCGCACGCTGCGCGGCCTCGGCGGCTTGCGATAGCCGCGAGGCGTCGCAAGCCTGAACCCAGTAGAGCGGATCGCCCCCGGCTACCATTTGGCCTTGCCTGCAGACCAGATCAATCCCCGCGAGCGGATCGGCGGGTGCGCCTGCGCTGCGAGCGATCGCGGAGATCGCGCGGGCGTCGATCTGATGAACGGTGCCGCTGTGCGACGCCCGCACCGCCCGCTTTTGAACCCGAGACCAATCAGGGGCGGGCCGACGGCCCTGCGCCTCGATGATGGCCTCAAATGACTGCCGCGCGGCGCCACTCTCCAGCAGTGCCCGAGCCCGCGCCTCGGCTTGGCGGGCGCCCGGGACCGCAGGATCCATTTCGATGATTCGTGCGGCAAAAAACAGCGACTTGTCCCGGAGGTCGGCCGGCGCCTGCGGATCGCACGCCAACACCTGCAGCACATCGCGAACTTCCAGGGCGGGGCCGATGCCACGGCCGATGGGTGCTGAGCCATCGGTGGGAAAGGCGCGCACCGTCATGCCCAGTCGTGCCCCGAGCGCCTCGAAGATGGCCGCCAGCGCCTCGGCCTGCTCGCGGCTCTTCAACTTGCCGCCTGGCGCGTAGGGCAGATCGATCACCACATTCGTTGCACCCGCGCTGAACTTCTTTGACAGGATCGAGGCAACTGACCAACGGCGGGTATCCAGGCCGAGTGGCCGCTCCAGCGCGTGCATGGCTTCATCGAGCACCGAGTGATTGAGCCGGCCGTTCCAGGCGATACAGGCCCCGGCCTCGCGCACCACCGTACGCAATTGTTCGGGTGTCAAATCGACCCTGGCGAGGACCTCCATCGTATCGGCGGTACCGGCTGCCGAGGTGATGGCCCGTGACGAGGTCTTGGGAATCAGCATGCCATGGGCGGCAACGATGGGAATCACGACCATCGTGACCCGGCTGCCAGCGGTCCCGCCCAGCGAGTGCTTGTCGACGACTTGTTCTCGGCCCCAGCTGACACGCGGCATCAGGCGTGATCGCCAGCGGGCGACATGCACCAGTTCCTCATCGTCCAGATCGTTGGCGCAGGCGATGAGCAGGGCGTCACGATCGCTCGCAGCGATCTGCCCGTCGACGATGGCCGCAAGCAGCTCGGCCCACTGCGACTCGGTCAGACGTTCGCCGTCGAGCTTGCGCCAAAGCGCCGCCAGCGTGGCGGGTAACTCGCCCAGATGGCTCAGGATCGCCGCCAACATGCGCAGCACTCCCGTGGCGAGATCGCGGTCGTTATTCACACGCAGCAGCGGCAGGTGGGCAGGGTAGGCGACGCGAGGCCGGCTCAGTCGGCGCTGCAAGTCCTCTCCCTGCTCGCGCCCCCGCGCGGCCAGTCGTGCCGCAATCACATCGGCAGGCGCGTCGACTTCGAGCACGGCAAGCGTGGGCACGGCCCGGGCGAGGTCGCCGGCAACGCCGCGCGAACCATTGGCGATCACATGCTGGCCGGCGGCAAGCGCGTGGGCGATCGAGCCTGGCAGACCGTAGTGAAGCCCGTGCGCCTGCCAGGTGATCAGAAAATCGCCGCGCGACCGAGCTCTCTCGAACTCGGTTTCGCTACACGCGAGATGGTCCTCGCCGGGCGCCCCTGACGGGCGGGTGATGGTGCGGCGGGCAAAGACGAACCGGCTTGGGTCGAGCCGCGCCCGCAACCCGTCGATCAGGCTGTCCTTGCCCGCGCCACTGGGGCCAACGACCAGGAACAGCGTGCCCGCACCGTGGCGTGCAGCCGCGCCCGGGCCTGGCAAAGAGGCGCCGGGCGCTGCCGGTTTATTCATCGAGTCCAATGTCGACAGCCGGCGCGCTCTGCGTGATCTTGCTGGTGGAGATGTAGTCCACACCGGTGAGCGCAATGTCCCGGATGGTGTCGATTCGGATGCCCCCCGAGGCCTCGATCTTGGCCCGGCCGGCGACCATCGCGACGGCCTTCTTCATCTCGGCGGGCGGCATGTTGTCGAGCATGATCACGTCGGCCCCCGCCTCGGCGGCCTCGGCGACCTGCTCGAGGCGGTCGCACTCGACTTCGATCTTGGTGAGGATGGGCAATTGCCTGCGGGCGCGCGCCACTGCGTTGCGGATGCTGCCTGCCACCGCGATATGGTTGTCCTTGAGCATCACGCCCTGATCGAGACCGAGTCGGTGGTTGACGCCTCCCCCGCATACCACGGCGTGCTTTTCGAGCATGCGCAGGCCCGGTGTCGTCTTGCGCGTGTCGATCAGGCAGGCCCCCGTTCCCTCGATGGCCGCCCGGTAGCGTGCGGTTTCGGTGGCGATGCCGCACATGCGCTGCAGGATGTTGAGGGTGGGGCGCTCGGTGGTGACGATGCTGCGCGCCAATCCGGAGATGGTGAGCAGCCGTGCGCCCTTTTCCACGCGCTGACCGTCGCTCACCAGACGGGTGACCGCAAGCGTCGGGTCATAGCGCTTGAGGATCCGTTCGGCCACGCCAATTCCGGCAATGACCATGGACTCGCGCGCATTCATGTGAAAGGTGGCGACCGCATCCTCGTCGATCATCAGTTGCGCGGTCAGGTCGCAATAGCCGATGTCCTCGGACAGCCACAAGTCGATCAGTCGGTCGATCTGGTAAAGGTCGTACATCCGGGTACTCCTGTTCAAGGTTGAAAACGGGGCAGGCGGTGGGCTTGAGGGGCCTATCTCAGGGGGGGGCCGGTAGCGACTGAAACTCCTCGACGAGCGGTTGCCACAAAATCTCGAGTTCCTGGTTGATCGACCGTGCCAGCCCGTCCAGGTCGGGCCAGAGCGAGGCGTGCGTGATATTCATCCGGTACAGCTCGCGCATCGCCGAGGCGCGCAGGCTGGGCTCCAGCACGATCTTGACCAGCAGGGACTCTCCCGGCTCTTCGTATTGCGCGAGCAAACTGTCGAGGGGCTCGTCGAGCACGCCGGGCAGCACGAAGAGCCCGGATTGCGCGACCAGCCGCTGGTCCATCAACGAGGGCTCGCCGAACCAGACGACCGGATAGCGGTTATCCAGAAAATAGCGCTCGAAGTGGCCTGCCACCCGCGGGTCGATGGCATGGCGGGTGAGGCTGCGGTCAAAGCGTGGCGCGCGCGACCAGAGGGTGGGGGTGTTGAGGGCGTAGACGATCGATTCGCCGGCGCTCGATTCAAGCGCAAAGAAGGCCGCCACGAAGGGCGACTTGGTGAAATCGAGCAGCCGCGTGGCCGCGCCGTGGTGCTGCATCATGGCGAGCACACGCAGGTCGTCCTCGAGCGCCTTGCCGTCGGCCACGTGCACATGCGCCTTGCGCCGAAAGATGCGCAGGCCCCGGCGCTCGCGCAGCGGCCAGAGCCGGCGATCGGGGCAGAAGTGCATCAGCCGGCGGGCGATTGAGGGCAACAGGGGGAGGTCTGCGCGGGCCTGGCCACGGAACGCCCACTGCTCCAGGCGGCTCACGGTAGACAAGAACTGGGACCAGTCGGAAATTCGAATCACGGCAACCCGATCAGCGGGACGGTGGCAAGCCGCTCCAGGCGCAAACCGCGACAATACGAAGCCCGTTGTGGTGGTGTCAAATTCGGGTTTTGGAGATTCCTAAACCCTGGGGCTTCTATTGCGATGCCGCAATACGCTAAAATCATCGGTTTTCCACTCCGACACTCCGAAGATCAGGAAAGTCATGAGCGATCCTGCAAAGCCTGCCGACTCGTCCCGTCGCACCGCCATTGGCCTCGCCGCCACGGTTGGCGCGGTGGGTGGCGTTGCCACTATTGTTCCCTTTGTCAGCACGTTTGCGCCGTCCGAGCGCGCCAAGGCGGCCGGCGCGCCGGTCGAGGTCGATATCGGCGCGATGCAGCCGGGCGAGCTCAAGCGCGTCGAGTGGCGCGGCAAACCGGTCTGGGTCTTGCGCCGTACGCCCGACATGCTCGCCTCGCTCAAGTCCACCGAGCCGCAGGTGGCTGACCCCGGGTCGCTGCGCATGGCCTATCCCACGCCCGACTATGCCAAGAACCCGCACCGCTCGATCAAGCCCGAGTACCTGGTGGTGGTGGGCATTTGTTCGCACCTGGGGTGCTCGCCGTCCGACAAGTTCCAGACCGGTGCCCAGCCCTCCTTGCCAGACGACTGGTCGGGTGGTTTCCTGTGCCCCTGCCACGGCTCCACCTTCGATCTGGCCGGCCGGGTGTTCAAGAACGTCCCCGCACCCGACAATCTCGAGGTGCCACCGCACAAGTACTTGTCCGACTCCCGCATCCTGATCGGCGACGACAAGGCAGCCTGACCCCGCCCGTTATTCGAGACCCGCGCGCAGGGCTTGCGCTCGGGGCTCGCCGGGCACCGACTCCGCAAACTCCCTCTCGTGACATTCGCGAGGAGCAACGAAATGGCGCAGCAAAAGCAAATCGAGACCACCGGCCTGCTGGGCTGGGTAGATCAGCGTTTTCCGCTGACGGCAACCTGGAAGGCGCATCTGTCCGAGTACTACGCGCCGAAGAACTTCAACTTCTGGTACTTCTTCGGTTCGCTCGCCATGCTTGTGCTGGTCATCCAGATCGTCACTGGCATCTTTCTGGTCATGCACTACAAGCCGGATGCCTCGCTTAACGAGTCGGGCGTGCCGGTGGCCTTTGCCTCGGTCGAGTACATCATGCGCGATGTGCCCTGGGGCTGGCTGGTGCGCTACCTGCACTCTACGGGCGCTTCGGCATTTTTCGTCGTGGTCTACCTGCACATGTTCCGGGGCCTGCTGTATGGCTCCTATCGCAAGCCGCGTGAACTCGTCTGGATCTTCGGTTGCCTGATTTTCCTGTGCCTGATGGCCGAGGCCTTCTTTGGCTACCTGCTTCCCTGGGGGCAAATGTCCTACTGGGGCGCGCAGGTCATCGTCAATCTGTTCTCCGCCATCCCCTTCATCGGACCCGAGTTGTCGATCTGGATTCGCGGCGACTATGTTGTGAGCGACGCGACGCTCAACCGCTTCTTTGCCTTCCACGTCATTGCCATTCCGCTCGTGCTCTTGGGTTTGGTGGCGGCCCATGTGGTGGCACTGCACGAAGTGGGCTCCAACAACCCCGACGGCGTCGACATCAAGGCCAAAAAAGACGAGCGTGGCGTACCCCTCGACGGCATTCCTTTCCACCCCTATTACACGGTGCATGACATCCTGGGCGTGTCGGTGTTCCTTATCGCCTTCTCGGCCATCGTGTTTTTTGCGCCCGAGTTCGGCGGGTATTTCCTGGAGTTCAACAACTTCATCCCCGCCGACCCGCTCAAGACGCCGCCCCACATCGCGCCGGTCTGGTACTTCACGCCCTACTACTCGGTGTTGCGCGCGGTCACGGAAGACTTCCTTTCCTACTGGATGACCCCCTTCCTCATTGCTTACGCCCTGCTCGTGGTCACCACGGCCCGTCAGGCGAGTGTCAAACTCATCACCGTGGCGGCGGTCGTTGTCCTCATCGCCGGTTTCTTCCTGGTCGAGGCCAAGTTCTGGGGGGTTGTTGCCATGGGCGCGGCCGTGATGATCCTGTTCTCACTGCCCTGGATCGACCACAGCCCGGTTCGCTCCATCCGCTATCGGCCGGGCTGGCATCGCTGGGTGTATGCACTCTTCGTCGTCGTCTTCCTGGTGCTGGGCTACCTCGGTGTGCAGCCGCCCGAAGAACTGCGCAATCTGGTCGCCAAGATCGGCACCCTGTTGTACTTCGCGTTCTTCATGCTCATGCCTTGGTGGAGCGCGATGGGCGAATTCAAGACCGCGCCCGAACGCGTCACTTTTGCCGCGCACTGAAAGCCGGAGTCCGATCAAATGAATAAACTTCTGGGCAAATCGATCGCGCTACTCGCAGCCTGTTTTATCGGCTCGGCCTACGGCTCCGGATCAAGCTACCCCCTAGATCACTTCCCGGTCGAAAAACTCACCGACCAAAGTGCCTTGCAGAACGGCGCCAAGCTGTTCGTCAACTATTGCCTCAATTGCCACGGCGCGTCGTCCATGCGCTATAACCGCCTGCGCGATCTGGGCCTGACCGAGGCGCAAATTTCCACCAATCTCATGTTCACCACCACCAAGGTGGGTGAGCCCATGAAGATTGCGCTGCGCGCGAGCGACGCTAAGGATTGGTTCGGCGCCTTGCCGCCCGACCTGTCCGTCATTGCGCGGGCCCGGGCATCGGCTGAGGGCAGTGGCGCCGACTGGCTCTACACCTATTTGCGTGCCTACTATCGCGATTCCACCCGCTCCACGGGCTGGAACAATGCACTCTTCGAAAATGTCGGCATGCCGCACGTGCTCTGGCAGTTGCAGGGGGCCCGAGGCGTGTCCATCGAAGACATTCGCGAAAGTCGCGACCCCAAGACCGGAAAGTCGGCTGGCTTTACCAAAACCACCGTCAGTTTTGACACCGCCGGCTTGCGCACCGAGTCCAGCGAAAAGATCTCCGGCGGCCACCCCCACGCGGGCAAGACCATCAAACTCGGTAAAGCCGAGGGGGGCAGTCTGTCGCAGGCCGACTACGATTCGCAGATCGGTGACCTGGTCGCTTTTCTCACCTACATGTCCGACCCGAACGCCAGCTCTCGTACGCGGCTTGGGGTCTGGGTGTTGTTGTTCCTGGCGCTCTTCACCGTGTTTGCCTGGCACCTTAACCGGGTGTACTGGAAAGACGTCAAGTAACTCCCGGTCTGATCTCCTCGCGGCGGGCTCAGGTCCTTTGGGACCCGCCCGCCTTCCTGTTTCAAGGCCCACCAACCAGGGGAGCCGTCCGTCATGATGGTTTTGTACTCCGGCACGACCTGCCCGTTTTCGCAGCGTTGTCGTTTCGTTCTGTTCGAAAAGGGCATGGACTTCGAGATTCGGGACGTTGATCTCTACAACAAGCCCGATGACATCTCGATCATGAATCCCTATGGCCAGGTGCCCATCCTGGTCGAGCGTGATCTCATCCTGTACGAGTCGAATATCATCAACGAGTACATCGACGAGCGGTTTCCGCATCCGCAACTCATGCCGGCCGATCCGGTCATGCGTGCGCGGGCGCGTCTGTTCCTCTTCAATTTCGAGCGCGAACTGTTCGTGCACGTGCAAACGCTCGAGCGCCGCGATGGTGCCAAGGACGCACAAAAGCTTCAGGAGAAGGCTCGGCTTCAGATTCGCGACCGGCTCACCCTGCTCACGCCCATCTTCATCCAGAACAAGCACATGCTGGGCGAGGAGTTTTCCATGCTCGACGTGGCCATTGCGCCCCTGCTCTGGCGCCTCGACCACTACGGCATCGAAATGCCCAAGACGGCGGCGCCACTCTTGCGTTATGCCGAGCGCATCTTCTCGCGGCCGGCTTACATCGAGGCCCTCACGCCCTCTGAAAAAGTGATGCGTCGCTGAGGCGTCTGCCGCTGCGAGCTCGCCCTATTTCTCCAACACGTCCATGGCCGACATCTCGACCAAGCCGTACCTGATCCGGGCTATCCACGCGTGGTGCGAGGACAGCGGTTTTCGGCCCTACATCGCAGTGCTGGTGGATGAGCATACTTTCGTCCCCCGCGAGTTTGTCCGTAATGGCGAGATCGTCCTGAACGTGTCGGCGCAGGCGACCAACCACCTGCGAATCGGCAATGAGCTGATCGAATTCGAGGCGCGGTTCTCCGGGGCGGTACGTCAGGTGTCGGTGCCAATCGGCAACGTCTCGGCCATCTACGCCCAAGAGACCGGTCACGGCATGGCCTTTGATGTCCCCAAGCCGCTGGCGCTGGCGCCTGAACCCGTCCGCCCGCAGGCGCAAGGGCCGCAGCTGGCAACCCAGACTGGCAAGCCCGAACGGCCCAAACTGGTGCCAGAGGGGGCAGCGCACGGTGCCGGTTCGTCGGGTGCTGCGCCGCGCGAGCGGCCCGCCTCGCAAAAGCCCGAAGGCGTGTCGCCCTTGCGCGCGGTGCCTGCGCCGAATCCATCGGTTGACTCGCCCGCGCCGTTCGAGGTGCAGGCGGGTTCCGCCCCAACCCCCGCTCTGAGCGAGATCGGGGCGCCAGACGCGTCTCAATCTCCCGCCGGGACGCCCGCCGCCAAGACACGAAAGCCGGCAGCCAAGGGCCGGCGTCGCGCACCGCTCGCAGCGGTTGGTACAGCAGAGCCTCCGGGCCTGTCACCCGCGCCGAGCGCGGGCGCCTCTGAGACACCCCCTCCGCCCGAGGAGCCACCGCCCGCGCCCAAGGCGGGTCGGGCGCACCTCAAGCGCGTGAAATAAACGGGCGAGTCCAACTATCATTGCCTCACGCCGGCTTAGCTCAGTTGGTAGAGCAACCGCCTTGTAAGCGGTAGGTCACCTGTTCGAGTCAGGTAGCCGGCACCAGTTTCGATTCGCCCAGTTGCGCGCAGCGGCCCTGCGCGCAATGCGCTCCATGTGATCACTGCGGTGGCGAGTGACCTAATTCGGTTGCAAGCGCTCGCGCCCGAACTTTTTAGCCCGCGCGCGTCCGCCACTCGAGGAGCGACACATCCCCGGCGCGCCCGGACGCATCCAGCCAGTTTTCTCGGGCTCAGTCGGCCTGGATACGGCCGGTTTCAATGACGCGTTTCCAGCGGGCGAATTCCCGGCGCTGAAAGTCGGCGAACTGCGCGGGCGTGTTGGCCACGATCTCGAACCCCACTGATTCAAACGGGGCCCGCACCTGAGGGCTGTTGAGCGCCGCCACCACCGCTGCATGGATGCGGTCCCGAACCTCTGCGGGCAGACCTCGCGGCGCAAGCACCGCCTGCCACGAGTACACCACCAGGTCGGCGACGCCGGCCTCGGCCAGCGTCGGCACGTCAGGCAGCAGCGCAATGCGAGCGCCTGAGGTCACCGCAAGCACCCGCAAGCGCCCCGAGCGAATGTGCTGCATGACTGAATTGACGTTCTGAAACGAGGCTTCGACCTGAGCGCCGAGCAGATCCTGAATGGCGGGGGCGCCCCCCTTGTAGGGCACATGAAGCCCCGGGCTGCCGGTTTGCTGCCAGAACAACTCGGCCGTGAGGTGATCGCTGGATCCGATACCCGACGACGAGTAGCTCACCTTGCCGGGCTGGGCCTTGGACAGCGCGATCACGTCGGCGACGCTCGCGAGTTTCGAACTGGCCGGCACCACCAGCACATTAGGCGCCTGCACCGCGACCGTGATGGGTTCGAGATCGCGGCTCGCGTCGTATTGCACGCTTTTCATCAGGTGGGGCGCGATGACCAGGGGGCCGAGCGAGGTGACCAACAACTGGTATCCGTCGGGCGCGGCCCGCCGCAGCTGGGCGATGGCCGTGGTGCCCGTCGCCCCGGGCTTATTGTCGACAATGACCGACTGGCCCAGGCGCGACTGCAACTCCGGTGCAATGGCCCGCGCCACCGCGTCGCTCGATCCGCCAGGCGGAAAGGGCACCACCAGGGTGATCGGCTTGTCGGGCCAGGCGCTGGCCTGGGAGGTGAGCGCCAGCAGGCAGGCACCCAGAGCGGCAACAAGCAGAGGGCGCAGGTGAGTTTTTCGCATGTCGATTCTCCTTCGGCTACGCGGACCTCCGCGGGTCCGGCCAAGCCGAGATTGTGAACCGATTGGGCGAGAGCCGCACCTGGCACCGCGCGACCCGGTCACGGAATTTGCGCCGACCGCTGCGTCACCGGCTCAGGCGAGCAGCCCCCATTGGGCGAGCGCACTGCCCTCCAGCCCCAGGGCGCGGAAGTAGTCGGACTTGAGCTGATCATAGCCTGCGGTGGACACCGTTCCCGAGTCAACGGGCGTCCAACTGCCGTCGACATCGCCCACCAGCACCGCCACCCAGTGGTGTGATTCGCCCGCGCCGGCCTGGGCCTGGGGTCGCGCAAAGCTCTGAGGCACGGCCGCGGCGGTGACGCTCGAAGCGCCGGTCGCGCTGTTCCAGAGAGGCTGCGACTCATCGATGAAGCGCCAGACGGGTGCGCGAGCTCCTGTCTTGCCGACCGCCATGGCCAAAATGTCCTGGGCGTCCTGGGTGGTGACCTGGCCATCAAGGTTGACGTCGGCTGCGAGCAGTTGATAAGGCGAGGCGGGCAGCGGTGCGAGCGCGCCGGGTCCATCGGTATCCGCATTGACCGATCGGCCCATGACAAGCTTGAGGGCTGCGAGTGCGTCGGCGCTGGTGATGGCCTGCGCACACTCGCTGGCGTTGGCGGTGCGTGAGGCCGACAGCTGGTAGAGCGCATCGAAGTCGAGCCCCTCGGCTGCCCAGGCGCCATCGATGCCGCTACGGGCCACGGCTAGCGGCGGAGTATCGGCTGCCGAGCCAGGCGCCTGCAGTGCAACCGTCACCCCGCTCATCAGCGCGTGGCTTTTCCAATGGTAGACATCGCCTGTTACCGCAGCCGACAGCACAGGCGGCGTGGCGGTGCTGCTCACCGATTGCGCGTTGCCCGCGTTGTCGGTGTAGCTCGCGCTCACGCTGAGGCTCTTGCCCGCGAGGGCTGCCGAGAGCTTGAGGCTGCTGCCCGTCGCTGCGTCGATCGCGACGCCGTCGGCGGACCACTGGTAGCGGATGGCATTGGCGCCTGAACTGGGGATGCCATCGAGATCGGCCAGGGTGTGGGAGGCGGTGAGGGTGCGCCCCTGTTCGGCCTGACCGCTGATGGTGATCTCCCCGGTCGGCTGATCGTTGAGATTGGCGACCGTCGCCGTGGCGCCGCTGGTGACGTAGCCGAACGCGGACTTGCCGTCCTGGTAGACGGCTGCCACCGTGATGGCCTTGCCGGCCTGGGCCTGGCCCAGCGTGAATGACGAACCCGTGGCCCCCGCGATCGCCACGCCGTTGGCTTTCCATTGGTAAAAAAGCACGCTCAGGCTGCCATCGGGGTCGACCAGGTTGTTGCTCGCCACGAGGGTTTGGCCCTGCGCGGCAGACCCCGTGATGAGCACCTGGCCGGCCGGGGCCGCTGCGTCGTAGTAGGCACCGTACAGGACGGTTGCCACGGTGGGCAGGCTGACTTCGCCCGCGCCGTTGTTGGCAACCGGAATTTGGCTCAACAGTCCCAGTGTTGCCATGCCGTCGACGGTTCGACCGAAGACCGCGTAGCCATTGCCGTCGGGCTGTTGGGCGGCATCGAGAAACAGGTTGTCGTTGAAGTTGAGGAAGAACTCGCTGGTGGCGCTTTTGGGCAGGCTGCTGCGCGCCATGGCAATCGTGCCCGCGACGTTGCTCAATCCCGTGATGCTGGTCTTCTCCAGGTCGATGGCTGGGTAGGTGGCGGCCTTGGACGTGTACTGGTTGGAGGTGATCGTGTAGCCGCCACCTTGGGCCATGAACCCCGAAATGATCCGGTGAAAGACGGTGTTGGTGTAGAACCCATCGGTCACATAGCGCACGAAATTGGCCACCGTGATGGGGGCCTTCTGCGCCTCCAGTTCAAGCAGGATGTCGCCGTAATTGGTTCGAAGCCACACGCGGGGCAGCGCCGGGTAGACCATCAGGCTGTCGACCGTACCCGCTGCCGCACTGGTGACGCTCTCGGCCGTGCCGCGCAGATCGGTGTAGGAGGCCGTCGCCGTGATGGATTTGCCAAGGTCGGCCGCGCTCAGCGTGTAGCTGCTGGCGTTGGCGCCTGCGATCGGACTGCCATTGGCCTTCCACTGCCAGCCGATGGCGCTTGCTGCCGGCATGCCATCCAGGTCGGCGAGATTCTGACTGGCGGTCAGGGTGCTGCCGGCAGCCACGGTGCCGCTGAGGCTCACCCGCCCGCTGGGCAGATCGTTGAGGTTGCCCACGACCACCGAGGCGCTGCCCACATGGCCGCTCGCGCCCTTGAGATCGGTGTAGGAAACCTCAGCCGTGAGGGTCTTGCCCGCCATTGACGAGGTGAGCGTGAGCGATTGCGCGAGGGCACCCGGGATGATGACGCCGTCGGCCTTCCAGTAATAGCTGAGCGCGCCGGTTAGCCCGGCACCCGGGATACCATCGGCGTCGGCGAGGGTGCTAAGCGCCAGCAGCGTCTGACCCTGCACCGGCGTGCCGCTGATGCGAACCTTGCCGGTGGGCAGCGCGGTGGCCGCCGCCGGCTCGGCCACGATGTCGAGCAGGCTGATGGCGCTCGTGGGTTGAGAGATTTCACCCGAGCCGTTGTTGACCACCGCCACCTGTTTGAGTTGGGCCAGCGTGCTGCCGCCGTCCACCACCCGGCCGAAGACCGCGTAGCCATTGCCGTCCGAGGCGCGTGCCGAATCAAGGAAGGTGTTGTCGACGAAATTGACGAAGAACTGGCTGGTGGCGCTGTTGGCTGCGCTGGTTCGCGCCATGGCGAGCGTGCCCGCCAGATTGCTCAAGCCCGTGCTGCTGGTTTTTTCGAGGGTGATGGCCGAGTAGGTGGGGGTCTTGTAGACGTAGGCGCCACCGGTGTAGTCGTAACCCCCGCCCTGCGCCATGAAGGTGGAGAGGATGCGATGGAACTCGGTGCCGTAATAAAAATTGCTGTCGACATAGCGCTGGAAGTTGGCCACCGTGATGGGGGCGCGGTCACTCTCGAGTTCGATCACCAGATCGCCCAGACTCGTCTTGATGCGCAGTCGGGGCAGGGCGACAAAGCTCGCGTAGTCGATGGCTGCTGCCACCGCCGCTGTCGTGGCGCTGTTCACGCGCTCGGCCGTGCCACCCGCATCGGTGTAGGACGCGGTGACGGTGATGCGTTTGCCCAGATCGGCTTCAGTCAGGCGATAGCTCGCGCCCGTGGCCCCGGCAATCGCCGCACCATTGGCACGCCATTGATAGCTGATCGCGCCGCTCCCGGTGGCGGGAATGAAGTTGGGGTCGCTCAGCGTGTGGCTGGCGCTCAGCCAATGCCCGACCTGCGCCGCTCCCTGAATCAGCACCGCGCCCGTGGGCCGGCTATTGGTGGGGGCCGCGGGCAGCGGCTCGGCGCCACTCGCGGAAAGGCTGCTGTCGCTCATGATCGGTCAGCGATGGGACAATGCAAAGAGCGAGATCTTGCCATGTCGCAGAGCCCGTGATGCTGGGGCTCCGCCTGAGGGTCTATTGATTAAGCACCGTGATACTGACGCGACGGTTTCGCGGGTCAGCGGGGTTGCTGGGGATGAAGGGTGCCGTGTCGGCCACGCCCTCCAGCCGTTCGAACCGCGATGTGGAGATGCCGGAAGACTCCATCAGGCGTCTGGTCGCATCGGCCCGCTCGGTGGACAGTGTCCAGTTGTTGCGCGCGCTGCCGGGGGCATAGCCCAGGCTGTCGGTGTGACCCCGGATCGCGAGTTTGTTGGGTAGCCCTTGAACCGATTTGGCGACCTCGGCCAGCAGCGCCGCGGCGCGCGGATCGATGTCAGCCGTTCCCAGGCGGAACATCGAAAAATCGGCCTTGTCGATGATTTCGATGCGCAGACCGTCCTTCTCGCGGGCGATGTTGACCTGATCCTGTAGTGCCTTGAGTTGGGGATTCTCCGAGAGCTTTTGCTTCAACTCTTCCTGCAACTTCTCGAAATTGGCCTGATCCTCGACTTTTTTCGGGCCCCGCGAAGGGTCATTGCTGGGCGCATCCTGCTGCGGACCCTCAGCGTTTTGCTCCTGCTGCGAACTGCCTTGATCGGTACTGGGGCCGCCTTGCGCACGAGGGGTCAGGCGTTCAAGCATGGCCGTTTGCTTGGCGGTGAAGGGAAAGCCATCGGGGTCGATGATGGACTTACCCCCCAACAGGCCGTCTGATCCGGCCAGTTCGCCGAATTTGATCTGACTGTGTGAGGCGGGCCGGAAGTAGTCGGCGATGCTCTTGCGCTGATCGGCGTTCGCCGCCCCAAGCAGCCACATGAGCAAGAAGAAGGCCATCATCGCAGTCATCATGTCTGCGAGAGCGATCTTCCAGGCGCCGCCGTGCGCGCCGCCGTGACCGTCCTCGACGATGATCTTGCGGATGATTGGCCGTTCGGCGGCCGGCGGTGCCTCGGCGGGCGCTGCGGCTGGCGGTGCCTCGGCGGCTGCCGCGGCCGGATCGGGCTTGTTCGCTTCGGCCATCAGCGACCCCGGCGACGGCAATCAGGGCAGGTACGCATCAGGCCCCTCGCAGACTGTCGAAGACTTCGGAGAAACTCGGTTGATTGTGATGGCTGATACAGGCTCGGGCGGCTTCGATCACGACGGGCTGGGGATGGCCCTTGAGGTTGGCCACAATCATCTGCTGAATGACCTGATAGACCTGACCCTCCTCATCGAGGACCTGCGCAAGCCGGCCCGCAAATGGCTCGAACATGCCGTAAGACAGGAACACCCCCAGCATGGTGCCCACCAGCGCGGCGCCGATCAGCGCACCCAGCACGGCGGGTGGCTGGTCGATGGCGCCCATGGTCTTGACCACCCCGAGCACGCAGGCCACGATCCCCAGCGCAGGCATGGAGCCCGCCATGGTGTTAAGTGCGGCCGGCGCGCGCATGACTTCGTGGTGGTGGAGTTTGATGGCGGTTTTCATGATGTCCTCGACCGCATCGGCGTCGAGGTTGCCCTGCGAGATCACGGCCAGCCGAAGCGGGTCGCAGATGAGTTGCACGATGGAATGATCTTTGGCCAGCTTGGGGTACTCACCGAAGATGGGGCTTGAGTCGGGGTTCTCGACGTGCGCTTCAAGGGCGACCACGCCCTCCTTTTTCATCACGCCGAGCAGCTTGCCCACCAGCACGATCAGGTTGAGGTAGTCTTCCTGCTTCCATTTGGGCCCCGAGATGCATTTGCCGATACCGCCCATGGCGGCCTTGAAGATCGGAAAGCTGTTGCCAACCAGCGAGGCGCCAATCGCCGCACCGGCGATGATGATGAATTCGAAGGGCGCGGCTTTGATGATCGGCGCCATTTTGCCGCCTGCGAGCACGTAGCCGCCCAGCACTGCTCCGAACACCACGATGAGACCGATGAAAAAGAACATGGCAAGCCCTCAAGACTTAAAAACGCACCACACACCGATACACCAGCCAAAGGCCAGCTGGAAAATCAGATCGATCAGGTTGCCCAGAATGACGATCGGGGCGCCAAGGTAGACCATGCACAGAGCGGCACCGACGACGGTCAGCCGGGGCCTTGAAATGTCGTGCCCCAACACCACATGCCGCCCGGTTTTTTCGGTGCTGGCCAAACTCAGCGGGGGTAAGGGGTAATCGGCATGGAAGTCGCATTCTTGACCGCGCGGGAACGCGGCAGTGACTCCGATTGGGGATGTCTCCGTATTATATCGATATGAACCTGATCTGGGATGAGGCGCCGGCCGAACTCTGGGAGCGTTTTTACCGGGAACGTGTCGGGGCGATGCAGCAGTCGTGGCGCTATGGGCAGGCACTGCAGTCGCTGGGGGTGCGGATTCATCGTGCGGTGGCGTTGGAGGGCGACAAGCCCGTGGCGATCGCACAGTTCACGTGCCGCCGCCTTGCCGGGTATCTGTCACTGTCGTCCTGCGCACGGGGTCCCCTGTGGGACCCTGCGCTGCCAGCGTCCGACCGCTCGGCGCTTTACCGCCGGATCCAGCAGACGATTCCCACGGCAGCCCTGCGGGTGACGCTGTTTTCGCCCGATCAATTGGCGCAGGAGCTGGCTCCGGGCGAAACGGCAGGCCTCAAGCGTGTCATGACAGGTTATTCGACCGTGTTGGTCGATCTGCGGCAGCCGCTCGGTACCTTGCGCGCTCACTTCGAGGGCAAATGGCGCAATCGCCTGGTCAAGGCCGAGTCTGAGCAGGGCCTGCAGGTGTTCGTCAACGCGAGTGTGAGCAAGTGCCGCTGGCTGCTCGAGCGTGAGGGGCAGCAGCGCTCAACCAAGAATTTTCATGGCCTGCCAACCGCATTTGTCCAGGCCTGGATCGATGCAGCGAGTTCGCCGGCGGAGGCGTTCGCGCTCAGCCGCGTCGACTACCAGGGCAGTACCATTGCGGCAATGCTCTTTCTGATTCACGGCAAAGGTGCGACCTACCACATCGGATGGGCGGATGAGTCGGGGCGAAGGCTCAACGCGCACAATCTGCTGCTGTGGCGTGGCCTGGGCTACTTGCGTGAGCGCGGGATCCAGATGCTCGATCTGGGCGGCGTCAACACCCACTCACTGCCCGGTATCTCGCGCTTCAAGCTCGGTGCGGGCGGTTCAGTCCGTACGCTCGCGGGTACCTACTTTTAAGCCGCGACGGCAAGGCGACGATCCGATGCGTACAGATCCCTCCCTGATTCGATCATTTCCCCTTGCCCTGTGGCGGGGGCTTATTTCTAGGCGGTGGATCATCGGGGCCTGCGTTGTACTGCTGGGCTCGTTCGCCGCGGTTCAGACGCGAGCCGCCGAGCCCGCTTGGGACAAGGTGGGCGAGACACCTGCGCTCACCCTTTACATGGACCGGTCCACCCTGCAACGGGAGGGCGCGATCAGGCGGGTCATCGAAATGCAGGACTTGAAGTCTGCCGATCCCGAGGGCGTGCTGTCGCGTCGGTACCTCAACGAGTACGACTGCGAGAACAAGATGCACCGCATCGGTCGCATGACCAGTTACGCGGGCGCGATGCTGAGCGGGAAAAAACTATTCGATGTCAGCGAGATGGGCTACTGGCGGCGGATTCCGGTCGGTGGACTCTTCACGCTGGCCTACCAGTTGCACTGCCCGGGGCAGATCCAGAGCGGCAAGCCTGGTGGGTGACTGCAGGGCTTGCCCGCAGCCAAGCCGCTCCGTGGCGAGGGCCGGGGCTGAGGCCGCTCAGACTGCCGGCGCTTTCACCCGCGCCAGGAACTTCTCCAGCTGATCCTTGCTGATGCCGATCGGGTTTCTGAGCTGGTAGAAGCGGGCTTTTTCCGCGCAGGGCGGAATGGTCAGCGCGCCCTCGTAGACCTGGTAGCTCAAGTTGTCGGGTAGCAAATTCATGGGATCGATCGACACATTGGAGATGGTGGCCTCGGGCGCGCCCTTGGCTGGAATGTGATTCCAGATCTGCCAGATCGTCCGGTGCTGAAAGGCCGATTCCCGGATCGGGACGGACACCACGACGGTTTGGCCGCCAGCGGTGCGGTGCGTCAGATGGGCGACCAGGGCGACTGGCTTGCCGTCAACCTGCCCGCCTTCGGGTCGCAGGAAATGAACGCTGATCAGCTCGAAGATCTCGGGCCCAAGCTTGAGCGAACTGCCTGCGGCAGCGGCCAGTGTCAGTGACTGGCCGTCGTTGATCAGCTTCAGTACGCCTGGCTTGTAGCGCAGTTCAAGCGGATAGCGGCTCGCATCAGCCGAGTCGATCGACCTTGGCGCAGCACCCGCTGAACACGCCTTCTTGGAGGGGGGGGCGTCGGTGCGGGCGGATTGCGCGGCGAGACTGGCCGCGGCTTCGCGCAGCTTCTCTTCCAGAGTATCGATCTCCTCCTTGAGCGATCGGATCTCGCCACGTAGACCCTTGATCTGCGTGACCGCTTTGTCGAGCCCATGGCCCAGTTCCGAGGCCTGACGCCACTTGACGAAGGTGAGCGTGGCGAGCACCGCGATCAGGATCGCGGTCGAGACGATGAGAGCCAGACGCAATATCGCTTTCATGCTTGGGTCACCGGTTCGGGCAAAGACACGGGTGTTGGGAGAAATGCTCGGTCGGGCGTGGTATTCGTCGCAAGCGGCGAGCCCGCGGGGCTGCTAGTATGATCGACACCGTTTGACTCAGCTTGAATCCAATCATGAAACAATTGATCGTCGGAATCGTGGCCGGTGCGCTCATGATGGCTGGAGTCATCGGTTTGGGTTACCTGATCCTGGACGACAGCAGCGCATTGCCCGACATCCCGCAGGATACCGGCCTGGCACGTCGTACCGGGGTCATGGATCTGATCTGTGAACTGCAACTCGACCTCGACGGCCAACTCGCGCTCGGCATCAACGCCAACGAGCCCTCGCGCATGTCCTTGGTTCAAATCGACTTCGATAAAGCGTCCGGCTGGTACCAGGGAAGGCTTTCCATCTCCGAGGGGCGGGCGGGCGCGCTCACGGTGTCGGGCAGCAAGCTGATCGTGAGTCGCCCCGCCATGTTTCAGCGCTTCGGCGTCACCATCAACCGCGAAGAGTTCGTCATCGACCGCAGCAGCGGCGCCTTCACTCAGACCATCAGCATTCAGGACGGACGCAACATCAGCCTCATTCGCGGCACCTGCGCCAAGGTCATCAAGCCGCCGTTCTAGGGTTGATGCGCCGATCTGTGGCGCGTTTGCAACTGAACCCGAGCGTTCATCGGGTCACGCACGGCGACCCGCCGTGCCCCCCCTATAATGCTGCGACGCGGCATTGAAACCAGTCTCCTCGCCGCTGTCGGTCTCGACTCTCAATCAATCCTCTCCGTCTTCCCGACTGGTGCCGTGGTTCAAAGCCATGCGGCAGGTCGACGCAGCCCATCTTCCGGGTCCCTCATGTCATTTTCTTCCCTGGGTCTCTCCGAGCCCATCGCACGAGCCGTGTCCGAGCTCGGCTATACCCAACCCACCCCTATCCAGTTGCAGGCGATTCCCGCTGTGCTCAGTGGCGGCGATCTGCTGGCGGCCGCCCAGACCGGCACCGGGAAAACGGCTGGCTTCGTGCTGCCCATTTTGCAGCGTCTCATTGATACCGCCGCAGCCTCGGCCGGCGCTGTTGTTCAGGGGCAGGCAGCCCCGCGAGGGGCCGATGCCGGCCGGTCGGCCGTTCGTCCGGGCGCGTCGCGCGCGCCCATTCGCGCGCTCATCCTGACCCCCACGCGCGAGCTCGCCGCGCAGGTTGAGGAAAGCGTGCGCCAATACGGCAAGCACCTGCGCCTCAATTCGATGGTGATGTTCGGCGGGGTCAACATCAACCCCCAGATCAATCAGCTTCGAAACCGCGTCGACATTCTGGTGGCCACACCCGGCCGCCTGCTCGATCACGTGTCGCAGCGCACGGTCGATCTGTCGCAGGTCGAAATCCTGGTGCTCGATGAAGCGGATCGCATGCTCGACATGGGCTTCATCCACGATATTCGTCGAGTGTTGGCGCTGTTACCGAAAAAGCGGCAAAACCTGCTCTTTTCCGCCACCTTCTCCGATGAAATCCGAACCCTCGCCAACGGTCTACTTGATCGCCCGGCGAGTATCGAGGTCGCCCGGCGCAACGCGCCCGCCGAGGCGGTCGATCAAACGGTGATCCTGGTCGACCGCGATGCCAAGCGCGAGCTTCTGGCCAAGCTGATCAGTGAGCGGGCCTGGTTTCAGGTACTGGTGTTCACCCGGACCAAACACGGCGCGAACCGCCTGGCCGAATATCTGGAGAAGGCTGGAATTACCGCCATGGCCATCCATGGCAACAAGAGCCAGAACGCGCGGACGCGGGCGCTGGCCGAGTTCAAGGATGGCAGCCTGCAGGTGCTGGTGGCAACCGATATCGCGGCACGCGGGATCGACATCGATGAACTGCCGCACGTGGTCAACTTCGAGCTACCCAATGTGGCCGAAGATTATGTTCACCGGATTGGTCGAACGGGTCGTGCCGGTGCATCGGGCCAGGCCGTCTCGCTGGTGTGCGTCGATGAGCATGCCTTCCTGCGCGGCATCGAAAAACTGATCGGGCGGCAATTGCCGCGTGAGTCCATCCCCGGGTTCGAGCCCGACCTCAGCGTTAGGCCCGAGCCGATCCCCATGGGGGGTGGACGCCGCGAGGGTGGCGGCCCCAGACCGGGGCGTTCGGGGCCCGCGCGCGGGCAGCCGGGTGGTGGTCGCTCGGGTTCGTCGAATTCGGGTCGTGCAGGCGCCTCCCCCGGCCCGGGCCGCAACCCGTCACCGCCGGCGGCGCGTGCCCAGCCTGCCTCACCGCCTCAGTCGGCACCCAGACCGGCAGCGGTTGC
Organism: uncultured bacterium; assembly: GCA_903907905.1. Lineage (GTDB taxonomy): Bacteria > Pseudomonadota > Gammaproteobacteria > Burkholderiales > Burkholderiaceae_E > SYIM01. Next base: position 33,554 of record CAIVPX010000127.1, on the reverse strand, counting down.
GCCGTCCGCGCCGCGCGGGCAGGGGTTTGGCCACACCCGCTCACCCGGGCGTTCCTCCTTTTCGCGATAGAGGCGTATTGCCGTGAGTACCCCTCCCCTGGCCGATCTGCGCAAGGAGCACGAGCGCAGCGAACTGGACGAGTCGATGGCGGCACGGGTGCCGCTTGAGCAATTCCGGGTCTGGCTGAACGATGCGCTGTCGGCCAAAGTACCCGAACCCAATGCCATGACGCTGGCCACGGTCGGTCACGATGGCCGGCCCTCGACCCGGGTGGTCCTCATCAAGGGTTTCGATGAGCGCGGGCTCGTCTGGTACACCAACTACCAGAGCCGCAAGGGGCGCCAGCTCGCGGCCAACGGCTTCGCGGCCCTGCAGTTTCACTGGGTCGAGCTTGAGCGGGTGGTGCGCATCGAGGGGCGGGTCGAATTTTCAGACCCGGCCGAGGCCGATGCCTACTACGCCTCGCGCCCTCTGGCGTCGCGAATCGGGGCCTGGGCGTCGGCGCAAAGCGAGGTACTCGACTCGCGGCTCGATCTGGTCAAGCGTACCGCCGAAATGGGGGTGAAGTACGGACTCAACCCGCCTCGTCCGCCTCACTGGGGAGGTTATCGGCTGGTGCCCGATTACTGGGAGTTCTGGCAAGGCAGGCGCTCCCGCCTGCACGATCGGATCTGCTACAAGCACCAGCCTGACGGGCTCTGGCTGCGCCAGCGACTGTCGCCCTGAGCTTGCGCCGCAGGCCGTTTCGCGGGGGCGTCCCGCCTATTTGACTAGCAGGGTCGGCACGCTGGCCAGCTCGTTCACGCGCATGGCCACCGACCCGATGAGGATGTCCTTGAGGGCGCTGCGCCCCTTGGAGCCCATGACGATGAGATCGAATTTGCCATGCGAGGCGGCTTTGGCGATTTCGGCGGCGATGTGCCCGTGCGAGACGATCATGTCGTGCTTCACGTTCGACTTGTCGAGAAGCTTGCGCGCGGCCGATAGGTCCTTTTCGCTGAGCTCGCGCAGGTAATCGTCGACGGCTGCCTTGCCGACGAAGCGCATGGCGTGGCTCAGCGCCACATCATCGTGAACGCTGATGAGCGTGATCTTGCCGCCTTTTGAAAGACTCTCGAGCAGCTTGGCGGCGTACTTGACGGCGCGAAGGGCGGTTTTGGATCCGTCGCAGGCGACCAGTAATTTCATGGCGCATCTCCCCTGTGTTGGCTCTTGAGTCCCGTCCATCGGGGCGCGAGCCGGTTTTCCACGCCGAGCAGATCGAGCACCCGGGCGCAGGTATGGTCGACCAGGTCGCTGAGGCTGTCCGGTCGAAGATAAAACGCGGGAACGGGCGGGAAGATGACGCCGCCCATTTCGGTGACTGCGGTCATGTTGCGAAGATGCGCGAGATTGAGCGGTGTTTCGCGAACCATCAGCACGAGGCGGCGCCGCTCCTTGAGCATGACGTCGGCTGCGCGCGTGATGAGATTGTCGCCATAGCCCTGGGCGATTGCCGCAAGCGTCTTCATCGAGCAGGGGGCAACGACCATGCCGTCGATGCCGTAGGAGCCCGAGGCGATGCAGGCGCCGACTTCGCGCACGCCATGGACCACGTCGGCGAGTGACTCAACCTGAGTGCGGGAGTGACCGGTTTCCTGCTCGATAGTGAGCCATCCCGCCGGCGACACGGCCAGATGGGTCTCTGCATCGGGCAGATCGCGCAGCATTTCGAGCAGGCGCAAACCGTACACTGCACCCGAGGCGCCTGTTATCGCGATGGTGAATCGTTTCCGAACCATGGCACCATTCTACCGGCGCAAGACCTCAAGCCTGCTTGAGCAGGGGTTCACGAACTCAAGCGCCCGACCCAGATCAAGGATTTGTCCCAATGCCCACACCCAGTAACGGGGTCATGCCGAGCTCACCCGTTGCCTCCACGGGCTGGGCGGACGGTCAGTCGAGCCGGGTGCCCTACTCGACCTACACCGACCCGGCGCTTTATCGGCGCGAACTCGATCGGCTGTTTTATTCGGGCCACTGGTGCTATGTGGGACTCGAGTGCGAGATCCCGAAGCCCGGCGATTACCGCACGACTTACGTGGGCGAGCGCTCGGTGATCATGGTGCGCGATGCCGGGGGGGCCATCAACGTCGTCGAGAACCACTGCGCCCACCGCGGTGTGCGCTTCTGCCAGAAGCCCCACGGCAATGTGCGCGAGTTCGTCTGCCCGTACCACCAGTGGAACTACGATCTGACAGGTCGACTGGTGGGCTTGCCCTTCCGGCGTGGTGTGCGGCGCACCGAGGACGGGGTGACGCGGGTCGATGGCGGTATGCCGGCCGACTTCCGGCTGGAGGACCACGGCCTGACCCGGCTTCGGGTGGCCCGTCACAACGGCGTGGTCTTTGCGAGCTTCGACCACCAGGTGGAGGACTTTGCCGATTACCTCGGTCCCAGGGTCATGCCCTGGTTCGAGCGTATCTTCAATGGCCGCGAGCTCACGTTGCTGGGTTACTCGAGGCAGCGTATTCCAGGCAACTGGAAACTCATGCAGGAAAACATCAAAGATCCCTACCACCCGGGGCTGCTCCACACCTGGTTTGTCACCTTCGGACTCTGGCGGGCTGATCAGTCATCGAAGATGGTGATGGACCAGCACGGGCGTCACGCGGTGATGGTCTCGACCCGCAATGACGGCGGTAAGGCCACGGTGACAGAGGGCGTCAGTTCCTTTCGAGAGGGGATGACCCTGCACGACCCTGCGCTGCTCGATGTGGTGCCCGAACCCTGGTGGGAGGGCCCGAGCGTGACCATGCTCACGCTGTTTCCGTCAGTGATCATTCAGCAGCAGGTCAACTCGCTGTCGACCCGGCACCTGGTTCCCCGGGGCCCCGATGCCTTCGATTTCGTCTGGACGCATTTCGGTTTTACCGATGACTCGCCCGAGATGACGCGCCGCCGGTTGCGTCAGGCCAATCTGTTTGGCCCGGCAGGATTCGTGTCGGCTGATGACGGTGAGGTCATCGAGATGTCGCAGCAAGGCTTTCGTCAGCATCCCCAGCATCGCACCATCAGCGAGTTGGGTGGGCGTGGAGTGGGCGAGACCGACCACATGGTGACCGAGACGCTGATCCGGGGCATGTATGCCTACTGGCGTCGCGTGATGGAGGTCTGAATGGACGCCCAGTGTTTCAATCGCCCGCGTTCCCTCAGCGTCGAGCCCGCGTTGCTCGCTGAGTTGTCGGCGCTCAATGCCGATTACGCAGCCTGTCTCGATGGCGCTCGCTACGCCGATTGGGTGGAGCTGTTCGCGGCGCAGTGCGAGTACCGGCTGCAGCCGCGCGAAAACTTCGAACAGGGCTTGCCGCTTTGCACGATGGCGCTTGAGAGCCGGGGCATGTTGCATGATCGGGTTTACGGGATTGAGCACACGCTCTTTCACCAGCCCTATCATCAGCGGCATGTTCTGGGTCCCGTTCGGGTCATCTCGATCGAGCAGGCCGAGGGGTCTCTGCGGCTGACGGCGGAAACGCCCTACGTGGTGTTTCGGGTCCGGCACGGTGAATTGCCGGAGGTGTTCAACGTGGGTCGATACCTTGACGAACTCGTGCGCGAAGCGGGCAGGCTCAAGTTTGCGTCGCGTTGGGCAATCTTCGACTCGGAGATGGTTGCCAACTCGATCATCTATCCGGTGTGAGTGAGCGTGTTCGAGATCGTGATCGCGCAGGCGGCAATCCTGGCTCGGCTATTGCCCGTGAGGCCGATGCGGTGAGCGCGGGCACGCCGGTCGAGGCCACTACGGGGGGCTGGTTCTCGCTGACAGGGTTGCTCGCGCTTCGGGCCTGCGCGGGTCTTCAGTTCGGCTCGATTGCTGCCGTGGCCTCGCTGCTCGAAGAAGAGCTTCACCTTTCGGGTGCCGAGTTGGGGGCGCTCGTCGGGCTTTACACGGCGCCGGCCATCCTGCTGGCGATTCCGGGAGCCTCTTGGGCCCGGCGTTTCGGCGATACGCGGGTGCTCACTGCAGCCCTGATGGCCATGACAGCGGGCAGTCTGCTCACCGCGCTGGCCGGTGGCTTCGGGCTCGCCATGCTGGGGCGTCTGGTGGCCGGTTGCGGCGGCGTCATCGTGCAGATGGTGGTCACACGCATGGTCGCGGACCGCTTTGCCGGGCCGCGGAGTTCGGTGGCCGTGGGGACCATTCTGGCCAGTTGGCCTGTCGGGTTGCTTGTCTCTCTGATGATACTGGGGCCGCTCGCACAGGCGCTGGGTTGGCGTGTCGCGCTGGCGCTGGCTGCGGCCGCGCCGGCCTTCTTTATCCTCAGGCGGGGCTGGAGCCATGCCTCGTCCCCGCCCGGCCCGCTGCGATCGGCCCCGCTCTTTAACTTCACTCGTCGAGAGTGGACGGTCGTTCTGCTCATCGGGCTGGCCTATCTCGCCTACAACGGCGGCTCCTCGTCCTATGTGGCCTTCGTACCGGTATTGCTCGCGGAGCGGGGCGAGGCGGTCGGTGAGGCGGCTGTCTTCACCTCGATTGCCGCACTCACCATGGTGCTGGTGACGCCCTTTGGCGGCCTGGTTGCCGACCGAAGCGGCCGACCGCGAGCGGTGGTGGTGGCAGGCGCTTTCATCGCGGTGGCGTCCATCCTGGCCACCTCGGCAATGAGCTCGCCCGTGCTGGCGCTCGCGGTCGCCGGTGCGATGATCGCGCTTCCGCCCGGCCCGCTGGGCGCCTTGCTGTCGCGCTCGGTCTCGCCGGCCGGTCGCCCGGGGGCGTTCGCGATGTTTTCGATCATGGCCAGCGTGGGGACCCTGATTGCGCCACCGCTTGCCGGCTGGATGCGGGATATGGGGGGATCGGCCGAGTGGGCGCTGGCCAGCGCAGCCCTGTTGCTCGGCATCACTGGCGTGCTCGCCCTATGGATCCGGCCAGACCCTCCGCGCTGAGGCTCATCGTGCGGCGTCCGTGGCAGCCTGTTTCGTCGATCGAAACAACGAAGCGATAATGCCGTGGTCCGTCTCCTGAACAGGTCTGCCATGCGACGTCGTCAACTGTTGCGCTATGCGCTCGCCGGGGCCCTGCCGGCTGCTGTTTCCCCCGCGAGGGCCGATACGCTGTCGACCCGGCCCATTCGCCTTGTCGTGCCGTTTGGCGCGGGAGGAATCGCCGATCTCACTGCTCGGGCGGTGGCGCAGGCCATGGCCGAGGGGCTGCGGACCCAGATCGTGATCGAGAACAAGCCCGGCGCGGGTGGCATTGCGGCCGCCGAGACCGTTGCGCGCGCGGCGCCTGACGGTCATACGCTTCTGCTGATGTCCAACGGTAATGCGGTCAGCGTCAACCTGTTTCGCAGTCTGCCGTTTGATCCGGTACGCGATTTTTCGCCGGTCTGCGGACTGGGAGCCTTTGGACTGGGCATTGTCGTGCCAGCAGCCTCTGCCCACCGTACGCTCGCCGATTTGCTGGCCTGGGCTCGCTCCAATCCGGGCAAGCTCAATCTGGGCACCATCAACATCGGCAGCACGCAAAACCTCGCGGGCGAACTGTTTCGAACCCGGGCAGCGATCGAAGCGCAGATCGTGCCCTTCAACGGGACGCCGGCGCTCATCACCGCGCTTAGGGGCGGCCACGTCGATGCCGGCGTCGAAATTCTCGGTCCACTCAAGGCGCAGTTGAACCCGACCGGTCTGCGACTGCTGGCCGTCAGTTCGGCGCGGCGGTCCACCGATTTTCCTGAGGTGCCGACCGCCAGCGAGGCGGGCGTTCCGGGTTACGAGGCATCGTCCTGGAATGCGCTGGCGGCGCCGGCGCGAACGCCTTCAGAAATCATCGCCCGTCTCAACCAGACCGCGCGCGCGGCGCTGGATTCGGCGCCGGTTCGTCAGCGGCTGGCCGAACTGGGCGTCGAGCCCATCGGCGGCACGCCTCAGGCCTTGGCGGATCTGCTCGCGAGCGAGATCCGGCGCTGGGGCGAAGTGATTGAACGCGCGGGGATCGCCAAACAATAGGGTCTTCCCTGTCCGCTCGCCCAAATCGTTCTGATGCGGCCGGGGCTGCGCGGAACGGGGTCGCATCGGGCGTTTCGCGCGCCATGTCCCTGCGGCGGCGCTGGCAGGGAGTTACCCGAGCGTAAAATCACGGTTTTTTCAGTCCCCGCTGTGTCACCCTTGACACTGGAGCCCCAATGATCATCGACTGCCACGGTCACTACACGACCGCGCCCAAGGCCCTGGAAGACTGGCGCAATCGCCAGGTGGCAAGCCTGAGCGATTCATCCCAGGTGCCCCGGCCCTCAGATCTATCGATCGGTGATGATGACTTGCGTGAATCGATCGAGCAGAACCAGCTCAAGAAAATGCGCGAGCGGGGTTCCGACCTGACGATCTTCTCGCCGCGTGCGAGCTTCATGGCGCATCACATCGGCGACTTCTCTACCAGTGCTACCTGGGCTGCGATTTGCAACGAACTGATCCACCGGGTGACGCGACTGTTCCCGGACAATTTTGCTGGCGTCGCGATGCTGCCTCAGTCGCCCGGTGTTCGGCCCGAAACCTGCGTGGCCGAACTTGAGCGTTGCGTGAAGGAGTACGGGTTTGTTGGAATCAACCTCAACCCCGACCCCTCCGGCGGCCACTGGAAGGAGCCGCCCCTGTCTGACCGCTGGTGGTACCCCGTCTACGAAAAGATGGTCGAGTACGACATTCCGGCGATGGTGCACGTGAGCACCAGTTGCAATGCCTGTTTTCACACCACGGGCGCGCACTACCTCAACGCCGACACCACGGCATTCATGCAGTGCCTCACCTCCAACCTGTTCAAGGATTTTCCCACGCTGCGTTTCATCATCCCCCATGGCGGCGGGGCTGTGCCCTATCACTGGGGACGCTTTCGCGGGCTGGCGCAGGACATGAAGCTGCCGCCGCTCGAAGAGCATCTGCTCAAGAACATCTTTTTCGACACCTGCGTCTACCACCAGCCCGGCATCGACCTGCTGCTCAAGGTCATTCCCGATGACAACATCCTGTTTGCGTCCGAGATGATCGGCGCGGTGCGAGGTATCGATCCGTACACCGGTCATCCCTTTGACGATACGCGCCGCTACATCGATGCCGCTGCCCAGCTGAGCCTCGAGCAGCGGCACAAGATTTTCGAGTCCAACGCGCGACGCGTCTTTCCGCGTCTGGATGCGCAGCTGCAGGCGGCCGGGCGTTGAGGCCGAGGCGCCAGCGCGACATTGGCGGTGGCGGCGATCGTCGGGCGCAGCCGTGTTGGCCGCGCGCGCTGACGCGGCTTGCTGCGAATCCATACCTTCAGGGAGAAAACCTTCGATGAGCCAGGCGATGAACAATCTGGGTGTGGTGGTGCGAAACTACCGACGCGCCAACCCGTCGGAGGTCGAGCAACTGGGCCGCTTCGGGGTGGCGACGATTCACGAGGCCATGGGGCGCGTGGGGCTGATGAAGCCCTACATGCGTCCGATCTACCCGGGCGCCCGGGTGTGCGGCAGCGCGGTCACGGTGCTGCTGCAACCGGGTGACAACTGGATGCTGCACGTGGCGGCGGGCGAACTCAAGCCGGGCGATGTCGTCGTGGCGGCCTGCACGACCGACAACGAGGACGGCATGTTTGGCGACCTGCTTGCCAATTCGTTTCGCGCGCAGGGCGCGCGCGGGCTCATCATCGATGCCGGCGTGCGGGATGTGCGCGATCTGACCGAAATGGGCTTTCCGGTGTTTTCGCGTGCCATCAACGCGCGCGGTACGGTCAAGGCAACCCTCGGATCGGTCAACATTCCCGTGGTCTGCGCCGGGGCGGTGGTCAACCCGGGTGATGTGGTCATTGCCGACGACGACGGCGTGGTGGTGGTGCCGCAGGCGATTGCGGCTCAGGTTGCCGAGGCGGCGGCTGCGCGCGAAGCCAATGAGGCCGACAAGCGCAAGCGCCTGGCCTCGGGCGAGCTGGGCCTGGATCTGTACAAGATGCGCGAGCCGCTCGCCAAGGCGGGCTTGCGCTACATCGAGTAGCGCGCCCGCCCCCGGTACTTGCCTGCCACGCCGAGTCCCACACCGCTAACTCTCCCCACGTCCTGATCGCGAGCGTACCCATGGACCCCGACTGGCTTGTCTTTCATCCCAACCCGACCCGGCCGAGCTTTCGCCTGCCGGCCGGATCGGTCGACGCCCACTGCCATGTGTTTGGCCCCGCGGCCGAATTTCCCTTCGCCCCCGAGCGCAAGTACACGCCCTGTGACGCCTCCAGGCATCAGTTGTATGCCTTGCGCGATTTTCTCGGGTTCGAACGCAACGTGGTCGTTCAGGCGACCTGCCACGGCAATGACAACCGCGCCATGGTCGACGCGCTGGTTCATTCCGGTGGCCGTGCGCGCGGGGTGGCCTCGGTCAGTCGCGATGTCACCGACGCCGAACTGCGAGCCATGCACGAGGCGGGTGTCCGCGGGACCCGCTTCAATTTCGTGCGCCGCCTGGTTGACTTCACGCCCCGCGAGGTGCTGGCCGACATCGCGCGGCGAATCGCGCCCCTGGGCTGGCATGTCGTCATCTACTTTGAAGCGCAGGACCTGCCCGAGCTCTGGGACTTTTTCACCTCATTGCCCACGGTCGTGGTGGTCGATCACATGGGGCGGCCCGATGTGAGCAAGCCCGTCGACGGGCCCGAGTTCGGGCTGTTTCTGCGCCTGCTGGCCGAGCATCCCAACATCTGGTCCAAGGTGAGCTGTCCGGAAAGGCTTTCGAAGTCGGGCCCGCCCACCTATGACGACGTGGTGCCGTTTGCCCGCAAAGTGGTGGAGTCTTTTCCTGACCGGGTGCTCTGGGGCACTGACTGGCCTCATCCCAATATGAAGTCGCACATGCCCGATGACGGGTTGTTGGTCGACTACCTGCCTCGCATTGCGGTCACCCCCGAGTTGCAGCGCAAGTTGCTGGTGGACAACCCCATGCGCCTGTATTGGGCCGACTGAGCCCGCGACATTTCTGGGAGCCCGCATTCATGGCACTGGACAAGCCCTACAAGGATATCCCCGGCACGACGGTGTTTGATGCCGAGCAGTCGCGGCGGGGATATCACCTCAACCAGTTCTGCATGTCGCTGATGAAGGCGGCCAATCGCGAGCGCTTCAAGGCGAACGAACGCGCTTATCTCGACGAGTGGCCCATGACCGAAGAGCAGAAGCAGGGCGTGCTGGCGCGCGACTACAACAAGCTCCTGCTGATCGGTGGCAACGTCTACTTCCTCGCCAAGATCTTTTCCACGGACGGCCAGAGCTTCGAATTGGCCGCGTCGCGCATGACGGGCATGACCCAGGCCGACTACCGCGCGATGATGATCGCCGGTGGCCGCTCGCCAGACGGCAATCGTTACATCGGAGAGCAATGACATGGCCCGCGTGACCGCAGGTGTCTTCAGTTCGCATGTCCCGGCCATTGGCGCGGCGATGGACAACGGCCGCACCACCGACCCCTACTGGCAGCCTTTGTTTGCGGGGTTCGATTTTTCTCGCCGCTGGATCGAATCGAATCGTCCCGACGTGGTGCTGCTGGTCTTCAACGATCACGCCACGGCCTTCAGCCTCGACATGATCCCCACCTTCGCGATCGGTTGCGCCGAGCGCTTCGAGCCCGCCGACGAAGGCTGGGGGCCCCGACAGGTGCCCCCGGTAATGGGACACCCCGAGCTGGCCGCGCACATTGCGCAGTCGGTCATCCTGGACGAATTCGATCTCACCATCGTCAACAAGATGGACGTTGATCATGGTCTCACCGTGCCGCTCTCGCTCATGTTCGGGCAACCGCGGGCCTGGCCCTGCCAGGTGATTCCTTTTGCGGTCAATGTCGTGCAGTACCCGCCGCCGACCGGTCACCGCTGCTGGCGCCTGGGTGCGGCCTTGCGACGCGCGATCGAGTCTTTCGACCAGGACCTCAATGTGCAGGTCTGGGGCACGGGCGGCATGAGCCACCAGCTTCAAGGCCCGCGCGCCGGGCTGATCAACAAGGTGTTCGACAATCGTTTTCTTGATCGTCTGGTGGACGATGCCGAGGGGCTGTCGAGGATTCCCCACATCGAGTACATCCGCGAGGCCGGCTCCGAGGGTATCGAACTGGTCATGTGGCTGATCGCGCGGGGCGCGCTCGACGACCAGGTGCGTCAGGCGCATCGGTTCTACCATGTCCCGGCCTCCAACACGGCGGTCGGCCACCTCATTCTCGAAAACGGGGGCAAGTGATGAAAGTCTGTGTGGCCGGCGCCGGCGCCTTTGGCGCCAAGCATGTCGAAGGCATCCGCAACATCGCGGGCGTCGAGGTGATCTCGGTGGTGGGGCGTGAACTCGGCAAGACCCGCGAGTTTGCCCAGAAGTACGGGATTGCCCACGCGGGCACCGATCTGGCCGAGGGCCTGGCATTGCCCGGTCTGGATGCGGTCATCCTTTGCACGCCCACCCAAATGCATGCCGCGCAGACGATCCAGTGCCTGCGTGCCGGCAAACACGTGCAGGTCGAGATCCCCATGGCCGACAGCCTGGCGGACGCCGAGGCGATCGTAAGGGTGCAGCAGGAAACCGGGCTGGTGGCCATGGCCGGCCACACGCGTCGCTTCAACCCCAGCCATCAATGGATCAAGAAACGCATCGCCGCCGGCGAACTCAAGATTCAGCAGATGGATGTGCAAACGTATTTCTTTCGCCGTACCAACATGAATGCGCTCGGGCAGCCGCGCAGCTGGACTGACCATCTGCTTTGGCATCACGCTGCGCATACCGTCGACCTGTTTCAGTATCAGACGGGTGAGCTCGCGTCGCAGGCGCACGCCATGCAGGGCCCGATCCATCCCGAGCTCGGCATCGCGATGGACATGTCCATCCAGCTCAAGGTGCCGGGCGGCGCGCTTTGCACGCTGTCGCTGTCCTTCAACAACGATGGTCCGCTGGGCACCTTCTTTCGTTACATCTGCGACAAGGGCACCTACATCGCACGCTACGACGATCTGGTGGACGGCCGTGATCAGCCGATCGATGTCTCGAAGGTTGATGTGTCGATGAACGGCATCGAGCTGCAAGACCGCGAATTTTTCGCAGCGATCCAGCAGGGGCGGGAGCCCAACTCGAGCGTGGCGCAGGTGCTGCCCGCGTACCGAACGCTCGATCAGCTGGAAAAGACCTTGAAGTGACGCGAGGCCGGGCGCTGCGTTGGCGCCCTCGCGCCCTGACTCAGGACTGGGCGGTTTCGGCGGGGATCAGCTTTTGCAGCTCGCCCGACTGGAACATCTCGGTCAGAATGTCCGAACCGCCGATAAATTCGCCCTGAATGTACAGCTGCGGGATGGTTGGCCAGTTCGAGTAGTCTTTGATGGCCTGGCGCACTTCATCGTCTTCGAGCACGTTGACGGTGACCAGGTTGCGAACCCCGCAGGACTTGAGGATCTGCACCGCACGGCCCGAAAAGCCGCACTGCGGAAATTGCGCCGTGCCCTTCATGAAGAGCACGACCGAATTGTCGGCGACGGTTTTCTCGATGAACTCTCTGGCTTCCATGGCAACCTCTGGGAATGTGGGCCGTAGGGGAGGGTGTTTACCCGTGCCCTGAACTGATCGGACGGGTGCTGATTTTAGGCGCCGCTTTTATACCATGTGGGCGGCGGGGTTGCTGCGGCCCAGGGTGATGCGCTCATGCCCGGCCAGATCGCGCAGGCTGGAGACGTCGCGCAGTCCAGTCTGCTCGAAGATGGCCCGTACCGCAGCCGCCTGATCAAAGCCGTGCTCGATCAACAGCCACCCGTGCGCAAGCAGGTGGGCACCGGCGCCCTGGGCGATCTGGCGAATGTCGCGCAGGCCATCCGGGCCTGAGGCCAGGGCCAGCCGAGGCTCGTAGCGCAGGTCGTCTTGGGACAGATGCGCATCGTCATCGCGAATGTAGGGTGGGTTGGCCAATACCAGCGCAAAGCGCTCGGCCGCGCTGATGGCTTGCCACCAAGCACCTTGACGCCAGTCGATGCGGGCCGTCTGCCCGAAGAGGGCGGCTGCATTGGATTGAGCAAGGGCCAGGGCCTCGGGTGAGATGTCGGTGGCGGTGATCCGCAAATCGTCGCGTGCGGTGGCCAGTGCCAGCGCGATCGCGCCGCTGCCAGTGCCCAGATCGAGGACCGTCGCGTGATCGGGGGCCAGCGCGATGGCGCGGTCGACCAGCAACTCGGTTTCGGGGCGGGGGATCAGCACGCCCGGGCCAACCTGCAGCCGGATGCCGTGAAACTCGCGAACACCGAGCAGATAGGCGACGGGTTCGCCCGCTTGTCGACGGCGGGCGAGTTGCGCGAATCGCGCGGTGACCTCGGCGCTTGCCGCCTCGTCGCCGTGGGCCATCAGCCACTCGCGGCTACGTCCGCTGGCGTGTGCCATGAGCAGGCGCGCTTCGAGCCGTGGCAGGCCGCTCGCGGCGATCTGCCTGTCGTACGCGTCGGGGCTCATGCGGCCTCGGCCAGCGCCTGCAGCAGTTCAGCCTGATGGGCGGCCATGAGCGCGGCCAGCAATTCGGTCAGGTCGCCGTCGAGCACCTGTTGCAGCTTGTAGAGCGTGAGGTTGATGCGGTGATCGGTGATGCGGCCCTGCGGAAAATTGTAGGTGCGAATGCGCTCGGAGCGGTCACCCGAGCCCACCAGGGATTTGCGGTGCGCGGCCTCGCGGGCCTGGGCTTCGCGAAGCTGTCGGTCCTTGAGCCGGGCCGCCAATACTTTCATGGCCTTTTCACGGTTGCGGTGCTGCGAGCGGTCGTCCTGGCACTCAGCGACCAGTCCCGTGGGCAGATGGGTGATGCGCACCGCCGATTCGGTCTTGTTCACGTGCTGACCACCCGCGCCCGAGGCCCGAAACACATCGATGCGAAGGTCTTGCGGATCGATCTGCACATCGCCCAGTTCATCGGCTTCGGCCATCACGGCCACCGTGCAGGCCGAGGTGTGGATCCGGCCCTGCGCTTCGGTCTCGGGCACGCGCTGGACCCGGTGCCCGCCCGATTCGAACTTGAGCCGTGAATAGACAGCCTCGCCTGCGATGCGCACGATCACTTCCTTGTAGCCGCCCAACTCGGAGGGATTGGCCGACAGCACTTCGGTCTGCCAGCGCTCGCGCTCGGCAAACCTCAGGTACATGCGCAGCAGGTCGCCGGCAAAGAGTGCGCTCTCATCGCCACCCGTGCCGGCCCGGATCTCGAGCAGTACGTCGCGCTCGTCGTTGGGATCGCGCGGCAGCAGCAGGCGTTGGAGCTGGTCCTGCTCGGCCTGCATGCGCACGCGCGCATCTTGCGCCTCCTGATCGGCGAATTCGCGCAGATCGGGGTCCTCTCGCATTTGCTGGGCCGTGTCGAGGTCGGACTCGGCCTGACAGAAGGCGCCGAAGCGTTCGAGCAGTTGCACCAGTTCGGCGTGCTCGCGCGTCAGGCGCCTGAATTCGTTGAGGTCACGCGCCGCATCGGGCCCGGACAGCCGGGCATTGACCTCGGCCAGTCGGGGCTCGAGGCGTTCCAGCCTGGCGCGCATGGAGTCGTTCATGGGTCAGACGTTTCGGTACAGGGATATATTCAGCAGAGGCAGGTGCTGGGCGAGGCAAAACGAATGTTACGCCTGCCGGATTCGAGCCCTGGCTGCAGCGGCCAGGCAGCCCGGTGGGCTCAGCTTGAGGCCGAGGGTTCGCCGTCGCCTGGCGAGGCGGTGCGTTCGGGCAGGAGATGGTTGACGAGGTGCAGCATGCGGTCACGGTCTTCGCCATGACTGTTGAGCAGACGCGTGGGCCCGTGCAGAAACTTGCTGGTGAGGGCGTGCGCGAGGGCCTCGAGTACCTGCTCGGGGTCTTGGCCGCCGGCCAGCATGCGGCGGGCGCGCTCAAGCTCACCCGCCTTGATGGACTCCCCCCGAAGGTGCAGCGAGCGGATGGCCGGCACCACCTGACGGGAGCTCATCCACTGCATGAACGAGTCGACCCGGGTTTCGATGATGGCTTCGGCCTGGGCCACCGCAGCGCGTCGACTCTCCCGACCGGCATCGACGTGCCGGCCCAGATCATCGACGGTGTAGAGGTAGATGTCGTCTAGCCGGGAAACCTCGGCCTCGATGTCGCGCGGCACGGCCAGATCGACCATGAAGATGGGCCGCCGGCGCCGGGCACGAGACGCGCGCTCAACCATGCCGAGCCCCACGATGGGCAGTGTGCTGGTGGTGCAGGAGACAACGATGTCGAACTCTTCGAGACGAGAGGGTAGGTCGGCCAGGCGCATGGTTTCGGCGCCGAATTGCTGAGCCAGCCGGTCAGCCCGCTCGGCTGTTCGGTTGGCGATCACGATCCGGCGGGGGTGCTGGGCCGCGAAGTGCGTGGCACAGAGCTCGATCATTTCGCCCGCGCCAATGAACAGCACGCTGCTTTGGCCCAGGTCTTCGAAGATTCGCCGGGCCAGACGGACGGCCGCGGCCGCCATGGAGACCGAGTGCGCGCCGATCTCGGTGGACGAGCGTACTTCCTTGGCCACGGCGAAGCTGCGCTGGAACAACTGATGCAGATGGGTGCCCAGCGCGCCAGACTCCTGGGCGGCGCGCACCGCGTCCTTCATCTGGCCGAGTATTTGGGGCTCGCCGAGCACCATGGAGTCGAGCCCGGAGGCCACCCGAAAGGCATGCCGAACGGCCTGACCGTCGGGCAGCGAATAGAGGTGTTCGTCGAGCTTGCCCGTGGCGTGACGATCGGCCAGCCATTCGGTAACCGCGACTCGCGCCTCGCCGGCCTGCGGGGTGGCGCAGTAGATTTCCGTGCGGTTGCAGGTGGAGAGGATGGCGCTTTCAGGCAGCAGCCGCGCCAGCCTACCCCTCAGGTCGTTGAGGGCGTCGCGCAGAGTGTCACCCGGAAATGACACTTTCTCGCGCAAGGCGAGTGGCGCGGTTTGATGGTTGAGGCCGAGCGTGAGGATTTGCATAAACGATTGAAATTTATCGGATTATACGTCGGCCCCGAGAAACAGGCGATAGGCTGGGTGATCACTTTCGTCCCAGTAACGATAACCGATCGTCGCCAGAAACTCACGAAGTTGACGCTTTTCGGCGGTGGGAACCTGTAAACCGACGAGGATGCGGCCGTAGTCGGCCCCGTGGTTGCGGTAGTGAAAAAGCGAAATATTCCACCCTGGACTCATGCTCGACAGAAAGCGCATCAGGGCGCCTGGGCGCTCGGGGAACTCGAATCGGTAGAGGCGTTCATCCCGAGCCAGAGGTGAGTGCCCGCCAACCAGATGACGCAGGTGCAGTTTGGCCAGTTCGTCCTCGGTGAGGTCGATGGTGGGAAACCCCGCGCGAACGAATGCGCGGGCAATCCGGGCGGCCTCACCCGGGCTTTGGGTCTGGATGCCCACGAAGACGTGGGCCTTGCGCGAGTCGGCGATCCGGTAGTTGAACTCGGTGACGTTGCGGGGGCCCACTGTCTCGCAAAAACGACGGAAGCTGCCGCGCTCCTCCGGGATGGTGACGGCAAAGACCGCTTCGCGGTGTTCGCCGACCTCGGCGCGCTCGGCCACGAAACGCAGGCGGTCGAAGTTCATGTTGGCGCCACAGGCGATGGCGACCAGCGATTCGTTGCGCAGGCGCTCGCGCTCGACATAGGCCTTGGCGCCGGCGATGGCCAGCGCGCCCGCGGGCTCCAGCGTGGTGCGCGTGTCCTCAAACACGTCCTTGATGGCGGCGCACAGCTCATCGGTATCGACCAGGATGATGTCGTCGACATACTGCCGGCAAAGCCGGAAGGTTTCTTCGCCGACTTTTTTGACCGCCGTACCATCGGAAAACAGGCCGACCTCGGACAACTCGATGCGCCGGCCCGCCGCGAGCGACCGCTTCATTGCATCGGAATCTGTCGTCTGCACGCCAATGACGCGGATCTCGGGCCGCACCTGCTTCACGTAGGCTGCAACACCCGCGATCAGTCCGCCACCTCCGATGGCGACGAAAATGGCATGAATGGGAGCCTGATGCTGACGCAGGATTTCCATGCCGACGGTGCCCTGGCCGGCGATGACATCCGGGTCGTCGAAGGGATGGACGAAAACCAGATCCTGCTCGGCCTGAACGCCGAGCGCGTGGGCGTAGGCGTCGCTGTACGAGTCGCCGTGAAGCACGACCTCGGCGCCGCGCGCCCTGACCGCGTCGATCTTGACCTGAGGCGTGGTGATGGGCATGACGATGACCGCCCGGCAGCCGAGCTTGCGTGCCGACAGCGCCACCCCCTGGGCGTGATTGCCGGCCGACGCCGCGATCACGCCGCGCGCCAGCTGATCGGGCGGCAACTGAACCATCTTGTTGTAGGCGCCGCGAAGCTTGAATGAGAAAACCGGCTGAAGGTCTTCGCGCTTGATCAGCACGCGGTTCTTCAGACGCTGGCTGAGCTGGGTCGCGGGCTCGAGCGGTGTCTCGCGCGCCACGTCGTAGACGCGTGCATTGAGGATGCGTTTGAGGTAACTGCTGGGCATGGCGCATTTTAGCCTGCCGGCCCTGCCCGCATCCCCGGCTTGTGGGTCGGCAGCGGCACCCCGCTGCTAGACTCAACCGAGTTCCGCAGCCTTGATCGCGGGGTATGTTGTTATCGTCGCCACACGCCTGCCGAGTGCCTCATGGAAGCCTGGGTCGAACGCCTGCTTAGCTGGTTCGCGCTGCCGCAGCATGGGCTGTCGACGGTCTTCGTCATCGCCTTCATTTCGGCCACGCTCCTTCCCATGGGGTCCGAGCCCGCGGTGTTTGGCTATGCCAAGCTCAATCCCGATCAGTTCTGGTGGGTGGTAGCGGTGGCCACAGCGGGCAATACTCTGGGCGGCGCGGTCGACTACTGGATGGGGCTGGGTGCCAAGCAGGCGCTTGCTCGCGACCGGCAGACCCGCTACCTCAAGTGGTTCGAGCGCCTGGGGCCCAAGGCCTTGTTCTTTGCTTTCCTGCCTGTGGTGGGGGACCCGCTTTGCACGGTGGCCGGCTGGCTCAAGCTGCCCTTCTGGCACTCGCTCGCCTGGATGGCGGTGGGCAAGCTCGTTCGCTACGTCGTGATGACTTCGCTCCTGCTCTGGGTGCCCGATGACTGGTGGCGTCGGCTGCTGTCGCTGTTTTCAGGCGGCTGAGCGACCGATCCGCCGAAAGCCTGATTGGCCTCACGGTTGGTCAAGGCTTTCGATCGGCCCTCCTCTAGAATGCTGGATTGAGTCAGTCAGCCATCCATGAACGCTCCTATCCCCTTTCATCTGGCGCCGCCCGAGGCCACGGGTGCTCGCGCGCGACTGCGCGAGATTCCCTACAACTACACCTCGTTTTCCGACCGCGAGATCGTCTCCCGGCTGCTCGGCGATGATGCCTGGGCGATCGTCGAGGACCTTCGCTCCGAACGGCGTACCGGGCGGTCGGCCCGCATGCTCTACGAGGTGCTGGGTGACATCTGGGTCGTTCAGCGCAACCCCTACCTGCAGGACGACCTGCTCGACAACGCCAAGCGCCGTCGTCTGCTGATCGAGGCGCTCGATCACCGCCTGGCCGAAGTCGAGCGTCGGCGTCAGCCGGACGCGATGTCGGGGGACGCCCCCGTAGTCGCGAATGGGCCCGCGTCGTCCGAGGCCGAAGCGCCGCACGCGGCCAAGGTGGCGCGACTGCTGGAGCGTGCGGGCGCTGCCGTGCGCAGTTTCGAGCGCGATCTGAACGAGGTGGGGGCGCTTCGCGCCCGGGCGCTCAAGCGCCTGTCCCGGGTGACGGCCCGCGACAACATCCGGTTTGACGGCTTGTCTCGGGTGTCTCATGTCACCGATGCCACCGACTGGCGGGTCGAGTATCCCTTTGTGGTGCTTACGCCCGACTCCGAGCTCGAGATCGCCGGGCTGGTGCAGGGGTGTATCGAGCTGGGCCTGACCATCATCGCGCGGGGCGGCGGCACGGGCTACACCGGCGGAGCCATCCCGCTTACGCCCATGTCGGCGGTCATCAACACCGAAAAGCTTGAGCAGCTGGGTGCGGTCGAAACGGTGCGCCTGCCGGGGCTTGAGGCCGAGGTGCCCACCATTCTCACGGGCGCCGGCGTGGTGACGCGGCGGGTGACCGAGGCGGCCGAGCACGCCGGGTTGGTATTTGCGGTCGATCCCACATCGCTCGACGCTTCCTGCATTGGCGGCAACATTGCGATGAATGCCGGGGGCAAAAAGGCCGTGCTCTGGGGAACGGCGATCGATAACCTCGCCTGGTGGCGCATGGTCGATCCCGACGGCAACTGGCTCGAGGTGTCGCGCGTGGGACACAACCTGGGCAAGATTCACGATGCAGCGTCGGCCCGATTCGAGCTCAGCTGGTTTGCGCCCGCGCAACTGGGCGCCGATGGCCGCATGCGTGGCGAGCCCATTCGCAGCGAGCAGCTCGACATCGACGGTTCACGCTTTCGCAAGCCCGGTCTGGGCAAGGATGTCACCGACAAGTTTCTCGCGGGTCTGCCGGGCGTTCAGAAAGAGGGCTGCGACGGTCTGATCACCTCGGCGCGCTGGGTCCTGCATCGCATGCCCCCGCACATCCGCACGGTATGCCTCGAGTTTTTCGGTCAGGCCAAGGATGCCGTGCCCTCGATCGTAGAGATCAAGCACCATCTCGACCGCAGGCCGCACGGCGCCATTCTCGCGGGTCTCGAGCACCTCGATGAGCGCTATCTGCGTGCCGTGGGCTACGCCACCAAGTCGCGCCGGGGCGGTCTGCCCAAGATGGTGCTGATCGGTGACATCGTCGGCGACGACGATGAGGGTGTGGCGCGTGCCACCTCCGAAGTGGTGCGCATGGCCAACACGCGCTCGGGCGAAGGGTTCATCGCAGTTTCGGCCGAATCCCGAAAGCTCTTCTGGCTCGACCGCTCGCGCACGGCAGCCATCGCCCGGCACACCAACGCCTTCAAGATCAACGAAGACGTGGTGATTCCCCTTGAGCGCATGGCCGAATACACCGACGGCATCGAGCGTATCAACATCGAGCTGTCCATCCGTAACAAGCTCAGGCTGGTCGACGAATTGCAGTCTTTGATCGCGGGCCCCTTGAGCCTGGGCCGCAGTGACGAGGCCGATGCCGAGGGGCTTACGCCCGACGAGTTGCTGGAAGACCGCAGGGCCCGCGCGCTCGATGCGCTCGCGACCACCGCCGGTCGCTGGCAGTGGCTGCTCGACCGCATCGACGCGCCGCTCTCGGCGCTGGCGCCTGACTTGCAGGCCGCCTCGCTCGAGCACTGGGTGACCCGCGTCGACGAGCGCCTGGCCAAGGAGCCTTCGGCCACGCTGTTTCACCTGCTGCAGGACCGCACCATTCGGGTGTCCTGGAAGACCGAGCTGCGCGAGCCGCTGCGGCAATGGTTCTCGGGGCTCACCTTTGCACCGGTCATCGAGGCGATCGAAGGCACGCATCAGCGCGTCCTGCGCAGCCGCGTGTTTGTGGCGCTTCACATGCACGCGGGTGACGGCAATGTGCACACCAACATTCCGGTCAACTCCGACGATTACGGCATGCTCAAGCAGGCCGAGGCGGCGGTCGAGCGCATCATGCGACTGGCGCGCTCGCTCGGCGGGGTCATCTCGGGCGAGCACGGGATCGGCATCACCAAGCTGCAGTTTCTGACCGATGAGGAAACCGCCGATTTTCGTGCCTGGAAGACGCGTATCGATCCGGAGGGGCGCTTCAACAAGGGCAAGCTGATGGCCGATCCGGCCATGCCGGGTGATTTGCGCAATGCCTACACGCCCAGCTTCGGGCTCATGGGTGCCGAGTCGCTCATCCTGCACGAGTCCGACATTGGCGCCATTTCGGAGTCGATGAAGAACTGTCTGCGCTGCGGCAAGTGCAAGCCCGTGTGTTCCACCCATGTGCCGCGGGCCAACCTGCTTTATTCGCCGCGCAACAAAATCCTCGCCACGTCCCTGCTGATCGAAGCGTTCCTGTACGAAGAGCAGACGCGTCGCGGCATCTCGGTTCGGCACTGGGAAGAGTTCTCCGATGTGGCCGATCACTGCACGGTCTGTCACAAGTGCGAGGCGCCTTGCCCGGTCGACATCGATTTCGGCGATGTGTCGATGAACATGCGCAACCTGCTGCGCAAGCTTGGCAAAAAGAAGTTCAACGCCGGCAACGCGGCTGCCATGTTCTTTCTCAACGCGACCGACCCCGACACGATCAAGGCGACCCGCGCGGCCATGGTGGGGGTGGGCTACAAGGTTCAGCGCATCGCCCACGATCTGTTCAAGTCGGTGGCGCGCCGCCAGACGGCCCATCCGCCCGCCACCGTGGGCATTGCGCCCGTTCGTGAGCAGGTCGTTCACTTCATCAATCGCAAGATGCCGGGGCAGTTGCCCAAGAAAACCGCCCGGGCGCTGCTCGACATCGAAGACAGTCGCTACGTGCCCATCATTCGGGACCCGGTGCGGGCTGGTGCCGAGGCCGAGGCGGTGTTCTATTTCCCGGGCTGCGGTTCCGAGCGTCTCTTCTCGCAGGTGGGGCTCGCGACGCAGGCCATGCTCTGGCACACGGGCGTGCAGACGGTGCTGCCGCCCGGTTACCTCTGCTGCGGCTACCCCCAGCGCGGGTCGGGTCAGTTCGACAAGGCCGACAAGATCATCACCGACAACCGCGTGCTGTTTCACCGCATGGCCAACACGCTCAACTATCTCGATATCCGCACGGTGGTCGTGTCCTGCGGCACCTGCTTCGATCAGTTGCAGGGCTATGAGTTCGAGCGCATCTTTCCGGGCTGCCGCATTCTCGACATTCACGAATTCCTGCTCGAGAAGGGAGTCAAGCTCGAATCGGTCACCGGTACGCGCTACATGTATCACGACCCCTGCCACAGCCCGATGAAGAGCCATCAACCCATGAAGGTCGTCAACGAGCTCATCAATGACAGCCTCAATGGACGGGTCGAAAAGAACGATCGCTGTTGCGGCGAATCGGGCACGCTCGCCGTCTCGCGGCCCGACATTTCCACGCAGGTGCGGTTTCGCAAGGCCGAAGAAATGCGCAAGGGCGTCCAGGCCCTGCAGTCGCAGAGCGGCGGTGTCAATGCGCCTGTCAAGGTGCTCACCTCGTGCCCGTCTTGCTTGCAGGGGTTGTCGCGCTACGGTGATGAGACCGGTACCGAGGCCGACTACATCGTGGTTGAAATCGCGCGGCACGTGCTGGGCGAAAACTGGATGCCCGACTACGTGGCGCGTGCCAATGCGGGCGGTATCGAGCGCGTGCTCGTCTGACGCCCGGCACATGCCGACTGATTCCGTGAGGAGCGAGCGCCGATGAGTTATTCCCCCTTCGATCTGAGGGGCCGCACGGCGGTCATCACCGGCGGCAACGGCGGCATCGGGCTGGGGATGGCCCAGGCGTTGCTGCAGGCGGGCGCTCGGGTGGCCATCTGGGGCACCAATCCCGACAAGAACGAACGTGCCCGCGAGCAACTGGCCGAGCATGGCGAGGTCTTTGCGCAGGCCTGCGACGTGGGCGACGAACAGTCGGTCGAGGCGAGCTTTGCCGAGTCGATTGCCCGATTGGGGCATGTCGATGCCTGCTTTGCCAACGCGGGGGTGTCCTCGTTTGCAGCCCCCCTGGTTGAGATGAGCCACGACGAATTTCGCCGCGTCATGCGGGTCAATCTCGATGGCGTGTTCTTTACGTTTCGGGCGGCTGCGCGGCACATGGTGGCGCGGGGCGCCGGCGGCTCGCTGGTGGTCACGGCCAGTACTGCCGCCATTGAGGGCGCCGCGCGCAACAGCCACTACGGCGCGTCGAAAGGAGCGGTCACGTCTTACGCCCGGGCGCTGGCCGTTGAACTCGCTCGCCACCGCATTCGGGTCAATGCCATCCTGCCGGGATGGATCGAGTCCGAGATGACCTCCGATATTTTCGGGGAGCCCAGGTTTGCAGGCGCGGTGCTGCCGCGCATTCCGCTCAGGCGCTGGGGCAAGGCCGATGACTTCGGTGGTATTGCCGTCTTTCTCGCGAGCGATGCCTCCGCCTACATGACCGGCGCCGATCTGCTGATCGACGGCGGCTACACGAAGTACTGAGGTGGCCCCGACGGCTGTGGCCTGCCCGCTTTGCGAGGGTCCCGGTGGCGCGGTGATCGCCCGGGATGCGCGCTTGCGTGTGGTCCTGCCTCACGAGCCGCTCTACCCGGGCTTTGCGCGCGTGATCTGGAACGCACACGTGGCCGAGATGAGCGACCTGAGCGAGTCCGATCGCGCGCATCTGATGGGGGTGCTCATGGCCGTCGAGCGAGCCCAGCGCGAGGGGCTTTCACCGGACAAGATCAACCTCGCCAGCCTGGGCAACATGGTGCCGCACCTGCACTGGCATGTCGTGCCGCGCTGGCGCGATGACAGCCACTTTCCTGCGTCGGTCTGGAGCCCACTGGCCGCCGGGCGTGACGCCACGCAGGTGCAGACCCGTATCGGCCTGACCGAGGCGCGTCTGCCTGCCTACCAGGCGCTGCTCGCGGGCCGCCTGCGATCGTGCGGGCTGGACGATGGCGGTCTGGGCGATTTCCGCTAACATCGAACTGACTCAGAGCACACACGACATGGCCGGCCTCGATTCCGACACCCCCGTTCCGATCCAGATCGTCCTGCACCAGACCTCGCGGGTGCTGGAACTCACCTATTCCGACGGCAAGCAGTTTCGCCTGCCTTGCGAGTTGCTGCGGGTGTATTCCCCGTCTGCCGAGGTGCGCGGCCATGGCCCGGGTCAGGAGACCCTGCAGACCGGTAAGGCACAGGTGGGTATCGACGCCATCGAGCCGGTCGGTCATTACGCGATCCAGCCCCTGTTTTCAGACGGCCACTACACGGGTATTTTTTCCTGGGATTACCTGTACTGGCTGGGCGATCGTCAGGAGACGCTCTGGCAGGACTACCTCCAACGCCTCGCCGAGGCGGGCGCCAGCCGCGAGCCAGTCGCGGGCAGCGACACCGTCAGCGACACCGGCATGCAGAGCGCGGCGGTGTCGCGGCCTCGCGGCGGTTGCGGCTGAGGGCGGCGATGAGCGACTCCCAGCCCCGCACCCATTTCGGGTTTGCCTCGGTCCCTGAGGCCGAGAAAGCCGCCCGGGTGGCCGATGTCTTTCATTCGGTCGCCGCCCGCTACGACCTCATGAACGATCTGATGTCGGTCGGGATGCACCGGGCCTGGAAGGCCTTCACAGTGGGTCAGGCTGCGCTACGGCCGGGCATGCGGGTGCTTGACGTGGCCGGCGGGACGGCCGATCTCGCAAAAGCCTTTGCCCACCGCGTCGGGCCCGAGGGCGAAGTCTGGTTGACCGACATCAATGCCTCCATGTTGTCGGTGGGCCGGGACCGCATGGTCGATGAGGGGTTTGTGCAACCGGCGGTGCAGTGTGACGCCGAAAAGCTTCCCTTTCCCGATCGCTATTTCGACCGGGTCAGCGTGGCCTTCGGGCTTCGCAACATGACGCATAAGGACGTGGCCCTCGCCGAGATGCGGCGGGTGCTCAAGCCAGGCGGCAAGTTGCTGGTGCTCGAGTTTTCCCGGGTCTGGAAGCCTTTGCAGCGCGCCTACGACGCCTATTCCTTTTCCATCCTCCCCAAGCTGGGCGAGCGGGTGGCGGGGGACGCGGCAAGCTACCGCTACCTCGCGGAATCCATCCGGATGCACCCCGATCAGGAGACGCTCAAGTCGATGATGGAGTCGGCCGGTCTGGCCCGGGTGCGTTTTTTCAATCTCACCGCCGGGGTGGTGGCCCTGCACGAGGGCTGGCGGCTCGACTGATTTTTGAAGACCGGAATCCGTCGGTCCGAATAACCGCACGAAATCCGGCTTTTTCTTGCATTTGCGCCAGGATTGCCCAATATAGGTGGGCAGAAGTTTTCTCCGAGCGCCGGTCTTGTGGCCGGCACCGGTCTTGTCATATCGGGAGTGGTAACAATGAAACAGTCCATGCTTCGTTTTCTTTCGGTGCTCGCCGCGTTCGTCGCGGTGATGGTCCTCACCGCGGGTCAGGCCGAGGCGAGCCGTGTCGGGAGTGGCAAGTCCTCCGGCAAACAGCAGCCTAATGCCATGCAGCGAGACTCAGCGCCCGCGGCCGGCCAGCAGGCGGCTCCCGCCGCCCAACGCCCCGGTCAGCCGGCGGCAGCCCCCCAGCCGCAAGGCAACCGCTGGCTCGGCCCTCTGGCCGGTCTGGCCGCCGGAATCGGCCTGGCAGCGCTCGCCAGTCACTTCGGCTTCGGCGAGCAAATGGCGTCGTTCATGATGATCGCGCTGCTTGCGCTGGTGGCCATCGTGGTGGTTCGCATGATCCTCTCGCGCCGCGCTGCGGCCAGCGCGCCGCCCCTGCAGCCCGCCTACGCGGCAGCCCCGGCAGCGGGCGCAGCCGACCATGCCGCGTCGCCCGCTCACGCGCCAGCCGCCGCCAACCAGACGCTGTACTCGCCGGTCTCCAACCCGGCTCTTTCGCCCGCCGCCAGCAGCTTGGGCGCTTCGGGTAGCACCGGCCCGGCCAGCACGGGCCTGCGGGTGCCGGCCAACTTCGACATCGCCGGGTTTGTTCGCAACGCCAAGGCGCAGTTCATCCGACTGCAGGCGTCGTTTGATGCGGCCAATCTCAACGATCTGCGCGAATTCACCTCGCCCGAAATGTTCGCCGAACTGCGCATGGAAATCGAAGAGCGCAAGGGCGCGGCCAACGTCACTGAGGTGGTCTCGTTCGAAGCTGAATTCCTGGGCGTCGAGTCCACTGATATCGAGCACATGGCCAGTGTGCGGTTCTACGGGGTGATCCGCGAAGCGGTCGGGGCGCCTGCCCAGTCCTTCGACGAGATCTGGAACCTGACCAAGCCGGTTCAAGGCACTGGCGGTTGGGTGCTTGCGGGCATCCAACAGACCCAGACCCACTGAGGTGTCTGCTTCGGCCGCCGTGCCTGAGGGCACGGCGCGATCCGAACCCCTGTCTCCGGCCGCCTGGTCGGCGTGGGCAGGTCAGCAAGGGCTGCGGGCGGTGCTCGCAGCCCTTAACCATTTGCTCGATCAGAATGAGGCTGCGCGTCAGCGCCTGCGCCTGCACGCGGGTCGGCAACTGCGAATCGAGGTCGATTCAAGCGCCTGGCCTGTCCCGGCTCCGCCGCCACTCGATCTTCGGATCAGCGATCAGGGGAGACTGGAAGCCGCCGACCAGAGCGTTGCGCCCGCCGTGCGCATGATTTTGCGTCCTTCGATCGACGCCGGGTTCGATTTTCTGCGCAATGGCGTGGCCGGCATGCAGCGCCATCTGCGTATCGAGGGCGATGTGCTGCTGGCAGCCGCGATCGGCGAGCTTTCGCAGCGTCTTCGTTGGGATGTCGAGGAAGACATCAGTCGTGCCACGGGCGATATTTTGGCGCATCGTCTGGTTGCGATCGCCTCGGCCGCAATGGCCCGGGCGAGCGATCTGCGCCACCGGGCGGGCCGCGCCTTCGTGCGTCACTGGGTGATCGAAGATCCGCAAGTGCTGTCGCGCGCCGACCTCCAATCACACCGGGATGAACTCGCCTCGCTAGAATCGCGCCTGGACGAACTCGGGCGACGGCCGCAGGTGCGCGGCTGAACCGTCTCGTCACCTTTCGGAGGCAGAGCGATGGATCTGGGCATTTCGGGTAAGTGGGCGATTGTCTGTGCGTCGAGCAAGGGGCTTGGCTTTGGCTGTGCGCAGTCGCTTGCGCAGGAGGGCGTGAATCTTGTGATGAACGCTCGCTCGGTCGATGTGCTGGAGGCCGCTGCGCAGCGCATCCGGTCGCAGACCGGTGTCACGGTTCATGCAGTGGCAGCCGACATCACTAGCGTCGAGGGCCGAGCACACGTGCTGGCGGCCTGCCCTCAGGTGGATATTCTGGTCAACAACGCGGGCGGCCCGCCCCCTGGCGATTTCCGCAACTGGAGCCGTGAAGACTGGCTCAAGGCGGTCGAGGGCAACATGCTCACGCCCATTGAGCTGATCAAGGCCACTGTCGACGGCATGATCGCCCGCGGCTTCGGGCGCATCGTCAACATCACCTCAAGCTCGGTCAAGGCGCCCATCGAGGTGCTGGGCTTGTCCAATGGTGCGCGAGCGGGCCTCACCGGTTTTGTGGCGGGCATCGCGCGTCAGACGGTCCGGCACAACGTCACGATCAACAATCTGTTGCCGGGGGCCTTCGATACCGACCGAATTCGGGCCACCGTGCAGGCCATGGCCGGTAAGCAGGGCATCAGCTTTGATGAGGCGCTGGCCGCACGCGCGCGCTCGATCCCGGCGGGTAGGCTGGGCAATGCCTATGAATTCGGTCAGGCCTGCGCGTACCTGTGCAGTGCGCAGGCGGCCTATGTCACCGGACAAAATTTTCTGATCGATGGCGGCGCCTATCCGGGCACCTTCTGAGCCCGCAATGGCCCGGTCGGGGGGCGTCCCCCGATCAAGCCCTTGCGGACAAGGCCGCTACCAATCTTTCAGAAACACCTCCAGGTTGGCCTGCCGCAGCGCCTCAGCGCGGGTTCTCATCCAGGCTTTGTCGAAGGGCTCGTCCGGCTCGGCGAGCGCACGCCTGAGGCTGTCCCAGGCCTGCCTGAGTGCGCGCTGTCTCGCGATCAGGTGCTCGTTGTGGGCCTGATGTCGGGCGTTCCAGAGGCCCTGCTCGCTCAGTAGGCGCACCGCCCCCTCGTGGAAGGGGATCGCCCAGGAAAGTGCCTGCTGCCGGACATCCCACCCTGCATTGCCGGGCGCCTTGTCGCGGTATTGCCCAAAGGCGGCCACCAGGTCGCGGGTGAGTTCGTAGACCAGCGATTCCCG
Organism: uncultured bacterium; assembly: GCA_903907905.1. Taxonomy (GTDB): domain Bacteria; phylum Pseudomonadota; class Gammaproteobacteria; order Burkholderiales; family Burkholderiaceae_E; genus SYIM01. Next base: position 6,743 of record CAIVPX010000127.1, on the reverse strand, counting down.
CTGGTTCGCGAGTGTGATCAATACCGGGTAGGGATAGGTGACGGCTTCCACGGGCTGCTTGGGTGACAGTTCGGTGCCGGCGCTGGCATCGATGGGCATCATGTAAGGGGCGAGCCGCTGCAGTCGCGCCCAGGCCTGTGTATCGGCATGGGGCACGATCGGGTAGTGCAGGCCCCGCGGTGATGCGGCCAGGGCTGCGAGTGATGCGGTGCCCGAGGCAACAAAGGCGGCATCCGCCCGGTTCTTGACGATCGCCTCGATGGCTGCGCCGTAGCTCGGAAATTCGACCTTGCTGACATCGCTCCACGACAGTTCGCCATAGGCGAGCAAGGCGGTGAGATGGTGATTGAGGGCCGGCGTGTCATGCACCCATGCGACCCGTTTGCCCCGGAGTTCAGCGAGGGTGGCGATACTGGCGTCCCGGGCGGTGACCACGCCCATCAATTGCGACTGGACGTTCATCAGCACCACCCGCACAGGCTGCGGCCCCCAATCGCGGCCGCCAAACTCGAAGAGACCCTCCTGGGCGAAAAAGCTTCCGGCCACGCTCGTGGCTGAAAACTGTACCTTGCCCTCGCGCAAAAGCCGGGCCCGGGTGGTGTGCGAGGCGCTGGGTTCGAGTCGCACCGGCGGGCGATGCCGGGCCTTGAGTGCGTCGCTGATCGTACGGACCTGCTCGAAGCCCTCGGAGCCGCTGTCCGGAACGCTCCAGGCGAGCCGCTCAGCCGGCTCGCCTTGCGCAAGTGCACCTACGCTCGAGACCAGCGTCACTGCGGCCAGACTTTGCAGCAATCGTTTCAGGGTCCGCCGAGGGCCGGGCATGGTGACTCCAGTCAGTTCAGGTTCGAGGTCAGAGGACGATGCAGCGTACTGCGGCCGGCGGCGCCCGAAGCCGGCGGACGGGCAGGACCTGGAGGAGCCCCTTGCCCCACCGGAACCGCACCGAGCCGTACCCGCGTAGCGCCGTCGATTGCGGCTGGGCCTAGAATGCAGGTTGTTGCCGCATGGACCGAGCCGGAGGATTATGCAATGAAGCGCAAAGTCAGCGTAGACCCGATGGTCGCGCTTGCCTATGCGTCGCGTGCGAGTCAGGCGCCTGCGGGGATTGTCTCAGCCTTGCCTCGAGCGGCTTTGAACTGCCTCGTCCGCAGTCTTGTGTTGTTCTGTCTGGCGCTGGCAGGCTGGGGGCCGACGCTTGCCCAGGCGCCTGCGCGCATGCAAACGCTCACGGTGCTCAGTTCCCTGCCGGAAGCCTATTCGCGTGCCCGTGCGGCGGCATTCGAGCGCGCCAACCCTGACCTTCGCATCGAACTCATTCACCAGCGATCTGCGTTGGCCCTTGGCACGCTGCGCGCCACGGGGCCGCTGCAGCGACCCGACCTGATCTGGTCTGCCTCGACCGAGGTCTTCGACACGCTGGCGGCCGAGGGACTGCTGCAGGCGCTAGAAACAGAAACCTCGCCCGGCGCGGTGACCGGGGACCGAAGCGCTCGCGTGCTCTCACTTCGTGCGCAGCATCTTGTCCGGCTGGGCCTCGAGTGGTCGGCGGCCTCGCCCGGATCGGCTGCGGCCGAATGGCCGCGTCGCTGGCAGGATCTGGCCCAGGCCGCTTGCTCGGCCCGGCTCTCGCCGCAGTGGACCGACCGCAGCGGCGTGGCCCCGCTACTGATCGAGGTCATTTTGCAGGACCAGGGCTGGGACGCCGGCTGGCAGACGCTGGCACGGCTTGCCGCCAACACGGCCCCCGAGGGCGCTACCGGCCCGCGGATCCAGTTCGTCCTTGAAGACGCCGTGACCGATCCGGCGCGGCTCGTGCAGCCTGCGCTCACCGCGATCATGAGCGCGCGACTGGCCATCGTCGCCGGCAGTCGCGATCCGAGACAGGCGCAGCGTTTCATCCGCTTTGTGTCGGCACCGGCAACCGCGCCCCCAGCAGGCTCGAAGCCTGAGGTGGATCCGCCGGTCCGCACCGACACGGTCCGGCAGTACCTCACGCTCGATGCCGCCTTGCTTGAGCGTCGGCAACGCGTGCTGGCCACCTTGGTCGATCAGACGCTGGTACAGCCGCTGGATCAGCTCAAGGCAGCCTGCCGCGCCATTGATCAGGCCAGTCGCCGTTTGGGGACAGGCGGCGATCCCGATGCCCGAGCCTTGATCGAGCAGGCCCGAGCGCTCAGCTTCTCGCCCATTCTGGCCGAACCGGCGCTGCGAGCCGAGTCGATCACATTGGCTTTCAGCGATCAGATTCGCGAGCCGTTGCGTCGGCCCCGGGTCGCTGCACTCGAGAGCCTGTGGGCCAGCCAAGCCCAGCAAAACTACACGCGAGCCCTGCGCATCGCCACCGATCTGTCGAGCGGCGGCAGGCGCTGAGCAGGTCCTCAGGCCCGATCAGGCGCCGGTGTAGCGCGGGGGCCGTCCTTCGATGAAGGACTGCATCCCCTCGCGAAAATCGCCCGAGGATGCGGCCAGCATGAATTGTTCGTAGTCGGCGTGGCTGACGGCCTGATCGAGCGCGTGGGCGGCCGCATTGACCTGCTGCTTGAGCATGCGGATCTGCACGGGTGGCAGGCTGGCAGTGCGCTCGGCCCATTGCATGGCGGCCTCGAGGGCCTTGCCGGGCTCGCTCAACTGATCCACCAGGCCCCAGTCGGCGGCGGCCGGCGCGGCAAGCTTCTCGGCCAGAATGATGATGCGCTTGGCGCGCGCAGCGCCCACCAGATGCGTGAGCCTGGGCACCGCGTTCCAGGACAGGTTCATGCCGCGCTCGATCTCTGGCACGTAAAAGCTTGCGTTGCTTGCGCTCACGCGCAGGTCGCAGCTGAGCGCCAGGGCGGCACCGCCACCAACACACCAGCCCTCTATGGCGGCGATCGTCAGGGGCTCGATATCCTCCCAGGCCCGGCACATGCGGCCGCCCACCTGGGCCAGCAGACGCCGCTCGGCCAGCGGTTGCTGCGGCAGGGCGAGTAACTCGGGGTCCTTGAGGTCGGCGCCCATGGTGAAATTGCGTGCGCTGCCAGTGAGGATGACCGCCGACACCTGGGTGTCGTTCTCGAAGCTGCGCGCCGCCTGCTGCAACTGCCGGCAGGTTTCGATCGACAGCGAGTTGGCGGTCTGGCCGCGATCAAACCGCACGATGGCGATGCGGCCCCGACGCTCGGTGGTGACGATGGGTTCAGACATGACGGCTCCTTGATGTGACAGGCTCATTCGGTGAGCCTGAGATCCTACAGACTGATTCGGGTTCAACTCCAGGAGCTTAGCGATGAAACCGATCACCCCTGTCAGCTTGTTTCGCCGATGGATCGACTCCGACCGCATCGTGGCACTGGCCTGCCTCATCGTCATGCCCTGCGCGATCCTGCTGGCCTGAGCGCCGGCCGCGTGCTGGCTTACACTGGTGCGTCATGTCCGCCGCGCCTTTGCGCGCCGGGTTTCGGAGGTCATCGTGAGTCCACTTCCAATCGAGCCCGCCACCGATGCCTTGCTCGTCATCGATGTCCAGAACGATTTCTGTCCGGGCGGTGCCCTGGCTGTTCCGGGTGGTGACGAGGTCGTTACGCTGATCAACGCGCTGATGCCGTCGTTCGCCTGCGTTGTTCTCACCCAGGATTGGCATCCGCCCGGGCACCAGTCGTTTGCAATCAGCCACCCCGGGCAGGTCGTGTTCTCGTCCGTGTCAATGTCCTACGGCGAGCAGACCCTCTGGCCCGAGCATTGCGTTCAGGGCAGCTTGGGCGCCCAGTTTCATTCGGCCCTCAATGTCGATGCCGCACAACTGGTGCTGCGCAAGGGCTTCCGGGCGGGTATCGACTCTTACTCGGCGTTTTGCGAAAACGACCGCAGCACGCTCACCGGTCTTGGGGGGTGGCTGCGCGAACGGGGCATCCGCCGGGTGTTTCTGTGCGGGCTGGCAACCGATTATTGCGTGGCGTACTCGGCGCTTGATGCACGCCGCTTTGGCTTTGAGGCGGTGGTCATGGCGGCGGCCTGCCGGGCGATCGACCTGGCCGGCTCGCTCGAAGCATCCATCGCGCGCATGCAGGCGGCGGGCGTCGTGATCCACCACACCCTCGTGCCGGGACCCGGCTGAAGCGGCGTCGTTTCAGCGAAACACCACGGTCTTGGTGCCGTTGAGCAGCACCCGGTGTTCGGCATGCCAGGTGATGGCGCGAGCCAGCACCACACTCTCCACATCGCGCCCCATGGCCGTGACGCGGGCGACATCCATGGTGTGGTCCACCCGGGCCACGTCCTGCTCAATGATCGGCCCCTCGTCGAGGTCGGTGGTCACGTAGTGGGCGGTGGCGCCAATCAGCTTCACACCCCGGTCGTGGGCCTGCTGGTAGGGCCGCGCGCCCTTGAAGCTGGGCAGAAACGAGTGGTGGATATTGATGGCCCGCCCCTCGAGCTGCCGGCAAAGTTCCGGCGACAGCACCTGCATATAGCGCGCGAGCACGACCAGTTCGATCCTTTCGCTTCGGACGATATCGAGCAGCCTGGCCTCGGCCTCGGGCTTGGTCTCGGCCGTGACCGGAATGTGGTGAAAGGCAATGTTGTAGGACGCGGCCATCTGATAAAAGTCTCGGTGATTCGAGACGATGGCGCGGATATCGAGCGGCAGCAGGCCGCTGCGATGCCGAAACAGCAGATCGTTCAGGCAGTGCCCAAGCTTGGACACCATGAGAATGGTGGGCAGCCGTCGACTGCTCTCCACGATGCGCCAACGCATGTCAAAGGCCTGGCCCACCGCGGCGAAATCCGCTTCGATGCGCTCGGTGCGCGGGTCGGCCTGCGTCAGCTCGAACTGCACCCGCATGAAAAACAGACCCGTGTGCACGTCGCCGAACTGGGCGGCTTCCAGGATGTTGCCACCGCGTTCAAGCAGAAAACCCGACACCGCATGCACGATGCCTGACCGGTCGGGACAGGAGAGTGTAAGAACGAAGGAGGGATTCATTCGAATGTCTGATGGGCTGAAAAGAGCGCGTTGGCTTCGGGATAGGCGATGGCGCCCTGATGGAAGTGATTGTAAGTGCCAGTTTCAAGCAATTCCCGGGCGACGCGCCGCGTCAGTCCGAGAGCGGCCCGGACGGGGCCCGATCCCTGGGAGAGGCGCCGCACGCCCAGGCGCCCCAGCGAGGCAACATCCGGGCAGCCGGGCATCGCCAGAATATTGACCGGGCCCTTGATCCCCTGAACCAGCGCGGCAAGGGTGTCGGGCTTGAGCGCCCCGGGAACAAAGACGCAGTCGGCACCTGCGGCCAGGTAGGCATTGCCGCGCCGGATGCTTTCGGCGAGGCGCGTGGGCTCATCCCACAAGCCCAGCCAGAAGCCGTCGGTACGGGCGTTGATGAAGAGCGACAGGCCACAGCGACGCGCCGCCTGCCGGATGCCACCAATGGTGGCGCACTGCAGATCGGCGTCGGCCAGACTGCCGGGCGTGTTGCCCGGGGCATCTTCGAGATTGATGCCCACGGCGCCGGCTGCGATCAATTGCTCGCACAGGGCCGCAATCTGCTCGGGCGACTGACCAAAGCCCGCCTCAATGTCGGCCGATACGGGAATGGACACTGCCCCGGCGATGCGCCCGACCGATTCGATCAGTTGGTCGGCCGTGATGACCTGCCCATCTGGCCGGCCATGGGTATAGGCGATGCCCGCGCTCGAGGTGCCCAGTGCGGCAAAGCCCGCCTGCGCGAAGACCACCGCGCTGGCCACGTCCCAGACGCTGCCAATGACCAGGGGCGCCGGGCCCTGATGCAAGGCATGAAACGCGCGTGCCCGGCTCTGCTGAGACGCTCGCACCTGCACACTCCTACATGGTGGCGCCGGCGATGGGCGCGTTCGAGTCTTCCTCTTCCTGCTGCAAGGCGAAGATGGAGGTATAGCCACCCGACCAATCGGGCGGAATGAGGCAGGGCCGGGGATCGTGGTGAGCCCACGGCGCGCGCTTGCCCGCGATGATGGCCTGGTCGTGCTTGGGCCGGATCGGGTTGATCGTGTACGGAAAGGCGTCCGCCGATGTGAGCGTGTAGAGCAGCAGCGGGCGTCCTGTGTCCGAAAGATTCTTGGGCGAGGCGTGGAGGGTGCGGCAATTGTGGATCGTGAGCGAACCCGCAGGCCCGGGGAGCGCCACGGCCTTGTTCAGCGAAAGCTTGGCCACATCGGCATCCCCAAGACAGCCCGTCCATTTGCCGGCATCGTCGTACTGGCTGAGCATGGGTTCGATGTCGGTATGACTGCGAGGCATGACCATGAGCGGGCCGTTATCCATGCCGCAGTCGTAGATGTAGGTGCCGACGGTGAGCGGCGAGTAGTTGGTGTGTGGCCAGAAGCTGATGTCGTAATGCCACTTCACCTCTTCGCCGCCGCGCGCCCACTTGAAGTTGAGCTTTGAGTGGTGAAACTTGACATCGGGACCGACCAGATCGGCCACGATGTCCACCAGGGGTGATCGGGTGACGTAATCCCAATAGGCCGGGTGCTGTTCAACCGGGTTGGAGACGCGACGAAGCCTTGGCGCATCGGGCAAATGACCGGGCTCGAGGTCGAACACCTTGTCGGATTGGGTCACCTTGCGCGATCGCTCGACCATCTCTTCGGTGGCCGCGCGCAGCTTGCTCAGCCACTCCTCACCGATCACGCGCTCGAGCAGGATGTAGCCCTCGGTGAAATAGAACTCCCGCTGCGACTGCGTGAGCACGCGCGGGGCAATGGCGAGGATCTGTTCCGGGGTCATG
>CAIVPX010000126.1 GCA_903907905.1 uncultured bacterium | reverse complement strand
GGAATGATGCAGGCGCTCGCCGAAGGCTTCGCCTTGCTCGGGCGACGCGATGACCTGCTGGCGGACCCCGCCTCGATCGCACAGGCCTGGCGCGAGGGCAGCGTGATCCGTTCGTGGTTGCTCGACCTCACGGCCGAGGCCCTGCGTGACCCGGCCGCCTTGCAGGCCGCCGCGCCCTTCGTGGCCGATTCGGGCGAAGGGCGTTGGACCGTGGATGAAGCCATCAGGCAGGGCACCCCGATCCCGGTGATTGCCTCGGCCCTGTTCAGCCGGTTCGACTCTCAGGGCGGTGCCGACCCCGCCAACCGCCTGCTCGCCCTGATGCGAAAGGGCTTCGGCGGCCATGCGGTCAGATAAGGCGAAGCCATGACGCAGCTCGTGTTGGTGATGGGCGTATCGGGCTGCGGCAAGTCAAGCGTTGGCCAGGGCCTGGCGACCCGTCTGGGCTGGCGCTTTGTTGACGCCGATGACTACCATCCGACCCGCAATATCGAGAAGATGCGCGCCGGACTGGCGCTTAACGATGACGACCGGATGCCCTGGCTGGACCGCCTCAACGCGCTGTTGCGCCACAGCGCAGCGCGCGGCCAGCCCGTGGTGTTGGCCTGCTCGGCGCTGAAACAGGTGTACCGATCGCGACTGGCGGATCGCCTCGGTCTGCTCAGCGTGGTGCATCTGCACGGGGATTTCGACACCATCGCCGCCCGGCTTGCCACGCGCCAGCACCGCTACATGCCCGCGAGCCTGTTGCGCTCGCAATTCGACACGCTGGAGCCGCCTGCGGACGCGATCAGCATCGATATTCGAGACGATATTGCCCGCATCGTCGAGCGCCTGGCCAACCTTTGCCAGCCCGCCGCCGCGCCCGGCGAACACCCTTAGTCGAACCACCAGAAATACAGCAGATCGAGCGCATTCTCGCTGCCGCTTTGGGCGCGCAGCGACAGACGGTTGCTGATGTCGTATTGCAAGCGGATGAGGTTCCACAGCCCGTTGAGTCCCCGCTCATAGCTGAAGGTGAGGCGCGAACTGAGCCGCTTGCTCACCGTGACGACCTCCTGTCTGGCCAGGCCGCTGGCGGAGGTGCCCGACTGCGGCGAGCCCATCACCCCCGGGGGGCCGAGCCGCGCACTGCCAATCTCGTCGCGCGCGCCAGCACGAGAGGTGCCCATCGAGACCAGGTCAATCCCCAGACTCTGAGACAGGCCGCTGATCAGACCATCATCGCCCTTGCCAAAGAGCGACAAGGCTGCCTCGCCCAAAGCGAGCGCCTGCGAGCCCGCGGCCACGTCATCGAGCCCGGTGCCGAGCACGAGCCAGGACAGCTTCTGAGCATCGGGCACATCGGGCTCGGATACCAGGCGCAAGCGCGGTGTGAGCGCCGTGCCTCCGATCGCAACGCCCGCGGAAACCGTCTGCCCCCGGCGCATGGCAATGATGTCCAGCACCGGGTTGTCGAGTTCGCCCGCAAACCGGATGAAGCCTCGGGTGATCGCCAGGCGTCGGCCGTAGGTGTTGAAGGTACCGTCGAGCACCTTGACCAGACCGCGTACCCTCGGCTGCTCGGGTAGAGTGCCGCTCAGGTTGAGTTCGCCCTCCAGTCGTGCATCGACCCCGCCCCCGCGAACCCGCAGCCCCTCACCCAGTTCGATCTTCAGGTCGGCGCCCACCCGCGGCGCCCAGGCCCGATCGCTCGCACCCTGCCGCCCCGCGGAGGGTCGGGGTGCGGCCACGCGCGAATCGACCAATCGCACATCGACCGGCAGTTCGGGCACACCGCCGCTGCGCAGTTCGATCAGGCCTTCATCGGCACGCAGGGTCCCGCGCCAGGACAGCCCCCCGCCCTGCGCGATCAACTCTGTCTGGCCTGACAGCAGCAGGCGCTGGCCCGGTCCGAGCGGCACCGGCAGGCGCCGGGCCTCAAGCAGCATGCGACCGTCGACCGGCAGGGCGTCCGGGCCACGCGGCGCGGCGTGCCCGCGCTCGGGCAGGCGCAACAGCCCGCGAAGCTCAACCGAGCCGTCGCCGCTGGCAAAGCGCAGCGATGCGATCCGCAACTCGCGGCTGTCAAAGCGCGCATCGAGCACGCCCTCGCGCATGCGCCAGCCGAGTGAGCGATTGAACAGCGAGAGCCCGGTGGCGCGCAACTGACCGACGAGCGCCGGGTCGCTCAGGCGCCCGCGCACGCGGCCCTCGAATTGCAAGGCGCCATCGAGCACCCAGTCGGGGGCCGTGTAGCGACGCGAGAACCGCAGGGACGGAATCGCGAGGACCACCTGCCCCTCGAGCCGGCCCTGCTCGAGCAACAACTCGATTCGATTTTCACCGAGCACGGGCCCGGTGCCGGCGCCGGAGGGCAGGTCGGCTCGCAAGGCCGCCTGCAGGCGGCCTGTCAGTTCGTCCCAGCCCGGGCCCTGCAAGGTCCAGCGGGAATCGAGCCGGAGCGCACGCAGTTGGGCTGCGGCATCCGCCCGCATGTCGCCCGACTCGCCCGGCAGGTCGCGCTCCAGCCAGTCGATCAGCGGGCGCATCGAGACGCCAGAGGTCTCGCCTTCAATAGCCATTGCGCCACCCTGCCAGCTTGCCTGGTTGATGGCCAGCACGCCTCCTTCGGACCCCAGGGACAGGCGTTCGAGTCGCAGCCCCGATGCGTCCACCCGAAGCTGAGCGGGTTGCAGCAAGCGCATATCCAGTGGCCCCTTCGCTTGCAGGTGCTCGATGACCGCCGTCCACCCGGCGAGCGGTTCGGCCCCCTCAGCCTGCCCCCGCCCCCCCAACCCGAGCCGCAGGCCCGCCGAACGCAACTCGGCGACGAAGCGGTGGGCGGTGCGGACGCCGACCACCTCGGCGCTGAGGTGCTCGACCGCGCGCTCGCCCAGCCGAAGCGATGACAGGTCGATGCGAATGCGCCCCGAGGCCGTTTGTGCCGCCTCGTCAGACGGATGACCGAACTGGAGCAGCACTCGCGCGTCCGGCGCGTCGAGCGAGGCTGTGCCCTCTTGCGCGGACAGCTTGCCGTCCCAGGCCAGCGATCGCGCCTGCGCCCGCAGGGCAAGCGAGGGCGCGCCGAGGCCGCCGCGCAGTTCGGCCTGGAGCCTGATCGCGCCACGGGCACGCTCATCCAGCAACTCGAGTCTGCCCAGATCAAGCTGCACATCGAGGCGATCGCCCCCTGCGCCCAGCGCCCCCTGCGCCTGCAGGCGATTGCCGCCCAGGGACAGGTCGGCGCGCACGCCGTGTACGCGCTGCTCACCGAGGGTGCCCATGAATGAGCCGCCCAGGGGCTGACCCGCCAGGCGACTCTTGTCGAGCTGCAACTCGACTCGCCCGATGTCCCCCCCCTTGAGCGCGCCCTCAAAGCTCCAGCGCCCCGACACTGCGCCGCGCAGGGGCTCGGGCGCCTGCAAGCCCAGACGCGACAGCACCGCCGCCGGGTCGATGCGCGCCAACTCGCCCCGGGCCGCCGTACGGTATGGCACGCTCAGATCCACCGCCCCCTGCCCGCTGACCGCCCCCCAGGGCGCCTCGAGTCTGAGCTGATCGATCCGGACGCGCCGGGCCAGCACCTCGAGGTCGGCCGTGGCCGCCAGGGTCTCCCCCGCGAGAATCTGCCCGAGCGCAAGGCGCACGCGCGCGCCGTCGATGTCGACCCGCCCCGCGAGCGTGGCCGCCGGCCATCCCGAGGACAGCGCACGAGGGTTGACAGCATCGACGTCGAGTCTCGCCTCGATCCAGGGCCATTGGCCGCCAACGGTCAAGCCCGTGCGGTCAAACTCAACGCGCAGCGCCCCCGAGACTGACGCGGTCGCCGCGCCTGCCGTACCCGCTGCGCCTGCGGCCCCCGACGAACCCGACGAACCCGACGCGACCGCTGTGTCGCGCTTGACGGGGCCGCCGGGCAGCCTCGCCGACAGCGCCTCAACGCTCAGCACTCGCCCCGCCCAATGCAGTCGGCCCTCGAGGGATTCGATCGGCAGCGCCCGCTCATCGAGCAGCCCCGGCCGAGCGTTCAGCCAGGCCATACCCAGCCGATTCCCACTGGGCTCCCACGTCAACCGGCCACTCAGATCAGTCGCTGGCGCGCTCGACATGAACCGCTGCAGGTCGAGCGTCTTGACCGTAATTTCGACCGGCGCCATCGGCTCGCTCGTGAACGCGCGAATCGTCGATCGTGCGCTGAGCTCGGCGCCCCGCAGGCTCGAGGACACACCCGCCACGAACGCCTCGAGCGAGCCCTCGGCGGTCGCCCGAATCACGAGGGGCTCTGGCGCAGCGACGACGCCCGCACCGGGTCGGCGCGGCAGGCCCGCGCGCTCAAGCCATGCACCGGCCTCGGTGGCGAACTCGGCCTCGAGGCGCAGGGCATAGGGCGCCCGGTCCGCCAACTCGCCCGCCGCCCGAAGGAGCCGAATGCCGTGGGACTCCGCCTGCAACGAGATCAGCCGGTACGCGCCCCCAGAGTAGGCGGCCGCCAGTGCGATGGGCCCGAGACGCTCCCGGCCCGAGGGCTGGTCGATCAGGATCTCGCCCACGCGTAGGGCATCGAGTCGCCAGCTGACAGGCAGGCGCAGGGAGGCGGGCGGGCGAAGCGGCTCGGACGAGGGCTCGGGTGCTAGCTCGATCGAAGCGATGTCGAGTTCGGGCACGATCACCCGCAGGCGGGCGAGGCTGGTCCAGTCGACCCGGACCGACACACTGCGGGCATCGAAGGGCGTGGGCGCCGCCGACCAGGCGAGCCGGCCAAGCCGTAGCCCCGACCACACGGACCCCTCCACCGACTCGACCAACAGGCGACCCTCGAGCTGCCGAACGAGTTGCCCGACCAGCCAGCGCGTCCCCGCCTCGGTTCCCAGCGCGGCGCCGATGAGCCCGGCTGCCAGCACGAACAGCCCGGCCAGCAGGGCCGTAGCAGCCAGCCACCCTCGCAGCCGTGATGGAGCTTGCGTCATGGGTCAGAACCCGTAACCAACCGACATGTGCAGACGCGGACGGCTGGTCGCCTCGCCCCAGGCCAGGTCGATCATGACCGGCCCTACAGGCGTCTTCCAGCGCGCCCCGAACCCATAGCCGGCGAAGGTCTTGAAGCCCTGCAGGGCATCGGCCGCATTGCCCCGGTCGTAGAACAGCGCCGCGCGAAGGGCCTCGGCGATCGGATGCTGATACTCGAGGCTTCCCACGGCAAGATAACGCCCCCCGGTCACGGCCTGAGCCTCGGCCACGCCCAGCGACAGATAACGATAGCCTCGAACCGACTGCGAGCCGCCGGTGCGAAACAGATTCTCGGAGGGGATGTCCTCTCGCGACTGCGCCGCCACCACGCCGAGTTCGAGCAGCCCGACCAGGGTGCCGCCGGCGAGGCTCGACTCGGCAGGCATGGGTAGAAAATATCGGCCGCGCCCATAAAAACGGGTGAAACTGCGGTCCGACCCCAAGGCCCGTGAGGCGGTTGAAACCTGCCCGGTCAGTGAATAGCCCCGCCTGGGGTCGAGCAAGGCATCGAGCCGGTTGAGCGTGCGCGAATAGCCGAGCAACCAGGCCACCCGGCTATCAGTCGGCGCCGGCTCGCCTGCCGCGCTTGCCAGCGTTCTCGACTCGGACTGATGCGTCAGCGAGAAGAACGCCTCGCCATCGAAAAAGCGTCTGCCCTGGCCCACGTAGGTCGACGTTCGAAGCACCCGCTCGCCGGCAACATCCTGACGATCGAGGCTGCTGCCCAGAGCCTTGAAGCTGCCATCCGAGGCGATCGGCGAACGCACATTGCCAAACAAACGCTGATGGGACGGCTCGAGCAGCAAGGCTGACTCGGCCTGCCAGCCGGATCCGAACAGGTTGCGCTGGTCATAGCCCAGTTGCAGGCGGGGTCCGTTGTCGGTGCTGAAGCCTGCGCCGAGCGCGACGCGCTGGCCCCTTACTTCGGTCACGTCGATCAGTACCGGGACGTCGAGTGTCTGAGGCTCGCGCTCGAGCGTCTCGAGATCCGGCAGCACGCTGGCGCTGTTGAAATAGCCCACCTGACTCAGGCGCGTCTGAAACTGCAGCAGTCGCTCGAACGAGTAGGGGTCACCGGTACGGAAAGGCTTGAGATCCTCGACCAGTTTCGAGTCGAAATGTCGCAGCCCGTTGATTCGCAGGGTGCCCAGATTGAGGCGCGGGCCGCTGTCAATGATGAGCTTCAGATGGACGGCCGATGCGAGGACATCCACCGTCGCTTCGCTGTCGACGAGACGAGCCCGAAGATACCCCGCCCAATGGATCGCCTCGAGCAGCACCCGTTTGCCCTGCTCCCATTTGTCGGGCAGGAAAAAACTGCCCTCGGGCAAGGCCCAGCGCTCTCGCCAGCGCTCGGCGAGGGCCGGATCGTCGGCGGCCGGGCCCTGCACCTCGAGTTGCAGACGGGCCACCGTCGCACGCGGCCCCGCGCTCACGTTGATGCGAACCTCGGTGCTGTCGCCGGCAACCTCCACCCGGGCGTCAAAGTAACCATAGACGCGGGCCAGCGAGACCACCTCGGCCTCGATGTGGCTGTACAGACTCTCGAACTGGTCGGGATCGTAATCGGGTCGCTCACGCCAACGCCCGATCAGCGTGCGCTCGCGAATCGGCTCGATCAAGGCTTCGGGGGCGCTGATGCTCAAGCGGTAATGCGCCTTCACCGCGCCGGTCGCTGGGACCGCTGGAACTGCTGACGTCGCCGGGGCGGCCTGGGCCGGCTCAGCCGCCGGGGCGGGGCGCAAAAAGCCGGCCGAGCCCATCAGCGCAACGAACACGCCGACGACCCAACGGGCACAAGCTGCCGGCACCTCGAGGGCCCCCGCCCTGACGCTCAGCGCACGACCGTGGCCGCCGCCCCCGGCGCGCGCTCGCCGATCTCGCCGATTCGCCAGACCTGCTCACCCGCCGAGGCCAGCAGGGCCATGGCGCGATCGGCATCGCCCGCGGCCAGCACGAGCACCATGCCGATGCCGCAATTGAAGACGCGGTGCATCTCGGCATCGTCGATGCGGCCCTGTTGCTGCAGCCAGGCAAAGAGCGGCGGCATCGTCCAGGCATCACGCCACAGGGTCGCCTGAGTCCCCTCGGGCAGAACCCTCGGCACGTTCTCGACCAGGCCGCCGCCCGTGATGTGCGCCAGCCCCTTGACCGGCAGCTGACGCATCAGTTCGAGTACCGGCTTGACGTAAATCCTCGTGGGCTCGAGCAGCGCCTCGGCGAAGCGCCGGCCATGAAAATCCTGGTTCATCTCGGGGACATCGATGCCCCCCCACGCCCGTTCGATCACCCGGCGGATGAGCGAATAGCCATTCGAATGGGCGCCGCTCGAGGCCAGGCCGAGCACCACGTCGCCCGGCGCGATCGAGGCTCCGCTGATGATGGCCGACTTCTCCACCACCCCGACGGCAAAACCCGCAAGGTCATACTCGCCATCCGGATACATGCCCGGCATCTCGGCTGTTTCGCCACCGATCAGGGCGCACCCGGACAGCTCGCACCCGCGGGCAATGCCACCCACCACGCGGGCGGCCGTGTTGACATCGAGCCGTCCGCAAGCGAAGTAGTCGAGAAAAAACAGCGGCTCGGCCCCCTGCACCAGGATATCGTTCACACTCATCGCCACCAGGTCGATGCCGACCGTGTCGTGCCCGCCCAGCGTGAAGGCCAGCTTGAGCTTGGTGCCGACGCCGTCCGTTCCGGAGACCAGCACCGGCTCGCGGTAGCGCTTGGGCACCTCGAACAGCGCGCCAAAGCCACCGATACCGGCCAGTACGCCTTCGCGCAGCGTGCGGCGAGCCAGCGGCTTGATCCGATCGACCAGCGCATCACCGGCGTCGATATCGACACCAGCGTCCTTGTACGAGAGGGGTGCAGTCATGGCAGCGGGTTCCAAGCCTGAAAGGACGTGCCGAGCAGGCGTCGTCATCTATACAATGGCGAGATTCTATCCCGCACGCTCGACCACCCCGGCAAAAGGCGTCCCGCCCATTGATGCCCATCACCGACCCACCCCGGCAGACCCTGTACTGGCTCGCGGTCGCCGCCCTGCTGGGCTGGGGCCTCTACGAACTGCGCGGCATTCTCACGCCCTTCATTGCGGCGGCCATCCTCGCGTATGCGCTGGCGCCGGCGGTTGACCGGCTCGAGCGCCTGAAGCTTCCCCGGATGCTTGCGGCGGCGCTGGTCATGGTCGCGGCGGTGCTGACACTGGGCGCGCTGATGCTCATCCTGCTGCCCGTCATTCAGAACGAGTACCGGCAGATCCGCACCCAGTTGCCCACGCTGGCGGCCGCCGTCAGCGGTCAGGTCATTCCCTGGGTGCAGACGCATCTGGGCCTCAGCATCTCGCTCGACGGCGCCACCATCCGGGACTGGCTGAGCGCGCAGATGGCCGGCAGCACTCAGGATCTGCTGGCTGCGCTGATGCAGCACGCCCGGTCCGGCTGGGCGGCCGCAGTCGAGATCATCGGCTTGCTGGTGATGGTACCGGTGCTGCTCTTTTACCTGCTGGCCGACTGGCCCCGACTCACTACTCAAATTCATGCGCTGATCCCGCGGCGGTGGGCGGCCACTTCAAGCGCAGCGATGACCGAGACCGACTCTCTGCTGGGCCAGTACCTGCGAGGGCAACTGCTGGTCATGCTCGCGCTGGCCGTCTGGTACTGCGGCGCGCTACTGGTCGCCGGCCTCGATCAGTGGCTGGCGCTGGGCGTGCTCACGGGCGTCCTCGCCTTCATCCCCTACCTGGGCTTCGGCGCGGGGCTGCTCTTTTCCCTGATTGCCGCCATGCTCCAGCTGGGCATCGCCCAGGGCGCCCTCACGGTTGGCATCATCTTTGGCATCGGCCAGCTTCTCGAGGGCTACTGGCTCACGCCCCGACTGGTCGGCGAGCGGATCGGGCTGCACCCGGTGGCCGTGCTGTTCGCGCTGCTGGCATTTGGCACCATCTTCGGTTTCGCCGGGGTCCTGCTCGCGCTGCCGCTCGCAGCCGCCGCGCTGGTCGTGCTGCGCCGTCTGCGCAACGCCTGGCTCGACAGCGACTTCTACCGTCGCCCCTGAGGCGTGGTGCCTCGCGCATGCGTCAGCTCACCCTCGATCTCCTCACCCAACCCGCCCCGTCGCTCGACAACTTCGTGGCCGGTCCCAACATCGAGGCGCTGAGCGCGCTGCAGGCGCTGGCCAGCGGCGATCGAAGCATGCGGCGCGTTCACCTCTGGGGCGAGACGGCCAGCGGCAAGACCCACCTGCTGCGCGCGCTCAGCCACACGCCGCTCGGGCCCCACACGCCGCTCGAGGCCTTCACGCTGCAATTCGAGGGCGCGCGAGAAGTCGTCGTGGTCGATGACTGCGACCATCTCGATGACGCGCGTCAGCAGGCCCTGTTTCAGTGCTACAACCGCGTGCTCGCCGAGCCCGCGCTCGCCATCGTCACCACCTCAAGACAGGCGCCGATCGTGCTGACGCTGCGCCCGGAGCTGCGCAGCCGGCTCGGGTCGGGGCTGGTCATCGAACTGCGTGCCCTGTCCGATGCCGAGCGTGAGCATGCGCTGCGGCAAGCCGCCCTCCGCACCGGCGCCCACTGCGTCGACGAGGTCTATCGCTATCTGCTCACCCGAAAAGCCCGCGACATGCGATCGCTGCTGGGGTTTTTCTCTGCGCTGGATCGCTACGCCCTCGAGCGGCAGCGCGCCATCACCCTTGCCCTGATCCGTGAATTCGAAGCGCTCGCCGCGAGCACCCCGGCCGGGGACTGGGCCGGGTTACCCACAGGCCAGATGACGCCGGCTGATAAGATCCGGCCTTGCAATGAATGATTCCGCCCGCACCGCCCCTACCGCCGCCCGACTGGCGCTCTTTGACCTCGACCACACGCTGCTGCCCATCGACAGCGACTACGAATGGGCGAGGTTCCTCGCGCGCGTCGGCGCGATCGACGGTCCGACCCACCAGCAGCGCAACGAAGACTTTCTGCGCCAGTACCAGGCCGGTACGCTCGATATTTTCGAATTCCTAGAATTCCAGCTTGCGCCACTGGCCGCGCACACCAGAGCACAGCTCGACGCGTGGCATCAGCAGTACATGGACGAGGTCATCCGCCCGGCCATCACGCCCCGCGCCCGGGCGCTGGTGCAGTCGCACCTCGACAATCAGGATCTGTGTGCGCTGGTCACGGCCACCAACGAATTCGTCACCGCGCCCATTGCTGCCGAATTCGGCATCGGCCACCTCATCGCCACTACGGTCGAATCGACCGATGGTCAGTTCACCGGCAAGCCTCGGGGCACTCCCTCGTTTCGGGAGGGCAAGGTGCTGCGCACCGACCAGTGGCTGACCGAACGTGGCTGCGGCTGGGGGTCCTTTTCTCAGTCCTGGTTCTACAGCGATTCCCTCAACGACCTGCCTCTGCTTTCCAGGGTGAGCCATCCGGTCGCCACCAACCCCGACCCGCGCCTCGAGCAGATCGCAGGCGAACGCGGCTGGACCGTGCTGAAGCTTTTCGAATGATCCGACACTTCATCGATCGCATCTTCAAACGAGACGCGACGCGGGGCGGGCCTCGCGCCGCCATCCGCGAAAAATTCCGGCAGTACAAGGCCTCCGCCCAGGGCATTCAGCTCGAATCGGTCTCCGAGGCCGCCCGCCGAACCTGCGAAACCCTGCACAATGCGGGCCATAAGGCCTTCATCGTGGGCGGGGGCGTTCGAGACCTCATGCTCGACCTGCGCCCGAAAGATTTTGATGTCGCCACCGACGCCACGCCCGATCAGGTGCGCGCACTCTTCAGGCGCTCGCGGATCATCGGTCGGCGGTTCCAGATCGTGCACGTCATTTTCGGGCGCGAGACCATCGAGGTTTCCACGTTCCGCGCCATTCAGGACGATGCCGAAACCGACGAGCATGGGCGGGTGCTGCGCGACAACGTCTGGGGCACCCAGGCCGAGGACGCGGCCCGACGTGACTTCACCATCAACGCGCTCTACTACGATCCGGTCGCCGACCTGCTGCTCGACTACCACGATGGCGTGCGCGACCTCAAAAAGCGCACGCTGCGAATCATCGGCGACCCCACCCAGCGGTTCCGCGAAGATCCCGTTCGCATGCTGCGCGTGGCGCGCTTCGTGGCCAAGCTCGGCTTCACCATCGAGGCCAAGACCCGCGCGCCCATCCGGTCGCTCGCACCGCTCATCTCCAATGTGCCGAGCGCGCGACTCTTCGATGAAATGCTCAAGCTTCTGGTGTCAGGCCATGCGCTGGCCTGTCTGCACGAGTTGCGCCGAGAGGGCCTGCACCATGGGTTGCTACCCATGCTCGATGTCATTCTCGATCAGCCCGACGGCGAGCGCTTCGTCACCGTTGCGCTCGAGCGCACCGACCAGCGGGTCCTGGCGGGCAAGCCGATCTCGCCCGGATTTCTCTTTGCAACGCTGCTCTGGCAGCCCGTGCGCGAGCAGTGGCAAAAGGCGCTGGCTGCGGGGCAGCCCTCCATCCCGGCACTGTCCGACGCCATCGATCAGGCGCTCGATGATCAGGCCAGGCAACTCGCCATCCAGCGACGCCACATTGCCGACATGCGCGAAATCTGGATGATGCAGCCCCGATTCGAGCGGCGCACCGGTCGCGCGCCCTTCGCGCTCCTCGAACACCTTCGTCTGCGGGCGGCCTACGACTTCCTGCTGCTGCGTTGCGATGCCGGCGAGTTGTCCGCCGAGATCGGCCAATGGTGGACCGAGTTCATCGAAGCCGATGGCGCCGGCCGCGCCGACATGATCGCGCGGGCCCCCGCCAGCGCAGCGGGGGTGCCCCGCAATCGCCGACGCCGCAGCAGCCGCTCGCCCGCCGGGGGTGCGCGCACCGAGGGCTCGCCGGACACGGCCTCGCGCGACTGATATCGCAGGCTCGGTCGACGATGCGATCGCGATACGTCGTAGGGCTCGGCGCCAATATCGGTCAGCCCGAACACGCCCTGCTGGCTGCGCTGATAGCGCTTGAAGCCGACGGCCGTACACGCATTCGGGCCCGATCGTCGCTCTATCGAAGTGCCCCGATTGAATCGGCCGGCCCCGACTTCCTCAACGCAGTCATCGAGATCGACAGTGAACTGTGCCCGCGAGAACTGCTCGAGCGCCTGCAGTCAATCGAACGGGCAGCGGGGCGCGAGCGCCCCTACCGCAATGCGCCCCGCACCCTCGATCTCGATCTGCTGCTGGCAGGCGACCGCGTCATCGAGGAGGAAGGTCTATCGGTTCCGCACCCCCGTATGCACCAGCGTGCCTTCGTGATGCGGCCGCTTCTCGAACTGCTGCCGGACGTCGACATACCGGGGCGGGGTCGGGCGTCGGCCCTGCTTGCCGGGTGTGCGGATCAGCGTATCGAGCGGATGGGTGCTTTCGGTCAGGCCGACACCGCCTCGCCCCCCAACCGTATTGAAGCCCGTCAGACGGGAACGCGACAATCGTGAGCGCACTCCCCATTCCCCTCCAGACGGTGGCGCTGCTGGTCGCTTCGAACGTGTTCATGACCTTCGCCTGGTATGCGCATCTGAAGGATCTGTCGTCGCGGCCCTGGTGGCTGGCGGCCCTGCTCAGCTGGGGCATCGCGCTCTTCGAATATCTGCTGCAGGTGCCCGCCAACCGGATCGGCTATGGCACATTCACCCTTCCACAGCTCAAGATCATCCAGGAGGTAATCACCCTGGCCGTCTTCGTGCCCTTTGCCGTCCTGTACATGAACCAGCCCATCAAGCTCGACTACCTCTGGGCAGCCCTGTGTATGCTTGGAGCCGTCTACTTCATCTTCCGATCATGAATCCAGCCCAAACGCTCTCGCCCTTTGAACGCTACCGGCACATCGTGATCGAAGGGCCGATCGGCGCCGGGAAAACCTCGCTGGCCCGCAAGCTTGCCGAGCGCTTCGGCGCCGAGCTCGTGCTCGAAGAGCCCGGCGAGAACCCGTTTCTCGAGCGCTTCTATCGCGACAGCCGCCGCTACGCGCTGCCCACCCAGCTGTTCTTTCTGTTTCAGCGCGCCACACGGCTGCGCGAACTGTCCCAGCGAGACCTCTTCTCGCAGGCGGTGGCTGGAGACTTCCTGCTCGACAAGGACCCGCTCTTTGCGCGGCTCACCCTCGACGATGATGAGCTCGCCCTCTACCAGCAGATTCTCGCCAGCCTGCAGCCTCATGCGCCCACACCCGATCTTGTCATCTGCCTGCAGGCACAGCCCGAGACCCTGATCGAACGGATCCGCAAGCGTGGCATCGACATGGAAAGCGGCATCAGCGAGCACTATCTGCGAGCCCTGGTTGATCATTACAGCCGCTATTTCCACGACTACGATGCCGCACCCATTCTCATCGTCAACACCGAGCGACTCAATCCGGTGGACAGCGAGGACGACTTCCAGATGCTGCTGCGCCAGCTCGCCGATCTTCGCGGCCGCCGCAGCTTCTTCAGCGTCGGGCAGTAAGCCCGCGTCACAGGCGCGCGCGGTCGGCGGGCTCCGCGTCACGACACCCGGACGCCGCCGTCGCAACGAGTTGTCATCGCGCTGTCACCTTGTCGTCATAATCTCTCAGACTGCCAATTCAAGGGTCTTGCCGCCATGTCAGCCCGCATCCTGATCGTCGAAGACGAGCCCGCGATCCGAGAACTGATCCGGGTCAACACTCAGCACGCCGGGTACACGCCCGCTGCAGTAGACAGCGCCGAGAGCGCCGCGCGGTGGCTGGACGGCGCAACGCCCGACCTGATCATCCTCGACTGGATGCTGCCGGGTCGCTCGGGCGTCGAATTCGCACGCGAACTGCGCGCCGACCCCAAGCTCAAGGCGATACCGATCATCATGCTGACCGCCAGGGCCCAGGAGGGCGACAAGCTGCAGGCCTTCGATACCGGGGCCGACGACTACGTCACCAAACCTTTTTCCCCGCGCGAACTGATGGCACGCATCCGGGCGCTGCTGCGGCGGGCCGCACCCGAATCGGTCGAAGATCCTGTCGAATTTGCCGGCCTGCGGCTTGAGCCTGACACCTTCCGCGTGTTCGCCTCGGGCCAGCTCATCGAGCTGAGCCCGACCGAATTCCGGCTACTGCACTACCTCATGCGTCACCCCGACCGAGTCCTCACGCGGGCCCGCCTGCTCGACAAGGTCTGGGGCGATCACGTGTATATTGAAGAACGCACGGTGGATGTTCACATCCGCCGCCTGCGACTCGCACTCAACCCCAGTGGCCATGAACGGCTGATCGAAACCGTACGCGGGGGAGGGTACCGTTTCCTGCCGAAATGAGAGACTGCGCGCGTCGTGATCTGGCTTCGATCCATCGCATTTACCGTCATCGTCCTGATTGCCGCCGGCCTGCTGCACGCTTACCTGTCCCCTGGCATTGCGTTCGGCGTGCTGGCTCTCGCTCTGGTGGCTGGCATGCTGTATCAAGCGTTTTTTCTGTCGCGGCTGAGCGCGTGGGCCAGCCTGCCCCGCAATCGCGTCCTGCCCATCGGCTGGGGCATCTGGACACCGCTGATCGAGCGGCTCAACCGTTTCTCAAGACAGCAGCAGCAAACAATCGGCGAGCTGAGCTCCGAACTTGAGCGTATTCACGCCGCCGTCGACCGACTCCCCGATGGTCTGGTCGTACTCGACCGCTTCGATCACGTCACCTGGAGCAACCAGGCGGCGCAAAAGCTTCACGGCATCTTCGGCACCCGACGCCCCATCCATCACTTCATTCGCCAACCTGAGCTCGCCGAACTGCTGCATCAACATGCAATGGGCCCGCAGACCCTGAGGCTGCAACTGGGTTCGCAGCCAGGCAGAATCTACGAACTGCAGTTGCATGCCGCCGATGAGGGGCACCGACTACTCATCACGCGCGACATCAGTGATCAGGCCAGGCTCGATGCGGTCCGCAGCGACTTCGTCGCCAACGTATCCCACGAAATTCGGACGCCGGCCACGGTCATTGCGGGCTT
>CAIVPX010000125.1 GCA_903907905.1 uncultured bacterium | reverse complement strand
CTGCGCCAGCCCGTCGGCGCTCAGGTAGGCGGTATAGCTGCTGCTGCTCGGGGTATGAGTGACCTGGCCCAGGTCGATCCAGCCGATGTCACCCGGCAAGATCGCCACATCCCCCGCATTGCCGTCAATCACCAGTTGGTGACGCGACTCCTGCGCGCCGAAGCGATAGGTGCCATTGGACCAGCCCAGGGCCGAAGCGGTTCCGCTGTTGAGCAGATTCATGCCGGCAAGATCGAGCACATCGCGTGCGCTGAGCTTGATGGTGTTGTCGCCGCTGCCCGTGATGTCGATGCGCTCGATCGACTCAAGACGCGAACTGCTGCCGGAGAGGCTGGCACCCTGATTGGCGATGGCGCTCAGATCCAGCGCAATGCCTGACCCGTCCAGCGCCAGCGTGTCGATACCCCCGCCACCGTCCACGCGCGCAAGCTGGGCCGTGTTGTCACCCGAGCCAAACGAGGCCTGCAGCGCCGCCACATGGCTGGCCTTGATCACGATCCGGTCATTGCCCGCACCGCCCAGCAGCACGTCGGCGCCGCCAAAGCCGGTGAGCGTGTCGTGGCCGGCGCCTGCGGCCAGCGTTTGGCCATTGGCAGTACCCACCAGGCTGTCGTCGCCGCTGGTGCCGATCTGGTCGACCCTGGACTGGACAAAGGCGCCCCGGGTGGATCCGAAGATCACCGCACTCGTCCCGCCAAAAGGAGCCTTCGGGGCGCCAATCAGGAGGTCGGCCAAGCCGTCGCCGTTGAGGTCGCCCGCAGCAGCGACGCTTTTACCGCTGTTCTCGCCGCTACAAAATCCGTCGACCACAAAACCGTCTGAGCCCATCGCGACGGCGCTGAGTTCGATGGCCGCCGTGGTGGCTTGGCCAAAGACGATGTAGCTGCGGCCCGCGTCAACGCCGGCGCTGCCGTCCGCAGCGTTGGCGCCGATGATCAGATCGGCCAGTCCATCGCCATTGACATCGCCCGCGCTCGCCACGCTGCTGCCGCTTTTGTCACCGCTGGCGCCGCCGTTGATGACAAAGCCGCCAGTTCCCGCAGACACCGAACTGAGTTCGATTCCGCCGCTGCTGCTTGTGCCAAACACCACATAGCTGCGCCCCGCGGTGGAGCGTCCAGTGGCCGGGGTACTACCCGGTGCGCCCACGATCAGATCTGCGAGGCCATCTCCATTGACGTCGCCCGCAGCGGCGACGCTGAGACCGTTCTGGTCGGAACCGGATTCACCCTGGATGGTGAATCCCCCACTGCCAGCGGCCACGTCGCTCAGCTTGACCAGAGTGCCACCCGTCTGACCAAAGACCAGGTAGGTCCGCCCGGAGTTGAAGCGACCCGCAAGGTCAAACTCACTGGCGCCGACCAGCAGGTCGGCCAGACCGTCGCCGTTGACGTCGCCGGCGCCCGCTACGCTGATGCCGCTGGTGTCACCGGCGCACTGACCGTCGATGACGAAGCCACCTTGGCCGTTCGCCACCGCGCTGAGTTCGATGCTCGAGCTCGTGGATTTGCCGAAGACCACATGACTGCGCCCGGCGTTTTGGATGCCGGCGGGATCAGCGTTCGCGGCACCGATGATGAGGTCAGCCAGACCATCACCGTTGACATCGCCTGCGCCGGCCACGCTCGCGCCACTGTTGTCATTGCTGACGCCGCCATTGATGACAAAGCCGCCGGAGCCCGCCGCCACTGCACTGAGATCGATGGGCGTGTTCGTCGTTTTACCAAACACGACGTAGCTTCGACCGGCGTTGGAACCGCCGGCAGGGTCAGCATTGGGCGCACCGATGATCAGGTCGGCCAGGCCGTCACCATTCACATCACCTGCGGCGGCAAGGCTCGAACCGCTGTTGTCGCCGCTCGCGCCACCATTGATGACGAAGCCGCCTGAGCCGAGTGCCACGGCACTGAGCATGATCACCGCGCCCGCTGAGCTTCCGAATACGACATAACTGCGGCCCGCGTCGGTGCGCGCGGTGGTGCCTGGGTCGCTGAAGGGGGCGCCGACGATCAGATCGGCGAAGCCGTCACCATTGACGTCTCCCGCACCCGCTACGCTCGATCCACTGCTGTCGTAGGCGGTCTGCCCTTTGACCAGGAAGCCGCCGTCGGCGTCATTCAAGTCCGCAAAGCTGAGGTACTGGCGTCGCAACAGATTGAGCTCGACCTGCGTGTTCACGAGCAGTTGCGATGAGCCCAGGTCGCTGTCAAAAACGACGTAGTTCGTCCCGGCGTTGCTGAGTGTGCCCCGGCGGGTCCAGTAGTCGGTGCTGCGGATCGAGTCGCCAGGGCCGCCATCGATGAGCAGTAGGTCCCGACCCGAGAAAACGTCCGTCCCGACGGTGCCAGCAACCCAGCCCAGGCTCGTTGCGTTGCTTGCAGTGACACCGTTGACACCTGCGGCGCTCCGCACCGTTACGGCGCTCACCACCAGAGTGTTGTCGCCACTGCCGCCCAGATCAACCCGCTCGATCGAGGCCAGGCGCTGCCCGTCATTGTTGGCAATCAGGGTCAGGTCCAGTTCGACACCGTTGCCCTCCAACTCGATCGTGTCGACGCCCACGCCGCCATCGATCCGGGCCAGCATGCCGCCACCAGGCGCCGCGGTGAGCGCGGCCACATTGCTGGCGTTGATCACCATCACATCGTTGCCAGTACCCCCGTACAGGACATCGGCGCCGCCGCCCCCGATCATCCGGTCGTTCCCACCGTCGCCCACCAAAGTTTCGGAGATCACGCTGCCGGTGAGCGTGTCAGCCCCGGCCGTGCCGAGTTGATCGACTTCGGACTGACCGGCTGAACCATTGGTCGATCCAAAGATGACGTAGCTGACACCGGCGTTTGTGGCGCCGTTGGCCTTACCGCCGGCCGCGCCCACGAGCAGGTCAGCCAGCCCGTCGCCGTTGAAATCCCCCGCTGCCGACACGCTGCCGCCCGCGCTTTCGCGACTGGTGTAGCCGTTGATCAGAAACCCGCCATAGCCCAGAGCCAGCGCAGAATAGGTCACGGACGTACCGTTGGCTTTTCCGAAGACCAGGTAGCTGCGTCCGGAATCGCTCGCATAATTGGCGTCGGCCCCTCGTGCACCGATGAGTAAATCCATGCGGCCGTCGCCATTGAAATCGCCGGCGGCGGAGACGCTCGTGCCAGCGGCGTCGTTGGCAGCGCCACCGTTGATGATGAAGCCGCCCGTACCCGCTGCCACCGCACTCAGTGGGATGGCGGCCGTCGTACTCTGACCAAACACGACATAAGTAAGACCAGTATTGATCGAGCCCGTCGATCCGCCGGGGGTGGTGCCGCTGGGTGTACCAATGATGAGGTCGGCCAGACCGTCGCCGTTGACATCTCCCGCGCCCGCAACGCTGAAGCCGCTGTTGCTGTTGGCTTGGCCCGCCACGCCAGTGATGACGAAGCCGCCCGAGCCTGACTGGATGGCGCTGAGGTCGACCGCGGTGCCGCTGCTCTTGCCAAACACCACGTAGCCGCGGCCCGCGTCAGCGGTCACGTAGGTACTTGCCGAGACGTCGCTGTAAGGCGCGCCCACCACCAGATCAGCCAGGCCGTCACCGTTGACGTCACCTGTGCCCGCCACGCTCTTGCCGCTTTGGTCAGTACTGGCACCGCCGTTGATGACAAAGCCGCCTGACCCGGCAAGCACCGCGCTGAGCTCGATTGCGGTGCCGCTGCTCTTGCCGAACACCACGTAGCTGCGGCCCGCATCGGTCCCGGCGGACGGGTCAGCGTTCGGCGCGCCAATGATGAGGTCGGCCAGGCCGTCACCGTTGACATCACCCGCACCGGCGACACTGCTGCCGCTTTTCTCGCCGCTGGCGCCACCGTTGATGACGAAGCCACCTGACCCTGCCAGCACCGCACTGAGTTCGGTCGCGATGCCGCTGGTCTTGCCAAACACCAGGTAGCTGCGCCCCGCATCGGCGCGGGCCGCAGGGTCGCTGGTCGGTGCACCGATGATCAGGTCGGCCAGGCCGTCACCGTTGACATCACCCGCGCTGGCAACGCTGCTGCCGCTGGCGTCATAGCTTGCCCCGCCATTGATGACAAAACCGCCAGAGCCCGCCGCAACGGCGCTGAGATCGATGGCCTTACCTGCTGTCGTGCCAAAGACGACATAACTGCGGCCTGCGTCGGAGCGGCCCGGCGTGCCGGGGTCGCTGCTGGGCGCACCCACGATCAGGTCGGCGAGGCCGTCGCCGTTGACATCGCCCGCACCGGCTAAGCTGCTGCCGCTGGCGTCATCGCTTGCCCCACCCTTGATGACAAAGCCGCCTGAGCCCGCTGCGATGGTCTCCAGGTTGACCGGCAAGGCAGGCTGTTCCAGACCGACATCGCCGGACACCAGCAGTTGCGCCAACCCCGCACTGCTGTTGTACACCTTGTAGGGGGCCACCCCCCGCATGACGTTGCCGGCAAAGGTCCACGCGCCGGCGGTCGGCAGTCTCAGCACGTCGCCGCCATTGCCCTCGATCACCAACTGGTGCCGAGCTTCGATGGCGCTCAAGGCATAGCTGCCACTCGACCACCCCAGCTCGGTGGCGGTGGCGGCGTTGAGCCAGTTTTGAGCGGCCATGGCTTGCACCCCGACCGTCGCGTCGATCACGAGCAGATTGTCCCCGGTGCCTTGCAGCGCGATCGCTTCGATCGAGGCCAGGCGCGGGAAGACGCTGGCAGGGTTGGCAAGGGTGCTCAGCGTGAGAGTCAATCCGGCACCGGCGATTGCCAAGGTGTCAAACCCGCTGCCACCATCGATCCGTGCGAACTGTTCGATGTAGCCGCTCGTGGTGGCCACCGCCTGAAGTGAAGCAAGATTGCTCGCATCAACGACGATGAGGTCGTTACCAGCGCCGCCGTACAGCACATCGGCGCCGCCGCCGCCAGTGATCGTGTCGTTGCCAGTGTTGCCGGCCAAGGATTCCCGCACCGAGCTGCCGGTCAGTGAATCGGCACCGGTGGTACCGAGCTGGTCGATTTCGGTCATGCCGGCTGAGCCATTGCTGGCGCCAAAAATCACATAGCTGCGTCCGGCATTGGCGCCGCCCGCCGGGTCGGCGAGGCTCGCACCCACCAGCAGATCGGCCAGACCGTCGCCGTTGACATCGCCGGCCGCCGACACGCTGGCGCCGCTGCCGTCGCTGGCGCCTTGACCGTTGATGACAAAGCCGCCCGAGCCCTTGGCCACCGACGACAAGCTGAGCGACAACACGCCGGAAGGACTGCTCGTCCTGCCAAACACGACATAGCTCTGACCGGCGTTGCTGCCTGCGGCGGGGTCGGCGCCAGGCACCCCGATGACCAGGTCAGCCAGGCCATCGGCATTGACATCGCCTGCGCCCGCCACACTGGCGCCGGCACGGTCACCCGCGCACAGGCCACTGATCACAAACCCGCCGATTGAACCGGCGGTGACGGCGTTCCTGTTGGTCTGGCCAAACACCAGATAGCTGATTCCCGCGTCAATCAGGGTCGCTGACGGATCTGCACCCGGCGCGCCGATGAGCAGATCGTCGCGGCCATCGCCGTTGACATCGCCGACACCGGCGACGCTGGTGCCCAGCTGATTGCCAGCCGAAGCGCCGTTGATGACATAACCGCCGCTGCCCGCAGCGATCGCGCTCAGTTGGACCCTCGCACCACTGGAGCTTCCGAACACGACATAGCCGCGCCCAGCGTTGCTGCCGGCGGCAGGGTCAGCGTTCGGTGCACCGATCACCATGTCGGCCAGCCCGTCGCCATTGACATCGCCGGCGGCCGCCACACTGAGACCCGCGAGATCATCCGCACACTGCCCCTCGATAACAAAACCGCCCGAGCCCGAGGCGACCGCGCTCAGATCGATGCCAGCGCCGCTGCTCTTGCCGAACACGACAAAGACACGCCCGGCATCCGTGCCGGCGGCGGGGTCGGCCAGGCTGACACCAACCAGCAGATCGGCCAGGCCGTCACGATTGATGTCGCCCGCAGCCGATACGCTCAGGCCACTCTGGTCCCCCGCGTACTGCCCATGAATGGCAAAGCCCCCGCTGCCTGCCTCCACGGCGCTCAGCTTGACTGCGGCGCCTGCCGACCGGCCAAACACGAGGTAGACACGTCCAGCGTCACTGCCCGCCGCAGGATCGACGAGGCTTGCGCCCACCAACAGATCGGCCAGTCCGTCGCCGTTGACGTCACCCACGCCTGCCACGCTGATGCCGCTCTTGTCACCCGCAGCCTGACCGTCGATGGCAAAGCCGCCCTGGCCCATTGCCACGTCGCTCAGCGCAACGGCGGCCGAGTCGGTGCGCCCGAACACCACATAGCTGCGCCCGGCGTCGGCGCCCGCATCGATGTCGGCGGCGGGCGCACCGATGATCAGGTCGGCAAAACCGTCACCATTGACATCGCCCGCGCTGCTGACGCTGTAGCCGCTCAGATCGTCAACGGCAGCACCGTTCATGACAAAACCGCCCCTGCCTGCCGAAATGCTCGACAGGTTGACCGGCACCCGCGTGTCGTAGGCGAATGGAGGGGCCGTGGCCGCTTTGCTGGCATTGCCAGCCGCGTCGGTCGATGTGTTCGCTGCGATGTCCAGGGTGATGCTGCCCACGCTGAACGACGGAGGGGAGACCTGAAGCGTGTAAACCGACCCGCTGAGCGCTGTAAACGCGCCCTTGATCGCGCCAGCGCTCAGTGTGATGTCGCTCGCATCGAACCCGGTGGCGTCCGACCAAAAGGTGAAGGTGTAGGTGACCGTGGTGACGCCGTCGACCACGGCCGAGGTGGTGGTGATGGTCGGCTTATCACCTAGGTTGTCGAAATACAGGTCTAGCAGCGCGCCCGTTTGGGTGACGATATTGCCCGCCAGGTCCTTGAAGGCAGCGGTCCCGTTTCCCGAATAAAAGGAGATCGTGCTCTTTGCCGAAGCTTCGCTGGTAGTTTGGTACAGCGTCTTGACTTGCGCGGCGCTCGCGGCGGTGACGCTGGCGGAATACACGAGCGGATTATTCGCATCCTTGATCAACGGACCGAGCGTCAGGGTTGGCGTGATGGCCTGCATGGTGGCAAGACTGCTGAAACTGGTGCCCACATCCTCGCTGAACGTGAAGTACAGGGTGCCGGTTTGCCCCGCGTTGTACACCGTTCGATCAGCGGTCACGGTGACAGTCGGCAGTTTCGTGTCGTAGCGGAATGTCGGACCGAGGACGGTCTCCGCAACCGGGTTGCCGAAGGCGTCGGTGAACAGGCCGGCCGGGGTCTTGATCGTTGCGCTGCCGTTATCCACGCCCATCGGCGGGGTGAAATTGAGGGTACGGGTTCCGTCGGTGGCGGTCGTGATCGATACGGTTCCGGAACTGGCCGTGATGCCGCTGTACTTTTTACCGAATGACTCGGCCCAGGCCGACGAATTATCCTCGGGGGAGCCGAAACCGAGGGCGCGTCTTACGGTTTGAGCGACGCCGTTCCGCAAAACAACGATCTGGTTGTCGGCATACCAGGTGGATTCCCCATACCCGGTCGGGCTAATCGTCCACTGCGCATTGGTGGAGACATTAACCACCGGTAGCCGCGTGTCATACGCTTGGCTCCATTTTTCATTGCCCGTGCCACCGACGTTGCCAGCGTCGTCTTGGAAAGGGCCGACGGTTGGGGTGATCTTTACCAAGGCAGCAGTATTACCCGAACCAGATGAATCCGGCTGTGGCGTGAACACGGAGTAGATACGTGTGGTGTCGCCACTTTTTTGGTAGAGCGGGCCCAGACTGCCTCCGGACACGCTCAGATCACTCAAATCGAAATCTCTCGGCACCGTCTCGCTGAACGCGAACACCATCTCTGCTGTGCTGCCGGCATTGAGCACTTTGGAGGGTCCCTCGGTGGTGCTGATGGTGAGGGTGGGGGTGGTCGTGTCAACCAGGACGCTGACACTGCCGTTCGGGCCGGTACCAGGGTTGCCCGCCAGGTCGGTGTAGCTGCTGGTGAGTACGGTGGCACTGGCGCTGGTGACATTTCCCGCGGGTGTGAAGAGAGCGGTGTAAACGTAGCCGTTGACATCCGATCTGAAACCGAGTTTGTTCCATGTCGATGTCGATAAGGCGCCACCCGTCAGCACCACATCGCCGGAGTCAAAGCTGCTTCCAGGGTCTTCGTCGAATACGAAAAGCAGCAGGGTGCTCGGATTGGCTACGCCCACCGCGCTGCGTTCACTCTCAATACGTATGCCGGAGCCCTGCGTGTCGATATTGAAGCTTACGGTTGCACCGGCACCCGTTGCGCTCCCCGTATTGCCCAACACGTCGGTGAAGGACTGGTCCTTGACGGTGACGCTGCCAGCGCCCGCGTAGTTGGCCGTGGGGATGAACTCTGCAGTGACCGCCGCGCCATTGACCTGGATGTTTCGCAGGCTGCCGCCCGCCACCGTGAAACTGTCCTGACTGATGCTGGAGGCCACCTTCTCGCTGAAGGTGAAGGTCAATACCCTGGACTGGCCGGAGCCCAATGGGGTGGTGGGGGCGCCCGTGATGCTCACCAGACTGGGGGCGACCATATCGATGAGGTAGGTGTCGCTCGACACCTCAAGGCCGCGGTTGCCGAGTACATCCTCATATGGCCAGCCGGAGCCTTGGTCGAGGCCCTCGTTTCCGACCGTGAACGCCACCTTGACGCCGTTCCGCGTAAAGTTTGGCGGAGTGTATTGGAAGGTTCGGGTCAGCGTATCCCTGGAGATTTCGCTGATCGACCCGACATCGGAAGGCCGCGTCATATAGACGCCGTCGTTGTTCCAGAACTTGATGAACAAATCCGAGGCTGTGAGGTCTTTTGCATTGCCCGCCAGCGGTTCACTGAGCGTGGCGGTCAAAATCAGGGTGCCGCCCACCAGCACTTTGTTGTCGGTGAGCTTGCTCGTCAGGGTGAAGGTCGGCGGCTGGGTATCGAACTTCGGCGTGTATTTCGCCGCGCCGCCGCTTGCCGTGCCGGCGCTCCAGGCGCCTGCCGCCACCGAGATTTCTGCGCTGCCCGCATCCTGGTTGGCAAGGGGCGTGAACATCGCGTAATACTGGTCGCCGGCAAGCTTGACCAAGGGTCCGAGCGCTCCGCCCGCGACGGTGATGTCGCTGGCATCGAAGGTGTTGCCCGCGTCTCGATCGAAAAAGAACTCAATTTTGGCAACAAATCCGGCCAGCATCGGGCCAGAACCTATGATCCTGAGTGTCGGTGGCCGGGTGCTCACCGGAATGCTGAAGGCCTTGGACGCTTCGCCGAGGTTGCCCGCAGCGTCCTGATAGCTGCCGGCGTTGATTACGACGCTTGCGCTGGGGTAGACATCCGGGTCGGGCGTAAAGATCACAGTACGGGTGAGGCCGGTACCGCTCAGGCTGCTGAGGCTTCCCCCCAGTACACCGAAGGTGGCATCAGAGAGGCTGGACCCCGGGTCTTCGCTGAAGGTAAAGGTTAAAAGACGGGTGTCCAGGAGGCCGAGTGGCACCGTGTTGTCAGCGGCACTGATCGAAACGCTCGGGACGACGGTGTCGAAGGTGATCACCGGAGAACTGGCGGCCGTCCCAATGTTGCCGACCGGGTCGGTGTACGACGCGCCGGCCACCGAAAAGTCTCCGACTCCTGATCCCGACATCGCAGGCAAAAGAGTGGCCTTGTAGGAGGCCCCGGAGCCCGAAAAATTTTCGAGGCGCAAGCCGGGGGCAAGCACCACATCGCTCTTTTCAAAGCCACTGACCGCTTCGCTGAAGTTGAACTCGACCTCGGCCGAATCGTACAGTTTGAGTGCCGTGTCACTCACGGTGATCGTGAGCGTCGGCGCCAGTTCGTCGACAGTGATCTGAGTTGAAACAGTGCCTGCACTCGCGTTACCTGCAGTGTCGGTGTAGGCGCCCGCAGGCAAGCTGATGCTGGCCGTTCCGTTGAAGCCCGCTGAGGGTGTGAAGCTCGCCGTGCGTGTGAGCCCCGTCCCGCTGAGTGAGCCCAGCGTACCCCCCACCAGTACCAGATCGCTCACGTCAAATCCGGTGGGGCTTTCGCTGAACGTGAAGGTGAGGGTGGCGCTCTGGCCCGACTTCAGTCCATCGGTGTTGGAGGTGATCGACACCGACGGCGCCAAGGTGTCATAGCCGAACGATAGACTGGCCCCCGCGCCCGGGTTGTCATCGGCATCGACAAAGCTGTCGGCCCTGACGACGAAGCTCGCCGAGCCGCTTGCAACGCCTTGGGTCGGCGTGAAGGTGGCGGTGCGGGTCAGGCCGCTGCCGCTGATCGCGCTCAGCGTGCCACCGAGCACATACGGATCACCCGTCGTGCCATCCCAGGTGAAGCTTGATCCAGGGTCGGCGCTGAAAGTGAAGGTGATGGTGGCGGACTCGCCAATCTTGAGCGTACTGCTGGAGGTGGTGATGGCAAGCGTGGGCGAGGCGGTTCTGAGCGCCACTTCTACCGGCGCGCCCGCCGCACCAGCATTGCCGGCTGCGTCGGTATACAGGCCCGCACCGACCGAGATGCTGGCGGGCGTCGTCTGTCCGTCAAGAGGTGTGAACGTGGCGGTGCGCGTCAAGCCTGCGCCACTGAGCGCGCCCAGCGAGCCGCCGGTCACGGTGATGTCCCCGAGCGCAAACCCGACGGGCGCCTCGCTGAAGGTGAAGGTGATCTGCGCTTCCTGCCCGAGCTTGAGGCTGGTGACGTCACTCGTGATGGTGAGCGTGGGGGCCTTGGTGTCAAACTTGATCTCTGGCGCGCTACTGTCTTCGGTCCCGTCGTTGCCCGCCACGTCAGCGTAGGTGGCCCCGGCTACGGTGATGCTCACGACGCCCGTGGCATTGGGCGTCGGGGTCAAGGTGGCGGTGCGGCTCGAGCCGGTTCCACTGAGCGCGCCCAGGGTGCCGCCCGAGACCACGATATCGCCATCGACGAAGTCTTTGACACCTTCGCTGAAGGTGAACGTGATGGTTGCGGTCTCGCCTGCCTTGAGTTCGGTGGCGCTGGTGGTGATCACAAGTGTGGGGGCCAGGGTGTCGACCCTCAGCGGCGGTGAAAGGCCTGCAGCGCCTGGGTTTCGCGCCAGATCGGTGTAGCTCGCGGCCGCCACGGTGATGCTGGCGTCGCCGCTTGCGCCCTCGGTGGGCGTGAAGCTTGCGGTGTAGCGCAGCGGGTTGGCGCTGTCCTGGGTCACCAATCCGAGCGTTCCGAGCGTGGTCTCCACGTAGTCGCTGCGGAAGTCGTAAGGCGCTTCACTGAACAGAAAGCTGATGGTGACGGTGTCACCGGATTTGACGGTGGGTGCGCTGCTGCTGATGGTGACCGTCGGCGCGATCGAATCGACCATTAACGACAGCGAGGGGGCGGTGCTTCCAGGGTTACCGAAGCCATCGTTGTAACTCGATGTCAGCACCTTGATACTGGCGGCGCCGTTATAGCCTGGCGCCGGCGTGAAGCTGGCATAGCGCTGGGTCCCCGAGCCGCCGATCGGGCCGAGCGTGCCGCCAGTGATCTCCAGATCGCCGCTTTGGCCATCCCAGGCAAAGCTGTTGCCGGGGTCTTCGCTGAAGCTCAGTGTAATGAACTCTCCGGTGAGCGAGTTCACCAGGAGGCCGTTGGCGGTGATGAAGCTGACCGTCGGCGCGAGCGTGTCCACGCTCAGGACAGGCGAGGTGCCAGCCCCACCGGTATTAAGGGCCGCGTCGGTGTAGCTGCCCAGCGCCACCGTGATGGAGGGTGTGCTGAGCGCACGACCGGGGGCCGGGGTATAGCTTGCCGTGTAAACCGTCGGATCGCTGGCCGAGACCTGAAAGTTGCTCAGTGACCCTTCGCTGGCAGCGATATCGTTGCTTGTAAAGCCGACCGGTGCCTCGGTGAAGGTAAAGGTCAGGGTGGCGGTTTGTCCGACGCCCAGCTTGCTGGCGCTACTGGGGATGACCACCTTGGGCGCAAGCGTGTCGAAACTGATCGCAGGCGATGCCCCCGCCCCGCCCGGGTTGCCCGCGGCGTCGACGGTGGTGCCAGCGGTCACCGTGATGCTTGCCGTCCCGCCGTTCACATTGGCGTTGGGCGTAAAGGTGGCGTTGAAAACCTTGGCATCAGCGGTGGGCGAGATGACGCCGAGCGTGCCGCCCGACACCACGACGTCGGCGTTGCTGAAGCTGCTGCCCGGGGCTTCACTGAAGGTGAAGCTGAGGGTGGCGGTGTCGCCGGACTTGATGAGCGACTTGCTGCTGGTGATCGACACGGTCGCAGGCGTGGTGTCGACCATGTAGCTGGCGTTGGATGCGACCAGCCCGTGGGCGAGGTTGGCGGCGTTGCCGATCGCGCTCGAGAGCGCGCCACCCGCCAGGCTCAAACTGTTGGCGGCAATGGCGATGCCGTCGGGGTCGGTCTGGCCCGCCAGCACCGTATAGCCGAAGACCAGGGCAGTGGTGCCCGAGCCTGACTGGTAGCGGGCCTGTACCGTCGAGCCATTCATATCGAGCGCCAGCTCTGGAACACCGTCAACCGTGGTGGCCGCACTCATCGTCACGGTGGCGAATACCTGGTCGCCGGCGTTCAGGGTGTTGTTGAGCGCCCCGTTGGCGGAGGTGATGGCAAGGCTGGTGACCGTGGGGCCATTGGCCTCGACCACCACACTCTTGCTGGCCTGGCTTGCCACGGTGCCCGCAAGATTCGTGACATCGGCCAAGACCTGCTTCGTGCCGTCCGCACCAAAGCTTGCGCCGGCCACACTGACCTGCCAACCGCCATCGGCCTGAACGGCGGCATAGGCCTTTGCACCGTTCGGCAGAGTGACCGTCACCTGCTCCCCCGCCTCCACGTTGGTGGTGGTGCCGGTCACGAGCACCTGACCGGCGACCTCCCGGCCCACGAGCTTGTCGTCACCCGCGACCGCTGTGACGCTTACCAGCGCTGGCGCGGTGTTGACGACGAGTTCGCCGACACTGATGTCGGCCTTGGTCGTGGCGCCGACTGTTGCCGTGACGGCGACATCGTAGGTCTCGGAGACAAGCGCCAGTTGCCCTGTGGTGTCGAGTTGCCAGACGCCCGTGCTGATGTCGTAGCTCAGCCCGGCGGGACTACTGCTTGAGGCGCCCACGGTAAGCGTGTAGCTGACGCTGTTGACGCTGACGCTCAGGACATTGCCCGCATCCAGGTTCTGAAAGACGATGCCGTCAACGGTTTTTTGCGCCTCGCCCGTCAACACCGGGTTGCCGAGTTTGGTCACCAGACGATCAATGGTCGGTGTATCGGGGGTCGCGATGTCGACGACCAGGCTGGCCGACGCCTGGTTCGACAGGTTGCCCGCCAGATCGCTCACGGTGGCCAGCGCGGTGTAGTGGGCGCCGTGGTTCAAGGCCTGGGCATCCGCAGCGGGTAGCGCGAGACTCCAGGCGTTGCCTGTGACGGCGGTGGTGTAGGTCTTGCCGTTGAAGCTGAGCGTGAGGCTGCGGCCATCTTCCACGCCCGTGGTCGTTCCGCTGAGGGTCAGCGGAGCGCTCGACAGCGCGTCGTATTCCAGCTTGTCCAGCGTACCCCCGGAAATCGCACTCAGGCTCGCGGTCGGCGCAATCGTGTCAAGCTTGATGTTGCGGGTGCCGGCGTCGCTGATGTTGCCGGCCGCATCGGTGGCGGTGGCGGTGATTGTCTCGTCACCCTCGCCCATTGCGGCAATGTCAGCCGCCAGCAGCGGATAGCGCCAGGTGCCGTCGCTCGCGGCGGTGACCTGTCGGGTGTTGCCGCCCAGGGTGAGCGTGACGATCGCGCCGGCTTCGGCCGTGCCGCTCAGGCTGCTGGCCTGCTCGGCGGCGTTGAGGATGTCGTCGGTGGCCAGGGTGCCGATGGTCGGCGCACCGGGCGCCGTGGTGTCCACCCGATACCCGGCGTCGGCCGAGACCGCCGAGTGGCTCAGGTCGGCAGCATTGCCAGCAGCATCCAGCAAGGTTCCACCGGCCAAGGCCAGGCTATTGGTATTGATGCTGATCCCGTCGCCATCAGTCTGGCCGCCGGCGATGGTGTAGTTGAACACCAGTGTCTGTGTGCCTGAACCCGACACATAGCTGGCCGACCGGTTGACTCCGCCGATATTGAGGGCAAGCGTCGGCGTACCGCTCACAAAGGTGACCTCGCTCATGGCCACGCTGACCGTCACGACGTCGCCGGCATTGAGCAAGCCGCCTTGGTCGCCCGTGGCGCCACTGATGGCCACACTGGTGATGCTCGGCGGCACGGTATCGATCGTGATGAGCGGGCTCAGGCCAGCGCCCCCGTCATTGAGCGCCGCATCGGTGTAGCTTGCCGCCGTCACCGTGATGCTGGCGCTGCCCTTGAAATTGATCTGTGGGGTGAAGAGGGCGGTGAAAACCTTGGGATCGGCCGTTGCCGTCATCGCACCCAAAGAACCACCGGTGACCACCACATCGCCTGAGCTTCCATCCCAGGAAAAACTTGCCGGAATTTCGCTGAAGCTGAAGGCGATCGTTGCGGTCTGGTTGGCGCGAAGCGCGCTCACATCGCTGGTGATGGCCAGCGTGGGTGTCAGGGTATCAATGGCAATGCTGGGCGTGGGGGCCGCAGCGCCGGCATTACCTGCCGCGTCTGTGTAGCTGGCACCGGCCGCCCGGATGTTGGCAGCGCCCGAGGCCAGGCCCGCAGTCGGCGTGAAGACAGCGGTAAAGACCATGGCGTCAGCGGTCGCCGTCACCGCTCCCAGCGTGCCGCCTTCCACCGTCAGGCCGCTGCTGTCGGTCACCGGACTGATGTCGGGCACCTCGCTGTAGCTCAGGGTGATGGTGGCCGTTTGCCCCGCCCTCAACTTGTCGGTGCTGCTGGTGATGGCGAGCGTGGGCGCGAGCGTGTCGAGGCTGAGCGACGGAGAACTGCCCGCTGCGCCCGTGTTGCCCGCCTCATCGGTGTAAGCGCCCGAGGCCACGGTGATGCTCGCGCTGCCCGTGAAATTGGCCTGCGGTGTAAAGACGGCGGTGCGTGTCAGCCCGGCGCCGCTGAGGGCCCCCAGCGTGCCACCCGTCACGGCAATATCGCCCGTCTGGCTGTCGTCATCCCAGGAAAAACTGTTGCCGGGGTCTTCGCTGAAGGTGAAGGTGATCGTCGTGGTCTGGTTGGACCGGAGCGCGCTCGATGCGCTGGAAAGGACGACCGTGGGCGCCTGCGTGTCGATGACAATCAGCGGTGTGGGGGCCGATACGCCATCGTTGCCGGCAGCATCCTGAAAGCTCGCGCCCGCCACGGTCATGCTGGCTTTGCCGTTGAAATTGGCCGAGGGCGTGAACACGGCGGTATAGGTCGTGCCCGAACCGCTCAGGGCGCCAAGCGTGCCCCCGGTCACGACGATATCGCCCGTCTGGTTGCTGGCGTTCCAGGCAAAGCTGCTGCCGGGGTCTTCGCTGAACGTAAAGCTAAGGGTCGCCGTCTCGTTGATCTTGAGCGTGTCGCGACTGCTGGTGATCGTGAGGGTGGGGCGGGTGGCATCCACCGAAATCAGTTGGGCACTGCTGGCGCCGCCGGCATTGCCCGCTGCGTCGGCGTAGCCGCCCGCCCGCACCGTGACGCTGGCGTCGCCCGTAAAGCCCGCCGTGGGCGTGAATGGCGCGGTGTAGACCAGGGGGTCGGCTGTGGCGGAAAGCGCCCCCAAGGTGCCACCGGTCACGGCGAGCGCACCGGTCTGCTGGCCGTCGTCCCAGACGAGGCTCGAGCCGGGGGCTTCGCTGAACGTGAGGCGGATGGTCGCGGTGCCGCCGGCTTTGAGCACTGACACACTGCTGGCCACGCTTGCGGTCGGTACAACCGTATCAATGGCGAGCGAGACTGTGGCGCTCGCAGTGCCCGCATTGCCCGCCGCATCGGTGTAGCTGCCGTTGAGCACCGTAATGCTGGCATTGCCGTTGAAGTTCGCGTCGGGGGTGAACTCGACGGTGTAAACCAGATCGTCAGCGCTTGCGGCCAGGTTGCTGAGGCTTCCATGGCTCACCGAGAAATCGCCCAGCGCAAGTCCGATTGGCGCCTCGCTGAAGCGCAGGCGCAGCGTGGCGGCTTCGCCATCCCTCAGCGCGCTCACACCACTGGTCAGGCTGACGGTGGGCGCCAGGGTGTCAAGCTCAATCGTGGGCGCCAGGGCAGCGCTGCCGCCGTTGCCAAAGTTGTCGGTGTAGCTGCCCGCCGCAACGGTGATACTGGACTGACCAAACGCCAGGCCGGCGGTCGGCGTGAACACAGCGGTGCGTGTCAGGCTACTGCCCGTGATGGCCGCGAGCGTGCCACCCGCAACGCTGAGGTCGCCCGTCGTCCCGTTCCACGTAAAACTGTTGCCCGGGTCTTCGCTGAAGGTGAAGGTGAAGGTAGCGGTCTGGCTTGAGTTCAGCGCGCTGACATCTCGGGTGATCGCCAAGGAGGGCGCGACCGTATCGATCGCGATGGCAGGCGAGGTCCCGGCGGTGCCGTCATTGCCGGCGGCGTCGGTATACCTTCCAGCCGCGACCGTGATGCTGGCGTTCGCCACCGTGGCGTCTGCAGGCGTGAAGATCGCGGTGCGCGTGAGGCCGCTGCCGCTGATGGCGCCCAAGGTGCCGCCCGACACCACCACGTCGCCGTTCAGGCCATCCCATGCAAAGCCGGCCCCCGGGTCTTCGCTGAAGGTAAAGGTCACCGTCGCGGTCTGGCCCTTGCCAATCTGGCTCGCCTGCGAGGTGATGAGCAGACCGGGGGCCTGGGTGTCGACGGTGATGACGCGGGTGCCCGCGGTGCCCGGGTTGCCTGCGGGGTCGGTTGCGCTTGCGCTGAGGGTTTCGGCGCCCTG
This sequence comes from uncultured bacterium, assembly GCA_903907905.1. Taxonomy (GTDB): domain Bacteria; phylum Pseudomonadota; class Gammaproteobacteria; order Burkholderiales; family Burkholderiaceae_E; genus SYIM01. The sequence goes on along the minus strand of CAIVPX010000125.1, from coordinate 45,723 downwards.
TGCCATCGCGACAATGTCGGCCGAGGTGAGGGTGTACTGCCACTGGCCGGTGTTGCTCACGGTCAGTGTATGGGGCGTGCCAGCCAGCGTCAGGACGACTGTACCGTCCGCCTCGGCGCTGCCACTGATGACAGAGGCCTGCTCGCCTGCGTTGATGATGTCGTCAATCGCCACGGGGTTGATGACCGGTGCGGCCGGCGCCACCGTGTCGACCTCAAGGACATAGTTCGTTACGGGGCCGAGGTTCCCGGCCAGGTCGGTGGCGGTGGCCGCAATCAGTTCGCTGCCCTGGCCCATGGCACTGATCTCGGCAGCCAGGAAGGTATAGCCCCAGGCGCCGTTGCCGTCTGCCGTGACGGTGCGCGTGTTGGCGCCAACGCGCAGTGCCACGCTTGCGCCAGGCTCGGTGCTGCCAGTCAGGTCGATACTGCCGCTGGCGTCGGCCGCATTGATGAGGTCATCACCCGTGATCGCAGACACGGCAGGTGCAGCAGGAGGGGTGGTATCAACCAGATAGCTGGCGTCGTCGGCCACTGCGATGTGCGCCAGGCTAAGCGCGGAATTGCCCGCAATATCCAAAAAGACGGCGCCGTTCGCCTGCAGGCTATTGGCGGCAAGGCTGATGCCATCGGTGTCGGTTTGACCCGTCACAATGCGGTAGCCAAAGACCAGGTCGCTGGTGCCCGAGCCCGACAGGTAGCTGGCCAGCACCGGCGTCGTGCCGATGGTGAGCGCGAGCGTGGGTAGGCCACCCTGAGTGTCGAGGGTGACCGCCTCGCTCATGCTGACCGTGAGGCGCACCAGATCGCCCGGGTTGAGCAGACTGTTCTGCACGCCTTCGGCACCGCTGATGGCGACGCCACTGACCGTGGGCGGCACAGAGTCGATCGTGATCGACACCGCGGCGCTGGTGGTGCCGGGATTCAGGGCCGGGTCGGTGTATCCGGCGCCCGCGACCGTGACGGTGGCCGTGCCGTTATAGCCCGCATCCGGCGTAAGGAGGGCGGTGTAGACCTTGTGGTCACTCGCCGATCTCGCCAGGTTGCTGACGCTGCCACCGCTGCTGCTGATATCGCCATCCGTGAAGCTGCTGCCGGGATCTTCGCTGAAGGTAAAGGTCAGGAGGGTGGTCTGGCCTGATCGAAGGGCGCTCGCAGCGCTGCTCATCATCAGGGTAGGCGCCAGGGTGTCGATGGCAATCGGGCTTGACGCAGCCGCGCCCCCGGGATTGCCTGCTGCATCGCCATAGGCTTGGGCATCGACGCTGATGCTTGCGCTGCCCGAGGCCTGGAGATCAAATGGGGCGAAGGTCGCCGTAAAGACTTTGGTGTCCGAGGGCGAGGCGACCAGCCCGCTCAACTCGCCGCCCTCTGTCTTGACGGCATTGAGGCTGAAGCCTGTTGGCGCTTCGCTGAAGCTGAAGGTGACGGTTGCGCTGTCTCCTTGTCGAAGCAGCGTGGGCACGCCCGGTGCGGCCGGGTTGGACCAGGTCATGGCAAGGGTCGGGGCCAGCGTGTCGCCTGCGATCGTCGGCATGAAGATACCGTTGCCGTCGTCGGCATCGGTGCTGCCCGGGTCGCCCGGGTTGCCCGCCGAGTCGGTGTATCCACCCGCCTTCACACTGACCGTGGCACCGAGCCTTGCCTGCCCGTCCGTTGGCGTGAAGGTCGCGGTGTACACCGTGCTGTCGCCCGCTGACTTCGCGAGGTTGCTGACGCTGCCACCGCTGCTCGTGATGTCACCGATCGTGAAGCTGCTGGCCGGGTCTTCGCTGAATCTGAAGGTGATCAGCGACGTTTGCCCCAGCTTGAGAAAGTTGTTACTACTGCTCACTTGCACCGTCGGAACGAGCGTGTCCACGACGATGTCGGGCGTTGCGGCACCGAGGCCGTCGTTACCGACCGTGTCGAAATAGGTCGCATCCGCAACCGTGATGCTGACCTTGCCATTGCTCCCCGGCGTTGGCGTGAAGCGGGCATTGAAGATCCTGGTATCGTTGGTGGCGCTCAGTGCGCCCAGCGTGCCGCCGGTCACGCTGATATCGCCCGTCTGGCTTGTGTCGTTCCAGTTGAAGCCGGTCGGCACTTCGCTGAACGTGAAGGTGATGAGGGCGGTTTGACCGTCTTTGAGCGTAGGGGTGTCGCTGGCGATGATCAGCGTGGGGCTGGCCGTATCGATTGCGATCGGCGCCATCGTCGCAGACGTTCCAGCGTTGCCCGCGGCATCCGTGTACTTGCCAGCCGCCAGCGAAATGCTTCCGCTCGCAGCGTTTTGGCCGGACAGCGGGATAAAGCTTGCCTTGTAAACCAGGGGGTCGGCGGTCACCGCGAAGCTGTCGAGGTCGCCGCCCGCCACCGTGAGCGCGCTGCTCGTGAAATTGGGCCCGGGGTCTTTGGTAAAGGTGAGAGTGACGTCGGCGGTTTCGCCTATTTTTAGCGAGCCAGGCGTTCTGGTGATGGTTGCCGAAGGCAGCACCGTATCCACCGTCACCGCGCGGGTGGATGCGGGGCTGATGTTGCCGGCGGCATCGGTCGCGGTGACGCTCAGGGTTTGCGCCCCCTGTCCGTTGGCCGTGACCTCACCCGCCTCGAGCGCGTATTGCCAGATACCCTGGATGTTCGCTGTCGCGCTGCGAACCGCGCCGCCCGGGAGCGTGAGGCTCACGGTGGCGCCGGGTTCAGCGGTACCCGTGATCAGCGTGGTCTGCTCGGCTGCATTGATGATGTCGTCGCGGGCGACTAGATCGATGGCAGGTGCCGAGGGAGCGCTGGTGTCCACCGTCACCGTGCGTGTTGCCGACTCGGCGCTGAAATTGTCGACCGCATCCGAGGCTACAGCCTTGAACTTCGCAATGGAGCCGTCGGCAAGCGTTCCAGTGGTGAAGCTCCATGCGCCATCTGCATCGGCGCTGACAGTGCCCAGCAGGGTGCTGCCGTCATAGATCTTGACGGATGCGTTCGCCTCGGCGGTGCCGCTGATCACCAGTTCGGTATCGTTGGTGGCGCCACCGTCGCCGACCCCGCCCGTGATCGGGCTGACGTTATCAGTCACTGCGCTGATTACAGGTGCGCCGGGCGCCAGCGTGTCATAGCTTATGCCGGCCAAGCCGGCTGCGCTGCCAATGTTGCCGGCCGCGTCGGTGTAGGACCCCGCGCTCACCGTGATGCTCGCGCTGCCCACGTTGAGCGCGGGTGTTGGCGTGAAAGTCGCGGTTCGGGTCGTCCCGCTGGTGCTGAGGGGCCCGAGCGTGCCGCCGCTGACGGTGAGGCTGCCGCGTTGGGTGTCGGCATCCCAGGCAAAGCTTGCGAGCGGATCTTCGCTGAACACAAAACTGATGGTCGCCGTCTGGCCGGCTTTCAGGGTGCTCGCCGCAGAACTGATGCTGAGGGTCGGCGATGTCGTGTCCACAAGATAGCGTGCGTCGTCCGCCGCAGCCGCATGGAAAAGCACCGCATCACGACCCGCAGCATCGCGCAGGATCGCTCCTGTCGGCAGGCTCAGGCTATCGCTCACGATGGCGATGCCATCGGCATCATTCTGCCCAGCTTGAATGGTGTAACTGAACACCAGATCAACGGTACCGGTGCCTGAAACGTACTGCGCGTCCACCTGCTGGCCACCGATGTCGAGCTTGATCAGCGGCGTGCCGGTCACGGTGGTGGGCTTGCTCAGGGTGACGGTTGCGCTGACGACGTCATCCGTGTTGAGCGTATTGCTTCGGCTGCCCGTTCCCGACGTGATGGCAGCGCTGACCACCGTCGGCGCCACGGTGTCGTAGGCCACGCTGAATGGCGGCGAGGCTGTAGCGGAGTTGGATGCGGTGTCGCGCGCGGCGCCGCCGGCCACGCTGACCGACAGCGCGCCAATGGCCCCAAGGGGCGGCGTGACAGCCAGCGTGTATTCGGTGGAACTGACTGCGCTGAAAGCCCCCTTGGTGCCGGCGCTGAGCACGATATCGCTGGCATCGAACCCGGTCACCGGCTCGTTGAAGCGGAAGGTCAGTACGAAGGGAACGGCTGCCAGACCGTTGACGTCATCGGTGATCGTGAGGCTCGGCGCCAGGGTGTCGACCGTGATCGGACGGCTGGCCGAGGCGCTGAGGTTGCCGGCGGCATCGGCAGCGGTGGCAGAGATGCTTGCGCTACCCTGGCCCAGGGCTGCGATATCGCCCGCATCCAGGGTGTATTGCCAGGCGCCCTGGCTGTCGGCGCTGAGGGTTTTGATATTGCCCGCGCCCAGCGTCAGTTCGACCTGGGCACCAGGCTCGGCGCTGCCGCGAATGACTGAACTCGTCTCCGCGTCATTGATGATGTCGTCGCTGGCAACCAAGTCAATGACCGGTGCTGATGGAGCGCGGGTGTCGACCGTGACCGTCACCGCTACCGAGTCGGCACTGGCGTTACCCGCAGCATCGATGGCCACGGCCTTGAAGTTTGCGTGGGTGCCCTCTGCAAGCGCCGGCGTATTGAAGCGCCAGGCTCCGTTTGCATCCGTAGTGACCGTGCCAACTAAGGTGCTGCCATCGTAAATCTTGACTGAGGCGTTCGGTTCTGCGGTGCCGCTGATGACCAGCAGGGTGTCGTTGGTAGAACCACCGTTGGGGACTGCGCCGGTGACGGGGCTTGCATCGTCCATCACTGAAGTGATCACCGGGGCTGACGGGGCGCTGGTATCGACCGTGACCGAGCGCACCGACGAGGTGGCGCTGGTGTTACCCGCCGCGTCGGTGGCAACCGCCTTGAAGCGGGCCGTCGTACCATCGGTGAGTGCGGGGACGTTGTAGCGCCATACACCGTCGGCATCGGCCGTGACGGTTCCCAGCAGGGTGATGCCATCGTAGAGATCGATCGACGCGCCGGCCTCGGCGGTGCCGCTGATCACCAGGGAGGTGTCGTTGGTCGTGCCACGATCGGACACGCTGCCCGTGATCGGACTGAGGTCGTCGGTGACTGCGCTGATCACCGGTGCTGCCGGCGGCGAGGTGTCGACTCGAACGGAGTAAGCGGCAGAACTGACGCCCTGATTGCCGGCCGGATCCTCGACGCGCAGGCTCAGGCTGTTCGCGCCCTCGAGCAGCGGATTACCCGGCGTAAAGGTCCATTGATTACCCGAGACGCTGGCGTCCCCCAGTCGCACCGACTGCGGCACGCCATTGACCACGCGGGTCGTGTACACCGCGAGCGTTTCTCCGACAGCCAGCGGGCCCGACAGGGTACCGCTGAACTGAGGCAGGGTGTCGTTGGTGAGTCCGCCGTCAGCGATGTTTCCGGTGCCCCCTGCAAGGTCGTCAAGTGCGCCCGTGATCGTCGCAATCTGGTTCGGGGCCTCGGCGTCGACGCGAATCGCGAACGCTCCGGATGCAATGCCCGGCTGCTGGCCGCTGAAGACGCGCACGCTCAGATCGTGCGGGCCCTGCGCCAGGGCTGCGCTGGGTGTGAAGCTCCAGGTCGTCCCGACCACCAGCGCTTGGCCGATCTCTACATTGCCATCGAAGACGCGAAGGCTTTCGCCGCTGCCCAACGCGGCGCTGAGCGTTCCCCGCAGGGTGGGATTTTCGTCGTTGGTGCTCGCACCCGGCGTGAGACTCCCGACCACGCGCGCCACATCATCGGTGATTGACGCGATGACAGGCACCTGCGTTGGGATGCCAGCTTGAACCGCTCCGGTACTGATCGGGCTGATCAGGCCCGCATCGTCGGTCGCCGTGGCTGACAGGGGCGAGCCGTTGAGCAGAGCGGGTTGGGGCGTGATCGACCAGGCCCCGTTGGCATCGGCGACCGCGCTTCCAAGGGCCACACCGCCGCTCATGACGGTCACGGTCGTGCCGGGCTCAGCTGTGCCCGATACCTTGCTGCCATCGCTGGGGTGCAACACCGGTGCCGGTGGCGCCTGGGTATCAACCGTCAGTTTGAACAGGCTGGAGACCGACTGAATCTGCCCGCCCGACAGCGTTCGTGCTGTCAGGTTGTGGGTGCCTTCCGTCAGGGCCGTGCCGGGTGTGAAGGTCCAGATCTGGCCACTGACGTTGGCATTGCCAATGAAGACAGGGCCATCGTAGATTTCAACCGTTTCGCCCGCCAGCAGCGGCCGGCTGAGCGATCCGCTCAGCGTTGGTTGTGCATCATCGCTGCGACTGCTGGGCTTCAGGGCGCCCGTGGCAGGCCCGACGTCATCCATCAAATCGAGGATCGTGATCGAGTTGCTCGGTGGCAAGGCGCCGATATCGATGAGCAGGCTTCCGCTGTAGTCAGTAATAGTCGTGCCCACACGGTTGCTCGCGGCCAAGGTGAGCGAGCCTGTGACCACGTTGGCAGACCGGATCGCCAGATAGCCGGCGTCCTGAGGCGCGATCGAGTACACGCCGTCCACGCCTTTTAAGGCGGTGGTGATTCCAGTGAGCGGGTCGACGCTCAGCAGCTCAACCCCAGCGGGGAGGTCTGACAGCGTGAGGCTGTCCACCGCATCACCCAGACCCAAGGATGGGAGCTGAATGTCCAGCCGAATCAGCCGGCCCACCTTGCCGGTCGCGTCATTGGTCTCGAACACCTCTTTCAACTGGCTGACTGCGGCGGTCTGCGCCAACACGAAGTCGGCGACGTTCGCCTCGGCTGCCACGCCAGCGTTCAGCGCGGCAAGAGATGTCGACAGCGAAATGTCCCCGCCCCGATCACTGGCTGCCTCGCTGGCGCTCTTGCTCAGCATGGGCAGCAGCTGGTCGCTGGCCGCGCGCAGGGTGGCGATCGCGTCGTCTGACTGCGCACTGGTTTGCGTGGTGGTGTCGATGCGGGCGTTGAAGCCTCCGATCACACTACTGAGCGTCGTCAGGTCGGCCGGGGTGCTGGCCCGCAGGTCCTGGGTGATCCCCGTGGCATTGGACGCGTCCATGGAGCGCTGCAGGGTGGCCTCGATGTCGGCGGTATTGCTCAGGCGGACAACGGTCTCTGCCTGGTTCCTCGAAATCACCAGTGCCGCCAGCGCATTGACGCTCAGCGAACTACCCGTGCCAACCGGCGCATCGTCGCTGGTGACGGCGCCATCGATGAGCGCGGCGCCGGCGGCAAACAGCACCCCCAATTGACGATTGCTCGAAAGCAGCCCGAGATCAGCCTCGCTGGCGCCTGGTGCCGCCGATGCACCCACAGGGTCGAAGGTGAGTAGCGTAACCGGATCGCTGCTACCCAGCTCGAGCGCCGAGTTGACGATCGAGGCCGCCGACAGCAGCGCCGCACTATCGACCACTTGGCCGTTCGATGAGGCCTGCTCGGCAACCGCCGCGATCAGCGATGACAAGGGCGATAAAACGATGTCGACCCCTGCAGCGGACGCATCAATTGAGCCGGAATAGGCCTTGTAGACCACGCTGCTGTTGGGCGCCCCGGAGGCGGTATCAACCCCGCCCATCGCTAAAACGGGCGCACCCTGTGGGTCGAATGCGAATTTGAAGAATCCGTTGGCGTCGGTACGGGTGGTGGCCTCGCCGTCGTCCCACTTGTTGTTGCGGTTGGTGTCGACAAATACGAAGGCGTTGGCCAGATAGTCGTCGTGCACCAGGCCAGTGAAGACCGTGAATGCGGATGGTTTGGCGACGGCAGGCCCAAGGTTGCCGGCGGCGTCGCTCAGTTGAACCGTGGCGCTGTAGAGACCATCTTGACCGACCGAGCTCGCCGCCACCTGTACTGTCAAGCTGCCGGAGTCGATATCCTGCTGGGTGAGTACCGAGTTGATGGTTTCGACCAGGGTGCCGTCACGAAAGACCTGAGTCTGGGCGCTGTCCCCGGCCCTGGCGTTGGGCCCTATGGTGACCAGCAGACTCACCCCGTTTCCTGAATTGCCATCATCGGCGGGGTCCAGGCCAACGCCGAGCGCGTCGGGCGCAACGGTGTCGACGGTGAACTGGATCGCCGCACTGAGCGCGCTCTGGTTGCCGGCTGAGTCGGTGAGCCGATAGCTGACCTGATGCACGCCATTGCTGAGGTCGCTGCTGGGGGTGCAGCGCCAGGTACCGTCGGCACCCACGGTCGCGGTGCCCAACACCATGCCTGACTCGTAGAGCGTGACGCTCGTGCCTGGCTCGGCGCCGCTGCCGGCAAAGCTGGGACGGGCGTCGTCCGTCGCCCCATGGTCCGCGATCGCGCCCTTCTTCGGCCCGACATCGTCATCCGCGCCCCAAGGGGCCGAGGCAAGCGCCGGGGCGACGGTGTCCGCGCCGGCAGCCGCAGGGGTGCCACCCCCGCCTCGCCCGGAAAGCAGCCAGGGCGTGGCAAACAGGCCGAACGCCCAGCCCTTGGCGTCGCTGGGGATGTAGGTGATCTGATCCCCTCGCAGGCTTGCAAAGGTCGACTTCACGGCGGGATCACCCGCGGCCATGGTCATCAAGTTGTCGGGTGAGCCGTGGGCGTACACCATCTGCCCGCCTTCAGCGACCGCCACCCCAGCTGACGCTTCGGTGCCCGGCCGGTACAAGCGGCCGTCGGGACCGGGGAGTGTCAGGTCGCAAGCGGTCAGCGCCTTGCATTCGTCGTAATAGTTTTCCAGCGTGACCTGGGTGCCATCGACGTAGCTGAGTTGCAGATCGTCACCCCTGCGCTTGGCGATCACGTCGCCGAGCAACTGCTCGACATCGCCCTGACGCTTGACGATCCGGTAGTGCTCACCCGCCTTGGCCTTGAACTTGTGCGGCTGGCCCGCTTGAAGCGTCTGGGTGGTGCGGCCGGTGTGCAGGACAAGGATGGGCTGGTCGTTCATTGCGGAGATCCCGGTGGTCAGGTGCACGTCATCAAAACAAGAACAGCCGAGTTGAACGGTGGCCGATGCCGGACCTGCGCGAAAAGAGTTCGGCGCGGCGTGTCGTGCGTCATCCGACGGCCCGACATGAGGCGTGGCAGGCGCCCGGCCAGTCGGACAGGGCCCGACCGCGCGAGCGCGCCGTCCGAACGCTTCAGCCCTCCGGACATGACGTGACAGCCGAGACGAATCGCCCGATCAGGCGCGGGTTCCGACGGCGTTGATTCACTCGATTTGCACGAAACTGTACGGGCTCCACCCAAATCATTATTTCACTGGATTTCAGGCAGGTACCGAGCGCCGAATCGGCCCGTCAGGGCGGCGAGGGCCCTTCATTTCGCCGTGACGGACCGGGCGTTTAAGATGGCGGAATGGGATCAAATGCTTGGCGCGACAGACGAGGGGGCGATGCCATATCGGCCCGATGCCGGCGTCTATGCACCGTGGCGGTGCGCGTCGGTCTGATCTGGCTCCTGACCGCCTGGCAAGTGCCGGGACTTGCCGAGTCCGGCCAGGGGGCGCGCGATGCTCGTGATCTGATCAGCGCGCGGGCATGGCTGGACGACCCCTCGAACAGCCTCGGCCCCGAAGAGGTCAGGACGATGAACTGGACGCCCTACGCCGGCCCGCTCAGGCTGGGCTTCAAACAGTCCACCACCTGGCTTTTGCTTCGGATCGAACCGCCGGACGACCGGGGCTGGCGCAGCGTCGACCGCGAGACCCGGCTGGTGCTGCGTATCCTGCCCGGCCACCTCGACGAGATCGCCCTGTTCGATCCCCGTCGCCCTCATCAGCCGCCGTTATTCGCCGGAGATACCTACGACTGGCGACACGGCGAGTATCGCTCGTTCAACCAGAATCTGGTGACGGATATGCCCTCCGAGCCGACGGAAATGCTGCTTCGTCTCAGGACGACCAGTAATCATGGAATCCACGTCCAGGCGCTCAGTCGGGACGATGCCGGGGTGGTGGACCGTCAGCAGCAATTGTTGATTGGCGCGGTGATCATGTTCCTGACGATGATTCTGCTCTGGGCGGTCCTCGCGTGGCTGGACCGGCGGGACCGCGTCATTGCTGCCTTTATTTGCCATCAGATGGTCTCGATTCTATTTACGCTGACCTTGCTCGGATTCGCCCGTGTGTATTTGTCCGAGATCCTGTCGCCCCGGACGATCAGCCATCTCACATCGGCGGGGTTTACCCTGGTTGCCGACGCGGTGCTCTGGTTTCACTGGCATTTGCTCCGGGAATTCAGACCACCACCCCTTGGAATGAGATGCCTGAAATGGCTGGCCATCCTTACACCGTTCAGTTTGGTGTTCATGGCGCTCGGACTGACCAGTCTGGGCCTGCAGATGACGCTCGTCATTGCGATGTTGACCCCGCTGCTCCTGCTGATTCTTGCCGTTCTCTCGGCCAAGCCGGTGCCAGAGGAAAGCCCGAGGCTGTCGCGTCGCTATCTGGTCGTGGCCTACAGCCTGATGCTCATCATTCTGTGGAATGCCACCTTGCCGGCGTTTGGCTGGCTTCCCAGCCCCCCATGGTCGATGTACAGCGCCATCGCGTACGGCGTGGTGAGTGGGGCGATTCTGCTGAGTGTTCTGCGCGCCCGAGCCAGGTATTTCGATGCCGCGCATCGTGAGGCTCAGGTCCAGCTCGCCCTCACCGCTCAGGCGGTGCAACAGGAGCGAAAGATTCGTCAGGAGCAGGAGCAGTTTCTCACCATGCTCACCCACGAGATGACCAACGCACTCGCCACGGCGCACCTGGCGATTGGCAGCCTCGATCAGTCGTCGCCCATGCGCGCGCGCGGCTATCGCGCCGTCGACAGCATTCGCGACATCGTCCGCCGTTGCGCTTTGAGCGGTGAGTTCGAGACCACCGAGCCGCTGCAGAAGATCAAGATGGTCGACCTGAAGGCCTTGGTGCAGGAGGTTTGCGCACAGAGCCAGGCCCCTGGCGACATTCGGCAGGAGGTGCCGATTGCAGCGACACGGTGCGAGACCGATGCACAACTGCTCAGTATCGCGATCGGAAACTTGTTGGATAACGCGCTCAAGTACCGCGCGGCAGAGAGCCTGGTCGACGTTCGTCTGGCGTCGGAATCGAGAGGCCATCGACCCGGCCTGCAGGTCAGCGTGAGCAACGAGTGCGGAGAGGCGGGTCACCCCGACCCGTCCATGGTGTTCAAGAAGTACTGGCGAGGGCCCAGTGCGAGCCGATTTGCGGGATCGGGGCTCGGGCTGTACCTCGCGTCACTGATCGCCGGCCGGCTGGGCGGAGATCTGCAATACCACTATGAATCGCCACACGCGAGGTTTGTGCTTTGGCTACCTGCCTGAATGTCGTGATCGTCGAAGACAACGATGACTTGCGCGAATCCATCGTCGAAGTGGTCAACAGCATGGGGCACTCGGCAACGGGCGTGTCATGCGCTGAGGCACTGGGCGATGAGGGCGCGCGGCCGCTGATCGACCTGCTGATTCTCGACCTCAACCTGCCGGGGGAGGACGGTATCAGCCTTGCACGCCGCTTGCGGCTCTCCCAGCCCAGCTTGCACATTCTGATGATCACCGCGCGAAGCGCGGTTCGGGACAAGGTTGCGGGCTATGAAGCCGGTGCTGACATCTACCTGACCAAACCGGTCAGCATCGAGGAACTCGGCGCCGCCGTAAAGGCGGTCGAACGAAGGTTTGGCCTGGAGCACTTGCCATTGGGCGGGGCCGCTGAACTGTGCCTGGATACGTCCGCCTTGACGGTCTCCGGGCCAAGCGGGTCGGTTGAGTTGAGCCCCGCGGAGCTTGCACTGCTGGCGGCGCTCGCACGAGCGCCCGGACGGCGTCTTGCGTATTGGCAGTTGCTCGAAGTCTTGGCCACCGGCTTTTCCAGCCCCAGTCAGACCAATTTGGCCGTGCGCATGACTCGGCTCCGCAAGAAACTGGGCGGAACGGGAATCGAAGGCAAGATCCTGCAGTCTTTGCGCCCGGAGGGCTGCTATCAGTTATGTCAACCCATCCGGCTGTTATAGCGATCGTGGTTCCCCTTGTCCTTCATCGCGCCCCTGGCCCAACACGAAAGGATTTTTTCTCATGAAGTCACGCGCAGCCGTCGCATTCGCAGCGGGCGAAGCCCTGCAGATCGTCGAGATTGATGTCGCGCCCCCCCGCAAGGGGGAGGTGCTCGTTCGTATCACGCACACGGGGGTGTGCCACACCGACGCTTTCACGTTGAGTGGTGATGACCCCGAAGGCTTGTTTCCGGTCGTGCTGGGGCATGAAGGCGCCGGGGTGGTGGTCGAGGTGGGGGAGGGAGTGACCAGCGTCAGGCCTGGCGACCACGTCATCCCCTTGTACACGGCCGAGTGTGGAGAGTGCCTGTTCTGCAAGAGCGGCAAGACCAACCTCTGCGTGGCGGTTCGGGCGACGCAAGGCAAGGGCGTGATGCCCGACGGCACCACGCGTTTTTCTTACAACGGCAAGCCTCTTTATCACTACATGGGTTGTTCGACCTTCAGCGAGTACACCGTGGTTGCCGAAGTGTCGCTGGCCAGGGTTCACCCCAATGCTGACCCGGAGCAGGTGTGCCTGCTGGGCTGCGGGGTGACCACAGGCCTTGGCGCGGTCAAGAATACGGCCAAGGTACAGCCGGGCGACAGCGTCGTCGTATTTGGCTTGGGCGGGATCGGCCTGGCCGTGGTCCATGGCGCGCAAATGGCCGGGGCAGGGCGCATCATCGCGGTCGACACCAATCCGGCAAAATTTGAACTGGCTCGCACCTTTGGCGCGACGGACTGCGTCAACCCCAACGACCACGACCGGCCAATCCAGCAGGTCATCGTCGAGATGACGGGCTGGGGCGCCGACCACACCTTCGAATGCATCGGCAATGTCAAGGTCATGCGGGCTGCGCTCGAGTCCGCGCACCGCGGCTGGGGACAGTCGGTCATTATTGGCGTGGCCGGCGCGGGCCAGGAAATATCCACGCGGCCGTTTCAACTGGTCACGGGCAGACGCTGGCTTGGCACAGCTTTCGGCGGTGTCAAGGGTCGATCACAACTACCCGGCATGGTCGAGGAGGCGATGGCTGGAAAGATCAGGCTCGCGCCCTTTGTCACGCATACCATGCCGCTCACCCGAATCAACGAGGCCTTCGATCTGATGCATGAGGGTAAGTCGATCCGCAGCGTGGTGCACTTCTGATCGCAGTCAGGGAATGCGTCGCCTGCCCACGTCCGGAAGTGATCAGGTATCACGCCGGTGTGGGTCGGCGACATCCTTGTTGATGAGGTTCTTCCCGCGTCCCGTTTTTAGGGCTTTGGCAACAATATTGCGCAAGGCATTGTCTGCGACACCCAGAACCCGTTTCAGCTTTTCTTCCGGTCTCCCTGTGAACGAAGTGACATGAAAATAATCGGAGGAATCCGGAGATGTCTGCGAGAAATAGTAGTTTGATACGCAGCAACGGGGCTGTTCTATTCGAACCTGACTGACCGAGTGCCAACTGTGTTGGTTGGTTTCCATGACCACCAGACGATTGGTCAACGCGGTGAGCGTCTTTTGCGTGGCTCTTTCCTCATCCCATAGTTCAAAGTTTCCGCCGTTTTCAGTCTTCCAGTCTGGCGAGACGTAGTAAAGCAGATTCAGACGTCGATAGCGCTTTCTGTCTGCGTCATGGCTGTTGTCGATATGTGGGTTCAGAAAGTCGCCGGGGAACATCATGGACAGCCCACCGGCATAGAGCTTCGGGTCGGGTTCGATGTTTTCAAAGCCGACAAGGTCCGCTACCAGATCGACCACTCGCCTGTCCTGAAAGGCGTAGGTGATATCGGCGAGAATTTTCGCGTAAGCACCCAGATCGGCCGATGTCCTTTTCTTTTCACGAAAGGTGTCACGATTGAAGAATCCGTTTCCGTCCTTGGGAAACGCGGCATAAATCGCCTGGCAGATCGTCGGGTCAAGCAATTCGTCGACAACGAAGTGTCGGGTCATGGTTCCGACTGGGTTTTTCCACTGCTCCCGAATGGAATCACCGCACGCACGAATTCTCTCCAACAGCAGCGCGGTCAGGCGTTCCTGATCTGTCATCGTTTTACCCCTAACCCCTTAACCATTCACCAGGCTGACTCGGCTGAAGATCGTGCGTCAACTCGATTGACTTGGCCTCGCCGGGGGCAGCCAAGCGATCGATCCAGCGTTGAGCAACCGTGATGAAATGTTCGATCTCGGCCTGAAACGCCATCGCGTCAATCTGGCGCAAATCAAGGCGCCGGTGCAGAAGCAGCTCGCGACGGTGCGCGTCCAACCCGAAACGCGCCTCACCCGTTTCGCGACCAAACAACTGGCCTTCGAGCATCTCGCCAAATAGCGTCGACTGTTGCGCCTCGGCTGGGCAGGGGCCCAGTACCGCGTAGGCATACAGTGCGGCTTCGCCGTCAGCCTCGAGATTGAGCGCCAGTTGTTTGCCGATACGCAACTGAAGGGTGCCTTGGGCGCTGAGCGCGAGCGCCAAGCCCAATGCCTGGCCCAGTTGCGCCACTGCGTTTTCAACGGGGGTCATGGCGCAGGCTCCGCTGCAGCGGGCTGGGTCAGCCCCGATACAAAGGCCTGAACGAGTTCGCGAACCTCCTGAGCGCTCAGCTGGCTCTCGAGCGCCTCGCGCAAGGGCCTCGCCATCATGGCGAAGTAGAACTCGAGTGAACGCATGAGATCGATCACGAGGTGCGCATCGAACACGGCCGAATTGTTGATCACCGTGTATTGAAAGGCGACACTGCGCTCGATCGGATGGACCACCACCGCGCCGAAGGGGAGCCCCGCGTTCACCACATCCAGGCAGGTGATCAATGCTTCGAGGCGCTCCGGCCGGTACACCACGGGCAAAGCGGCGTCGATGCGCAGCATGGAAAGTTCTGGATCGGCGTCAGGGTCGTCGTCGGCCCCAGGCTGCGCCTCGAGGGAAAAGCGATCGAACTGCTCCAGCGGAATCAGCCTCAGCATGATGTCCTCACCGTCAAAGACCTTGTCCAGCGTGACGGTCAGCGCTTCAAGCGGCTCGGGTCCGTCGCCGATGGTGGTGCGGGCAAAGCCCAGTTCGAGCGACATGAGCAGGTCGGCGATCAGAGCCAATTCGGTACATTTAAATGCCATGGCTGTCCTTGGATGAGGGTCCAGCGAAGGGGCTTACCGCCCCTCGATATCGCGCGCCAGCAAGCCGGCGGCCTGCACCATTTGCTCCAGCGTCTGTGCTTGTGTGGCGGTCTCCAGGGTTTCGGCCTTGACGCCGAAAGCAATGAGATCGTCTTTCAGACGTTGATGTTCTTCCGACTGCGGGTCGGTGCGCTGCAGGGCGTCAACGCAGGAGTAGAACAGCGCCTCGGGGTCACGCCGGATGAGCTTTCGCATCGCAGAAAGCCGTGCCATTTCCGGCGCAGACTCCCTCACCAGGCCGGTCAGGGCGCGTACGCCGGCCTGTCCGGCGCCGCGTTGCAGGGCTACCGAAACGAGCTGGTCGATTCGATCGTCCGAGGCGGGAAGCTCAGTGCGGAGCCGGCCAAGCAGTGCCGCGCGTGCGGGCGAATCTTCCGCCAGCGAGGTCACCATGGCGCGGCCCCACGCGTCGGCAGTTTGAAGCGGCGTACGCTGTTTGTCCACCTCGTGCAGAAGCGCCGTCAGTTGGGTGTTCACCCGTGTCTCAAACCGCGCTGCGATCGCCTCGTCGACACTGAGATCGGGATGGTTGATCTTGTCGATCCATACCCCCGCGGCAAGGTCACCCACCAAGTCCTGGGTAAGGGAGCCGGTGAGGCGCGGCACCAGCGTTTCAGGGAGGTTCAAGCGCTTCAAGCGCGCCTGCACCGCTTCCGCGATGGCCTTCTCGGACTCCAATTGACCCTCAAGGTCGAGCTTATTGCTCTGCTCCACCGCCCGGGACAGCAGCGAGCGCAGGGGCGGGTTCGCATCGGACTGGAGGCCCGGCTCGTCATGCTTGAGGGACTGACGAATCATCTCGGCGGTGAGTTGATTGCGGACCTTGGTCTCTTGCCGGCTCTTCAGTTCAATCATCAAGGGCGTGTCGGTCTTCCCAGCCACCACGTCCTGCAGTTCGGACTTTGAGTAGCTGCGATCCTTTGCGACCGCCTTGTAGATGAAATAGCCACCCAGCAGCGCCACCCCCAGGATGCCGAGTCCACTGGCCACCAGCCCGACTGTTGCAATGGCGCCCCCGACGACCGCTCCAGCCGAGGCGGCCACCATCAGCCCTGAGGTGGTCGCCCCCGCAACCGAGGAGGTGATCCCCAACCCGAACAGGAAGGCCTTGAAGCGATTTTCGCGGGGCGCACTTGACCGCTGGACGAACTTCGCGAGCCCCCGACGAACGCCGCTGGTTTCATCGGCCCGGGCGCGCTCAACACGTTTGGCGGCACCTTGAATGGGATTGGACAAGACCTCTCCGGCCTGACGGTCCTGCCGCTCGTCCGCGCGGGCGCGATTGATGGCCCCCGCCATCATCTTGGCCTGAAAGGGTACCGTCAGCAGCCCCGCGGCGCCCATGACGCCAGCACCGACGCCGCCGAGAACGTGCCCGGCATGGCCGCCGACGACCCCCGCTTCACCCAGAATGGTGGCCGCGTTGCCGGCGAGCCCGACCACCCCGCCGGCAGTGGCCAGTCCCAGCGCCTTGATTTCCTCGCGTGCATGGCCGACCACGCGGTCGGCATAGGTGACCGAGAGCGCGAGGCCGGATTGAATCCGGGCTAACTTGTCCTTGAGTCCGGTGATTTGAGGGGCCGCTGCCTCGATGTCCTCGAGGTGCTTCCAGCGATCAGGCGCGCGCTCGCGACTGGTGGCCTCGGCCTCGGTGCCGCGGATCTGGATCAGATCCCCGAAGGAGGAAAGGTCGGAGACCGCATCGAGTTTGCGCTGCAACATGCCGACCTTGTCGATCATGGCGCCCGCCTCGCGCCCGATGGCTTCGCCGTCACGCCGCTCCTTGAGTCGGGAAAACAGCGTGACCAGCTCCGGGGCAAGACTGACCAGCGATCCCACGAATTCGGCGCTCAGCGCCCCGGTGCTGTCCGGCATGCCGGTGTACATGACGTAGGCGTCGGCCACCATCTCCACCGACGAGGACACGCCGTCCCACAGCAGCAGTTTGGCCTCGGTGTGATCCTCGGTGGCGTCCTGCGGACCTGCGCGTTGCACGGCCCCCGATGCGCCGGCAGCAGCCGAAGCATCCGCAGCCGCGTCGGATTGCGCCGCGTCCTGGACGACAGGCGGCGGTACGGCGCGGGTGGGCTTCACCTTGGCGGCGTCGCGCAGTGCGAGTAGCGACGCATACTCCTGAGTGGTGGCCAGACGCACGCCGCCCAGTGCCCCCGCCTGCGCTTTCGGGGTTGAGAGGGCGGCGCGGGCCGCGGTGTCGGCGCCGCCATCGGCGGCATTGGAGGCCCCTGTCTGCGCGATTGATGGCTTGAGCGCCTGAAGGTCGGCCCGCGCTCGACCAATCAGCGCGGGGAGGGCATCGACTGAACGCGCCACCTCATTGAGAGAGCTCTGGTTGGCGGGCAAGCGGGGCTCGGGGGCAAGGCTCGTTTCTACCCGCAGACTTGAAAGCGGGGTGGCCAGGGGCCCGACAGGGGCTGAGTGGTGAGAAGCAATGACCGGCGGGGCTTCTCCCAGCACGATCTTGGCCTCGTTAGGTGGAGCATTACCGGCCCTCACCGCAAGGTCGGAGGTCAGCGGAAGGGATGATCTGACGGATGGAATGCTGGCCACCATGAGCGCTGACTCTGCCGGGCTAAAACAGTCTTGGATGCTAGCACGGGGCCGCTGGCGGGAGCGCGAGCTAGGGCGTTTGGCGCAGCGGTGTTCAGGCGTCTGGCAATGCGGGCCCGATCGGGGGCTAGGTCGTCATTTCGCGCTTACCGATTCGCTGTGCCAAGTCGCCTCACCGTAGCCACCATCAGGGTCATGTCATCAAACTGATCGGCGCCGTCGGCGAAGGCATCTACCCTGGCCACGATGCGTCGGTTTGACTGAGCCGCACTGGCCTGAGGCGTTGCTGCGCACTCGTCGCTGAACCGCGCTTCCCCAAACATGTCGCCGTGTACGTTATGGGCCTCGGTGATGCCGTCGCTGTAAAGATAGATCTGGTCGCCTTCGTGCAGGTGAAGATGCGCGTCTTCGTACACGTACTGCTCGACGATGCCGAGTATGACCCCGCGTCCGCCCTCCACCCGTTCAATGTGACCATCGGCACGCCGAATCAGCGGCGGATTGTGGCCGGCGTTCGAATACTTCAACTCGCCAGTCTCCAGATCGAGAAGGCCCAGAAAGGCGGTTGTGAATACCAGCGATTCGTTGTCGCGTGATAGGGCCGTATTGGCGAGTGACAGTGCCGCAGCGGGCGAGCGGATGACCTCGCTGGCCGCACTCAGCAGAATTCGGGTCATCAGCACAAACATCGCGGCCGGCACGCCCTTGCCGGAGGAATCGCCGACCAGGAGCATCAGGTAGCGATCATCCATCAGCCTGAAATCATAGGTGTCGCCGCCCACCTCCTTGGCGGGCCTGATGCTGGCATCGATATCGATCCGAGCGCGCAGGGCGTCGGCCTGCGCGGCATCAGGCAGGTTGGCCAGTTGAAGCCTGCGGGCGACCTCAAGCTCCTCACGCAAGCGGAATAGATCCTCACGATCGGCCAGGGCCTGACGAAGCGTTGCCAGATCGGCGGTGCGCTGCGTGAGCAAGGCTGAAAGCCGCGTCTGCTGCTCCCGTACCCGCTCGCTCATAAGCTGGAAGGCCAGCGAGAGGGACCGGTCGGCCGAGTCGATCGGACTTTGTTGGGCGCTGCCATCGCCCGCGGCGTCACGAATGCGCGCGAGCTCGGCGGTCAGTTCGGCGAGTTCCTCGGGTTCGAGAACTTGCGAGACACGGAGCATCTCCGCCTCGATCAGTGCACGCTGCCCGGCGCGCTCGACGCGCTCGGCAAAGACTTCGCGAGCCTGCTCAAGCGCCCTCTGCCTGAGTACCTCGACGGCCTGGCCTATGCGTCCGATCTCGTCGTCGTGCGGGGAAGTGGGCGAGGCCTCGTGAGGGTCTCCAGCTGACAGCGCGGTGACCGTTCGCGTAACGTCTTCTAGCGGGGCAAGTGCCGACCGCAGGGTTGCGCGCAGCACGAATGCCATCAACGCAATAACGAAAATGCTGAGCACGATGGAGCTGTTGACCAGCAGCGCTTCGGAACGCATGGCACCTCCCACGTTCCGAATGAGGTGTAGCTGGCCGATTCGAGCGCCTGTGAGCGCCAGCAGGTTGAGCGTGCCCACTTCTGTCAGGGCCCGGTCGGTGCGAATGAGCTGCACCGCCGCGGCAGGGTCAAGCTGGTCCAACAGTTGGCGGGCCGCCTGAGCGTAGCTGCTCTGGAGGATGAGGTCCCGCTCATCCCGCAGGATGTAACGGCCATTGAACCCGGTCTCAAGTTCGCGCAACGCTGCCTGAATGCCGGTCGAGACGACGATCAGCCCGCCTGAAGGGTCACGAACGGCCGAGTACAGGATGATCTCAGGTCGGTCGCTTGCACCGATGAGTCTGGAGGCCAGCGCAATGACGAAGCCGCTGCGGTTGACGGCTCGCATGATCGCGCCGAAGTCATTGGACAAGGTCTGCTGAAGGCCTTCGCCGTGACTTGACGCGACCAGGCTGCCGTCAGCCCTGAACACATCGATTTCAATGGCGTCGAGCTCTCGGGGCTCATCGCTGCGTGCGCGCTCGAGCAGCATGCTGTGTGTAACAGGCATATCGTTCAAGGACTGCGCGATCCCTCGAGCCTGCTGGAGCATCGCGGCGCCGGGAAATCGGATGGATTGAGACCAGAGGGCCGCTGCCGCGTTGATGGCCTCCGCCTGCGCGCGTTGGGTCTGCATATCCCGAGCGACGATCAAGGGCACTGCCAGAACTGCGCCCAGCGCGACCGCCGCCAGCAGCGAAAGACCGGTCATCCTTGCGCGAAGCGACATCGTGCCCAGCACCCGACCGAGCGCGTGGCGCCGATCAGGGTGCGGCGCGATGAGGCGACTCTTCAAGGGGGACTTGCCGGGCATCATCGGTCCGGGTTCAGAGAGGGCTTGGGTGGCGACCCTCGCTGCAGCAACAAGATGGCGAGGCTCGCGGGCAAACCCAGAATCCCGAGCGCGACGACATTGCCGTAGCGGGTGGCGAGCAGCGCTGCGAGTGCGGGTCCGACCATGGCGCCAGCCAAGCGGGCGAGCGCAAGCGAGCGGCAGTTTGAGCCTGCACCAAGACGGGTGCTCCACGCGCGCCACTCGCTGCCGTTGGCAAGACCCGTGACGAAGGCGGCCAGCATCGGCATCGCGAGCAGCCCGGTACGTCCCAGGAGACCGACGCCCAGAAAAAGGAGCGCGGCCAGCGCCAACACCACGAGGATCACACGATATCGTACGGGACTCAGTTGGACGTAGAGCCTTGAAGCGACCAGCAGGCCCAGAGGCCAGGCAAGCAGCACCCGACCCATCTGCGAGGCATCCAGCTCCCTCAGCCAGAAGTGCAGGGGCAGCAAGTGGAACACGGCGCCGAACAGGACCACACTCGAGAGCAGGCAGCCGAGTATCTGCCAGGCCGATGGTGAGGGGAGCCTCGTCGCGGTCGCGGTCGCGGTCGCCGTGGGCAAGGGCGAGGGCGAGGGCGAGGGCGAGGGCGAGGGCGAGGGCGAGGGCGAGGGCGAGGGCGAGGGCGAGGGCATTATGCCTGCGTGGCTTGGCGGCCGCCGTAGCGGTCCGTCGGACATGTCGCTACCCGACAGGCGACGGCCTGACAGCAGCAATGCGCTGGCACTTCCCGCGATCAAGGCAGCCACCAGGAGCGTGCTGCTGCGACCGAACAGGTTGACCAGCATGAACTCCAGAGGAACCGCGATGAACGCCGCGAGCACGAATTGGCCGCCTGGGCTCGCTGCGCCTGGCGTGGTCAAGGCGGAGCCACGCCCATCGAATCCGGCGGACATGAGGGCTGCACCGATCAGCGCAAGGCCCGCTGCGGCAGCGGCTCGAAACGCCAACATCGGGGCGATGTCGGTTGCCCAGACGCAGCCGAGGTAGCCGATGCATGCGAGGCAGGCACCGGGCAGGAGAGTCTTGTGCCACACCTGTGTGGTGGCGGGGCGTAGCGCGATCGGCAGCATGAGCAGGTTCACCGACGCGAAGACCAGCCCGGGCAGTGTTGCAGCCCAGAGTGGATCCATGTGCGCGCGGCCCGCCAGATTCGCGACGCTCACCGGTAGCGTCATCGCGGTCAGAATCTCGGCGATCAGTACGAGGACGAGTGCGCCTGGCAACGCCGGCGTGCGTGATTCGGAAGCGGTGCCAAGGTCGCCGGTCGCGAAGCGGCGGCCTGCGGCCGCACGGTTCAGGCTGAGGGCCGCCTGTTCGCCCTTGCGTGGGTCACGCTCGACAAGATGACGGGCCTTCCACTGCAGCAGGGTCCAGAGCTCATTGGCACGCCAGACGGCGGCATTGAGCGCCTCGGCCAGCATGACGGGCTCTCTGCTACCAGTGACCGGTGCTGCATGGGTCCAACTGCCCTCGATCAATTGTTGTCGAAGCGCGTGGATGTTGGCGCGCGGCTCGACCAGCGTTCTCCGGAGCATCACACTCAGCAGCATCCAGGCGAGGGCACAGGCCAGCAATACCGTGGTGAGAAGATCCTGAACCAGGCCTGTGGCCAAATACTTCGAGGGGTAATCCGCGAAACACAGTACCAGCAGGTCGCTGCTTGCATCGGTGGCCGAGACCAGACGCGACGCCGTAATCAATCGTTGCTCGGTGCGAAGCGTGAAGATGTGATCGCCTTGCGGCGGAAACCCGAGCACTCCACCTGGGCTCAGTCGCTCGAGCAGCGCCTGGCTGGTGGCAGCCTCGGGGCCGCTGGCAAGTGCGAGACGCCCCGCCGGGCTGACGATGAAGGCGGCCTGGATGCTGCGATAAAGTTTGAGCGCTGAGCGTAACTCTTGCTCCAGCGCCGGATAGTCCGTCTCCCCCTGTCCAGTGCTGGCGGGGTCTCCGATCAGGCCCAGCACTGATCCGGTCACCAGCAAGGGGTCTCGCATTCGACCGAGTGACACCTCATCTTCGAACGCTCGGGATGCTGAAAGTTGAATGCTCCATGCCGTCCAGATGAACAGGCAGGCCATCAAGGCGGTGAGGATCGCTGTTGGCGCGGTCAAGCCGACGGCGCGGGAAGCGGCTGAGGCAAGTCGCGTATCAGTCATCGCGAGGCCAATTCGTCAAGCGATTGCGAGGCCTGCTCGAGGTCGTTCAAGGTGCGGGCGACCTCGCGCGACAGCGGGGTGCTTGCCTCGACCGGTACCGTGGCCAAGTCCGCAGACGACGGGGCGGCCAGCGCCGCGCGCCGCCTCGGCGATGCGGCAAGTGCGTCAATCTCCTCATGGATCGCAGACAGCCAGCGCCTGGATAGCCAGACACTTGCGAGCAGGATCAGCAGGCTCCCGGAGACGAGGCACCAGACCGCCTTCTCAGTGATCACCGCGAGCAGATCGCTCGCCAGTCGATTATCGGATCGGTGCGCGACGAGGAGCGCGACGCAGGCCGGTCGGCTGATCTCCTTGCCGACGTTGCGCACCAGGGCGTAGTAGGCTGGCGATTCATCCGGACGAACAAGGGTATCGATTCTGTCCGCGGGGACCTGCCAACTGGTCGGTGCGACCGTACCGACCATTCGCAGATCGGTATCCGCGACGATGTGCTCGCCGGGTATGAATACGCTCAGACGCTGAATGGACGGATTGCTGGCCCGCCGACGTTGGAGCGCCTGCTGAATCGTCGAAGCGTTCGGGAGCATGCCCAGACGTCTGACCGCCGCCTCGATCGTGTGGTCCAGTTCCTCGATGACGAGCCGGTAAGTGGACTCTTCTTCCTGCGCCTTCAGTTGCTGAAATCTGGCCAGTTCGAGCGTGGAGATCGCCACCGTGAAAATCAGCAGCATGGTGTTGAGCGTAATGAGCAAGGCGCCGAGAAAGGACAGGTGTCTATACATGTCCAGACAACCTTGAGGGGACGGTCATGGTCAGACGGTTCTGCCCATCGCGACGCTCGCAGTGCCTTTGAGTCGTCAGGGCCTGCACCAGATGCAGGCCCAGCCCGCCAGGATGCCGATCCTCGAGGGGCGATTCAAGATCGGGCGGCGGGCCGGTGAAGGGGTTGAATGCGACGCCGCCGTCTTCGAGTTGCAGCGCGACGCCGTCAGGCGTGGCCGATATGGTCCACCGGATCCAGCCGCTTTCCGCGGGCTGCTGGCCGTGCGCCATGGCATTGAGCGTCAGTTCTTCCACCACCAGGCGAACATCGTGGGCCAGCGCCGCAGACCACTCGTGGCGTGCTGCATAGGCTTCGAGCTGGGCCATCAGGTCGACGAGCGCGTGCGTATCGATGCGAAGCTCAAGTCGCAGGGCAGCGCCGTCAGCAGATGCCGTCATGTCCGGTACCTCGGGATGAATGCCGCTGGGGTGCTGGACGCGAGCTTTACCGACGGCCGTTTATTGTTGCACAATCGACCGGTTGTCCGAGGTGAGACCGGAGCGGTGTGAATGAGCGATGCGCATGGCGTGTATGCCCCGCGGGGCAGGATCGACGGCAGCAATGCGGCGGCGGCCGAGCACGAGTTGCTCGCATTACTCGAGCGCTCCGGGCCGTCGGTGGTCGTCGATCTGTCGGAACTCGACTACGTCAGCAGTGCGGGGCTTCGGGTCTTGCTGATTGCCGCCAAAGCGGCCAAGGCCTCTGGCGGCAAGGCGGTGCTGGCTGGGGCTCGGTCGAGTGTTGCCGAAGTGCTTCGCATGAGCGGTTTTGACAAGATCATGACCATTGTCGCCGACCGCGACAGTGCGCTTCGCGCGCTCTCAGGCGCTTGACGAGGGTTTGCTCAGCCGCCCAGCACCGCCGCTGAGGGGATGCTGGCAGGCGCAGGGGGGGTAGGCATGTGGGGTGCCGGCTGCGCCGGCATGCCGCTGGTGGGCGGCGGGGCCGTCAGCGGGGGCGCCGTGCGCGGTTGGTTGCCAAGCACGGTAGGCCGGATAAGAAATAGTCGCTCGCGCCGCTGCACCTGTGTGCTGCTCGATTGAAACAAAGCACCAAGGAGTGGCAGGTCGCCCAGCACGGGCACCCTGTCGACGCCTGTCACCTTCTGGATTGAGTTGTAGCCCCCGATCAACAGGCTTTCATCGCGAAGCACGCTGGCCTCGGTGCTGACGACACCACGGCGCACCGTGGGAATGTTGCCGACCGGGTTTTGAGCCTGAATCTGACCATCTTCGATGTCAACACTGAGCCGCACCTTTTGCTGGTCGCCCTCGCCGATGAGTCGCGGGGTAACGCGCAGCGTCGTACCGGCGGTGACGGGTGTGACCAGGGCCGCGCGCTCAGAAGTGGTCTGAATGTAAAACGTCTCGGACAGATCGATGACCGCGCCGATGTTCTCGGTGGTCAGGATGGAGGGACGCGCCTGAATGCTGGCGTCGCCCTGCTGCTCGAGCAGCCGGAGCCGGGCCACGAAGTACTCGGCCGAGTTGGCGATGATGGTGCTGGGGTTGATATTGGACCCCCGGGCGCCACTCACGATGGACAGGGTGTTCGAGGTGGCCGTCTGGTTGACGTTGCCATAGCCGATAGCGCTACCCTGATTTCTAGCCACCGCATTCCAGCTGATGCCCAGTTCCTCCAGCCTGTTGGTATTGACGTCGATGATCAGGGCCTCGATCTCGATGAGGGGCGTTGGAACGTCGAGCTTGGCGATGAGTTCGGCGTAGATTGGAATGCGGTCCGGCGTGTCCTGCACGATGATCGCGTTGATACGCGGATCGGACTGAATCGAGGGCCGCAGGCGACCGAGGCCAATGTTTTGGGACTGCGCCGCGGCATCCGTGCCGCCTTGAGCGCCAGCGCCGCCGGTACTCGCGGCTGCGGCGGCGGAAGCGCCACCACCCGGTGGCACACCCGTCGGCCCAGCGGGCGGCGCAACCGCCAGCCGATTGGCCAGCGCCGTCACGGCTGCATTCACCTGTGTCTCGGGCGAGTCGCTGATTTGCCCTGTAGCGCTACCCGGCCCACGCTGCCCGATCGAGTTGTTCGTGCCCAAGATGAGGCTTCGAAGGATGGCTGCGATGCCCGGCGTGACAATCTGCCGATCTCGATACGAAATGGTGCGGTCCTCCACGGAAGCATGCTTCAGACGAAAGACCGCCACCTGCTGACCACCCGGAGTTTTCGGCAGCGACGCAATCGTCGACTCGATCAGGCGGACATACGCGGGCGGGCCCGACACCACGATCACGCCCTGATCAGGAAGGTCACCCCAGCCGAAGCGGGGATCAAGCACCTTGAGGTTGGTGAGTACTTGTCGAAGGGAGTTCCCTGGCCCGGTCGCGCCGCTCGCGATGGACTTGACCACCATGTCCTGGGTACGCGAGATGAAGAGCGTGCCGGCGTGGGTAAACCACACGAAGCCGTAGGTGCTGCCCAGGCGCTCGATGAACTCGGTGGGGCTGGCCGTCGCAAACCGACCATTGACCGAGCCGTTGAGTTCGACCGGCAGTTCAACCGACAGGCTGAAAGCCGCAGCAAACTCACGTAGTACCGCCTTGAGTGGCTTACGCTCGGCGTAGTAGGTGAAGGCGGCGTCCTGCCAAGGAGGCGGGCCGGCTTGTGCGGTGGGCAGGGCCAGGGCGAGCAGGAGGCCTAACAAGGCCAACAACCGTGGAACGGATCGGCGCTGAGCGCGGGCCAAAAGGGGCCTGGGGGGCACCGTCAAAGAACACCTCGCCACATTTCAACCTCGCTGACCAATTTCGCGATCGCCTGATCGAGCTGGTCCGTGAATGCCTCGATGCCCACGCGGGTCTGCAGCCAAATCGATACGGCATTGGCATCCACGGTAAGCGTCATCGCACTGTCCCGCATCCTCGCCGTGGCACTGGTCATGACTCGCTCCAGCAGTTTGTCGCGCTGAACACCCGCCTCAGGCAGGTCGATGACCCGGGCTTCGACCAGAATCTCCCTGGATCGCAAGGCTACCAGATGCACCCGTACCCGGTCGATAGTGAGGGAGAGACGCTCGGGGGAAACGCCCCCGGCAACCGAGATGTCATGCTCGGCGGCCCATTTCTGAATCAGGTTCGGTGGCGCAGGCATCTGTGGATCCGAATGGTCAGGGACTTGAGGGCGGCAGCGCGGGCCGCTCGCCGCGCGCGATCGAACGAACCAGCCGCAGGATAGCGGCGACCGGCTCGATCAGGTCGGTAGGAATGTATTGATCCACCTGGGACTGCTCAA
Source organism: uncultured bacterium (assembly GCA_903907905.1). GTDB lineage: Bacteria > Pseudomonadota > Gammaproteobacteria > Burkholderiales > Burkholderiaceae_E > SYIM01. The sequence continues at coordinate 19,580 of CAIVPX010000125.1, read as the reverse complement.
ACAGCGCGTGGGCCAGGGGGATATTTTGCATGACGGGCACGCCTGCCTCGCGCGCGGCATCGATCATGCGCTGAGCGAGCGCGCCTTCGCCCTTGCCGACAACCATGGGCAGAGGAGTTGTATCGTCGTCGTAAACCAGGGCAATGGCCAGATGGGTAGGGTTTGTTACCAGGACCGTTGCGGTCCGACTGCGCTCGACCGCTCCCTGCGCCAGCATTTCCTGGTGCAAATGCTTGCGCTGACCCTTGATATGCGGGTCCCCCTCCATGGTCTTGTATTCCTGCTTGACCTCGTCCTTACTCATCATCTGCTGCGTGTTGTGCTGATATCGCTGCCAGCCCAGGTCGGCAAGCGCCAGTACCAGATAGGCAAGCCCTACATTGATGATCATGACCTTTAGCAGTTCGCCCACTAAGGTGCCAAGCTCGGCCATCCCTCGATACGGCACATGCATGAGGAGCGGCAGGGCGTCCATGACCAGCAGATACACCACGAATGAAAGGATGACCACCTTGAGGATGTTCTTGATGAACTCGACGAGGCTCTTCTTCGAGAACATGTTCTTGGCGTTCTCGATCATGTTCAGTTTCTTGGCCGAAGGCTTGAGCGCCTCGAAGGCGAAGAGAATCCCCGTCTGGATCGTTTCGGCGAAGATCCCGATGACGATGACGATGAGCAGAAAGGGCCACAGCACATCGAAGGCCTCGCGAAACATCTGCGACAGCAAGATGTCGCTGGCGACCCGAAACTCGGCATTCATCAACCCAAAGGGCATCACGAGGAAGTTCGCCAGACTCGCGACGAGACTTTCGCCGCCGGCGATGACATAGCCGAACAGCGCGACGATGAGAAGGGTTTGGGTGAAGTCCTTGCTCTTGGCGACCTCGCCGCGATCTCTTGCCTCGCGAAGCTTTTTGGCGGTGGGTTGTTCGGTTTTTTCGCTCATGCTCAGCGCGGCCCACGAAAAAGCGGATCAAGACGATCGACCCAGGTGGCGATCTCACGCATGGGGCCGCCCGCAAAATCGAACATCGTGCCCGAGTACACAACGAGCACAAAGAGTGCAAGCGCGCTCTTGATGGGCATTGCAAGGAAGAACACCTGGAGTTGGGGTGCGAAACGGCTCACCAGCGCAAGTCCGACCTCGCTGAGGAACATGGCTGCCAGGACCGGCGCGGCCAGCATCAGTCCAAGCAGGACCAGACGGTTCAGCTGAACGAAAAGAAGGGTGGCGGAGCCCTCATGAATGGCAGGCCAGAACTCGAGCGGTGGCCACAGGCGATAGCTGTCGTAGACCAGGCCGAGGAGCAGCGACATGCCGCCTGACACCAGGAAAAAGGTGATGAACGCAAAATTGAAGGCAAGACCCAGCGGCGAGCTGTCGTGGCCCGTCATCGGGTTGATCGTCGAGGCCATGCTGGCGCCTCGCTGGTTGTCGATGATGAAGCCCGCCGCCTCGAAGGCCCAGAAGGGAACGGCCACAAGTAGCCCTAGCACGAACCCCAGAAAGGATTCCTTGAGGATAAGGGCGATGAGCGGCAGACCTTCCGGCCAGGCATGGGCGCTCGGCGGAAGAATCGGAACGACGAGCAGCCCCACGCCGGCCGCAAAGGCAAACATGATGGTGCGGGGCACCATCGACCGGTTCATGAAGGGGATCAGCAGAAAAAAGGGCGCGAGCCGCGCTTGCACCATGCCGAGGGACCAGAGGAAGCCCTTGAGCTCGTCGAATGAAGGCAGATTGGTGAGAAGCATCCCGGCGCTGCCTCAGCGCACGAGCCGGTGGAAGCTGTCAAAGATGGACAAGGTGTAGTTCATGAGCTCGCCACCGATCCAACCGGCCGTGACAAACAGGGTGATGCCCACCGCGATGAGTTTGACGGCGAAGGAAAGCGTTTGTTCCTGAATTTGGGTCAGCGCCTGAAGCAGTGAAAACAGCGTGCCGACAATGGCCGCTACCAGGATGGTGGGCAGCGATAGCAGCATGGTCAGGTAGAGAGCCTGAACGAGTGCGGCGACGACTTCGGCACTGGCCATGCTTGCGCTCAGGTGTAGGTCATGACCAGCCCGCGAATGAGCCGCGACCAGCCATCCACCATCACGAAGAGAAAGAGTTTGAGTGGCATCGAGATGGTGACCGGCGACACCATCATCATGCCCATGGCGAGCAGGATATTGGAGATGATGAGGTCGATGATCACGAAGGGCAGAAAGAGCAGGAAACCGATCTCGAAGGCGGCCGTGAGTTCGGTGACCATGAAGCTGGGAATGAGCACGATGAAATCGCGAGGCCCAACGCCTGCCGACAACTCGGGGCCCCATAGCTTGCGGGCAGTCTGCACAAAGAAATCGGTGTGTTGCACCGAGGCCTGCCTGGCGAGGAACTCGCGAAGCGGTTCCGCACCCTTGCGGACCGCCGTGAACAAGCCCTCAACCGACCGGGTGGCTGCCGGTGTTTCCGACACCGCTTCGTAAATCTGATTGCCCACGGGCGCCATGATGTAGACGCTCAGGATGATGGCCAGACCATAGAGCGCAAGGTTAGGTGGAATTTGCTGCACGCCCAGTGCGTTCCTGACCAGCGACATCACCACGGCAATCTTGAGGAAGGTTGTCGCGACCACCGCAATGGTGGGAACCAGCGCCATGAGCGCCAGCGCCAGCGCCAGCGTAATGGGGTCGAAAGGAGTCAAGGCGCGCCTGTGGGTTGGGTCAGTCGGCCGCGGACGGAGCTGGCCTGAGCACCGCGATGCTCACACCCAGTCGGCCATCGATCTCAATCAGGTGGCCCGTCCCGATCGCCGCGCCATTGGCTCGAACGGTCACGTACTCGTTCACCGGGCGATCCAGCGCGACAACGCTGCCCGACTGCAGGGACTGGAGTTCGGCCAGCGTGAGGGTCTTGTCGCCTACGTCGAAGCTCAGGCGCACGGGCATCTGATCGATCGAAATCGGCTCGTCTGCGCCGCTGGGAGGCGGCGCATCAGGGGCTGTGCTCATCGTCTTGACCGTTTCAAGAAGGTGAAGTTCCATGCCGTCCACGCGGGCGGCGATAGACCAGTCGAGGCGTCGGGAGATTGGCGCTCGAAGAACAATATGGCTCGTGTCCGCCGTGAGCCTGCGGGTGACGACGACAACGTCGCCGCGCGTCAGTTGCTGCAACTGACGCAGGCTGAGATCGGCCTCGCCGATACAGAGCCTGAGCGTGATCGGCAGGGCCTCGACCTCCACCGCACTCGGCGCGGCAGATCTACGGTCAGGAAGCAGGCTGGCGCAGACCAACAGGCCCAGCCCGTCGGTTTTGAGGAGGGCTTGCAGCACCTGCCCCGAATCAGGCCACCTCAGGCTTAGGTGCAACGCGTGCGGAAGTGTGGAGGGGCTGAGGGCGGTACGCTCGACCCGCACGCAAGTCGCCTTGCCTCGACCGAGTGTGCCCAGCTCCTGGCAGATGAACTGGGCGGCCTGTGCAATGGCCGCCTCGCGCCAAGCCTCAGGCAGTTCCGCCACGGGGCACGAAAGCCTGGCGCTGGTCCAGGTTTCGGCGATCAACGAGGGCAGGTCGAGATCGAAACGGGCACCGGACCACTCGATGATGAGCCGCGTGGCGTCAGTAAGGCTCACGGTGTCAACACCAGGGCGCTGTGCAACGAGGCTCAGTTCAGGCGCCTGACCATCGCTCTGAAGTGCGGCCACCGTGACTGCATGGCCGGCGAGGCTGAGGCGATTCATGGCCTGTGCCTCGCTCGCCGACAGGCGGGGCAAGTTGAGCGGGGCGCTCATCGGGCGGGCTCCGAGCCCGGGGCGCTGCGCGCGCGAACTGCCCGGGAAGGGTCAGCTCGGTCGGCCACCTGCCAGACCGCATCGCGGTGAAGTAGCTTGGCGAGGTTTCGCGCCATCTCGTCGGCGGGCTCGGCGAGCTGTTGAAACGAATGCGGATCGGTGGCCTCGAAGTCGGCGATCCAGGCGCCCTCGCTTTCGTAGACGCGAACGGTGACCCCCGGCAGCAGATCGTCAGCGAGCGCAAGACACACCTCACGTCGCCCGGCACTGCCGTCGCCGACAAGTATGCGGTCGACCAGATCGCACACTGCGTCGACGAGCCTGTCGGGGTCACCCGCCCGGTCGGGCAACGGTACCGCAGCCAGGCGGCCGAGCATCAGGTCGAAGGGCGAGGCCGGGGCACCTTGCTGCCCGCCGCCGGGAGGCTCCGTATCCCGAGGAGGGCCCGCCAGGGCATTCTGGAAGCGTTGGGTGGCATCCTGGTCGGCGTAGGCCGCCGTATCTCGATGGGGCGAGGCGGGCGGGCCGCCGGTTGAGTTGGGGGGGGCGCGCAAATCGAGCATGACTGGACGCTCAGACATTTTCTTCGCTCGTGAAGGCTTCACGCTCGCGGACAATCGAGGCCAGTTCTTCGAACTCGAGCTCTTCCCTTCGCTCGAGTTCCTTGGCCAGGGCAGCATTGTGGCGCCGCGCCAGTTCGAGGAACTTGTCGCGCACGGTGGTGGCCTCGCGCAGCGTATCGGTCGCGCTGTGGTGGCTCTGCTGGGCTGTCTGAAGTCCTTTCAGGGCCTCATCGTGGACTCTGCGGTGGGCCTCTTCCTCGGCCCGAAGGATGGCGATGTCGAGGTGTAGATCGTTGATGTCGCGCACCTTCACCTGGCGCGAAAACAGCGCCTGATACCAGGCGGTCATATCCGCCTCGGCCTGTTGAGTGAAGCGCTCAAGATCATGGCGCTTGCGGTCCTCGTCGCGATGCGCCTCGGCAAGCCGCGCGCGCGCCGCCTGCAGCGCAGCATCGGCCTGGCGCTGGCGGAAGTCCTTGATGGATAACAACTCGTCGAGCACAGCCATCAGGCGGCCTTCTTGGCAGAACCGGGCAGCGGCATACCGGTAATGCGGCACAGCGACTCGATGCTGCCCGCCAGATCAGCGCGTTCATCGGTGCGTTGCTTGAGAAAGGTGCGGATCGCTTCGATCTTATCGATAGCCTCGTCGGTGGTGGCATCGCCGCCGCGCTTGTACTCGCCGATCTTGACCAGCAACTCGACTTCGGCGTACTTGGCCATCAACTCGCGCATCCGTCCAGCCGCGGCCCGGTGTTCCTTGGTGACCACATTGCCCTGAACGCGACTGGTGGAGGCTAGCACATCGATCGCAGGGTAGTGATTCGCGGCCGCAAGGCTGCGCGACAGGATGATATGGCCATCGAGAATGGAGCGTGTTTCATCGGCGATGGGTTCGGTCATGTCATCGCCTTCCACCAGCACGGTGTACAGCGCCGTGATCGAGCCCTTGTCATTCATGCCCACGCGCTCCATGAGCTTGGGCAGGGTGGCGAAGACCGACGGAGGATAGCCGCGACGCGTAGGGGGCTCTCCCGCAGCCAGACCGATCTCGCGCTGGGCGCGTGCAAAGCGCGTGACCGAATCCATCAGAAACAATACTCGCCGACCCTGGTCGCGGAAGTATTCGGCAATAGCCGTGGCAACGTAGGCGGCCTTGGCTCGCTCCATGGACGATTTGTCGGACGTGGCACACACGATGACCGAGCGCTTTCGACCTTCTTCGCCCAATTCGTGCTCGATAAACTCCCGGACCTCGCGACCGCGCTCGCCAATGAGCGCGATGACCGTCACGTCAACGTCGGCACCCTTGACCAGCATGCCCAGCAGGGTGGATTTTCCACCCCCGGCCGCGGCAAAGATACCCATTCGCTGGCCTTCGCCGCAGGTGAGCAGCGAGTCGATCGCGCGCACGCCGAGCGGCAAGGGGTCGCGGATGATGCGCCTTCGCATGGGGTCGGGGGCTTCGGCGAAGACGGGGTAGAACCGGTCAGCGGGCAGCGGGCCGAACTGATCAGCATCCATAGGTCGCCCAAGACCGTCGAGCACGCGTCCCAGCAACCCGTCGCCGACCGGTACCATATGCGCCCGCCCGGTGGGGGTGACCTCGGTGTAGGCTGAAATACCGTACATGTCGCCGATGGGGGTGAGCAGGGCCGCATCGCGCGAGAACCCCACAACCTCAGCCTTCATTTCGAAGTCTTCGCCGGGATTTCGAAGAATGCAAACCTCGCCCACCTTCACCGCCGGCACCACTGCCTTGATGATGGTGCCGATCACCTGGGTCACCCGTCCCTTGATCATCAAGGTGGGCGTGTCCTGCAGCGCCAGCTGCATCATGTCGGTGAGGTAATCGAAGGTTTTCATGGCGGGGGCTCAGAGTCGCCGGGGGTTCATGAGGCTCAAATCCGGCTGCCGAGCATTTTCGCAAATCCCTGCTCGATCGCCTTCAACTGGCTGGCAATGCTCGCCTCAACAACCCCGATTTCGCTCTCCAGTATGGCTGCATCCCCCTTCAATCGGGGGTCGGGTGCAATGTCGAGGATGCCAACGCCAGGGAACTCCTCCAGCAAGGACGCTGCGCGGGCCTTGACATGTTCAACATGCTCGGGCGCCAGACGCAGGGTCAGTTGGCGCTGATTTCGGAGTACTGCGAGGCTGCTGCGCACGACCGCAATGACCCGCTCGTGCTCGTCATAGTCGGCGAGGATGCGGCGCACCGCGTCCATGACCAAGGCCACCATTTTCTGTTCGATTGAGGCAAAGAGGTCAACGGTGCGAGTAGCCGTTTCGATCATTCGTTCGGTCTGCTCGAAGCGTGCCTGCTCAAGCCCCTCGTTGTAACCACGCTGGCGCTCGGCATCGAGCGCCACCTTGGCGGAATCGACGATGGCCTGAGCCTCAGCGTTGGCGTCGCGCAGCAACTGCTGGGCGTCGAGCCACGCCCGCGCGTCATCAGCCGCGACCACAGACGTATCGGGGTCGAGGTGGGGCAAGGACTGCGCGCTGAGGATTCGAACAAACCCCATAAGTCAGAGCCCCCGCGCATGGGGGGCGGTGAACTGCTGGTCCCAGTGGGGCCGCCATGCGAGAACTGCCGACTCATAGGCATCCAAGGCGCGCTCGAGGCTCAGCCCGGCCACCTGGGCGGTCACCGAGCCCGAACGGCCCTGGGGAAGCTTGAGCCTCAGGCGAAAACCGATGGGCTGCGGCAGTGCATGGCTGGCTGCATCGATTTCTGCCCAGCCCGCCTGGTCAATCTGGTCCGCCAGCGTGTGCCCGTCCGGTGTGTTTGCCCCGGGCTTTGATGTAGCGGAGGCGTCACGCTCGGAGCGACTCATCACGTAGGCCCACTCGGCTTCCGATAGACTGCTTGCCAGCCGCTCAAACTCAGCCTTGCGAATGACCCGTCGAATGGGCCAGGCGAGAAGACCGATGGCAACAAATCGCGCGAGCACTCCAAGGCCCTCGCGAGGTAACAAGGCAAGGCGATGCTCAACCCGAGAAAGATCGAGCACCGGATCATCCAGGCCGAGGCTTGTGCGCAGGGCTCTTGCGCCGCAGGGGCTGGCGGGGTCGAGGCCAGCGGGAACGATCGCGGCCAGCTTTGAGGGCTCGGCGTCCGTCGCCGGCGAAAAAATGAACTGGTAGACCTGCCGGGCTACCTGCGGTGAAAGCGAGAAAATATTCGCCGGCGCATTCATTGCGGTCGCGCTGCCGAGTCAGGGCTTGCGCGCGCCTCGCCGGGCTTGGCCATGCGGGCTCGCAGGTACAAGTAGGCGGCAGCGCCGCACCCGCCGAGTGCGAGCAAGGCAAGCAGCGCCAACAATACGGTCAACGCCGTACTGGATGCCGGATCAACCCGGAAGCCCAGAACGCTGGCCGACTGAGGCGCGGGGGCAGGCGGCGTCAGGGTGGAGGGAATGAGCACGGTGGAGACCCTGTCGCTGGACAGTCCCGGGATACTGTTCGTAACCAGGCGGCGCACCTGGGGTTGCAAGACCTCGAGGTTGGCCTCTGCCTGGTGCTTGATGAAGACGGCGGCTGAGGCGGGCAGATTCTGCTCGCTACCGGTACCACGCTCGGGCAGCACGAGGTGCACCCGGGCAAACAGGACGCCGTCGATCCGTGACAGCGTGGCCGAGAGGTCCTGTGAAAGCGCGTACAGGTAGCGCGCGCGCTCCTCGATGGGAGACGAGATGAGGCCGTCTTTTCGGAACACATCGCCCATGCCCGCAAAGCGCTCGCGCGGCAGCCCTAGAACCCGAAGCGTATCGACCGCCCGGGCAGACTGGGCGGCGTCAACCCGAATACCGACCATGCCTTCCTTGCCCGATACCTTGGTGGCCGAGATGCCATGGTTGATGAGTGCGGCGATGACTTCGTTGGCGTCAGCCTCGGGAATCGACGCGAGAAGTTCGACCTTGCCTGCGCAGGCCGACAGCACGATGGCAAAAAAGACCGAGAAAAACGCGGCGCCAAGCCTCGGGGGCCGAAGCGCAGCGAGGTGTCGGAGGGCACGAATCCCAACGGAAACGATCGTGGACGAAACGGGTGCGAACGACATAAGGCTCATTGGGTCTTGAGCACGTGGTCGAGGTTTTGCGTCGACTTGCTGATTACCTTGCCGAGCAGTTCGTACTGGATGCTGGACTGAAGGAGCACCTGCTGCCAACGAAGCACATCGGCAACCGTGAGCTCAGACTGACTGAGGGCGGCGGTGGCCCCAGTCCATGACTGGGAGAGGTCTTGACTTGCCGATTGCAGCCCCGAAAGAATCGCGTCGCCCACGGTCTTGCGGGGACTGGGCGCCGCGCCAGAACCATCGGTAGACGGCCGAACCGTGGCACCGGCGTCCGGCGAGGGCGAGGACGGAGCGACCTGAGCGAAGGCTTGCATCGTGCCTGGCGGTTGATTCATCGCGAGTTGAAACCGTTCGACGTCACTCAGCCCGGGCGCCGCGGCGGGTGCGCCGGCGGTCGCAGCCGACCCCAAGCCAATGGCCTGAGACACGATGGTTTCGATCATGGTGCAGACTCCTCTACGGGTTGCAGGCCCAGCATGCTGCGCGCAATACGCCCGGCGGGATCGTCGCCGGTCCGGTGCGCCAAGACGCCTAGTATCTTCGAACTTTCGGCCGAATGCCCGGCCATCTGCAGCGCCAGCCCGTAATAGGCGCTGAGTGTAGCGTGTTCGTCACGAAGCGCCTGAGTGTTCGGGCTTGCCCCAGCAGCTCGAATCACCGACTCGAGGCTTTGACGAGCGCTGGCTAGACGGGCGACCGCCTCATCGGCGCGCCCGGCGTTGAGTAGCGCCATGGCTAAGCCGACGTAAGGAAACGCACGCTCGGGGCGAAGTTGGATCAGGGCGTCAAAGATCGTGCGCGCCTGCTCGAACTGCCCCCGGCCGCCAGCAAGAAAACCGATCTCGGTCAGGAGGCGTATCTCGCTCGATTCAAGCACGGGGGGCAGAGCGCTCGAGCAGGGCAAGCAGCGCGCGGGCACGGTTGGCCGTGGCGGCGTACTCAGCGCGAGGCCCGACCAGGTCAATGGTCTGAAGCAGCATGTCTCGGGCGAATTCCGAGCGCATGGCGACCAAGTCTTCGGCGACTGCCAGGGCATGGCCCGGATTGTCCGGCTCGGCGCTCAGGGCAAGCGTGTGCATCAGGGATGCTTCGACCGGGTCGCCCAGCCCGAGCAGGGCGTGACCCAGACCGGACAGAACGCGCGCATCAGACGGACTGGCCGAAAACAGCACCAGGAACACGGCACGAGCCTGTTCGTACTGCTCGGTGGTGAGCAGTCTGAAGCCCAGCGCGTACAACATGTCGGTGGTGTCTTGGGACAGGAGCGTCTGGCCATGCGCCGGTTTGGCGAGGTCGGCGAGAACGTTTCGCGCCAATTCGGCGGTGGCGGGGCTCGCCAGGGTGGTGAGATCAGTCATGGTGTGGGGGGCCTTCAAATGTTGCGGGCAGCCGCTTTGGTGCCTTCGGTATTCGTTCGATCCAAGTCGGCTAGGATCTCCATGACCTTGGTGAATGCCTCTTTCGCATCGTTCATGGCGTCACTGGCTTGCTGCACCGCGGCCTCGGCCATCTTTGCACGCGCATCGGCTTCGCGCGAATCGGCGTCTTTCATGCCAGCGGCACGCTCGAAGAATGCCGCGGCGAAGCTGCCGGTGCTGGCCACGAACTGAGAGCTGGCCTGCCCCATGCCGCTGAAGCCCTGGGCCTTGGCGCCCAGTTGCGTGTTGAGAGCCTGAAAGTTGCTCTCGGACTCGATCATTCGGCCCGCAGCATTCGTCGTGGGGCTGAGTTGCATACTGTAGGCGAGCCGAAGCGATACGCCTGCAAAGGCGCCCTGGACCACAGCCGAAACCCCTTGCAGCACCGACTGGATCATGGCGGCGGTGAAACGCTTCTCTGCAGCGTCCCGCGCATCGGCGACACCCGTCATCAACTCCTTGACCTGCCCTTCGAGGGCGGCCTGCTTCTGCGCGCGCTGTACCTTGCGCATGGCGATGGCCAGCATCATGAAGACGGTACTGACGGTGTAGAAGTCGAATGGCTGCTCGGACATCGCGGCGACTTCCTTTGCGCCGCCTGTCGTGCCCGGGGCGTCTGTGGGAGGCTTCATGCCGGCACCTAGAAGCCTGGTGGCGCGCTGCTCGACGGTGTTGTCGTGCGTGTCGGTGGGAATTGTGCCAACCGCAGCGGCGGGCGCAGCCGCGCCGGCAGGCGTGGGGACCGCCACCGATGCGGGCGGGTCGATCGAGGGGGCGGGAACCGGCGACCCGTGGGTTGGAATGACGCTAACCATGTGAAACGCTCCTGGAAAATTTCGCAAAGGTGCTTAAACAAGGCCTCGCCGCATCTGCACGGCCTCGCCATGAAGCGCGGTCTGCTGCTGGATGTAATCAACGATGGCGAGATAACTGTCCTGCAAGCCCGTGATGAGCCCGCCATGGGATTCGAGATCGGTGTACGCCTTTTCGAGGAGGGCCTGCATGAGCGGCACGAGGGTCGTCCCTTCCTTGGCAATAGCGGCGGGTTCAAGGGTGCCGTTACCGATCCCCTCGATGATCATCGAGAAGGTGTTCTTGCCTTTGGCGAAGATATCGCCCAGGCCTGCGTAGTCGCGCACGTTGGCGCCAGACGCGATTGAGCCACCAATGAGCATCCCGAGCGAGGCGAAGCCGGCCAGCGTATCGCTGAGGGTTTCGACGCTGCTGAGCTTCATGTTGAGCGCCGTACCGATCGAGGTGACCAGATCGCCCACCAACTGGGTATCCAACGCAGCCGGGCCACCCACGACCACGGCCACGCCGATGTTGACGCCCAGCATCACGACCGAGCTGGCTACCCCGGCGATTTTCCAGGCGCTTGAGTTGTCGACGCCCCAGGCCCCCAGCAAGGACTCGATGCCCTGCGCGAGGAAGCCACGCAAATCGAGCCCCGCCTCGCTCAGGGTGGCGGTCACAGTCGGACCCACTACCGCGCCAACGGCTGCGATGGCGCTCGGCAATGCCGCACCGCCCGTGGCGACCACGCTGGCAATCGCGGACCCGATCACCATCACGGCCTTGATGGCGGCGGTGGGGTTCTTGGAGATCGCGCTGACGACTCCGTTCCAGATGCGCTCGACGAAATGATCAGCCGAGTTTTGAACGACCTCGCGCCGTGCAGGCTCGTTCTGCTTTCTGAGCGTGGCACCGGTTGCAAGTATGTCGCTGGCCGCCTTGGTGGCAGTTTCCCGAAATTTTGCGCTGATCAATTCCACCGCCTCGGCGTGCGACAGGCCATTGAGCGCATCGTCGCGAACGGGGGGCAGCACAGGCATGGAGGCTGTGGCTGAGCGGGCGAAGGCCAACTGCGGTGCGCGCGCAGCTTCGGCCGACGCGGGGTCTGACCGGACCCGGGCCAGTGTTGGTGCGTCAAGCCTGGACCCATCGGACGCATCGCCGATTCGCCCGAACCCCGGACCAGACGGCCCTGGAGCTCGCGCGACGAGGTCGATCGCCATACGCTAGCTGCTACGCCCGTTGCGTCGCGTTTGCGCGCTCATGCCGCGACGCCTCGGCCACCCAGGTTGGCACTGATCTGGCTCTTCATGTCGGCCTCGCCTCGGATGAGCTGCGAAACGATCGAGACAACATTTTGGTAGGCCTCGGCCATTTTCTTGAGATCGTCCTGATTTTGTTCAAGGGTGGCCATGAGCTTCATGATGTGGGCAGCGATTTCCTGCTTGTCAGCCAAGGACTGATCTGCCCGCTCGGTGGCGTCAGCGGCCTGACTGCCTGACACCGCGCCCCCGATCGATCCCGCCGCGCCCACGGCTCCCGCGGCGCCTTGAGCGTAGCTGCCGTACTTGACGAATTTGGCCATCTTGGTGCTCATTTCGAGCGCCTTGATCTGCTGCAGCATGTCTTTGCCCTTGCGGCTCATGTCGTACAGGCTCTTGCCGCCCGTGACCGCAAAGGTGGCGAGGGCAACCGTGAGATCGACACCAAATTTGAGCCACATTTGAGTCTCTTCGCTCGCGCCGGACTTTGCGGCAATCCAGGAAGCGAGTTGGCCGAAGCTGATGCTGAAGTTCTGCAACCAATCGGGCACATCAGCGCCCGCCTCAACGGCGATCCGTACCCCCAACTGCAGAATGGAGTCCATCGCTGCCATTACTGCCAGGCCCGCCACGATCAGCGAAGCGCCCCCAGTAAAGGGGCTGGCCGCAACGGCGATGACGGCGGCAACCACGGCCACGATGGTCATGGCAATTTGCTTGATCCAGCCCCAGATGCCGGAGGCCTTCTTGGCGTTAGCCGCCTCGCTCAGATCGTCCAGCCACTTCTTGACCTTCTCCATCTGCTCCGCGTTCTTCTTCTCCATCTCGGTCTGGTTGGACTTGATCTCGCCCATCTGCGATTGGGTCTGGAGCTCGTTGACCTTGCTCATCAGAAAGCCAAGGATCACCGCCGCGTCGTCCATCGACATGCCGCCGGCTGGCAATTCGGGCGCGCCCGTTGGCGTGGACCCGGCGCGCGCGGGGCCGCTACGGGCACCCGTGGCCTCAGGCCGCGCGGCGAAGCTTCGGGCCAGTTGCAGGATTTCGTCGATGTCGACCGCCGAGGCAGGGCGCATGGGTGCGGCCGCGGTCGCCGGAGCAGGCGCCGGGCCAGGGTCGGAAGAAGCCTGCGGACGGAGGGGCGGAACGCCGCCATCGATCGTGGTGGCCATGGCTCAGGCTCCTTTTGCGGCGTGGCGATCAAGCAGGGCGATCAGGCCCTGGGCCCGCGCCTTCAAATCGGCGAATTCAGGCGTGGCGCTCTGCTCAAGGACGATCGCCAAGGCCTCGCGCGCCTGCTCGATTTGACCCAGCGCGGCGAGACACTCGGCCGTGTGAAAGGTGGGAACGGGATCTTTGATGTCCATGACCGACGCCATCGAGTAGTAGCCGATGGCCTCGCTGAAATCGCCGCGCATTTGCAGCGCGGAAGCCATCGCCTGATGAAAGCGCCGATCGAAGGGATTGTTCATCACCAGAAACCCGAATATTTTCAGGGCGTCGCCATAGCGCTCCTGGCTGTACATGCCATGCCCGATGGTGTAGAGCGCCTCGTAGTCCTGGTCGGTGAAGCCTTGAAGATCGCCGAGGGTGCCACCCGCCAGAAAATGGTCCGCGATTTTTTGGGCGAGTACGTCCTGATTGGTGTCTGTGCCTGACATGGTGGCTCCGGGTGGGGTCAGCGCATGTTGCCGACGATGGAGGACTTGTTGTCCTGGGCCTTTTTCATCATGTTGGTCATGGTTTCGAAGGCTTCAGAGCGCTTGTTGTTCAGCGACTGCATCCGGACCATGTCCATTTGGGTGCTGCTCGAAAGTGAATCAATGGAACCCTTGAGCGCCGTGCTCATCGCTTCGAAGGTTTTATATTGCACGTTTCCTTTTGCAAAAGCGCCTTCTGCCGAAGGATCGGTCTTTGTTCCACCGACAAAACTGGGATCGAGCCCCGCCGCGATCCAGGCGTTTTCGAATGCAACAAATTTATTACCTCGCTCATTACCGTATTGCTGGAAAGCGGTTTGGTCTCGCAGCCAGGCATCGTTGCCGGTCTGGTTGAACATTGCCTTGGTTTCGGCAAGCGTCGCTTGGAGTTCATTGAGCTTGCGCATCTGGTCGTTCTTGGCCTGGATGGTTTTAATCTGGGCGTTAAGTTCGGACTCGCAGAGCTTGACCCGATCTGCCTGAACAATCAGCATGGCGTCATCGGGGTTCATCGTGCTGATGTCGATCTGGGAGCTGGCGATAGACACAGCACTGCTGGAAATAGGTAAAGACGTGCTCATTTGGATGGCTCTCGAAGATTGAACTGAAACTGCGCCCGATCGGCGCGGACATCAACGCATATTACCGACGATGGAAGACTTGTTGTCCTGCGCTTTTTTCATCATGTTGGTCATGGTTTCGAATGCTTCCGAGCGCTTGTTGTTGAGCGATTGCATTCGAACCATGTCCATTTGCGTGCTGCTAGAAAGCGAATCAATCGATCCTTTGACCGCCGTGCTCATGACCTCAAGATCTTTGTATCGAAAGTCGGTTTTGTCCCAGAGCGGTGCGCTGAGCTTGGCGCCATAGGAGGGGTCAAGCCCGGCCTCCTGCCAGAATGCCGCTGCCTCGCGCATGCGGTCGAGCCCGCCCTGTTTGTTCAGCCAGTCGCTCACGCCGGGAATCTTGATGAACTCGGCATCCGGCTTGGTATCGCTGAATTTGGATTTGATTTCGGCAAGCACCGCCTGTATTTGGTTGAGCTTTCTCATTTGCTCATTCTTGGCCTGGATAGTCTTGATTTGCGCATTCAGCTCAGCCTCGCACAGGCGAACCCGGTCTGCCTGCACGAGCAACATGGCGTCATCGGGGTTCATGCTGCTGAAATCGATCGACGCATTCAGCGCAGGGCCTGAGGCGGCGCCGACTGGCAAGGAGGTGGTCATCGGAGAGTTTCCGGAGGAGTAGAGTTGCAGTGTTCGGTTCGAGGCAATCTAGCGCATGTTGCCCACGATTGATGACCGGGCATCCTGGTACTTTTTAAGACTGTTGGTCATGATGTCAAACGCCTCGCTGCGCTTGTTGTTGAGCGACTGCATCCGAAGCATTTCCATTTGCTGCGTACTGGCGGCCGAGTCGGTTCTTCCCTTGACCTGAGTTTCCAGGACTTTGTAGTCCTCGAGTGTGGCGTCGCCTTTTGCGAACTTGTTCACGGTGGCGTCGTCAAATCCGGCGTCTTTGAGCATTTGGGCGAAGCCGGCAAGGTCGGCATAAACTGGCCCATATTTCCCGCTGGCACCAATATCGAGTCGGTCGGGGTCGGTATCTTTGAAGGCCCGCTCGAACTCAATCTTGTCAGCGGCACCGGTTTCCTTGAAGTACTTCTGCTCGCTGATTTTCGATTTCAGGTCGGTCTTGTCGAAAAGCGCTTCACGCCGGGCAATTTCCGCCTGAATGTCGGACAGCTTGCGCATTTCATCGTTTCGCTTGTTGACACGCTCAATCTGATCGGTGAGTTGCGATTCAAGCCATTCAACGCGACCTTGCTGGGCGGCCATGATGGCCGATTCAATATCCAGACTTTCGCCGCCACCGGCCGTTAAACCGGCGCCAGAAACGCCACCGTAGCCGCTCCGCTGAATGGTGCTCATTGTTGAGGTCCGGTGGAGTCAGACCATGCCAAAGCGCCGACGTTGTCGGACAGCGCTCGCTTTGGCAGAGGCAGCGGTTGGGGCAGGCGACGGTGATCGCGCATCAAGGTCGCGTTGAATATCGATCAGGTCTTCCTCAAACATGGCCCGGGCTCGGGATTCAGCATCGGCCGGTGCGTGCTGCGCAAGCACCTCAGACATTTTCTGCCGGTTGAGACCTTGCTCCCTGCACCAGGCATCGAGGCCGCCCGATTGCACTTGCGCAACCAGTTTTTCAGACTCATCGATAAGGCGTTGAATTTCGGGATTCATGAATGAGGCGTTGATTTAAGTGGTCACTGTTGCGAATGCGCCGCAAAAAGTCTCACATTCATATACTTTTCGGGCGCAAGCCTTTCCGAAACGCGAAGCGTGACTCTATACTGAATTGATCCCCATGAAAATAGTCCGCTAGCTTGCTGGAAATGCAGATTTCCCGCGAGGTTCGTCGTCTGCTCTGCCTTGGCGATCCCGAAACGATGCGAAATTAACCTGATGTCACGTCCAAGCCTTTCTAATTTAACATCGCCTCAAAACTCCTCAGCCTGGCAGCCTTTGTCGCCCGGCCATCAGGGCTTTGCCGCACCGGCCTCCTCGCCCGGGTCTCCGGGCCTGGCAGGACATCGTCTGGCGCGTGTCGACATGCAGAGCGTTCTGCACGAGGCGGCAGACGAAATGACTCAGGCTTTCTCCTCGCGAATCCAGGACCGCTTTGTTCGCGACCGCCGGGTGACCACCACGCATTCGGGTCTCATCCATCTGCCCAAGGAAGCGCGCACCAAGCTCTTTCACCAACTGAAGAGCCCCAAGGCCAAGGACAACGAAAAGGGCGAGGAGGGTGCAGCGTCCGAAGGAGGTATCGAGGACCTCGCCCGCGGCATGCTCATGCGGCCCGAGCGCATCCGGCGGCTGGCCGAAGAAGTCGATGACGACCCGACGGCGCAGTACCTCGCCATGCTCGAGGCGGCAGAACTGATTGAGTCTGGTTCGGTCGGAGCCGACCCGGGTGGGGTCGTGGCCGCAGCGGTGCGCGAGGCGCTCGAAGAGATATTCGCCGAGCGGGGCGAGCGCATCATGGCCGACATCAACACGGTATCGGCAAGTGAGGGACTCTCGCCTCGGCAGGCAGGGGCGTTTCGGCAGACCTACCAGGAGGTGGTGTTTGGCGCCGGGGGCCTGAACGCCACGCTGACCCATTTGCTCCGGCTTTCTCATCAGGAGGGTCAGGACGCCGATTACGCGGCAGTTCATGCGCGCATCGTCACGGCGCTGGGGCTCGATCTGGCGGCAGCCGCGCCTTCCACCGACAAGGTTCGGCTGCAGGCGCTGATTTCCGACCTCTATCACCTCGAGGTCATCTCCACGGTGGTCGACCGGTGCGCCGAGTTGTCGGCCACGCTTACCGAACGGCACGGTTCGGCGCCCTTGTCGCCGAACGGACTGGCCGCTGATTTGGTATCGATGACTGCCGAGCGCTGGGTGGATGCCGGTCAGTTCAAGCGACTTGCCGACAAGCATGGGTGTGGCGATCCGCCTGAGGCGACCGTCAACTTCATGGCCGGTACCCGCAATGCGCTGCGCGAGTTGCCTGTCCAGGTCTTCGCCTCAGCCGAGGCCCGGCAAACGCTGCTGGATACCGCCCAGTCTGCGCTTGATGCCGCGATCGACCGCGAGGAGGGCATCGAATGAGGCAAGTGCCATGAACGCCTGGGAGGCGGTCAGCCAGTTCGGGCGCGGCCTCGGCTTGGGCGATCTGTCGCTTGATGGCAACCGCCAGGCGCACTTGGCGCTCGAATCCGGGGCGTCGGTGTCCTTCACGCTTACCGATGAAGAGTTGCTGGTTCATGTGCAGCACCCAGCGCCCCATCCCTGCGCAGCGCTTTGGCTGCAAGCCCTCCAACGGGCGCAAGCCCGAGAGTCGGGTCCGTTGCGCTTACAGATGGGTGGGCGGGGGCAGGGCGCTGATTTCTGCCTGATTGCCTTGACGCGGTTTCAAGCCGACGCTGTCACCCCCGAAGATCTCAGCCGGGCCTGTGATGGGCTGCTTGCCTCTGTGCAGGCTACCCTGAGCGCGGCAGGCTGAACAGGAGATGCCCGTGACCGTTCATATCGATTCCGGCTACGCGCTCAATTTCGGGCTCGCGGGGGCGCCGGTGCAAGCCGACTTCCCCGGCGCCGCGCTGCCTGAGCAGGGGTCAGCACAGCCCAACAGCATGCCCTTTGTGGGAGAGCTCGATCGGCTTCTGTCGCCGCGCGGCAGCGCGCAGGTGCTCAGCGCCTGGATCGTGCCTCGCACCACCTCGCAGGAGGTGCTGTCGCCGGGAGGGTTTACTGACGCGCTCGATTCGGCCGCGAGGCGTTTGAACGAGCGGCAGTCCGACGTCGCCGGCGACGCCACGCCTCCGGATGCCGCGGCGGCGCTGCGCCGTCTGGCCCGAGAACTGCGCGACCAGTTGGCCCTGCGCGGCTTGGCCCGTGAAAACCAAAGTCTCCTGCTTCAGGGATAAGCCTTGCTGCAACTGTCTGATCATGAGCGTGATGCGCTGGTACTGCTGGGCCACTTCTTTTTGAATCAGGGCCACGCGGATCGGGCACTCACGGTCTTTTCAGGGCTCGAGGTCCTCGAGCCCGGCCGCCTCGAGCACGCGCGTGCCAGTGCGGTGGCCGCGCTCGCAACAGGCCGGCCTGAGCGAGCGCTGCTGGCCCTCGAGCGGCTCGCGCTGGCAGGGCTGGTCGACGCCACGTTTCACCTGGCCCGGGCACTCGCACTGGGCGAGGTCGGGCGAAGCGAGGACGCGCAGGCGGCGATGCGGGCCTGGCTCGGCAGCCGTGTCACCGAGCCGAATTCCGCAGGGCTGCCCCCGCTGGAGGCGGCGGCATGAGGCGGGCGCAACAACTTCTTCAGCAACTGGCACTCAAGGCGGCTGAGCGTAATGACATCGTGCTCGCAGTCATGATGGTGGCCATCATCTTCATGATGATCCTGCCTTTGCCCACGCTGATCGTTGATGTCCTGATCGGGCTCAACATGACGCTCGCCGCTGTGCTGCTGATGGTGGCAATGTACCTCCCGACGCCGCTGGCCTTTTCTTCTTTTCCTTCGGTCCTGTTGGTCACGACGCTCTTCAGGCTGGGCATTTCCATTGCCACCACGCGGCTCATCCTTTTGCAGGGCGACGCAGGCAGCATCATCGACACCTTCGGCAATTTCGTCGTGGGTGGCAACCTGGTGGTTGGGCTGGTGGTTTTTCTCATCCTGACCATCGTGCAGTTCGTGGTGATCACCAAGGGCGCCGAGCGTGTAGCCGAGGTGGCCGCGCGTTTCTCGCTCGACGCCATGCCGGGCAAGCAAATGTCGATCGACGGTGACATGCGCGCGGGGACCATCGACATGGAAGAGGCCAAGCGTCGCCGCCGAATCGTCGAAAAGGAAAGCCAGTTGTACGGCGCGATGGACGGCGCAATGAAGTTCGTCAAGGGCGACGCCATCGCGGGCCTGATCATCGTCGCGGTCAATCTGTTGGGAGGCATCCTGATCGGAATGCTGCAGCGGGGTATGTCGGCCGGTAAAGCCATGCAGACCTATTCCATCCTCTCCATTGGGGATGGTTTGATTTCGCAAATTCCGGCGCTGTTCATCTCGATCTGCGCCGGCATCATCGTCACACGCGTCCAGTCTGACGACGGCCCGTCGAACGTGGGACGTGATATCGGTGCACAGGTGCTCACCCAGCCCAAGGCGCTCCTGATCGGCGGTTGTATTGCGCTGGGTATGGGGCTCATTCCCGGCATGCCCACGGTGGTGTTCCTGCTGCTTGGACTGCCGCTGATCGGTATGGGCTTTGCCATGAGGCCCCGACGCCAGGTCGATGCCAAGACGGGTGAGGTGACCGAGGTACCGGCGCTGGCGCCCAGCGACGCCGTGGCCCGCAGTGCGGTTCGCAACGATGGCACGGATGAGTTTGTGCCAACGGTACCGCTCATCCTTGATGTCGCCGAGGACCTTCG
>CAIVPX010000124.1 GCA_903907905.1 uncultured bacterium | reverse complement strand
GGCGCCAGCAAGGCCGACAGCTTGTAGGGACTGGCGTCGTAGACCATGCCTGCCGACTTGATACCGACATACACCAGCGTGTTGGCCTTGACCGCCACCTCGATGGCGGTGTCACCGCCCGTGGCCTGCTTGGCCAGCGAGATACCCCGGCTGTCGACCACGTCGAGCGCGAAGCGATCGAACCAGCGGCTGTCGTTGGCGGTATCGAAGCCGAGCCGCAAGCGACCGTCCGCCGAGATCTTGGTCACGAACCAATCGAGGTCACTGCGGCTGTCGAGCGCCCCGGTGATGGCACCACCGAGCAGCAGGGTGTTCGCGGTGGCCTGGGTGTCGTTGCGCTCGACTTCACGGTTGGGGGCGCCGGGCGCCGGGGCCGCATCGGGCTGGGTTTGCAGATCGAGCCGCAGTTTGTAGTCGCCGGAGTCGAACACGATGCCATCGGCCGCAGCAACCGACACGAGCAGCGACGCAGCCGGGGCCGAGATGGGCAGGGCAAACGAGGCCTCGTGCCCGACCGGGAAGCGGGCGAGTTCTTTGGCGCTGGCATCAAGCACCCGCACCGTGAAGGTGTCAGCCAAACCGAGCGTGCCGGTACTGGCCGAAAAATTCACCCGCAACTGGCCGGCCTTGACCTCATTGACCTGAAACCAGTCAGTATCGGTTTTACTGCCCAGGCGGCCCACCACCGGCAGACTCAGCGAGATGAGATCGGCGCTGGCCGCCGAATCGTTGGGCTCGGACTCGGCGATGAAGGCCGGCAGACCAATGGAGCCCGAGTCGCCCTCCGGCGGGCGGGTTCCCGTGCCCGACTCGGGCGGCTTGGTGGGCACCGGCGTCTGGATGATCCGAACGATGTCATCGATGACCGGCTTCACCCACGAACCGTTGGCGCCCGGATTGAGCAGCCAAGGCGATACCCAAGGCAGCAGACGATCGACCGGCACTTGCCCGAGATCGATTTCCAGCGACCCCGGCATCCGCGCCTTGATCGCATCAAGAAGCGCAGTGGGAAGGACCAGGGAGGGCTTTATCGCGTCTGTCATGACCAGGCTTTCCGGAGCGGAAAAATCAACCGAACATCGAAGTATTGCACAGGCGTTTTCGAGTGACGATCAGTCATGTGACTCATTACGCACATTGCACATCAACGCAACGAAAAAAGGCCTCCGGAAGCGCGTTCTTCACCCCTGAACCAAGGGATTCAGGTAGACCCCCCATTGATCCAGCGGCACCCCGAGTTCCTGACCCAGCGACTGGAAGTAGCCCGTCGACAGGGCCGGCGCGTTCGTAGCCGCCGGGCGCCAGCTGCCGTCCACGTCACCCTTGATCAGCCCGACCAGATTGAGTTCAGTCGAGCCCTGCACGGCCAGCTGCTTGCTCTGCCCCTCCCAGACCACCGACTTGCGGGTGGTGCTGAAGGCCGGGCCCCCGGTGGCTGCTTCGTTCCAGAAGTCGGTGTCCTCGCGGACGAAGAGCCATTCGGGCGCCAAGGCGTCTGAGCGTCCGACGGCCATCTTGAGCAGCGCCAAGGCGTCGGCGCTGTCCACCCGGCTGTCCGCGTTTACGTCGGCGGCAATGAACTGATAGGGCGAGACCGCCAACGGACTGGCAGGCCCCGCCCCGTCTGGATCGGCGTTGGGGTTGCGTCCTACGGCAATCTTGAGGGCGGCCAGCACATCGGCCGAGTCGATCGCATCTTCGGTCACGGCCTTGGAGGCCCGCACGGCATAGGCGTCGAAGTCGATGCCATCGAAGGCCCACTGGCCGTCGGACCCGGTCAGGTCCTGACCGAAGCTCACCCCGAAAGGCGACACCAGGCTGTTGTTGACCTTGCCGTCAGCCACCGTCAGCTTCAGGAAACCCGAGGCG
>CAIVPX010000123.1 GCA_903907905.1 uncultured bacterium | reverse complement strand
GTCGCGCCTACCTCACCGCGCTGGTGATGATCGACCACGAAAACGTCGAGCAGTATGCTCAGGAACGCAAGGTGCCCTTCACCAACTTCCAGAGCTTGTGCCGTACGCGCGAGGTGCTTGATCTGGTTCAGTCGGAGATCGACCGGGTCAACGAAAAATTCGCCCGGGTCGAGCAGATCAAGAAGTTTCGCCTGATTGAGCAAAAGCTCGGCGCCGAAGATGAAGAGCTCACGCCCACCATGAAGCTCAAGCGTAAGCTGGTCAATGAAAAGTACCGTGACCTGATCGACAGCATGTACCACTCGAACCCATGAAGGAGACCTACGAATGAACTCACGCAGACGTTTTCTGGAACTTGGCGCAGCCGGCGGTGCCGCATCGGTGCTGCCGCTTGGCGCGGCCTGGGCGGATCAGGGGGTGTCGCGCGATCAGATCGTGCTGGGCTCCATCCAGGATCTGTCGGGTCCGCTGGTCACCCTGGGCAAGCCCATCCAGAACGGCATGATTCTTCGGGTTGAGCAGCTCAATGCCGACGGCGGTATTCACGGCCGCAAGCTACGGCTCATCGTCGAAGACTCTGGTTACGATCCGCGCAAGGCCGTGCTGGCTGCGCAAAAACTCCTCACCCAGGACAAGATCTTTTCAATGCTCGGGTCGCTGGGCTCGGTGGTATCACTGGCCACACTGCCGCTGGTGCTGGAAAAAAATGTCACGCATCTTTTCCCGGTGACCGCGCATCACGGCAACTTCGAGCCCTATCACAAGCACAAGTTCGCGATGGCCACGCCCTACCCGGACAGCACCCGCCTGGGCGTGAAGCAGATGATCCAGTCCACGCAGGCCAAGCGCGTCGGCATTCTGTATCAGGACGATGAGTATGGCCTGGAGGTGTTGCGTGGCACCGAGGCGGCGCTCAAGGATGCCGGTTTGTCTCTGATCGAGCGCACGACCTACAAGCGCGGGGCGACCGACTTCGCCTCGCAGATGCAGCGTCTGCGTGCGGCCAACCTCGACCTGATCGTGCTGGGCACCATCGTGCGCGAGACTATCGGCGCCATGGCGACGGCGCGTCGGCTGGGTTATACAGGGCAGTTTTTCGGCAGCCAGGCGGCCTACATGCCCGCAGTGGCCAAGGCGGGGGGCGCGGCCGTTGAGGGGCTTTACGCCATCACGGAAACCCCGACCCCCTATCGCGATGATGCGGGCAATTCGCGTGCGCTCAACGAGTGGATGGACGCCTACAAGGCGCGCTTCAAGGAAGATGCCGATCTATGGTCGGTCACCGGCTGGATCATCGTCGACGTGTTTGCACGGGCGGCGGATAAGGCGGGCCCCAAACTGACCAGCGATTCGCTCGCCAAGGCCCTCGAGGATGCCCCCTATCCGCGCGGTTTCCTGGGTAACCCCGAGTATGTGTGGGGGCCGAACAAACGTCTGGGCAATGATCAGGTGAGGCTGGCGCAGATCCAGGGCGGCCGCTGGAAGACGGTGTCCGACTTCCTGCGCTGAGCGGTGTGCGGCCGGCCCGCCGGGCCGGCCGTCAGCTGACTGCGAACACCGCGGCACCTGTGGCAATGAGGGTGCCGTGTTCGTTTTCCAGTTGCAGTTGCAACGAGGCAATGCGTCCGCCCATGCGATTGACCCGTGCGCTGGCGTGAAAGTGCTGGCCGATGCCGGGGCGGAGGTAGTCGATCCGCAGGTCAATGGTGCTGATGCGCGCAAAGCGCTGCACGATCTGCTCGGCGGTTTCGTTGCGATAGCGCTCGGCGATGGCCACCATCAGGGCAAAGCCGGCGGCGCCGTCCAGGGCGGCGGCGATGGCGCCGCCATGCAACTGTCCGTACACGTAGTGCCCGACCAATATCGGCTGCATATCGAAGCCGATCGTGGGGCGGGCGGGGTCGAAGGACTCGACCCGAATGCCCAGGGCCGTGTTGAACACGACCTTGTTTTCGAACAGGTCGGAAATGGCGGCCTCAACCCTTGTCTGTTCTTCAGGGCTGCGCGGCGGCAGTGTCGGCGCAGATTTCATGGGCGTCAGCGTCCCTTGAACTCAGGGGGCCGCTTGCCCAGAAAGGCGCTCACGCCTTCCCGGAAGTCGTCGGTGAGCGCCGATCGGGCCTGCTGCTCGGCCTCCAGGTCGAGTTGTTCTTCAAGTGAATGGCTGCCGCTGGCGGCGAGCAGGCGCTTGATACCGGCCAGGGCCAGGGTGGGCATGGCGGCCATCCGGCGGGCAAGCGCCTGGGCCGAGGCGGCCAGTTCGGCGTCGGGTAGCACCTGCCAGACCAGTCCCATGCGCAAGGCCTGGTCAGCGCTGACGGGTTCGGCCAGCATCATCATGGCTCGGGCGCGCAGGTCGCCCACCAGTCGGGGCAGCAGAAAACTACTGCCGGCGTCCGGCACCAGCCCGATCCTGGAAAACGCCTGAAGAAATCGCGCCGATTCGCCCGCGACGATGATGTCGGCGGCCAGCGCCAGGCTCATGCCCGCGCCCGCGGCGCTGCCCTGTACCGCGCTGATGATGGGCTTGGGTATTTGCCGCATGAGCAAAATGACCGGGTGATAGTAGTCACCGAGCATCTGGTCGGGCTTGAGCGCAGGTTTGATGCGCGCAGCCGCCGCCAGATCGGCGCCCGCGCAGAAGCTGCGACCTGCCCCACTGATCAGCACCGCCCTGACCTCATTGGCCGCGGCGGCTTGCTCGAGCGCAGCCCTGAGCGCAACCATCAAATCGATGGTGAGCGCATTCAGCACCTCGGGGCGGTTGAGGGTGATGGTGGCGACACCGCCTTCGATGCTGACCAGCAAAGGTGCATCCGCGGGCGTCATCGCGGCAGAATCCCCATTGTCTTGGCAATGATGCCCAGCATGACCTCGTCGGCACCCCCGCCAATTGATGCCAGCCGAGAGTCGCGCCAATGGCGGTTCACCGAGGTGTCTTCGATGTAGCCCATGCCGCCCCAGAATTGCAGACACCAGTCGGCGACCTCGCGCGACACCCGTGCCGCCTTGAGCTTGCACATCGAGGCCAGTTGGGTGACATCCTGGCCGCCGACGTAGAGGCCCACCGCTTTGTGGAGCAGTGCCCCCACCGCCTCGACCTCGGTCTGCAGTTCGGCGAGCTTGTAATGGATGAACTGGTTGTCGAGCAGGGGTTTGCCAAAGGCTTCGCGCGAACGCAGGTAGTCGACGGTTTCGCGGATGACGAGGCTGTTTCTCTGCCAGCCTGCCGCGGCCCACAGGCGCTCTTCCTGAAACTGCACCATCTGGTACATGAAGCCCATGCCTTCTTCGCCGATGCGCCAACGTTGCGGCACCCGAACATCATCGAAATGAATTTGGGCAGTATCGGAGGCATGCATGCCGGCCTTGCGCAGCTTGCGGGCCACGGTAATGCCCGGCAGATTCATGGGCACGCAGATCAGGGTCTTGTTACGGTGGCCGCTGCCAGCACTGGTGTTGGCGAGCAGGCACATCCAGTCGGCCTGCGTGCCGTTGGTGGTCCACATTTTGCCGCCGTTGATGAGGTAGTCATCGCCGTCGCGCCGGGCCGTGGTTCGGATGGAGGCGACATCGGAGCCGGCACCGACCTCGGAGACGCCCAGGCAGGCCACCTTGTCGCCACTGATCGATGGCGCCAGAAATTCGCGCTTGACCTCGTCGCCGCCGAAGCGGGCGAGGGCGGGGGTGGCCATGTCGGTTTGCACGCCGATGGCCATGGGCACCGCGCCGCAGCGGATCCAGGCAAGAGCCTCGGCCATGGCGATGCCATAGGAATAGTCGAGCCCCATGCCGCCATATCCGGCCGGTTTGCAAATGCCGAGGAAGCCGAGTCGACCCATCTTGCGAAAGAGCTCCTTGGCCGGAAAGGTGCCCGCGGCCTCCCACTCGTCGACATGGGGGTTGATTTCGGCTTCGATGAACTTCTTCAGCGAGTCCTGGATTTGGAGGTGCTGATCGGTTTGAATCATCGCGGGTGTTGGGGCCAGGTGTTGCGCAAGGGCACTGGCGCCCCCGACACGAATCGAACGTGTGACCCTCCCCTTAGGAGGGGGATGCTCTATCCACTGAGCTACGGGGGCGACGGCTACGATTGTATCGGAGTGTTGCGCTGCCGCTCGTAGACGGCGATGGCGAAGTCGATGCCGGTGCTGGAGTGGCCGGTCTGCCGGCTGAGTTGGCGCCAGACCGCGGCGTCCAGCGGGGGAAAGAAGGCATCGCCCTCGGGGTTGAGTTCGACCTCGGTGATGAGGGCACGGTCAGCGCGCGTCAGGGCCTCGCGGTAGATCTGCTCGCCGCCCGCGATAAAGACCTCGCTGGCCTCGCTGCACAATGCCACGGCTTCGTCGAGCGAGGCCGCGCGCTCGCAGCCCGGGCGCTGCCAGGACGGGTCGCGGCTCAGTACGATGGTGCGCCGTCCGGGCAGTGGGCGACCGATCGAATCGAAGGTCTTGCGTCCCATGATGAGCGCATGCCCCATGGTGGCGGCCTTGAAGTGGGCGAGGTCTTCGGGCAGGCGCCAGGGCAGGGTGTTGTCACGTCCGATCACGCCGTTGCGCGCCCGGGCCACGATCAGGGTGAGGCGGGGCGGCACGACCTGTCCTCAGACCGCCACGGGGGCCTTGATGTGGGGGTGCGACTGGTAGCCCGTGATTTCGAAATCGTCATACCGATAATCGAAAATTGACTCGGGACGTCGCTTGAGGCTCAGTTTCGGCAGCGGGAAGGGCGCGCGCTCGAGTTGCAGCATCGCCTGCTCGAGATGGTTGAGGTAGAGATGGCAGTCGCCGCCCGTCCAGACGAAGTCGCCAACCTGCAGATCGCACTGCTGGGCCACCATGTGGGTGAGCAATGCGTACGAGGCAATGTTGAACGGCACGCCCAGGAAAATGTCGGCACTGCGCTGGTACATCTGGCAGGACAGTCGGCCGCCGGCCACGTAGAACTGAAAGAAGGCGTGGCAGGGGGCCAGCGCCATGCGGGGCAGGTCGGCGACATTCCAAGCCGATACGATCAGGCGTCGGGAGTCGGGGTCGCGGCGAATGCGTTCGATGACGTCGCTGATCTGGTCGATCGTGCCGCCATCGGGCTTGGGCCAGGCCCGCCACTGGTGACCGTAGACCGGGCCGAGTTCGCCTTGCTCGTCGGCCCACTCGTCCCAGATGGTGACGCCGTGTTCGCGTAGATAGGCGACATTGGTCGTACCCTGAAGAAACCAGAGCAGTTCATGAATGATGGAGCGCAGATGGAGCTTCTTGGTGGTGACCAGCGGAAAGCCCTCGCTCAGGTCGAAGCGCATCTGCCAGCCAAAGACGGAGCGTGTGCCGGTACCGGTACGGTCGGCCTTTTCTGCGCCTCGCTCGAGCACCTGCCGCATCAGGTCGAGATAGGGTTTCATCGGGCGATGCCCTCGAAGGTGGCTGACACCATCTGGGAAATGATTTCGTCGTCGCTGAGCGCACCGCCCTCCCGCAGGAAATCGAGGGTGGGGTCGCAGGTGCGTGAGTAGAAATGATAGAGCAGGAATTCGTCGCGATAGCGCCGGGCGATGGCACCCTCGGCACGCGCCTGCTGAATCAGGCCGCCGATGCGCTCGGACAGCGCAATGAGCAGGTCGACGTATTCCCGGTTGCGGGTCAGTGATTCGCGCAGCGGCTGACTGGTGGAGGGCAGGTGCGGCACGCCGCCGGCAAGTCGTTCGCGCAGGACCCACTCGAGCAGGCCCCGAAGACGCTCGCAGGCGTCGAGCGACTCGGGCAGTTCGCTGAGCGCCTGATCGGTTCGGCGCAGCAACCGGAGCATGACCGCAGCCGCCAGCGCTTCCTTGGAGACGAAGTGCTTGTAGAGGCTGCCCTTGGCGATGCCGACCTCGGTGGCGATATCGTCCATCGACATGAGCTCGTAACCCTTGTCCGACAACAGCCGGTTGGTCACGTCGAGGATAGCCTCTTCGCGCGCCTCGAATTGCGTGGCACGGAAAGACTTTCTCGGCGCTGCCGGCGCTGGGCGTTCTTCGCGCAGGGAGCTTTGTTGGACGGTGTTTGGGGTCAATTCACAGCACTCGATCGGAGGCCGGTGGATCGCGGTTCGAGGGGCGAACCCCGGGCCACACAGCTATCGAGCGCTGGATTCTAGCCAAGCGGGGAGCTTTCCCGGCGTCGCGAAGCGAATATGTAGGGGCTTTCGATCCGAACTGCCGCGCCGCAGGCGTGTCAGGGGCGCGCCGCGGGCGCCCGGGGCTGACTGAGCAGGTCGGTGCCCGATCGACGCGGCGCGCGCAGACTGAAGCGCTCGCCGCCGCGATCGAAGGTGGCCTCGTCGAGGCTGACCGCAGATAAGGTCAGCCCAGGCAGCACGGTGTCGCCGACGGCGTAGGCGCGTACCGGGCGGTCTTCGACGACGAGCAGCGCGACGCTACGCTGGGCGTGGACAACCACCCCCTGAACCCGGATCGTCGACATGCGCGCGGCCGAGGGCAGCGGCGCGCCAGCCTGGCCGGTGCCGAAGAGCGGGGCCGCGACTGCAGGGTTGGGGGGCGACGCACTGGCCTGGGCTGCCGGTGCGATCGCCGGTCGCGGCGCGCTCAGTTGCACGGCCCACCAGGCGGCGATCGAGCAACACCCGGCCGCGAGCAGGAGGCTGGCGAGGCGTGGGGCGAGCGGTCGGTCGGTGGGAAGCGGGGTCTGCGCCATGTCATGTGTCGGGTCAAAGGTGACAGCGATCTGTCACAGAGGCACTGCTATCATAAGCCCAACCAGATCGGGGAGCGGTGAGTGAACGAGCGACAGAGTGCGGTGAAGCGGCGGGGGGGCAGGGGTTTGATCAGGCAACGGGGTTTTACGCTGATCGAACTCATGGTCGTCATCGTGATTCTCGGCGTCCTCGCTGCCATTGCCGTGCCGCGGATCATGAGCAAGCCCGACGAGGCGCGTGTGCGGGCCGCGCAGGCCGAGATTGCCCAGTTGTTGCAAGCGCTCGACTTGTACCGGCTCGACAACCAGCGTTATCCGAGCACCGAGCAGGGCTTGATGGCGCTGGCGGCGCGGCCAACGACGGAACCGGTGCCGCAGAACTGGAAGCAATATTTGAAGCAGGCGCCGGTCGACCCCTGGGGGCGACCCTATCAGTACCTGAATCCTGGTGTCAAAGGCGAGATCGATGTGTTCAGCGTCGGTGCCGACGGGCAACCGGGCGGCGAGGGCGTCAATGCCGACATCGGCAACTGGTCGCTCAATCGCTGAGTGCGCGCCCCGGCCGCCGTGCCGCCGGCCTGCGGCGGGGTTCACGCTGGTCGAAATGCTGGTGGCGCTGGTCATCGCGGCCGTGTTGGCCGGGTTTGTCATGTTCTCCGTGCCCGACGCCTCGCGAGGCTTTCGCTTCGAGGCCGATCGTCTGGCCAGGCTCATGTCGCTGGCCAAGGAAGAGGCGGTGCTGCGTGCGGCGCCGCTTCGCCTGGAGGCTGATCTGCACCACTACCGTTTTCTGGTCTGGCGCGAGCGCCGCTGGCAGCCCATCGAGGATGACCCTGCGTTGCGCGAGCGCGCCTGGGCCGCCCCCACCCTGCTGACTGTTCAGAGGCCCGATGGCTTGGCGGTGATCGAATTCGGCCGCGAGCAGGTTGATGTGCCCTTTCGCGTGGGGCTGTCCCGGCAGGGTTTGCAGGCGATCATCGTGGCCAATGGCCTGGGCACGTACGCCCTTGAGTAAGCCAGCAGGCCGGCGGGCAGACCGACGCGTGCGGGGCGGACGGCGCCATCGCGCCGTCGGGTTTACGCTGCTTGAGGTACTGGTGGCCATGACGATTGCCGCCATTGCACTGGTGGCGGCGATGCGGGCAAGTGCCTCGCTCGCTGCCGGGGCCGCTGAGCTTCGCGCACGCAGCTATGCGCAGTGGAGCGCCGAAAACCGCCTGTCGCAGATCCGGGTGACGGGTGAATTTCCGCCTTTGGGTCGCAAGAGCTTCGAGTGTCCGCAGGGGGCCGTGCCGCTGCGCTGTCATGAGGATGTGTTTGCCACGCCCAACGCCTCGTTTCGCCGCGTTGAGATGAGTGTTGAAAATCCCTCGGACGGTCACCGCTTGGCTCGCCTGATCGGCTTCGCGGTGAATCAGCCATGAGAAGCCGGGCGGACAAAGGTCGTCGTCAGGCCGGCTTCACGCTGCTGGAATTGCTGGTGGCCGTCACCCTTATGTCGGTCCTTGCGCTGCTCAGTTGGCGCGGTCTTGAGGCGCTGATATCGAGCCGTGAGCGGATCACCCGGGCAAGCGATGAACTGCGGGCGCTCTCGATGGCGTTTGCCCAGATTGAAGATGACTTGCGGCGAGCCTGGCCGGTGCGTTTGCTCGAACCGGGCCGGCCCGCCGTGATGCTGATCGACGGCGCGCGGGCGGGCGGCTTGCCCGGGGCGTTGCAGTTGGATCTGCTGCGCGAGGCGCCGGTGCTGGCGGCGTCAGCCCCGGGCGGCTTGGATGCCGCGAGCCGTGGCTTGAGCGCGGCAGGGGCCTTGCAGCGCGTCATCTGGCGTGTGGTTGACGGTCGTCTCGAGCGGGCCCAGTCGGTCTGGGCGCTCCCCCTTGCGGGGCCCGGGTCGGCCCAGCCGGCCGAGAGCGCGGGCGCTTCGGCTTCGTCGGCAGACCTGTCGCAATGGACCTGGCAAGCCATTCTGAGTGATGTGCAGTCGATCGATTGGCGCCTATGGCAGCCGGGTAAGGGCTGGGTAGCGTCCGGCCCGATCGAGGTGTCGGGCGCGACGGCGGTGACGGGGGTCGAGATCAGCCTGGTGCGCTCGGGCGAGCGCATCGTCCGCACGCTCGCCGGCCGGGACTGAAGGGATGGCCTTGCGGGCGCGTCGCGACCGGATCGCTGAACAACGCGGCGTAGCCATCGTCAGTGTGATGGTGCTGGTGGCGCTCGCCTCGCTACTGGCTGGCAGCCTCTTCTGGCGCGAGTACGTGGCGGCGCGCTCGGTGCAGAACCGCCTGGCGCTTGCCCAGTTGCGCTGGATCGAGGGTGCCGTGCTCGACTGGGCAGCGGTCGTGCTCAAGTCGGACCAGAGCAGCACCGGCGCAGTCGATCATCTGCTCGAAACCTGGGCGACGCCGGTGGCCGAAACCCGTCTTGACGAGACCGTCACGGCGGGTGCCCGGATCAGCGAGCGGTCGCGAGCGGCCCTGATCGCCGGCCAGATCTTTGATGCGCAGGCAAGATTCAATCTGAACAATCTGGTCGTTGACGGCAAACCGTCGCCTCGACACGGCGCGGCCTTCCAGCGACTGCTGGCCTTCCTGGGCTTGTCGCCCGAACTCGAAGCGGCGCTCACCGCCAGGCTGTTGTCTGCTTACCCGCCTGCGGGCGCCGATGGCAAAGTGCGCCCCTTCTCGCTGCCCCTGCTGAGAACGCGAGAGTTGCTGCGCGTGCCGGGCTATGACGAGGGGGCGGTCGCGTTGCTCGAGCCCTTCGTGATCTTCTTGCCGCGGCGCATTCCGGGGCAGGACGGCGCGGGCTTGGGCGCGGCGACGCGTGTCAACATCAACACCGCGCCGGCCGAGGTGATTGCGGCGATGGCTGAAGACATGCCGCTCGAGGCCGCGCGGCGCTTCGTACTCATTCGTGAGCGCAATTTTTATGCGACGCTCGAGCAGGCTTCGAGCCGCTTCGATTCCGAGCGTCGCTTGACCCCCGACCTGTTCTCGGTGGCCTCGAGCTTTTTCCTGCTGGCGGGAATGGTACGCTTCGAGCGCGTCGAGGTATCCAGTGAGGCGCTGTTTTTCAGAGGGCCGTCGAGAGTGGAACTGGTATGGCGTCAGCAGTCCTGAAACGCGGTGAGGCCATTGTCTGGCTGCCACCGAGGCTGGCGGGCGAACGCGCGCTGGCGACCGAGCCCAGCCTGCTGATCATGAGTCCGCCCTTGGCGGCCCGGTCGGCCGCTGCTGCGACCGCTTTCGATATCCGCCGCGCAAGCCTTGAGACCCTGCCCGAACTTCGATCGGTCAGGCTGGTGTTTGACGCCCGCGATGTCACGGTGCTGCGGGCCCGACTGCCGGCCTTGCCGGCGGCTCGACTGCAGCGTGCATTGCCCAATCTGCTTGAGGAACAGTTGCTGCAGGACCCATCTTCCTGTGCCTGCGTACTCGGCCCACCGGTGGCAGCCGGTCAAGAGCGACGCGTGGCGGTGATTGACCGTGCCTGGCTTGATACGGTCGTGCAGGCCTTCGAGCGGCGTGGGATTCGTGTGGCGGCAGCCTGGCCCGCTCAGGCGCTCGCCGGTCTGGAGCAGGGTCAGGGTGCGTTGCTCGGGTTCGGGTCATCGGTGACCGTGGTGCTCGCCGAGGGCGAGGGTATCGGCCTGGGGGTAGGCCCCGATCCCAGGGCGCGCGAACAAGCCCTGGTCTCGGCGATGCAACTGCTTCCGGTCTCCGGCCGAGAGCCCTTGTTGGTCTATCTTCAGGACGACGGCTGGCAGGAGCCGCTGGCGCGCGCGGCTCACACCTCGGGACGCCCGATTCGTACGCTGGCGCTCCCCGCCTCCCTTTCGTCGAGTTTCGATCTGATGACGGCGCGCCGGGCGGGCGCCCTGTCGCGTTGGCTGGCGGCAATCGATCCGCGCGCCTGGCGTGGACCGCTCGCCTGGGCCCTGGCGGCGGCGCTGGTTGCGGTTGTCGGACTCAATGCCCACTGGCTGCGCCTGCGCGAGGAGCAGTTTGCCCTTCAGGCGAGAATCGACGGCGTGTTTCGTCAGGTCTTTCCAGCGAGCACGGCGATGGTCGATCCGGTGCTGCAGATTCAGCGGCACGTCACCCTGTTACGGACGCGCGCGGGGCAGGTGGGGTCGGACGACTTTCTACCGCTTCTAGTGTCCTTCAGCCAGTCTCTGGGCACCCAGTCGGCCGATGCGGTGAGCGGTCTCGAATACCGGGATGGGCGTTTGCGGATCCGGCTTCGTCCGGGCGTGGCCGACTCACGTGCAGCGCGGGATACGATCGAGCAGGCGGCCCGTCGGCATGGGCTCAAGCTGCAATTCGAGGGCGATCGCGAGCCGCTCGCGATCGTGACGGTGCTGCGATGATCGAGGGGCTGCTGCAGCGCTGGCGGGCGCTGGCCGAGCGCGAGCGCCGGCTGCTCGGGCTTTGCGCGGTAGTGGTGTGTGCCGCGGCAAGCTACCTGCTTCTGATTGAACCGGCCTGGGTCGGGCGCGAGCGAATCGCCGCGCAGTTACCCGGCCTGCGCGAGCAGGTGGCGCAGATCGACTTGCTGAGTGCCGAGGCGCGCAGCTTGTCTGCTGCCGCAACGCCCCGAGGGTCCATGCAGTCGATTCGGCTGAGGGTCGATCAGTCGATCGATTCTGCCGGCCTGCGCGGGGCGCTGCAGCAAATACAGTCCAATGACTCGCTGATCGATCTTCGTTTTCGAGGCACGGCGTTCGCCGGCTGGCTGGTCTGGCTTGACGGGCTGCTGCGCGAAACGCGTCTGAGGGTGAGCGATTTGGCGGTCACGCGTGATACCGAGGCGGGACTGGTGTCGATCCGCGTCGTACTCGAATTACCCGGGAGCGCTGGCCGATGAGTGGCATGCTTCGGCGGGGCGCATCGCGGGTCACGGGTCGCGTGCTGCTGGCACTGATCGTGGCGGTGGTCGCGCTGGCGACCGCGCTCTGGAGTGCGCCTGCTGCCTGGATCGACGCTGCCGTGGATCGAGCCAGTGGCGGGCGTGTGCGCCTAGCTGAAGCCTCGGGTAGCGTCTGGCAGGGCAGCGCGCGACTGGTCTGGGCCGACACCGGTGAGTCGGCGCAGACCCGTGCGTCGCTCGCCGGGGTTGCCCTGCCCGGCCGGGTGCATTGGCGACTCTCGGCCTTGCCATTGGCATTGGGCTTGATCGATGCCAGCCTGCGCATCGACGGCATGCCTCAAGCGGTCAGTTTGCAGGGCTCCTTTCGGGAGTTGCGGATCGCCAATGGCCAGTTGCTGCTGCCACGAATGGAACTGGGTGCGCTGGGTTCGCCCTGGAATACGGTGCGGCCGGCTGGCGCGGTTTCAATTACCTGGAACAACGTGACAGTGGCGGCTCAACGCTTCGATGGCACTGCGGTGATCGAATTGCGCGAGATTGCGTCAGCGCTGTCGCCGGTGCGGCCGCTGGGCAATTACCGGATCGAGATTCAGGGGCGAGGCGCCGAGGCTGAACTCGTCATGAGTACCCTCGATGGCGCGCTCATGCTGGCCGGGCGCGGCGTCATGTCCGCGCGAGGGTTTCGCTTCGTTGCGGAGGCCTCGCCATCGAGTCCGGGCGACAATCGGCTGCTGGGGTTGCTGGGCCTGATCGGCCAGCGCGAGGGCGGCAAGACGATCATTAGAATAGGGGCATGAGCGTGCAAGCTGAATCGCTGGCGTTGGCAGGGTGGCGCGTGCGAATCCCTCGCCGGTTTGTGCAGGGGATGTCCGTGGGTCGGTCCGCCTCGGGCCTCACCCTCGTCCTGGCCGCGGCCTGTCTGTCGGTCTCTGTCGCGAACGCGCAGACGCTCGCACCCGCTGCCAATGGCACGCCCACTCCAGCGCCTGCGGCGGCGGGTGCCCCCCGGGCCGCAGAGTCCGGGTCTCCAGGTTTCGTCCCGGCGCCGAGGGGCGACGAGGTCACCCTCAATTTTCGTGAAGCCGACATCGAGTCCATC
>CAIVPX010000122.1 GCA_903907905.1 uncultured bacterium | reverse complement strand
TATGTGCAGGCGCTCGACTCCATTGACGATTTGCTGCAGTACTCGTCCGATACCGATTTGCGCATGATCGAGCGCGGCACGGTCACGCATCGGGTGGGCGCCGTGCCCGGGTTGCCGTTTCCGGCCGGCGAAACCTGGGTGTTCGCCGTGGGTTTGCGGCATCGGCCTGGCGATGCCCAGCCGGTCTGCCTCACCCGCGTCTACCTCAATCCCGATTTTCGAAGCATCGCCCGTCGATTGCTGCCGCGCTCGGTGCCCATCTATCAACTCATCGAGGACCATTTTGGCGTCAAGGTTTCCCGGGTGGAGCAGCGCATTCTGGCCAGCGCCCTGTCGCGGGCCGACGCGCTGGCGCTCCAAACCAAGCTGGCCGCCCCGGCGTTACGCATTCTCAGGCTTTACTATGGCGATGGTGATCGCCTGCTCGAGGTCTCCGACAGCCTGCACCCGGCCGAGCGCTTCACCTACGCCATGACGATCCGGCGTGCCGGCGCGGGGGCCTCGTCGAAATGAACCGGCAACGACAGCCGGTCAGGTCCGGATCCGAAGCACGCGATCGCCGACAGGGAAGCACTCGGTCGCCGCGTCAAAGACACCCGACAGTCTTGATGGAGGGTCTTGGCAGCGCTTTGTCCGGACAATTGACCGCTGCCGGTCCGCTCTGTAAATTTCCGCCATCTGCCCAACATCGGAGTTTCTCATGCGTCTTTTGAGCACCCTCGTCGCTGGCGTTGCCGCCTTGGTCGCTGCAGGTTTCGCGTCAGCCCAGACCCGGCTGGACGTCTCAATGCCCTGGGGGCCAACCGAGTTTCACACCACCAATGCGCAGAATTTTGCCAAGCGCGTGGCGGAGGTCACGGCGGGTCGCGTCCAGATGACGGTTCACGCCGGAGGCGCACTCGGCGTCAAGGCCAATGAAACCGTGCGTGCCATCGAAGATGGCACGGTGGCGATGGCCGAGTTCGCCGGTTTCCAGAATGTTGGTGAGGTGCCGCTGCTGGGCATCGAGAGTCTGCCCTTTCTGGTCGACAACTATGACCAGCTCAAGCAGATGCACAGCTTTGTCCGCCCCCAGTGGGTGTCCGAACTCGCCAAGCGCGGCAACAAGGTGCTGTACGTCGTGCCCTGGCCAAGCCAGAACTTTTTTCTCAAGAAGCCGGTCAAGACCATTGACGATCTGAAGGGCGTACGGATGCGCACCTACGACCGCGTCACCGCCGAGATGATCACCAAGATCGGCATGGTCCCGCAGCAGATGAACAACCCCGATATCGTGCCCGCGCTGGCATCTGGCCGGCTTGATGCCGTCATGACCTCAGGCACGACGGCCGTGGCGCAGAAATACTGGGAGTTTCTCAAGCACACCTACACGACCAACCATCTGTGGGCGTCCAACCTCATGGTCATCGGCCAGAGCACCTGGAATAAGCTGCAGCCCGCCGACCGCGCGGCCATTGAAAAGCTGGCGGCCGAGATGGAGCCCGAGTTCTGGAAGGTCAGCATGGCCGAGCATGAAAAGCAGATGAAGGTGCTGGCCGGCAACGGCATGACCGTTGAGCTCGCTCCCGCCGAAATGATCGGGAGAATGCGAGCGGTCACCCGGCCGATGTGGGCCGATTTCGCCAGCCGCAACGGTCCCGAGGCGGCGAAGGTCATCGACGCCTACCTCGCGGCTACCGGCCGCAAATAAGCCGCGCGCTCGAATGGGCATCGCGTCGGGACCGGTCGAGGCCGGTCGGACGGCGGGCCTGCGGCGTGCGCTGCAGGCCCTGTGCGCATTGATCGATTGGCTCAACCTTGGGGGCGCTTTGCTCGCCGCGGGCAGTTGTGCGGTGCTCGCCCTGCTACTCATCGTCGAGGTGGTGGTCACGTCGGGCTTTGCCTGGTCGCAGCCCTGGGCGGTCGAGTATGGCTCGTACCTGTGCGCGTTCACCATGCTGGCCGGATCGGGCTATGCGCTGCGTGCGGGATCACACATTCGCGTTCAATTGCTGCTTGAGTATGCCCCGCGCCGATTGGCGCGGCCCATTGATCTGCTCTGTACGCTGGCGGCGTTGGGGGTGGCAAGCACGCTCGCCTGGGGCCTGTGCGAACTGGCCTGGCGCAGTTACGTGCGCAAGAGCGTGTCCTACTTTGTGATGCAGACGCCGCTCGCCTGGCCGCAGGCCCTGATGGCCCTGGGCGCCGTGCTGCTCGCGCTGGCCTTGGTCGCGCGCGCGCTCCGTCTGGTGATCGGCGAGGCACCCGATCTGGGTACCGACAGCGGATCCGCCACGGCACGGGCTGAATGATGGGGCCGAGTCTTTTCATTCTGTTCGTCATGCTCGCGCTGCTCTGCTCGGGCATCTGGATCGGTTTTGCGCTGCTCGGTACCGGCCTCATTGCACTCGAGTGGTATCGAGACATGCCCATCGCCCGGGTGCTCGCACAAGACATCTGGGCACGGCTCAACGCCGACGAACTGGTGACCCTGCCGCTCTTCATCCTGATGGGCGACCTGCTCTTTCACACCCGGCTCTCCGAGTCGCTGTTCAAGGGGCTGGCCCCCTGGGTCCAGCGGTTGCCGGGCGGCCTGCTGCACGTCAACGTGCTGGGCTGCACGCTGTTTGCCGCGGTGTCAGGATCGTCTGCGGCCACCACGGCAACGGTCGGCAAGATGACTCTGGGTGAACTGATCAAGCGCGGCTACAACCGCGACCTCGCCATCGGCTCACTGGCGGGCGCGGGCACGATCGGGCTGATGATCCCGCCCTCCATTCCCATGATCGTATACGGCGTGCTGGCCGAGGTGTCCATCCTCGATCTCTTCATCGCCGGGGTGGCACCGGGGCTGCTGATCGCAGCCTCCTATGTGCTCTGGATCATGTTTCGTGCCCTCGTCGATCCGAGTGTTCAGCCTGCGGTTCGCGAGCGGGCCAGTTGGCGCGAGCGATTCTTCGCGCTCATCGATCTGTTTCCCGTCGTGTTTCTCATCCTCGCAGTCATCGGTTCGATGTACTCCGGGCTTGCAAGTGTGACCGAGGCCGCGGCGGTCGGCGTGGGCGGCGCGCTGCTCATTGCGGCCGTGCAGCGTACGCTCACGCTGCGCTTGCTCGGGCAGGCCCTGCTTTCCACGGTTCGAACCTGCTCCATGATCGGGCTCATCCTGGCGGGTGCGCTCTTTCTATCCCGGGCACTGGTCACCCTGGGCGTGCCCGGCGCGGCGGCTCAGTGGGTTGGCTCGCTGGGTCTGTCGCCCTACATGCTCATCCTCATGCTGCTCGTGATCTACCTCATTCTCGGCACCGCGCTCGACGGCCTCTCGGCCATGGTCATGACCTTGCCGGTGGTGCTGCCCATGGTGGTGGCTGCAGGCTTCAACCCGGTCTGGTTCGGGGTCTTCATCATCGTCACGATCGAGTTGTCCAATGTCTCGCCGCCAGTGGGTTTCAATCTGTTCGTCATTCAGGAAATGACCGGCGATTCGCAGACCCGGGTCGCCATGGCCTCGCTGCCCTTTTGCATGCTGCTACTCGCACTTATCGCCGCCATGACGATCTGGCCGCAGATCGTGCTGGGGCCGCTGGCGCTGATGCGCGGATGACCCCCATGGCGGTGGGCCAGCACCCGCGGCCTTGCTCGGATCCCTGAGCATGTCCGTCTCGTTGC
The DNA here is from genome assembly GCA_903907905.1 of uncultured bacterium. Lineage (GTDB taxonomy): Bacteria > Pseudomonadota > Gammaproteobacteria > Burkholderiales > Burkholderiaceae_E > SYIM01. The sequence goes on along the minus strand of CAIVPX010000122.1, from coordinate 7,667 downwards.
TGCACCGGTTCACCCGGGCGGTGTCGCGCCATGCGATGGCCTGGATGGTGGTCAGCGTGCTGGCCGGTCTGCTCTGGCAAGAGCTCGCGCGCTTGCTCTCTCCCCTGGTCATGTTCGCCTCGATCGGCACCATGTACCTGACCATGGTCCGCCTCGATCAAGCCTTGTTGTTCGCGTGGTTGCGCCGACCGGCGGTCCCGCTGGCCATTGTGGTCAGCCTCATGCTGGTCTTCCCTTTGGGCGTGCTCGGTCTTTTCAGCACCGGCCTCCTGCCGCCCGCTGTGGCGACGGCCTTCGTGCTGACGGCGGCCACCTCGCCCATCATCTCGGTCGGGGCCTACTGCTTTTTTCTGGGTACCGACAACGAACTGCTGTCGCTGGCGGTGCTGCCCGCCACCGCGATTGGCGTGCTGACATTGCCTCTTTTCGCTGCCTGGGTCGGCTTGCCCGGTCTCACCCCGGGCTCGCTCGCACTGACCCTGTTTTTCATGGTGGGGGGGGCCATGGGCGGGGCACTGCTCACCCGCGTCTTCATCGCGCGCCCGCAGATCGAGCAGCAGGCCGGTTGGCTCGATTCGATCATGGTCGTGATGATGGCCGTGGTGGCGATTGGCGTGACCGACGGGTTGCAGGCCCTGATCGTCCAGCACCCCTTGCGGGTGGTCGAGGCCTTCGTCTGGACGGGCTTGCTCAATGCGGGCCTGCAGGCCCTGGGCTGGGTCGTGTTTGCCCGCTTTGGCCGTCGGGTCGCGGCCAGCGCTGCCCTGGTCAACGGTTTTCGCAACATGGCTTTGCTGCTCGGGGTGCTGCTCGGTCGGGTCGATGCCGATCTGCAACTGCTTCTTGTGGCCGGGCAGTTGCAGCTATTCTTGCTGCCATCGCTGATGCGGGTGGTGTATGGGCGACTCGGGGTGGCCCCGGCCAATTCCGTCTCAGGCGTATGAGCCCTGAGTCATGAACCGTTCGCGTGTGCATGGCCCTCGGGCCAGCTTGAACCAGGAAAGGACAGCACCATGAGCACTCCTCGCCCTGAAGCGCTGCCCGACAAGCCGGCGGCCACTTGGGCCGGGGCGTCGGTCGAAGGCTTGTCGCGCGAGTCGCTCGAGGCCCTGCTGACCAATCGCATCCCGGCCATTCGTGTGCCGGGCTTTGCCACGGCTCGCGAGTGCCGCGAATTCTGCGCCGTCACCCGCGCGGGACCCATGCGCTACTACAGCGCGCAACCGCCGATCGGCTATGTCGGCATGGCCCAGTACGAATACCGCTGGGATCGCCCCAAGGCTGACTACTTTCGCGACGTTGAACAGGCGGACGCCGCGCGCGACCGCGTGTTTGCCGGCGCCTTTGATGCCTTGGCGCGCGTCAATCGGGCGTTGGCGGCGGTCTGGCCTGGGCGCGTCGGTCTGGCTCACGAACCTGGACTGGGCGACTACTTCGCCGGCATCATCCGGGATGCCGCCGCGGGCATCAAGCTGCATGCCGACTGGGGGCCGTGCAACGCCCCCGACTGGTCGGTAGGCACCATCGATGCGCAGATCGGCTGGAACATCTACTTCGAGGTGCCCGAGGCCGGGGGCGACACCACGGTGTACAACGCACCCTGGTCGCCGGTGATGGTGGGCAATGTCCCACCCAGAAGCTACGGGCTTGACGCGGCAGAACTCGCAGCAGGGGAGCGGTTCAGCTTCCATCCGTCCGAGGGCGAACTCATCTTCTTCAACGTGCGCAATCCGCACGAGGTGAGCCCGGGTCTGGATGGCGAGCGTTCGCGCGTGTCGATTGGTGCCTTCGTGGGCCGCATGCCCGATGGCAGCCTGGTCACCTGGAGTTGAGCGAGATGATTGGAGCGGGGTCAGCCCAGTTGGTGCACGAATCCGTCGAGAAGACGGGCAAAGCCCTCGGGGTTGTCCTGGCACAGGCGGTGATTGGCGCCGGGGAGCGAGGCGCGCTGGGCCCCCGGGATGGCATTCGCGGCCCGCTCGAACATGCTGGAAGGCAGCACCGTGGACTCGGCGCCGCCAAAGACCAGCGCAGGCCCGTGCCACCGGGTCTGTGTGCTCAGATCGCGCATCAGCTCGGCTTCGGTCTGGCACACGCCCGGCGCGTGATAGCGCCAGACCAGTCCGCCGTCGGGGTGGGTATCGAGCATGTGATCAAGGAAGTGATCGGTCACCGCCTGGCTCCAGCGCTCGGCGAAGGGCAGGGCCGCGCGCGCGGCCTCCCGGCTGGCCAGCCGCTGCTGGGCGGCGACCTGACCCTGCACCAGATCGTTGACCGCGGCGGGAATGCCGAGCGCGGGTTGAGCGGCCACGATCGCCCGAACCAGGTCGGGGCGCGCAGCCCCGATCATCAGCGCCAGCGTGGCGCCCGTGGCTTGGCCGACCAGCACCACGGCCGTATCGATGCTCGCTTCGATGAAGCCGATCAGGTCGTCTCGGTGGTGCTCCAGCGTGTAGCCCGTGTCGGGCCAGTCGCTGTCGTTGTGGCCGCGCAGCGCCGGGGCCAGAAAACGATTGCTCAGACGACTCTGCCCGATCACGAAGTCCCAGACGCGGTTGGTGGTTCGGTTCGGGTGAATGAACACCACCGTCGGTCCCGCGCCAGCCCGTTCAAGGTAGCCGATCCGAAGACGCGGGGTTTCGAGCCGGCGCGGCCAAAGCGTCGTGCCGGTGTGCGTGTCGATTGATCTCATCCTTTCATCATAAAGCCCGAGGCATTCAAAGTGAGCGATCGTTTTTCAGCGCCTGATTTCAACCCCACCCGCGATCTCGCCGAACTCGTCGCCCGATCGCGTTTCGAGGACCTGTCGCCGCAGGCGGTGCAGTCGGCCAAGACCTTCCTGCTGGACACCCTGGGGTGCGGCGTCGCGGGCAGTTCGGCACCCAAGGTCGACGCGCTGGTGGGCGCCGTCTCGGCCTGGGGCGCAGGTGAGCAGGCCACCGTGTGGGGGGAGACCCGCAAGATTCCAGCCCCGCAGGCGGCGCTCATCAATGGCTACCAGATCCATGCGCTCGAGTGGGACTGTGTTCACGAGCCTGCGGTGGTGCATCCCATGGCCACGCTCATTCCCGCGCTGATCGCGCATACCGAGCGCCGTGCCGAGGCCGGACGCCCGATCGACGGCAAGGGACTGCTGCTCGCACTCACGCTTGGCGTCGAAATCGCCGCCATGATCGGCGCGGCCTCCAAGTCGGTGATGCGCTTCTTTCGTCCGGCCACCTGCGGCGGCTTCGGCGTGGTCGCGGGCCTGGGGTCCATGGAAGGGCTGGATGCGGACACGCTCATGCATGCCTTCGGCATTCAGTACGGCCAGACCTCGGGCACCATGCAGGCGCATGTCGAGGGCTCGATGCTGCTGGGGCTTCAGGTGGGGTTCAATGGACGCGCCGGCATGGTGTCGATCGATCTGGCGCGCGCCGGCGCAACGGGTCCGCAACAGGTGCTCACAGGTCTTTACGGCTACTACAAGCTCTTCGAGTCCGAGCACGACATCCCCACGTGGTGGGCCCGTCTCGGGGCGCCCTGGCAGATCACCCGCCTGTCGCACAAGCCCTTCCCCAGCGGCCGCCTGACGCACGCCGTGGTGGACGCCATCCAGCAGGCGCGTGCCGAACTGGGGTTTGTGGCCGATGACGTGGTGTCGATCGCGGCAAGCGTGCCGCCCCTGACTCATCGATTGGTCGGGCGCCCCGACGTGCCGGACCCTGCACCCAACTACGCCCGCCTGTGCATCCCGTATGTCAGCGCGGTCACGCTGCTCGATGGCACCTGCGAGCCTGAGGCCTTTGCCGGGGCGCGGTTGCGAGACCCCAGGGTTCACGAACTGGCGTCCCGCGTTTCGGTCAGCCTGGATGACAACCCCGACGTCAACGCCCTGTGGCCGCAGCAGATCGACATCACCCTGCGCGACGGTCGGCGCTGGGCGCGGCGCATCGACACGCCCATTGGCCACCCCGATAATCCGCTCTCCCGTGAACGGCATCTGGCCAAGTTCCGCAAGTGCTGGCAGATCGGCGGGCTGGCGGCCGATGAGGCCGAGGCCTTGATCGCAAGCGTGGATACGCTCGAGTCCCTGCCCGATGCGAGTCAGTTGACACGCCTGCTCAGTCGGGGTGCCCGGTCCTGATCGCGCTCGCCCCCGGTCACGGGGGCGGTCAGCGGGTCGGACGTCCCGATCCAATCAATTGAGGGGCACGCCTGCCGAATTTCCGCGTTTTTTGGGGGCTTGGCCCTTGAACGGGGCGTTTTTGCCCCAATATCGCGATTCGACCGCCGGCAAAAAAGCCGTCGGCGCATTGGCCGGGGGATTCATGATCGAGGTTGAAAACCTGTCGCGACGGTTCGGCAGCAAGCGTGCCGTCGACGATATTTCTTTCAGTGTGGCAAAGGGTGAGGTGCTTGGCTTTCTTGGGCCCAACGGGGCAGGCAAGTCGACAACCATGAGGATGATAACGGGCTATATCGTACCCACCTCGGGTCAGGTGCGCGTGTGCGGGTTCAACATCGCCGACAAGCCGCTCGAGGTCAAACGACGCATCGGCTATCTGCCCGAGTCGGCGCCTTCCTGGCCCGATATGAGCGTGCTGGCCTTTTTGCAGTTCGCGGCACAGGTGCGCGGTCTGCAGGGTGAGGCCGCACGCGAGGCCTTGCGACGCGTGGTGTCCCAGTGCCACCTCGAGGCGGTGCTGGGCCAGTCGATCGACACCTTGTCCAAGGGCTTTCGGCAACGCACCTGTCTCGCCCAGGCGCTCATCCACGACCCCGAGGTGCTCATCCTCGACGAACCCACCGACGGGCTCGATCCCAACCAGAAGCACGAGATGCGCGCTCTCATTCGCGACATGGCCCGCACACGTGCGGTGCTGTTCTCCACGCACATCCTGGAGGAGGTCGAAGAGGTCTGCACCCGGGCGATCGTGATCGACCGTGGTCGCATCGTCGCTGACGGTACACCTGCTTCGCTCAAGGCACGCGTACCCAGCGGCCGGCTCGACGACTTCTTCCGTTCGGTCACGCGTTCCGACCTCGAGTCCGGCGCGGGACACCCCTCTGCCACCGATACAAGCGCTGCCAGCCAGCCTCAAGAAAGGGTTGCATCGTGAGTTCGCCGCTTTCCGCAATCATCCGGCGTGAGTTTTCGGCCTATTGGGCCACGCCAGTCGCCTACGTCTTTCTGGTCGTCTTCCTGCTGCTGACCGGTTTTTTCACCTTTGCCTTCGGTGGTTTCTTCGAGCGCGGCGAGGCCTCGCTCACGGCCTTCTTCGCGTGGCTGCCCTGGTTGTTCCTCTTCATCGTGCCGGCTATCGGCATGCGGCTGTGGGCCGATGAGCACCGGCTTGGCACGCTCGAACTGCTCATGACGCTGCCGATCGCGCCCTGGCAAGCCATCGTGGGCAAGTTCCTCGCGGCCTGGGGCTTCATCGCCATCGCCATCGCCTGCACCTTCCCGCTGATCGTCACGGTCAACTGGCTCGGCGACCCCGACAACGGCGTCATCGCCTCGGGCTATGTGGGGGCGCTGCTGGTGGCGGGCGTCTACCTGGCCGCGGCGTCGTTGTGCTCGGCTGTCACGCGCAATCAGGCGGTGGCCTTCGTGTTGTCGCTTATCTTCTGCCTGCTGCTGGCGCTGGCCGGCTCGCAGCCGGTGGTCGATCTGCTGGCCCGCTGGGGGGGCGTATCGCTGATGGAGGTCGTGGCCTCGATGTCGGTCATCACGCGCTTCGACGGCTTCCAGAAGGGCCTGATCGACCTGCGCGACCTCTTTTATTTCGCCTCGCTGGCTGCGCTGGCGCTCTACGCCACGGCGGCTGTGATCAGCACGCGACGTGCCGCTTCGAGCTCGCCGGCGGCGGTGCTCATTTTTGCGGTGGTGCTGGTGGGCGCGAACCTTGCCCTGGTCCCGGTCAGCGTCCGCATGGACCTCTCGGAGGGCCGCATCAACACGCTCTCGGACGGCAGCAAGGCCGTGCTGTCGCGGCTCGATGCGCCGCTCAAGGTCAGACTCTACGTGTCCACCGACGAAGCGGCCGTTCCCATGCCCCTGCGCGCCTACGCGCGTCGGGTGGAAGACCTGCTGCGGCGCATGCGCAGCGAGGCCAACGGCAATCTGCAGATCGAAAAACTCGATCCCGCGCCCGACTCCGACGCAGAAGATGCCGCGCAGCTGGATGGCATCGAGGCGCAGCAGTTGCAGACCGGCGAGCGCTTCTACCTGGGCCTGAGCCTTGGCGAGGGTGAGCGCAAGATCACGTTGGCCGCGCTGGGCATGGACCGCGAGCGTCTGCTCGAGTACGACCTGGTTCGGGCCATCGGTCGGGCCACGACCAAGTCCAAGCCGGTCATCGGTCTGCTGTCGCCGCTGCCCACGTTCGGCTCGCGCGGCATGCCTCAAATGGGTATGCCACCCTCGGAGAAATGGGCCTTCATCAGCGAGATCGAGCGCGATTTCGAGATCAAGCAGATCGGCATGGACGTCAAGGCGATTGATCCCGAGATCAAGACCCTGCTCGTCATTCATCCTCGCGGACTGTCTGAGGCGGCCGCCTTTGCCATCGACCAATTCGTGCTGCGCGGTGGCCGGTTGGTGGCCTTCCTCGATCCCAAGGCATATTTCGATCCGCTGGGGCCGATGATGGGTTCGCCGGGGGGCACCTCGTCCAGCCTTGAGCCGCTGCTCAAGGCCTGGGGCATCGAGTTCAAGGAGGACAAGGTGCTGGCCGACCTGCGTTACCTGTCGGGTGCGGGCGCGCGGGCCATGCCGGCCGTGCTCACGCTGCAGGACGAGGCCATGAGTGCGGAAGAGGTCAGCACCCAGGGCACCGGGCGCCTGCTCTTTGCCTTCTCGGGGGCCTTCGGTGGCAAGCCGGTCGCCGGGGTGACGCAGAGCGTGCTGCTCAAGTCTTCGCCGGTTTCCATGCTGATCGAGTCGGCAGTGGCGGCTGAGCCCGGCGAAAAGGCTGTGCGCGGCTTCAAGCCCTCGGGTGCCGAGCAGCCGCTTGCCATCAAGCTGGTGGGCAAGTTCCCGACGGCCTTCCCCGATGGCATCAAGGAGGGTCCGGCCAATCGCCTCAAGGAGGCCAGCGCCGAGGCAGCGGTGGTGCTGGTGGGCGACAGCGACTTCGTGCAGGACGGCGCGGCGGTGCAGATCGGGGAGGTATTCGGTCAGCGTGTGGTGGTGCCGGCCAATGGCAATCTGGCGTTTGCCCAGGCGGTGCTCGAGCAGATGGCTGGTGCGACCGATCTGATCAAGGCGCGGGCGCGCGCCATCGTCACGCGGCCGTTCACGCTGATCAACGAGATGGAAGCGCGTGCGGCCCAGGACTACATCGGGCGTATTGCCGAACTCGAGGAAAACCTTCAGAAGACCCAGCAGCGCCTCCAGGAGCTCCAGAAGGCGCGTGGTCCGAACGCGAGCAACATCCTCAGTCCCGAGCAACAGGCTGAACTCGACGAGTTCCGCAAGAAGTCGGCCGAGTCTCGGCGCGAACTCAAGGAGGTTCGCCGTGAATTGCGCGCCGACAGCGAGGCGCTGCAACGTAACACCCGTCTGATCAACCTGGCGCTGATGCCGGCGCTGATCGTGGTCGGGGCGATTGGGGTCTGGATGGGGCGCAGGAGGCGGGTGGTTTCCATCTGATGGGGTCGCTCGGGCGCCGCCGGGTGGGGCG
>CAIVPX010000121.1 GCA_903907905.1 uncultured bacterium | reverse complement strand
GTGCACCGCCCTCGCGGACGCCTGGCGCAGCAGACTCTCTGCCGCCAGATGCGGCCCGGTGCCGTTGCCGGAGGACCCGTAGGACAACTCGGGGCCGGGTTGGCGCAGTCTGTCGAGCAAGTCGGTGAGCGATCGTGCGGGGTGGCCTGGGCTGCCCACGACGATGATGGGCTGGGTGGCCAGCAGGCTTACTGGCGCGAAGGCGCGCTCGTATTGAAACGGCAGGTCGCGGATCAGGTGAGGGTTGATCACATGACCCAGAGCGTCAAACAGCATGGTGTGCCCATCGGGCTCGGCCAGCGCCACGGCTGCAGCACCGATCGACCCGCCCGCGCCCGCGCGGTTCTCGATTACCACGGGTTGGCCGAGCAGTTCGGCCATCGGACCGGAAAGCAGCCTCGACACCGTATCGCCGCCACCGCCCGGCGGGTAAGGCACCACGAAGCGGATCGGCCGCGTCGGGAAGGTCGAGCGCTCGGCCGGTGCCTGCCCCACTGCACGCAGCGGAGCCGCAATTGCACCCGATGCAATCAACCAGGCCAGCAGCGATCGACGATCAAACATGGGCGTGTCTCTTTGGTGTCAGGGCGGGGAAGTACGGATGCCGAAGATTGTACGGGACGGCATGGCGCGATCGGATTCTGAGGTAAGGTCCGGGGGTCTTTCGCCTTCCTTGGCCTTACCATGACCTCAGTTGATGCGGGCGCCGGCCCGGCCGGACCTGCGTTCGAATCGCTGCCTCTTCCACCAGCTATGCTTGATAATCTCAAGCGCTTGGGTTACGAGCGCATGACCCCTATTCAGGCAGCCAGTCTGCCTCTGGCACTGGGTGGGAAAGACCTGATCGCCCAGGCCAAGACCGGGAGCGGCAAGACCGCAGCCTATGCGCTCCCGCTTCTGACCCGCCTCAACCCGAGGCGCTTTGCGGTGCAGGCGATGGTCTTGTGCCCCACGCGTGAACTGGCCGAGCAGGTTTCGCAGGAAATTCGACGCCTGGCGCGTGCCGAGGACAACATCAAGGTGCTGACGTTGTGCGGCGGCGCCACCATGCGTCCCCAGGTGGCGAGCCTCGCCCACGGTGCCCATGTGGTGGTGGGGACGCCCGGTCGGATCATCGATCACCTCGACCGCGAAAGCCTGGCGCTGGGCGGCTTGAATACGCTGGTGCTCGACGAAGCCGATCGGATGCTGGACATGGGTTTTTCCGAGGACATCGCCCGAATCGAGCGAAGCTGCCCGCCGACCTCGCGGCGTCAGACGCTCCTGTTTTCGGCAACCTATCCGGACAAGGTCGAGCGCCTGGCCTCGCGTTACCTGCGCGAACCGGTCGAGGTCAAGCTGGCCGAGCGCCATGACTCGAGCCACATTCGCGAGCGGTTTTTTGAAATTGCGGAAGATGAGCGCTTGCAGGCAGTCGCTCGGCTGCTTAATCACTTTCAGCCTGAGACCACGCTGGCCTTCTGCAACACCAAGCAGCAGTGCCGCGACCTGGTCGATGTGCTTCAGGCTCAAGGCTTGGTGGCGCTCGAGCTGCACGGTGATCTGGAGCAGCGCGAACGCGATCAGGTGCTGATCAAGTTCGCCAACCGCAGCTGCAGCGTGCTCGTGGCCACCGATGTGGCGGCGCGCGGGCTCGACATCGCCAGGCTCGATGCGGTCATCAACGTGGACATCACCCCTGATGCCGAGGTGCACACGCATCGGGTGGGGCGAACGGGTCGAGCCGGCGAGTCGGGGCAGGCCTTCAGCCTCGCCAGTGGGCACGACATGGGCCGTGTTCGCCGGATCGAGTCGATGCAGGGCGGCGAGGTGGTCTGGCAGTCGCTCGCCGAGCTCAAACCCGCACCAGCAGTGGGCCGCAATGCCCGCGAGGAGATGCTTCGGCCGCCGATGGTCACGCTGCAGATTCTGGGCGGTCGCAAGGAAAAAATCCGGCCAGGCGATGTGCTGGGGGCGCTCATCAAAGACCTGGGCCTGGAGGCTGCAGCGGTGGGCAAGATCGACGTCAACGACTTTTCCACCTATGTGGCGATCCGGCGTGATCGGGCCGAGCAAGCCTTGCACGGCCTCAACGCGGGTAAGCTCAAAGGGCGGGCGGTCAAGGCCCGCCGGGTCTGACACGCGCCTGAACTCGCACGAGCCCGCCTGAGCCCGCACGAGAGATTGGAGACCACGCATGACTGAATCGCTTTCACTTCGACGCGTGCAAGCCGGGGTGCTGGAGATCGCCTATGTCGAGGCCGGACCCGTCAGCGGGCCACCCGTCTTTCTCATGCACGGGTTCCCGTATGACGTGCACGCCTATGCCGAGGTGTGGCCCCGCCTGGCGGCGGCGGGCTGCCGGGTGATCGTGCCGTATCTGCGAGGCTTTGGTCCGTCGCGGTTTTTGCAGCCGGCGACCCCTCGTTCGGGAGAGCAGGCGGCCTTGGGCGCCGATCTGCTGGCGCTCATGGATGCGCTGGCCGTGCCGCGAGCGGTGCTGGCGGGCTACGACTGGGGCGGGCGCGCGGCCTGCGTGGTGGCGGCCCTGTGGCCAGAGCGCTGCGCGGGCCTGGTCTCGCTCAACAGCTACAACATTCAGGACATTGCCCGCGCGATGGTGCCCGATTCGCCCGACAACGAACGCAGCCTCTGGTACCAGTACTACTTTCACGCCGAGCGCGGGCGGGCAGGGCTGGCCAAAGACCGGCGGGCGTTGACCCGCCTGCTGTGGCGGACCTGGTCGCCCCTGTGGCAGTTTGACGAGGCCTGCTTCGAGCGTTCGGCCGCGGCCTTCGACAATCCCGATTTTGTCGAGGTCGTGATTCATTCGTATCGCCATCGATTCGCGCTGGTGCCTGGAGATCCGGCCTACGCGGCAATCGAAGAACGGTTGGCGTCGCAACCGGTCATCACCGTACCCTCGATCACCTTCGATGGTGTCGATGACGGCGTTCGCCCGCCGGCCCAAGCCGAGGCTGCCGCCCACCGATTCGCCGGGCCTCGCTCACATCGCCTCGTGCCCGGTGCCGGCCACAACCTGCCGCAAGAACGGCCCGGGCTGTTTGCCCAGGCCGTGCTTGAACTCGTGGCCGCTCAAGGCTGAGATCGGCCCGCGCCGTTTCATGCGCCGCAACCAATAGACCGCGTCCGATCCCGTGTCCGATCCTGCCCCCGATCGTTCCCAGGCGCCGCCCGTGGCAGCGCCCGAAGGTGCGCGCCCGGCGCTTGCGCCCGGCCCTGCGCAGGCGCCGGCGAACGGCGCCACCCCGGGGGTCTTTGCGGTCAGCGCGTTCAGAAAACTCTGGCTCGCCGGTCTGCTCAACGGGCTGGTGCGCTATCTCGAGATGCTGGTGATCGGCGTCTACGTTTTCAGCGTCACCCAGTCGGCGCTCACGGCCTCGCTCATCGCGATGATGCGCTTGCTGCCGCTGGGTTTTTCGGGCGTCATGCTGGGCGCCATCGCCATGCACCTGGGTCGCCGAAGGCTCTACCTGGGGCTGATCGGCATGCTGATCGTGGTGTGGGTGGTTCAGTGCCTGCTTGCGCTCACCGGGCGCCTCGAAATCTGGCACCTCGCGGTGGCCACCCTGTGTGCAGGCGTGCACTGGGGCGCTGAGATGCCGTTGCGGCGAACCATGCTGGGCGAATCGGTCGGTCGTGAGCAACTCTCGCGGGCCATGGCGCTCGATGTGGCGTCCAACAATGTCACCCGCATGCTCGGGCCCTTGGCCGGTGGGCTCGCGCTGCAGGCACTGGGCGTGGCCGGCGCGTTTCTGGTGATCGCGCTCATGCATCTGGTGAACTTCATCCAGATCTGGCAACTCGACAACGACCGCCCAGTCGGTGAGTCGGTCAAGCGGGTGTTCGGTGGACTGGTCGAGGGCTTTCGCATTGCGCGCGACAACCGCACCGTGGTGGCCACCCTGAGCATCACGCTGGTGTTCAACGTGTTTGCCTTTCCCGCCTCGAGCATGATCCCGGTGCTGGGCGAGCAGCGTTTCGCGCTCTCGGCGCTCCTGGTGGGCGTGCTGCAGGCGGCCGAGGGGGCGGGTGCCTTTCTGGGGTCGCTGCTCATCCTTCGCCTGGGGCGCGACGTGAAGCGGCCCACGCGCCTCTATCGCTATGGCGTGCTCGTCTATCTGCTGACGATTCTCGTGGTGGGGGTGACGCCGTGGGCTGAACTCGCGGGCACTGCCCTGCTGATTGGCGGCCTGGGCATCGCCTGTTTTTCCACCATGCAGACCATGCTGATCATGCTGGCGGTGGCCCCCGAAGCACGCACCCGGGTGATGGGCCTGCTTACCCTCGGTATCGGCATGGCGCCCTTCGGCTTTCTCAACCTCGGCTGGATGGCCGACCATCTGGGGGCCGGCCCCGCGCTGATCATCATGGCCTTCGAGGGACTGGCCCTGTGGGCCTGGGTGGCGTGGAAGTGGCCCGAGCGATGAGTCAGCGACTGGCCGCGTCCCGCACGCGCCTCACCTGCTGAGGGCTGACCTCGCCGGCGGTTGCCTCGCCGGCCTGCAGCGTGCTGCGCAGGTAGTTGAGGGTCGCCGCGATGTCCCGGTCGTCCAGTTCGAGCAGGAAGGGGGGCATGCCGTAGGGCTGAGGGTTACCAAGGGTCACCGGCGGGTAGCCCCCATGGAGCACCAGTTGAACCAGGTTGGAGGGATCGGCCAGCCTGACGGCGCGATTGCCCTGCAGCGCCGGATAGGCGGGTGCCCGGCCTTCGCCGTTCCGGCCGTGGCAGTCGGCGCAGTGCTGTTCGTACACCGCGCGTCCCCGAGCGCGGTCGGTGGCCGGACTGGCAGCGGCCGAGGCACGAACCGATACGGGTCCTGCCTCACGCGCCCGCCACTGGAGATACGCCGCCATGGCGCGCAGATCGTCGGCGGTCATGTGCTGCAGGCTGTGCTGCACCACTTCTGCCATCGGGCCGCTGGTGCTGGCGGTTGGGCTGATGCCCGTCTGCAGCAATCGAACGATGTCATCGATCGGCGTGCTCGCCAGGCCCGTCTCCGCCTCGCTGATGAGGCTGGGGGCGTACCAGTGACTGGCGGCCATCCGACTGCCCGAGAGTGCGTCGACGCCTTGCCCTGCGCCCCAGGCATTGCGGGGGCCGTGACAGGCGGCGCATTGGCCGGGACCCTTCACCAGGTAGGCGCCGCGATTCCATTCAGCGCTTTGCCGCGGATCATTTCTGAAGGCCTGCGGGCGAAAGAATAGTGCCCGCCAGACCGCCAGCGCGGCCTGGGTGCCGACGGGCCAGGCGAGGCCGTGAGGCGGCGGGCGGTGCGCAAGCGCCGGTTGCTCGCGAAGCCATGCAAACAGCGCATCGCTGTCGTTGCGCGTGAGCACGCTGGTGTGCTCATAGGGGAACGCCGGCGCGAGGAGACGCCCGTTACGCGACCGCCCAAGATGCAGCGCCCGCCAGAAGTCATCCGCCGTCCATTGACCCAGCCCGGTGTCGGGGTCGGGGGTGAGGTTGCTGCTGTAAACGGGCCCGAAGGGCGTGGCAATCGGTCGCCCGCCGGCCAGGGGCTCACCTCCCCGGCGGGTGTGACAGGCGATGCAATGTCCGATCCGCGCGAGGTACTCGCCGCGTGCGATCGACTCGGCCGTCGCGACAGGAGGTGTCTGCGGACGTTCCGTTTGGAGCCAGTCGCCCCAGTTGAGCCAGAACACGGCCCCCAGCGTGCTCAGCCCCAGGCCTGCGGCGAGCAGGATCAGCCAAGGTCCCAGACGCCCGCGGATCACGGTTGGGTCCGGTCAGCTCGGCTCAACTCGGGCGCGCTGCCGCAGTGCCAGGCCGGGTCGCTCGGCGGTCTGCCTGGGCGCGGGGCAGGGCGGGCGTCGGCAGGGACCGGTTGGCTCGCGAGCCAGCCGGTGACAGCGACCAGGTCCGGATGCGGCAGGCGCCGGACGACTTCGGCCATGCAGTCAGGCGGGCGAGCCCGACGCTGGGCATTGAGCCAGGCGCCCAGCTGTGCGTTGAGATAGTCGAGTGGCAGACCGAGCAGGCCCGGCACATGAGGCTCTACGCCGGTGAGTCGCTCGCCGTGGCAGTCGGCGCAGGCGGGAATGCCAAGCGACGGGTCGCCCCGGCGCGCCAGGGCCTCGCCGCGAGCCCGGCGCTCGGCTGGCAGTCTGGCCGGGACGGGCGGGGCAAAGGGTGGATGTTGAGATGCGAAGTGCTCGGCGATCTGACGCATGTAGGTGTCGTCCATCGTGGCGAGCAGGCGTGCCATGGGTTCGTAGTGACGCTGGCCGGCGGCGAAATTTCGCAGCTGATTGTGCAGATAGCCGGCGGGCTTGCCCGCGATGCGCGGGTAATAGCCGTCGGGGCCAGCGCGGCCTTGTTCCCCGTGGCAAGCGGTGCAGGCGCGGGTGCGCTCGGCCATCGAGTCGAGGGATTCGGTCCCGCGCGCAGTGGCGGGTCCTGCGAGCGCCAGAGCCAGGGCGGCCAGTAGCCCCCACCGCCTACGCATCGTTCGCATGACCCACTGCCCCGGCCTCTGTGCCACCCGCATCGGTCGCATCGGCCGTATCCCCCACAGCACTTGCGTCCGCAGCGCCCAGCCGAGCGCAGCATCAGATACCTCGGGCCTCGCAGGGTTAAGCGCGGCGGGGCGACGGATGTTCGGCACAGTATGGAATCTGAAGGAGAACAGCATGACGGCACATCTGGGCAAGACTTCGACCGCGCAGCCTCAACGGTCCGCGAGAACGCTCGAGGATGTGCTGCTGCGCTTCATCGAGCGGCACACCGCAGGCATTTGGGTGGCCATCGCCTGTTTCAGCGCGACGGTGCTGCTGATCCGCGGCTGAGGCCCCCGCTGCCTGCGGGCGGCGCAACGAAAGCGGACTCCGCTTCAGTCGGGCTTGGCGCCTGACGCGCGCACAATCGGATGCCAGCGGGTGACCTCGGTCCGAATCATCTCGCCCAGTTGTTCAGGCGATCCGCCAAGCACTTCGTTGCCGATGTCGCTCATGCGGCGAATGAACTCGGGCGTTTGCACCGCCTTGCGCCCCTCAGTGTTGAGCCGATCGATGATTGCACGCGGCGTACCCTGGGGCGCAAGCAGGGCGACCCAAACGCCCGCTTCGTAGCCCTGCAGGCCCGACTCGGCGACAGTGGGCAGATCAGGCAGGATGCTGGCCCGCTTCGGACCGGTGGTGGCGAGCGCCCGCAGCTTGCCGGAGCGGATATGCCCTAGCGCCGACGGAATGTTGTCAAACATGACGTCCACCCGGCCGGCGATCAGGTCAACGAGCGCGTTGACGCTGCTCTTGTACGGTACGTGCAGCATTTCCACGCCGGCCATGTTCTTGAAGAGTTCCCCCGCCATATGCACGGAGGTGCCCACGCCCGCCGAGACGAAGGTGAGCTTGCCGGGATTCGCTTTGGCCACGGCGATCAGTTCCGCCACGCTGGTGGCTGCAATGGCAGGATTGACCACCAGGACATTGTTGGCCACCGCCAGGGCAATGATCGGCTCCATGTCCTTGTTCGGGTCGTACTTGAGGCGCGTGTAGAGCGCCGATGCAATGCCATGAAGGCTGCTGGCCGAGGCCAGCAGCGTGTAGCCGTCAGCCGGGGAAGCCGCGAAGGCCTCAAAGCCGATGGTGGCGCCCGCGCCAGTGCGGTTCTCCACCACGACACTCTGGCCCAATAGCTTGGCAAGCTCTTGAGCGGCCGCGCGCGCGACGATGTCGGCCGCACCCCCCGCGCCATAGGGGCAGATGACCCGGATGGGGCGGTTCGGATACTCCTGGGCGGATGCCGCGACCGGCAGGGCGGTTAGCGCAGCGGTGAGAAGGGTCGTGATGATGCCTTTCATGAGCGGCCTCCGGTAGTGGGCATGTCAGCGGCGAGCAAGGCTCATCCGCAGTTGATCGAGTTCATCGAGGTTGTGCGTGCCCTGTGCCCGCTGGCCGCGTTCGATGTCTTTGACGATGCGCAGCAACTGCTCGTTGAGCGGCAGACCGAGCCCCAGGCGCTTGCCCTCGTCAATGACGGCGCCGATCATGTGATCGACCTCGGTGGGGCGCTTGCGCACCGCGATGTCGCGCCAGGGCCCGGTGCGCTTCTTGACCCGGGGGCGCCAGAACTCGGCGAAGTCGCTCAGCACGCGCGCAGCGGTCTGAGCCTCGGGGGCGGTTTGGGGGCGCATGCGAAGCAGATCGAGTTTGTCAAAAATTTCGATTCTGATACCCGCCGCTTCGGCGACCGCGACACCCTCGCCCAGGAGCGCGATCAGCAGCGGCTGGTAGCGGGGGCTGCCGTAGACGTCGGCCATGTCGTCGTTGGTGACGGCTTGGGCAAACAGCAGCGAGCAGTCGATTTGCTTGGCCCAGAGGTAGCCCTCGATGTTGTCGGTCAGGTGCGCAGTGACTGAATGCGACAGCAGGTCGAACACACGGCGCAGTCGGGGCGTGACCTGTCCGTCGAGTTCGCCCACCCAGATGTTGCCCGCGCCGCCGTGCTCGATGTGGCCGGGGCCCTGCCAGTCGGCGGGAAAGCTTACAAACCCGCCGATGGTTCGGTGGGCGCCCAGCCGGCGGGCAATGCCGGGCGGGTTCATGCCGTTTTGCAACGACACCACCACCGTGTTGGCATCGGCAAGGGGCTCGATGACGTCGAGCGCGGCCTGGGTGTCTTGCGACTTCACGGCCAGAAAGACGATGCCCAGTGGGCCGCGCAGGGCCTCGGGGAGGCAGGCCTTGACCGGCGTGTGCAGGGTGTCGAAGCCGGTGATGCGCAGCCCCGCGGCATTCATGGCGGCGACATGGTCGGCCGCCCGATCGACCAGCAGCACATCTTCGCCTGCTCGCGCCATGTAGGCGCCCACGCAGCCACCGATGGCGCCTGCGCCGTAGACCGTGATGCTCATGTGAGGGCTCCCCGAGAACGATCGATGACCGCGAGCCGATCGCTACCGAGGCGATCCAGCCGAACGATCCTAGCATGCGAGCCTGCGCAGGCTGCAGCGAGCGTGTCGCGAAGCGTAGCTGCGCGTGTCGGGAATTCGCCTACTTGAAGCCCAGCGCCCGCGGCGCCCAGGTGCTCAGCACAGGGACGAAGGTGAGCAGCACCAGCACGACCCCGTGGGCATAGAGAAACGGGCGCAGTTCGCGCGTGAGGTCGACCATGGGGACGCGGGCCACGTTCGATGTGACGAACAGCAGTCCGCCGACTGGCGGTGTGATCATACCCAGGGTGAGGTTGTAGATCACCACCATCGCAAAGTGAATTGGGTCGATACCGATCTTGGCGGCGACGGGCGCCAGAATGGGTACGAGAACCATGATGCCGGGCAGGGGCTCGATGAAGATCCCGAAGATGAGCAGGAACACATTGAGCACGATGAGAAAGGCCCACGGACTCAGGTTCTGCGCGCTGATCCAGTTGGCCATGAACTGGGGCACGCCTTCGATGGTGAGCACCCAGGCAAACGAGGCCGACATGCCGATGATGATCAGCACCGAGGCGGTGAGCAGCGCTGATCGCCAGAGAATGTCGGGCACGGCCCGCCACGTGAGCGTACGGTAGACATACTTGCCGCACAGCAACGCATAGAACACCGCCACCACCGAGGCCTCAGTGGGTGTGTACCAACCGGCGCGCATGCCGCCCAGAATGAGTACGGGCAGCAAAATTGCGGGCAGGGCGCGCCAGGTCGTTCGCAGGATCTCTGCGCCGCTGGGCACCGCGTCATCGCCGCGGTAGTTGCGCTGACGGGACACCTGCCAATTGACGACGCACATCGCCAGGGCGATGAGGATGCCAGGCACGATGCCGGCTACGAACAGCGACCCCACCGACACCCGGTCGTCGGCGAGCGCGTAGATGATCATGATGATCGAGGGCGGAATGATGGGCCCTACAATGGCGGTGGACGCGGTAAGCGCCGCAGCGTAGGCACGGCTGTAGCCCGCCTTGTCCATCATGCGGATGAGCATCGACCCGGGGCCGGCCGCGTCGGCCAGTGCCGATCCCGAGATGCCCGAGAAGAAGGTGAGGGAGACCACGTTGGTGTAGCCGAGGCCACCGCGCCTGTGGCCCACGAACTGGCCCGCGAATTTCAGTAGCACCTCGGTAAGTGACCCGCCGCTCATGAGTTCAGCCGCCAGGATGAAAAAGGGCACGGCCATCAGCGGAAAACTGTCGATTCCGGTGAAGGTTTCCTTGAGCAGCACAATCAGGGGGAAATTGCCCGAGAGGCCCAGTGCGGTGAGCGTGGCCAGGCCCAGCGCGAAGGCCACGGGTACGCCGATGGCCAGGTAGACGCAGACCGAAATCAGCAGAATGAGGCTTGCGCTCACAGGGAGGCGCTCGCGGTGGCGTCAAAGTGCGAGTCGGCGGCAAAGCGCCGCTCCAGGATGTAGCCCCGTACGATCAGCAGCCAGTGAATGGTGGTGAGCGCCATCCCCAGCGGCAGCGCCGCATAAATGAAGGCGAAGGAGATCTGGGTGGCCGGGGTGCGCTGGTATTGCGTGCGGTCCATGTACTCAAGGCCGAAATAGACCACGCAGGCGCAAAAGCCCAGCATCAGCAGGGCGATGACTGCCCGCAAGGCCACGGCCGCCGAGCGGGGGAGGGCATCTTGCAGGTTATCGATGGCGATGTGCCCGCCGTAGCGCAGCACTGGTCCGCAGCCGATGAAGGTGATCCAGATCATCAGGTGCCGGGCGACCTCCTCGGCCCACTGGATGGACTGGTTGGTGAGGTAACGCAGCCCCACGTTGGCGAAGATGATGACCGACATGGCCGCCAGAATGAGAATGAGCAGCCAGCGGTTGAAGGCGAGAAAGGTCGTTTCGAATCGGCTCATGAGGCGTGCCCAGGCGAATTGATGGAGCAGCGGCGCAACATCTGTCTCGACCCGCGCCAAGGCGCCGGGAGGATGCGCCCGCGCCTTGCCGACGATATCGACTGGCGCGGGCCCCAAGCGTGACGGCTTATTTGAATTCCTGGATCCGACGGATGTTGTCGGCACCGAACTCCTTGGCGTAGCTGGCATAGACCTCACGCAGCGCATCGCGGAAGGACGGCCCATCGACCTGACGGACCACAGTCATGCCATCGCGCTCGAGTTGCGCGATGCCGGTGTTCTCATCGTCGTTGACGCGCTTGCGCTGAGCGGCCGCGCCCGACTTGGCCGCCGCGTAAAACACCTTCTTGTCGGCCTCGCTCAGACGGTTCATCAGGCGCGGGGAGGTGATGATCAACGCCGGCGAATACACATGGCCGGTGAGCGACAGGTGCTTCTGAACCTGCGCGAACTTGGAGGCGAGAATGACGGGGATAGGGTTTTCCTGACCGTCGACCGTACCCTGTTGCAGCGCCCCGTACACCTCGGGGAAGGCCATGGGGGTAGGCTGAATACCAAAGGCACGATAGCCGTCCATGTGCACCTTGTTCTCCATGGTGCGCATCTTCAGACCCGAAGCGTCGGCGGGCTTGTTGATCGGGCGCTTGCTGTTGGTCATGTGCCGAAAACCATTTTCCGCCCAGACCAGTGCGACCAGCCCCTTGGACGGAAACTTGGCAAGAATGTCCTGCCCGATCGGGCCATCCAGCACGCTGCGCGCGTGGCCGTAGTCGCGAAACAGGAAGGGGATGTCGACGATCTTCACTTCGGGCACAAAGTTGCCCACCGGACCGGTGGAGGTGTTGACAAGGTCGAGCGTGCCAAGCTGAACCGCCTCGATCATTTCCCGCTCGCCACCGAGCGAACCACTGGGAAAATGCTGGCACTTGTAGCGGCCCTGGGTGCCTTTCTCCACCTCGTCACAAAACACGGTGGAGCCCACGCCGTAGTGCGAATTGGTGGGCACGGCGTAGCCGATCTTGAGGGTGGTTTGCGCTGCGGCAAGACCTGCGAAGGCGCTCAGCGCGGTGGCGAACAGGGTGCGGGTGAACAGGGTGTTCAAGGGTGTCTCCTGCGTGGTGGGTTTTAACGTCGCTTGCGGCGTGTGGTCCGCCTTGCCTTCAGTCTATGACATTTGGGGCGCGGGTCAACGAAAGGCAGGAGCGGGCTGCGGAGATTTTGCAGGGCGCCTCGCCAGCGGCTTGTCGCAGGTGGCAGACGGTTGATTGATCGTAGTTTGCGTTTGGCTCGGGTCCGCGCGTCTCGTTTTCCCTGGCATCGACTGGCGCTGCGCCCGGCGCGTACTCAACACTCGACCTTGTTCTCAACCGAATCCAGACAGGTGTGGTTACGCCTTCGACTGCCTCAGGAGATGTTATGACTGCTTCGCAAGCGGGGATGCCAGGAACCGAAGATCGGACACGATCGTGCCTTGATCGTATCGCGCGTCACGACTCGGTCTTGAGAGCCATGATCACCGTGACGGGGGAGTCGGCCATGTTGCGGGCGGCCGAACTCGATGCCGTGGCGAGGCGGGGCGAGAGCGCCGGACTGCTGCACGGCATGACCGTTACCCTCAAGGACGTCATCTGGACTGAAGGGGTCCGCACGACGGCGGGCTCGCGCTTTTTCGAGCACTTCGTTCCGGATGAAGATGCAGAGGTTGTGCGGCGTTTGAAGTCTGCCGGCGCGGTCATCGTGGGAAAAAACAATCTCCACGAGTTCGCCTACGGCGGCACAACGCAGAATCCGTTTTACGGTTCATGCCGCAACCCCTGGGATACGAACCGAATTCCTGGCGGGTCAAGCGGCGGATCCGGCGCCGCTGTGGCGGCCGACTATTGCGACGTCTCACTCGGAACCGACACAGCCGGTTCCGGGAGGATCCCGGGCGCACTCAACGGGGTCTCGGCGCTACGGCCCACCGCGGGCAGGATTTCCAATCGTAATGTTTTCGCGTGCAGCCTACCCTTTGACACCATCAGCCCGCTTGCAAGGCGAGTGAGTGATCTCGCCCGAGTATTTGCCGTGCTGGCGGGGCATGACCCGGCTGACCCGCTGAGTTCCGAACGACCGCTGGAGAACTTCTTACCCGCAATCCATTCGGGAGTAGAGGGGCTGCGGATTGGCCTGCCCAGGCACTATTTTTTCGAAGAGGCCGAGCCGCAATTCCGTGAGGCCGTGATGCGCGCGGCGGCTGAGTTCGAGTTGCAAGGGGCGACGCTTGTGCCCATTGACTTGCCCGGTGCCGAGGTCGCCAAGGACTATTTCGAGAAACTTTTTCACAGTGATGCGACCGCCTATCACCGGCAGCGCCTGCGCGAGGCGCCGGCACTCTTTGGCAGCGATACTCGAGAGCGGCTTGAAACCTTGGGCGGACGCTTCAGCGCTGCGGATTATGCGGACGGGATGCGCTGGATGGAAGGCTGGAAACACCTCCTGAGGGGCGTCTTTACGCGGGTCGATGCCATCCTGACCCCGATGGCGCCAGTGCCGGCCCCAACGATTGAGGAGAGCCGGCAGACGACGACCACCACGCGTCGCCTCACGCTGTTCTCCTACGTGTGGGCGATTGCGCAGGTCCCTGTTCTAGTGTGCCCGTGCGGGCTGGCAGAGGGGCACTTGCCCATTGGCTTGTCACTTGCCGCGCCGTGGTTCCGGGAGGATGTCCTGTTTCGCTTGGGTTGCGCCTACCAGCGGGTCACGGACTGGCACTTGCGACGTGCGCCCATACTGGGTGCTTGATCGGGTCTATTCAATTCAACGATTCGGGAGCAAACGTCATGAGTGATCGGTCGATAGAAAGCAGGCTTGCCAGACTTGAGGCTCTCGAGGCGATTCGCGAACTGAAGGCGGCGTACTGCCGATACTGTGATGATCAATACAACCCCGACAAACTCGTCACCTTGTTTACCGAAGATGCGGTGTGGGCTGCCGCGCACCGTGGTCGGATGGTGGGACGTCAGGCCATTCACCAGTGGTTCGCCAGCGTCTCCGCCAAAATTCCGTTTGCTGCACACCTGGTCATGAATGAGCAAATCACGATCGACGGCGATCATGCAAGGGGTCGCTGGCGCATGGTCATGGCGGCGATGGAGAGCCGGGGCAACGGGCCTTCTGCGGTCTGGTCTTTGGGCGATTACGACGAAACCTACGTTCGGCAGGGCGGGCAATGGCTGATTAGCCACCTCAGCGTGTCGATTGACCTGTTGGATCCCGAGACCGGGGTTTGGACTCGGCGTCGCTGATGGCGTCGCTGATCGGGATTGCCGGCGCATAAGGCCGGCGATCGGTGCCCTTGCGCGCGTCTCGCGATGGCCAAGTGCTCTTCTTGGCCTAAGCCGCTACCCAAGCCTTACATCATGCGTGGCAGGTACAAGGCGATGTCAGGGTAAACGTACAGCGCGAACACCGCGACGATATTCATGATCCAGTAGGGCGTGGAGCCCTTGTAAATGGTTTCGAGAGAGACATCGGGGATGGCGGCCTTGACCGCATACAGGTTGAGTCCGACCGGTGGCGTGACCGCGGCCACCTCCATCATGGATACCACGATGACACCGAACCAGATCGGATCCCAGCCTGCGGCAACGACCAAGGGCATCACCAGGGGAATCGTGAGGGCCAGAATGCTCGACACCTCCATGACGCAGCCGAGAATGAAGTACACGATCACGAAGAGGATAAACAGGGTGAGCGGTGCGAGTTGCATCAGTTTGACGGCCTCGACCATCTGTTCGGCGAAGCCATTCAGCGCGAGGAATTGACCGAATACCAAGGATCCAATCACGACCATAAAGACGGAGGCAGAGGTGATGACCCCGTCGATGCAAGCATCGAAAACGGACCGGATCGTGAGTCGTCGCCTTACGAATCCGACCAAGATCACCAGTACCACCCCCACCGCGGCCGATTCCACAGGTGTCCAGACCCCTGTCAGGATACCGGTCAAAATTGACCCGACAATGAATATGAAGGGCAATACGGGAGGCAGCGATGCGAAGCGTTCCTTCCAGGTGAATTTCGCACCGATCGGGCCCAGTTCGGGATTGAGCTTGCAGCGCACGTAGATCATGAGGCCATACAGGATGGCAATCATGAAGCCAGGGATGATGCCAGCGATAAGGAGCTTCCCGACCGAGGCCTCGGCAAAAAGAGCAAAGAGCACCAGCGTGATACTGGGCGGAATCATGATGGACAGCGTGCCGCCTGTCGCAATCGCACCGACCGCAAGATCCTCCCGGTAGCGAAAACGCCGAAACTCGGGCATGGCGATTTTGGACATGGCCGCAGCCGAGGCCACGCTAGACCCCGTAATGGAAGCCATACCTGCGCACGTCGCGATGACCGATACGGCCACGCCGCCCGATACGCGCCCCATCCAACGATAAAAGCAGGCGAACAGATCCGTGGTGACCCCGGAGGCCGACGCGAGAGACCCCAGGACGATGAACAGCGGAATGACCATCAAGGTGTAGGACGCCGAAACCTCCATGGTCTGGAGCAGGAGCATATTGAGTCCGCTTGCCCAGTTTCCCGTGAACACGACGGCACCGACGATGCCCGCCAGTGCGAGCGTCGCGCCGATATGAACGCCCGCCAGAAACAGCACGGTGAGTATGGCTGCCGAGACGATGATGGAGAGGGTGGCAGGATCCATATTAGTGTCCAATTGTTGCCGCTACTTTGTCCGCGTCGGCGGGATCGCGAAGTCGAGCGAAGTCGCGGCGTAGCAGCACCCAGAGCGCGAGTACGATGGCCAGCGAGCCCAGTGCGATGAAGCCTACTGGAATGGCGGTGGGAATTTCAATCATGCCCCGGCGCGCAAACCCCCCCGCCCAGGCCTTGAAAAATTCCTCGGTGGATTTCCAGAGCAGCAGCCCGAAGATCAGCAATCCGATCAGGGCGTCAAGGATTCGGAGCGCCGCCGCGCGTCGGCCTCGCGCGCGGTGGGAGAGAATATCGACGGTCAGCAGTCGCTGGTCCAGGTGAACCAGACCGACCGCCGAAAAGGTGATGATCGCTAGCAGCACCTCGGAGATCTCGAAAACGCCCACGAAAGGGCGGCCGGTGATCCAGCGGGTCACGACATCGACGGTGACCATCAGCGAGAGAAGGAGTAGCAAGGCAGCGCCGAGACGCGCGAACCCCTTCAAGAGCGACGCAATGAACTGATCGGAGCGCCTGGTCATGTCATCGTCCAGTTGATTGATCGCAATACGGCGTCCGGCGAGCCGCCACAGCCCTCTAATTTTTCAAGAGCGCGACATCCCGGCCCCTCAGCCGGGACGCAGCTGCAGCGGGCATCAGGGCTTCCACTTGCCCGACAGGTAGTCGCCAGCGAGCTCTCGGTAGCGGGCGATCATCCGTTCGCCTGGCCCCCCCGCCTTGGTGATGCCCTCGCCCGCGAGCTTCATGAAGTCTGGGGCTACTTTGCCCCAGGCGCTGGCCTCTGCGGCTGACAGCCGCGTGACCTTGACGCCCTTACCTTCAAGGGTGGCGACGCCTTTGCTGGCCTCCCCCGTCATCAGTTCGGCTCCGAAGGCGATGATGTCGTTGTTGATTTTTTCGATGATGGCGCGGTCCTGGGCGGGAATCCGGTTCCAGCTTTCCAGGTTGACGATGTAGGCCACCGGCGCAATCAGCGTCAAGGCACCGAGCCCCGGGCCGGTGAGTACCGCATGCTTGGCCACTTCATCAAAGCGGCCAACCAGCATGGCAGGCGGATCAGTCAGGGCGCCGTCAAGGACCCCCGTTTGCAGACTGGTGTAAATCTCGCCGAAAGCGACCGACACAGGAACGCCACCGACCGAATTGACAAGCTGCGGCAGCACGTTGCCAAAGGTGCGAATCTTTTTGCCTCGAAACTCATCAAGTTTGGTGACCGGCGCTTTCGTGATGATGCTGTAAGGAGGGGTGGGGACCCAGAACAGTACCTTGAGGCCCAGCTTGGTGTATTCGCCGGCGAACTCGGGGAATTCAGCGAGCAGTTTCATGGTGATGGCGGTCAGGCCCTTCATGTCCAGTTTGTTGCCGAGCTCCATGTCGGTCGACCCGGCCAGCGTCGCGGAGATGGGCAGTTGCCCAGGAAAAAAGGACACTACCGCGGTGCCGATGTCAGCCGTTCGGCCACGCAAGCCCTCGATCATGTTTTCGGGCTTGAGCAGTGAGCCACCGAAAACATGCCGAACCTTGACCCGGCCCTGAGTCTCGGCTTCGATGCGTTTGATCCACTCGTCAGCGACGACGCCGACTTGCGCGTGGTTGCGCGCATAACCGTTGGCGTACACCAGATTGACTTGCGCCTGTGCGCTCGTACTCAGGCCTGCCGCCAGGATGGCCGCTGAGGCGAAATGGCTGATCGCTCTGAATTTCATGGTGGATGTCTCCGTCGATGTGCGTTGTTGTCGTCGATTGAAGGCTTCGCAGTGAAATAAGACCCGGGCGCGTGTTGAAGGCGGCTGTGTCCCATTGAACAGGCTTGACTCAGTGTCAATCCATCGCGTCTGCGGGTCAAGCCTTGCGGCGCGCCGACCCGCTTCGCGCGTCTCGTTTGCCGACGCGCTTTACGATCGCTTTGCCTTTCGGGGCTTTTTTGTTGGGTGAACTGGGCGAACCGTAGGCTGCTCGAGCCGCCGCAGCGCTGAGGTAGCCTCTTGCGAGATCCATGTCGACGAGTTCGCGCAGGCGCTTTCGAGGAGACCCGAAGCCGCCGCCGCCCGGGGTGCGCACCTCGATGGAATCGCCGGCGACGAAGTCAATTCCCTCGTCCTTGGTCAGGAGCGGCGGGTTGTAGCGTTTGCCCTTGAGTTTCAGTCGAATTTGCGTCGTGGCCGCCCCCTTGCCACCCGATACGCCGAAGGGCTGGCGCGTCGCGCGATCGCCCAGCATGGATAGCTTGGACTCGCCCCGCAGCAGTTTCATCCGGTACTGGATGCCGAGCCCGCCGCGCCACTGGCCGGCGCCGCTTGAGTTGGGCCTCAGCGCGTATTCTTCAAACAGAACCGGTGTTTGTTGCTCGCAAACTTCAATGGGCGGGGTC
The DNA here is from genome assembly GCA_903907905.1 of uncultured bacterium. GTDB lineage: Bacteria > Pseudomonadota > Gammaproteobacteria > Burkholderiales > Burkholderiaceae_E > SYIM01. The sequence goes on along the minus strand of CAIVPX010000121.1, from coordinate 13,173 downwards.
TTGGCGAGGCCGACCGTGGTACAGGCGTTGGAGATGCCGTCGCCTCCTGGCCATCCCCCTGCGCCGCCCCCCGAGTAAAAGTAGAAAATGTAGCGGCGATCGCTCTCCGGGTCGTGCCCACCGATGGCGACATTGATCGAAGTACCGAACGGCGCGCCGTGCAATTTTTCAGGGATGGCCTTGGACATCGCGCCAAACACTACGTCTACGACACGTTGGGAGACCTCGGCCGCGCAGCCCGAGGTGGGTCTAGGATATCCCGCGTTCAGGAAGGTGTCGTCCGGCGCAATGATTTGCAGCGGCTCGAAGCAGCCTGCGTTGGTGGGAATGTCCGGGTAGATATGCTTGAGCGCGACAAAGACGGCTGCGGTGGTGGCACTGATGACCGAATTGAGCGGGCCGCGACAAAACCCCGAGGATCGGCTGAAGTCTAGGATCAGGCGGCCAGCTTGGACGGTGAGGGCAAGCCGAATCCAGAGCGGTCGGTTGTCAATGCCGTCGTTGTCGAGCGCATCTTCGAACCGGTAGGTGCCCGGTTTGATCTCACTGATACGCTGGCGCATCAGCTTGGCTGATTGCGTGAGCAACTGATCGATCCCCTGCAGCACCGTTTCGCGTCCGTACTCGCTAACGACTCGCTCAATCGCCTGTTGACCAGCCCGAATAGATGCCACCTGAGCCTTCAAGTCCCCCAACCGCTGGTCGGGGACTCGGACGTTGCCCATGATCAGGCTGAGTAGGTCGGGATCGATTTCTCCCTTTTTGTAAATACGGATCCCGGACAGTCGCAGACCCTCTTGCTGCACCTCAATCGCGCGGGTGACAAAGCCGCCGGGCACACTGCCACCAATGTCGGGCCAATGTCCGCTCGAGCCCAACAAGCAGAACAGGCGACCGCCGATGAATACCGGAGCGATGAGCTTCACATCCATCAGGTGGGTGCCGCCCAGGTACGGATCATTGATGATGTAAATATCCCCGGGTTCGAACTCCGCCGCCTTGTTTGCGATGGTGCCCGCGGCGAACTGCATGGCGCCAATGTGGATCGGCATCCCCGAGGCCCCCTGCGCGACCAAATGACCTCGGTCTGCGGTGAAGATCGCTGACGCACGGTCCTGCCCCTCGGAAATAATGGGCGAGAAGGCGGCTCGGTCGAGGATGATGTCCATTTCTTCGCAGACCTGTTGAAGCCGGTTCTGCAAGACGGTGAGCGTGATGGGATCGAGCATGAGGTTCAGTCCGCGCGGGTTTGCAGAACGAGGTTGCTGAAGGCATCGACGCTGGCGCGCCAGTCGGGCGGCAAGATGGTCGTGGTGTCGGCTTGGTCGATGCGTGCCGGGCCCACCAACTGAGCGCCTTCTGCCAGTTTGTTTCGGTCGTAGGTGGCCGCCTCGTGCCATCGATCGCCGAACATCATGCGGACCGATCCGGTCTGCGCATCGCTTGCGCTGCCCTGGGCCGGCATGGGCGTGCGGATGGTGGCGGCGGAGCCGCGGGCAGCGATGGCTCGAACGCGCAGGTTGACCAGACGAATCGGAATGGCCTCCACGCTCACCGCATAGCGCCTGCGGTATTCGGTCTCGAACAGATGGGCCAGCGCTTCGGGCGTGATGTCGGGGCCGGGCACAGGCACGATGACCCGGTGGGTCTGGCCTTCGTACTGCAGCGCCGCCTCGTACAGCAAGGTGACCGACGTATCGGGAACCCCTTCGTCGGCGATGACCTTCATAACCCGCTCCCGCATGCGGGCGTAATGCGCGCTGATTTGCTTGCTCGTGACCTGGTCGATCCGGTGGTGAACGGACCAGGTGTCGTCATGGCGGATTTCGGCGAGCAGACAGCCGAGGGCTGAAAACACGCCGGGCCAAGGCGGGATGAGCACCTTGGGAATCGCAAGCTCGTCGGCGATGTTGCAGGCGTGGACCGGGCCGGCGCCACCAAATGGCAGCAGGATACATTGCCGCGGGTCGTAGCCCTTGGACAGCGAGTTGCGCTTGATCGCATTGGCCATATTGAGATCGACCACCTTCAGGCAGGCTGCAGCGGCCGCTTCGGCGCCCAGGCCCAATTGTCGCCCGAGAGTCGTGAAGGCTTGCCGGACTGCCGCTTCGTGGCGGCCCGCATCGGGCCGGATACGGGCGATATCGAGTCGGCCTAAAAGCAGGTTCGCGTCGGTGACGGTGGGCAGCAATCCGCCCCGCCCGTAGCAGATCGGGCCTGGGTTGGAGCCCGCGCTTTCGGGTCCCACGCGCAAGAGCCCCGCCTCATCCACTCTGGCGATGCTACCGCCACCCGCCCCGATGGTGTCAATGTCGATCATGGGGACGCGTGACGGTACCCCGTAGATGAACTCCTTTTGCTCAGACAGCGAGGGCTCGCCGTTCATGACGAAACCCACGTCGAAGCTGGTACCGCCCATATCGGCGGTGATGACGTTACGCGCGCCGATTTGTTTGCCAAGCCAGGTGGCGGCGATGACACCGCCGGCGGGGCCCGAGAGCACGCTGCGGCAAGCGTGACGGTGCGAGTTCTCGACATTGAGTGCGCCGCCATTCGATTGCATCACTCTGAAGGGTTTTTCGTAGCCGGCCCCAATCAGTTCATTTTCGACGCGCTCAAGGTAACGATGCAGCAAGGGTTGAAGGTAGGCGTTGAGCACGGTCGTGGACGTGCGCTCGAATTCGCCAACTTCTGGAAGGACCTCGTGACTCAGACTGACGTACGCGTTCGGCCAGACTTTTCGTAGAGCCCGGAGGGCGGCTTTTTCGGGCCCCGGGTTGGCGTAGCTGTGAAGAAAGACGATGGCAAGCGACTCCGCGCCCTGGCGCACAAGCCGGCGGGCGCTTCGTTCGAGCGCTTCCAGATCGATTCGCCTCAGAACTTTGCCGTCCGCGGTGACGCGTTCTGGCACTTCCAAGCGCATGTCCCTGGGGACCAGCGGTTCGAAGCTGCCGGTCATTCCGTACGTTGTGGGCCGCGTTCGCCGGCCCAACTGGAGCAGGTCTCGAAATCCCTCAGTGGTGATCAGGCCGGTTGCTGCGCCTTTACGTTCCAGTAAGGCATTGGTTCCAACCGTCGTGCCATGGACGACGGCGTCGATTCGGTTCAGTTGTGTCAATTGCCTGAGTCCGGCCAAGAACCCCTCTGCTTGATTACGCGTGGTGGCCACCTTGGTGACGCGAACATCGCCGCTATCGGTGTCGAGAATCACGATATCGGTAAACGTGCCACCGACGTCGACTCCAGCGTAAAGTGCCATGGCTACGAACTCGACAGGTAAGGGTTGGGGGTGAACTGAGGCTTCGGTCATTCTTGCGGCTTTCGCAAGCCGTGTGAAGAGGGGATCCACGTCCCTGAGCTCACTTGAGCGCCGATATTTCCGGCCAGCCGTTCCGATTCTTCGCACTTTATGTGTTTTGATCAGGTCCGCACGGCCTAGGGTTGGCGGATAGCACCGATGCGCCAGACGGGGGTTGGAAGAATCCAGGCGGCGAGCGAGTCAGCGAAGGCGAGTCAAAGGAGAGAGGCATGATATCGAAACGATTGTCTGCCGCAGGCCCTAGGTGTGCAATCCGAGGCGGTCGATGATGGCCGCCGCGATCTACGATGCTTGGGGAACGGAGCGGGTCATTTTTGGTGCCGGTGCGTTGAACCATCTTGCCGAGGAGGTCGAGCGGCTCGGTGCGCGGCGTCTGCTGATGATGGTCAGCGCGACCCTGATGCGTTCACCCCTGGGGGATGAGCTTCGTCGAATGCTTGGCAGCCGTGCGGTCTGCTGGCAGCTTGGCATGCCGCAGCATATGCCTCGACCGGCCATCGTCGAACTGGCCAACCGTGCGCGCGCGGAGTCGGTTGATCTGATTGTCGCGCTGGGCGGCGGTTCCATCGTCGATTCGGCGAAGATGGTGCAGTTTTGCCTGAGCGGGGGCATCCGGCGAACGGATCAGTTCGACGCTTTTGCTGCGTCGGTCGGACCCGATGGCAACATGATTCAGCCGCAGATCGGTGAGCAAACGATCCGGGCGATCTGCTTGCCGACGACGCTCTCCGCAGCCGAGTTCTCGGGGCGTGCCGGCTCGCTCGATCCGGACCAATCTATCAAGCATATCTTCGTGCACCGCGCCATGGCGCCACAGGTCATCATCCTTGATCCCAAACTGACCGTGTCAACGCCTGATCACCTCTGGTTTTCGTCGGGTATCCGTGCCGTCGATCACTCGGTTGAGAGCTATTGTTCGCCGAAGGCCAATGCCTTATCCAGGGCTCAGTCCAGGGTTGGGTTGCAAATGCTCGTGTCCGGCCTACGACGCTGCCGAGAGCAAGCCCAAGATCTCGACGCGCGGCTCGACTGTCAGATTGGGGCCTGGTATTCGATCAGCACCCTGCAGGCGGGGTCTGCCATGGGCGCCAGTCATGGGATTGGGCATGCGCTGGGCGCTTTCGGTGTGCTGCACGGCGAAACCTCTTGTGTCATGCTCGGACCCGTCTTGAGATTCAACCGCAAACATACGGCGGTCCAGCAGCGCGAGATCGCTGCAATGCTGGGCGATTCAGGTGCCGACGCGGCTGACCTTTTCGAGCAGTTGGTCAGTAGCCTGGGGTTGCCGATTCGACTGCGCGAGGTCGGTATCGCACGCGATCAGTTGCCGGCCGTGGCCGAGACGGCCATGCAAGATCGTTGGACTCGCGCGAATCCCCGAAAAATTAACTCCCCCGACGAAGTGTTGGGCATACTTGAGGCGGCTTGGTAGACCCGAATTTTTTGCGCAGAACGGAGGCCTTTATGAAGATCAAACCGGAAGACCCTGTCCTGGATCCCACGTTGATCGGCGCTAGCGTGATGAACCGGCGCCGAGCGCTCGGTGTGGCCTCTGCGACGCTCAGCGGCGTAGCCCTCGGTATCTCGGGTCAGCCGAGTGCCCAAGGTACCTACCCCAACCGCCCGTTGAAAATGATCGTACCCTGGCCGCCGGGGCAAGCCACCGATCTGGCGGGACGGGTGGTGGCGCAGGAACTGGTCCGGCTCCTGGGCCAGCCGGTGGTGGTCGACAATCGCGCGGGGGCGGGCGGCACCATCGGGACGGAGACGGTGGTGAAGTCGGCCCCCGATGGCTACACCATTCTTGCGGCGTCGGCCGGGCCTGTTACGGTGAGCCCGTTGCTGTCGCGCACTCCTTACGACCCCGAGCGCGATCTGCTGCCGGTGGGCATGATCGGCATGTCCCCCTACGTGCTCGTGACTCAGCCAGGCTTTGCAGCGGCCGACCTGCGCGAATTCGTCGCCCGCGTCAGGGCGAGCCCCGGCAAGTTCACCTTTGCCTCGTCGGGTACTGGCGCCACGGCGCACCTCATTGCCGAGTCCTTCAATGCTGCGGTGGGTATCAAGGCTGTGCACGTGCCCTATAAGGGGTCGACACCCGCGCTGACCGACCTCATCAGCGGGCAGGTCGATTACTGTATCGAGACGGCGGCCGCCACCATGCCGCATGTGCGCAGTGGCCGGTTGCGGGCCTTCGGTGTCTCACTGGAAAAAGGTAGCGCCGTCACGCCGGGCATTGCGCCCTTCGCGCGCCAGCCTGACATGGCTGGTCTTGCGGGCTTCGACATGGGCGCCTGGCTGGGCGTGATGGTGCCTGCGAACACGCCCTCGGCCGAGGTGCAAAAGCTTGCGGGGGCGCTGGAGCAAATCATGCTTTCGCCCGAGGTGCGCCAGGCCTTTTCCGGGATTGCTGTGGAAGTTGACTACCGCCCCGCCGAGTCGTTCGGCCGCTATCTCGCTTCGATCCGGTCCCGTTTCACCGAGGTGATTCGAGCCAACAACATCAAGGCCGACTGAGTGCGCCGATCGCCAGCGGTAGTCGCCGCCAGGAGGCTGGCTCACGTTCGTTGTCGACTCTTCAGAGCCCGATAACGATGTCCGTTGGCATGCTGGCGGGTGTGCGGGTGGTCGATCTCACGTCGGTGGTGATCGGCCCACTCTGCACCCAGATTCTTGCCGACCATGGCGCAGAAGTGATCAAGGTCGAGAGTCCCGAAGGCGACGTGGGCCGTTTTCTGGGCGGTCAGGGCAAGAGCCCCGGGATGGCACCCAAGTTTCTCCATCTCAATCGCAACAAGCGTTCAATTTGCCTGGACCTGAAACGGGCCGAGGGTCACCGCGCGCTCATGCGACTGCTGGAAACCGCGGATGTCATGACCTGGAACGTTCGCCCTGCATCGATGGCGCGTCTGCACTTGTCCTACGACGATGTTCGGGCCGTCAACCCCTCGATCATCTATTGCGGTATGTATGGCTTTGGCCAGGACGGCCGCTATGCTGAGGTGCCTGCCTATGACCCGATCATCCAGGGTATCAGCGGTGTGGCGGGTCTGCACGAGCGGGCGTTTGGCGCGCCCCGTTACGTGCCCTATGTGCTCGCTGACCGAACCAGCGGACTGATTGCCGTGCAGATGATTGCCATGGCGCTGTTTCATCGCGAACGCACCGGTGAGGGGCAGTCGATTGGCGTGCCGATGTTCGAGAACATGGCGGCCCAGGTGCTCACCGAGCACCTGTTTCATCAGACCTATCTGCCCCCCATCGGGCGGGCCGGCGACCCGCGTCTGGTCAACGCCTACTACGCGCCGTGTCCCACGCTCGATGGCTATGTCTGCATCGCCGCCAACATCGACGCGCAGGTATTCCCGCTGTTTGATGCCTGGGGGATGTCCGAATTACGGACCGACCCGCGCTTTTGCAGCGTGGCAGCTCGGTTTCAAAACGTGGATGCTTTCTATCGGCTGCGTGACCAGGAAATGGCGCGACAGACCACCGCGTATTGGCTGGACTATTGCCGCGCGCATGATATTCCGGCAGCGCCCTACCACACGCTCGAGACGCTGGTGGACGACCCGCATCTTCGCGATGTCGGGTTTCTCGTCGACCGGGAGCATCCCACCGAGGGCACGATTCGCGATATCCGCCAGGCCAACCATGTCTCGATCGGCGAGCGGGCGGACTGGTTGCCCGCGCCCCTGCTGGGCGAGCAGACGGAAGAAATCCTTCGCGAAGCCGGCTTCACCGAAGCCGAGATCGAGGCCATGATCGCTGAGGGCGCGGCCCGCTGTGCGCAACGAGCCGGCGACTGAACCAAGCGCGGGTGACGCGCGTGGCGCCTGTCGGCCTCAGCCCTCCAGCGTGATGTTCGCCCGGCGGATCACCTCACCCCACTTCGCCAGATCGTCAGCCATGGCCTGGGACACCTGCTCGAGTGGAATCGAGCCTGTGCCCTCGATGCCCGCCTTGCGCAGTGCTGCGAGCGCATCGGGGTCGGCGAGTGCGGTCCTGAAGGCCGCGCGCAGTCGCTCGAGCGGCAGGGGGGGCAGACCCGTCGGGGCGACGAAGCAGTTCCACGGTTTTTCGTCAAAGCCAGGGAAACCTTGCTCGGCAATGCTTGGCACCTCGGGCAGCGCGCTCGAGCGCTCCAGCGTGGAAACGCCCAGCGCCTTGAGCTTGCCTGACTGGATGTGCTGCGCGGCAGGGCCGATAGTGGAAACGGCCAGGTCGACCTGGCCGCCCAACAGATCCGCGACATACTGCGCGGCCCCCTTGTAGGGTACGTGGTTCATGCTGACGCGGGCGCGCGCCTTAAAGAGCTCGGCAATGAGGTGATGCGGTGAGCCCACCCCGGCACTGGCGCAATTGAGCTTGCCGGGGTTGGCGCGCGCGTAGGCGACCAACTCGGCCATGTTGACCGCGGGGACGCGCGGGTGGGCGACGAACACGAAGGGAATGGCGCCCAGGTGCGCAAGCGGTACGAAGGCCTTGATGGGCTCGTAGCCCACCTTGCGCATGTTCGGCACGTAGGCAAAGCCCGAACTGTCGTAGAGCAGCACCGTGTAGCCATCGGGCGCAGCGCGCGCACCCGCCTCGTTGCCGATGGTGGTACTGGCGCCGGGGCGATAGTCCAGCACGATGGGCTGCCCCAGCAACTTTTCAAGGCGCGAGGACACGATTCGCGCCCACGAGTCAGCGCCGCCGCCTGCGGGGTAGGGCACGATCATGCGGATCGGTTTGTCGGGCCACTCCTGTGCGCGGACGGTCTGGGTGAGCGAGCCTGCCATTGCGCCACCCAAGGCGCCAATCAGGGTGCGTCGCGAGGTCTGCATGACGGTCTCCTCAGTGATGTCGCGTACGGCCGGTGTGGGCGCATCGTCGCGCCCGGGCGACCGGGGGTTCACGCCCCGCTGCTGCGTTCCCGGATCCGCATTGTGCCTCGCCGATTTCCGGCATGGCCAAGTTTCGCTTGCAGCACCGCGAGTTTGCGCCAAGAGGGGGTGCGTCCTATGATCGTTCCGGGTATTCCCCGATTTCGCACGTTTCGCCGTACGCGTCCGCGCGAGGCGCCCCGACGACCCACCAGGTGTCCGAGACCATGCCCGAATCCATCGTTTGCACGCTGCCCGTCTCCGACGCTCGCTTCCAGATCGACACGAATGTGATTGTCGTGGGCGGCGGTGCGGCCGGCCTGGTGAGCGCGCTGGCGGCCCGCGAAGGCGGCGCCGAGGTGGTGGTGTTCGAGCGCGACGAGCGGCTGCGAGGGTCGACGGCACTGTCGTCAGGGCTGGTGCCGGCGGCCGATACCTTGCTGCAGCGCGAGGCGGGCGTGCTGGACAGTGCGGCGCTGCTGGCCCGGGACATCCAAGCCAAGGCGCACGGGCAGGCCAATGAAGACGTTGTGCAGGCGCTGGCCGAGGTCATCGGTCCCACCATCGACTGGCTGATCACGCGTCACGGGGTATCGCTCACGCTCATTGATGGCTTCAGCTATCCCGGCCACAGTGTCAGGCGCATGCATGGCCCGGCCGAGCGCACCGGCCGCCGGCTCATGGCCGATCTCGAGCGCGCCGCGCTGGCCGCCGGGGTCGACATTCTGAGCGCGGCGCAGGTCAACACCTTGTTCGTGGAGGGTGACACGGTCTGCGGGGTGCGGGTCGACCGACCCGATGGCAGCCATGAGGACGTCGCCTGTGAGGCGCTGGTGCTCGCCTGCAGCGGCTATGCTGGTAATAAGGCGCTCTTGCAGCGCTATCTGCCCGACATGCTGGAGGCGGCGTTTCTAGGGCATTCAGGCAACGAGGGGCACGCGGTTCAGTGGGGTGAGCAACTGGGCGCGGGGCTGGGTGACATGGGGGCCTTTCAGGGGCACGGATCGGTGGCCATTCCTCACCAGATCGGTATTTCGTGGGCGCTGATGATGTCCGGCGGATACCAGGTCAATCGACTGGGTGAGCGATTTGCCAACGAGCATCGCGGTTACTCCGAGCAGGCGCGCGATGTACTCAAGCAACCCGGTGCGGTGGCCTTCAATATTTTCGATGAGCGTTGCCATCAGCTTGGCATGGCCTTCGACCACTATCGAGAAGCTGCGCATGCGGGCGCTGTGGTGGTTTGCCCCACGCTCGAGGCCTTGGCCGAGGCCCTCCAAATTCCGTCGGAGGGTCTGGCGCGCACGCATGCGGCGGTGCTTCATTGTGCAGCGGGCAACGCCGACCCGCTGGGGCGCGATTTCACCACCCAGCCCGCGTTGACCGCGCCGTACTATGGCATTCGCATCACGGGCGGGCTCTATCATACCCAGGGGGGGCTCGAGGTGGACGCCTCGGCCCGGGTGCTGAAACGAAACGGCTCACCCTTCCCCAACCTGTGGGCCGCCGGCGGCGCAGCGCGTTGCGTGTCGGGTCCGGCTGACTGGGGCTATCTCGCGGGCAATGGTTTGCTGTCGGCCCTGGGGCTGGGGCGCTTGGCCGGGCAATGCGCGGCGCGAGGCTTGAGGCGGTGACGGGGTGGGGCGCGCATGAAGACGATCGCTGATCAGATCCTCGACCGGGCCCTCGATCAAACCGCGCAGGCTTTGGCCTGCCTCGACACGAGCGCACGGGTGGGGCAGTGTCTGCTCGACTGGGTGGCTTGCGCCGTGGCCGGCGTGGGCGTGCGCGCCTCAGCGGCGGTCACTGCCTTGGCGGCGTCGCAGGCGGCGCACCCTCAGGCGAGCATCGTGGGGTGCGGCCAGCGCACGAGCGTGGCCTCGGCCGCCCTCGCCAATGGCGTGATTTCGCACGCACTCGATTTCGATGATGCCAACCTGCTCATGCCGGGGCATCCCGGGGTGGTGTTGTTTCCACCCGTGCTGGCCTTGGCCGAGTCAATCGGGTCGAGCGGGCGGGACCTGGGGGCCGCGTGGCTGGTGGGCTACGAGGCGGCCTGTCGCATCGGTGTCTGGATGGCGCCCGATCACTACGCCCGAGGCTTTCACGCCACGGGCACCATCGGTACCTTCGCCTCGGCGGTGGCCTGTGCGCAACTGCTGGGGGCCGATCGCGCGCAGATGCGTCACGCGATCGGGCTTGCGGCCGCTCAGGCATCGGGACTGATCGGGCTCTTCGGCACCGACGCCAAACCGCTTCATGCGGGCAATGCCGCCCTGCACGGGTATCACGCTGCCTGGCTGGCCCGTCAGGGCTTCACGGCGCGCGATGATGCGCTGGAGTGTGCGCAGGGCTTTGCCGACACGCATGCGGGCGCGCGCAAGCTTGCTGCCGCGCTGGCCGACTTCGATCAGGGGCATGCGGTCCATCGCAATCTCTTCAAGTTTCATGCGGCCTGCTATGGCACGCACGCCACGCTTGAGTGCGCGCGTGGCATCCGGGCGCAGTCGCAGTTCGACCCCGCGACGATCACCTCCATTCATATCGAGGTGGGTGAAGAATGCACCCGCACCTGCGACATTGTTGCGCCCCGAACCGAAGCCGAAGCGAAATTCAGCCTGCGGTTCAACGCCGCGGTGGGGCTGTTGGGTCTGCCCACTGGCGATCTGGCCACGTATTCGGAGGCTGTGTGCGCGCGAGCCGATGTGGTGACACTGCGTGATCGTGTCAGTGTGCGCTTCGTGCCCGGTCGTGCGCTCACGCTCGCCGAGATGCGCGTGGTCGACAGCGAGGGCCGTTGCTTCGAGACTCGCGCCGACACCAGCCTGCCGATCGGCAACCTGGCCCAGCAGGAATCGCTGCTTCGGCAGAAGTTTGATTCGCTTGTGCGCGGTCGCCTTGCGCCAGAGGCTGCGAGCGAGCTTCGCGAGCGATCATTGAAAATTTTTGAGCAACCCGACGTCAGGCTCCTGATGACGTTTCTGCGTACCGTCCACTGAACGGGGAGAGCCCTCTTGAACACCTTCTCACGTCGTCATCTCATCACCTTTCTGTCTCTGGCACTGATGGCAGCCAGCCCCTGCGCACAGGCGCAATCATCTTCGGCGTCTTACCCCAACAAGCCGATCCGTTTCATCGTGCCGTACGCAACCGGGGGCAGCACCACCAACGTGGCTCGCCTGATTGGCCTGCGGCTGACCGAGTTGTGGGGTCAGCCCGTTCTGGTCGACAACCAGCCGGGCGCCAACACCACCATTGGTACGCTGGCGGCTGCGCGGGCGGCACCCGACGGCAACACCATCCTGCTGGGCGTGAGCAGCCACGTGCTGATTCCTTTGCTGTCGAGCACCGCCTACGACCCCATCAAGGACTTCACACCGATTGCGTCAGTGGCCTCCACCGAGACGCTGCTGGTCGTCTACCCAGGTCTGCCCGCCAATACCGTGAGCGAATTAATCGCCTACGCCAAAGGGCGACCGGGCGGCATCACCTATGCCACGGGCGGCGCCGGTTCGGCCACGCACGTGGCGCACGAACTCTTCAATGGGCTGACCGGCATGCAGGCGCGCCATATTCCCTACAAGGGCGCTGCACCTGCGCTGGTTGACCTGGCGGGCGGGCAGGTCGATATCTCGTTCGCCATTCCCGGGTCGGCCATTTCTCTGGTGAAGTCGGGCCGGCTGCGCGCGATTGCGGTCACAGGCGATGCGCGACTGCCTGCCTTGCCGCAGGTGCCCACCTTCAAGGAGGCGGGGCTGCCCAACTTCGAGATGCGGCAGTGGTACGGCGTGATTGCGCCGGCCAACCTGCCCCGGGAGATTGCGAGCAAGCTCGCAAGCGAGATCGGCCGACTGGCCGCCACGCCCGACTTCAAGGACAAGCTCGAGCAACTGGGCATGGGCTCCTACATCGTGACGGGTGACGATCTTGGGACGCTCATGCGCGCCGAGTCGGGCAAGTTTGCCCGCATCATTCGCGATGCGGGAATCAAACTTGACTGACCCGACCGCCTTGCTGCTCAGCGGGCAAGCGGGTCGGTCCTGAACTGGATCTGCACCGCCCGCGGCCGCGCGCCCATGACGCGTGTCACGCTGGCGGTTTCGCCGATTTATACGGGCACGGGCTGCAGCGTGTGGGCTGGCGGCGAATCCGGGGGCGTGAAACTTGCCTAGACGAGCAGGGCGCTCAGGGCGATGAGTCGTCGCACGCGTGCAGACACGGGCATCTCCCGGTTCGTTGAGGTTTCCTGGAGCCGTCCGCGTCGTCGATGCCTCGCGCCTGCTAGCATTCCGCAGGGCGCTTCACAAGGCAGGTTTTCGAACCGCGGAGAAACGGCATGATTCCCTTCTCGCTTCAACGTCTCGACCACACGGTGCTACGGGTGCACGATCTGGAGCGAAGCATCGAGTTTTACACACAGGTACTCGGTTGCGAAGTGAAAAGACGGCGGCCAGATCTGGGCCTGGTGCACCTGGGGGTGGGGACCTCCATGCTTGATCTGGTGGATGTGGCCGGTAAGGTGGGCCAACGGGGCGGCGGCCCGGTGGTGCCCGGCGGGCGCAATATGGACCACTTCTGTATCCGGGTGGAGCCCTTCGACGAAGCGTCGCTTTTTGAGTACCTCGATCGCCAGGGTGTCAAGCGACTGACTGGTGTCGAGCAGCGCTTTGGCGCCGAGGGAACGGGGCCCTCGGTCTACCTCGAGGATCCCGACGGCAATACCGTGGAATTGAAGGGGGCCGCGGTTACGCCCGCCTGAGCAGTAGCGGGCCTGCCCGGTCGCTGAACGCCGAGCCGACGACAGGCAGTCCGCCCGGTAACCGAACGCCCAGCCGGTGACGGGTAGCCCGCTCAGATCACCGCGAGCGCGGTTCGCGTGATGTCGCTGTCCACCAGCAGTCGACCATAGGTGGCGCTGGCGTAGACGTAGTAGGTGTTGGTGCCCGCGCCCAGGTCGGCCACGACCGTGCCGCTGGCCGATGCGGT
>CAIVPX010000120.1 GCA_903907905.1 uncultured bacterium | reverse complement strand
GATCCTTCACCGCTACCCCAGCCTCGGCCTCTTTCAGAAACCCGATGATCTGCTCTTCCGTAAACCTCTTCTTCACGTCCGATCTCCTTCCCCAGGATCGGACTCTAAACCTATGTGCTACTCATTTCCGGGGGGACGTCGCCTCTCTCCGCAGTCCGCAAGAACCCGCAGAAACGCGCGCAAACACGCGGCAGTAGGCAAAAAAAAGCCAACCCCGAAGGGTTGGTTTTTCCTTTATTGGTGGAGCCGGCGGGAATCGAACCCGCGTCCGCAAGTCCTCTACGACCAGTTCTACATGCTTAGTCGGTTTACTTGGGTCTCGGTGCGAGCTTAGCCAGCCGACAGGCCGACCCGCACCCAGTTACCTTGAGTTTCGCCCCCGAACCAAGTAACCCGGCCCGGACGCTATCCGATTGAAGTTACACCGCAGCCCTTCCGGTTGCCCGGTTAGACCCAGCCCATCGGCTGACTGTTGCGGCGCTCGCGGGGTTTAAGCCGCGAGAGCGAAACGCTCGTCGTTGGCGTTTGTGGTTTTGCCAAAGGATTTACGAGGACTTGGCGCCTCGGCATGCCCCGTGCCGCTTCGTTACCCACGTCGAAACCAGGTCGGCCCCGGAAATCGTGAGAAATTGAACGCTACTGAGAGCCCGGCGGTCGGTCAAAACCGCCGATACCACGCAGTATACGACCCGCCCCTTTCGAGGACCAGCCATTTCCTGACCGCTTGTCGAAAAAACCGCGCGTCCGCCGCGCACGTACATGCACGGCAGGACCCGAGCGCCCACTTGCCCGCTAGCCGAATGCCTACTCGGTAGCGAGGGCAATCAGCGCGCCAAGTGCCAGCGCCCCGCCGGCAGCGGCCAGGGCTCCCTGCTGCTCGGCCGGTTGCTCGGGCGTCACCGCCTCCAACGTAACCCCGACCTTCGGGCGCCGGGCATCGAGAATTCGGGCTGCCCCCAATTCACCACGCAGCTGCCGAGTGAACGCAACCAAATCGCCGTGGGCGACACGTGTGCTCGCTTTATTGTCGCGCCCCTCGATCAAGGCAACAAGGTCCCGAAGGTTATCCCGCGCCCACTCCTGCTTCCAGCGCCTCAGCGCTGGCTGCGACACCCAGCGGCCGCTGTGACGATTGAGGCGGGGCGGACACGCTACCAGAACCCAGTGGTCCCCGCTGCGGTCCTGCAGCAGCGGTACGACCTGCCGCTGCGCGTGGTCGGCATCATTCACATAGACGATGAAAGTTTCCATGGCCGATTCTCCTTTGTCGTAATGGCCGCTCAGATAGATTCCGCTCGGGTGCCCGGTTCGCGACGTCGCGTGGACCACCAGCCCAGACCCAAGACACCCGCCACGGACACCAGATAGGTACCCCAGCGAGCGAAATCATTAGTCACACTGGACCCATCAAAAACCGGGTCAAGCAGGGTCTCGTTGATGATCATCTGCGCCCCCGTGAACGCGAGCACAGCCGCGCCCAGCTGGATGATGATCGGCCAGCGCTGGACCAGTTTCAGCACCACCGCGCTGCCGAAAACGACGATCGGCACACTGATCAGCAACCCGAGAATCACCAGATCGAAGGCGCCACCTGCCGCGCCCGCCACGCCAAGCACGTTGTCGATCCCCATCAGGGCATCAGCGATGATGATGGTCTTCATCGCCCCCCAGAAGGTGGTGGCGCCGCCCCCGGTCTCGTGGTCGTCGTCACCGGTGTCGGCAAGAAGCTTGTAGGCGATCCAGAGCAGCCCCAGGCCGCCCGCCAACATGAGGCCGGGGATCTTCAGCAGCCAAACGACCCCCACCGTCATGAGCGAACGCACGATGATTGCGCCGGCCGTACCCCAGAGAATGGCCCGGCGCTGCAAATGAGCGGGAAGCCGCCGCGCAGCCAGGGCGATCACGATTGCGTTGTCGCCAGCTAGAACGAGATCGATGAGAATGATGGTTGCAAGCGCAGACCACCAGCCAACGGAAAGAAATTCCATGACAAGACCCTTTGATATGCGATCAATCGGGACCCGACAGAGGCCACGTATCTCGAACAGATACGCGCCCACCCGCAGGGTCGGTTGATCGAAGGTCTTGCTAAGCTTGTGGTAATTCGTGTATGCCCGACAGACCGGAAGCACCGCTTCGGATTGACGATCTGCCGATCTTTCCGGGATCGGCGCCTTGGCGCCGCACGAAAAGACATAGCTACTCCCCATCGACTTCACATTTATAGCATGCGCAACAGCGTCTGCGACAAGCATTTCCCGACGTATGCAAGGGAAATGCAATCACCGGGCGGTCCGGCCGACGTCACTCGCTGCAAGGATGAACCATGACCGCGCCGACAATGAGCACACCGCGATCGATGTTTCGGAAAATCTGGGACTCCCATGCCGTTACCCACGATACCGGCAGCGGACAGACACTGCTCTTCGTCGACCGTCTATTGCTGACAGACACCTCTTCCTTTCACGCCTTTGATCACCTGCGGGCCAACCGCTACCGGGTGAGGCATCCGCATCGGATCTTCGGTGAACCGGACCACTTCGCGGCGAGCCGGGGGCCGACACTGGCCGACATCGCCGACGTGGAACGACGCACGCTGGTCACTGCACTGCAAGACGATTGCCGCGAATTTGGCTTGACCCATTTTCCGCTAGGCGATCCGAGAATGGGCATCTCCCATGTGGTGGGCCCCGAGCAAGGCATTACGCTGCCCGGGCTCTTTCTGCTCTGCGGCGACTCGCACACCTCCACGCACGGCGCCCTGGGCGCCCTCGCCTTCGGCATCGGGGGTCAAACCGCTCACATCATGGCGACACAATGCATCTGGCAAAAGCCGCTGGGGGTCATGCGCATTAGTGTGGAAGGTGCGCGCGCCCCAGGAGTCAGCGCCAAAGATCTCATCCTGGCCATCATCGGTCAACTGGGCCCAGAGGGTGGTTTTGGCCACGTCATCGAATACGCCGGTTCGACGATTCGCGCCCTGAGCGTCGAGGAGCGGCTGACGGTCTGCAACATGTCCATCGAAGCCGGCGCACGCAGCGGCATGATTGCCCCCGACGACACCACCTTCACCTATCTTGAGGGCCGCCCTTACGCGCCGAAGGGCGATCGGTGGGCGCGCGCGCTCGCCTGGTGGAAGACCCTGCCCTCAGACGGGGGAGCGCACTTCGATCGTGAGTTGCACGTAGACGCAAGCCGTGTCGAGCCCATGATCAGCTGGGGCAATACCGCCGCTGATGTGCTGCCCATCCGCGGCCGAGTGCCCGATCCCGCGTCCGAATCCAACGCCGACCGTCGGCTGAGCATGACGCGGGCGCTTGATTACATGGGTCTTCGTCCAGGCATCGCCCTGCAGGACCTTGCGGTGGATCAGGTCTTCATAGGGTCGTGTACCAACGGCCGCATCGAGGACCTGCGCGCAGCCGCCGCCATCGCCCAAGGCCGCAAGGCCCGAGTGCCCGCCCTCGTAGTGCCGGGTTCGGGGCTGGTGCGTGCCCAGGCCGAACGCGAGGGGCTGGACCGGATCTTCATCGAGGCCGGCTTCACCTGGGGCCACCCGGGTTGCTCGATGTGCGTGGGCACCAACGGAGACACGGTCGCGGCTGGCAAGCGCTGTGTCTCGACCTCGAACCGAAATTTTGTCGGGCGCCAGGGGCCGGGCGCTCGCACCCACCTGGCGAGCCCGGCTACGGCGGCGGCATCGGCCATCGCCGGTCGCATCGCCGATGCACGTGAACTTTTCGCAGACCGATCGCTATGAAACCCTTCACCGTGCTTCAGGCCGTGGTGGCCCCCTACGATCGGCTCAACGTCGACACCGATCAGATCCTGCCGGCCCGGTTTCTGCTCAAACGCAGCACGACGCCCGAGTACCCGAACTATCTGTTTCATGACCTGCGCTTTCGGGCCGACGGCAGCGAAGACCCGGCGTTTGTGCTGAATCAGTCGGCCTATCGCTCAGCCCAGGTGTTCATCGGCAACGCCAATTTCGGCGGAGGCTCCTCCCGGGAGGCGGCCGCGCTGGCACTCGAGCGTTGGGGGATCCGCTGTGTGATTGCCCCAAGCTTTGGCGACATCTTCTACAACAACTGCGTGAAGAACGGCATCTTGCCGATCCGACTGGATGACACGACAGTAGCCGGTCTGCGGCAGCAGTATCAGGAAGTCCCCGGTGCCCTGATCCGCATCGACCTGCCGGAGCAGTCTCTCACCGACACGTACGCCAGGCAGCACGCCTTCGAGATCGATGGCTTCAGCAAGCGCTGTCTGCTCGAGGGCGTCAACCAGATTGACCTCACCCTGCGAAACCTCGACCGGATCGAGGCCTTCGAGCGTCGTTACCGCGAGACGAACGACTGGGCCTGAATCGCCTGATTCAGCGGAACTGGTCTTCGAGAAACTCGGCTGCGCTGCGCGCACCACTTGCCGGGCGCTGAGCCTCCTGCGCACGCAACTCCACCCGGCGGATCTTGCCGGAAATGGTCTTGGGCAGATCGCTGAACTCGATGCGCCGCACCAGCTTGTAAGCCGAGAGGCGCTCGCGCAGAAAGCGAAAGACGTCCGCCGCAGTGGACGCGTCCGGTGCATGTCCCGGCGCGACGATCACATACGCTTTGGGCACATAGCCACGCACAGGGTCCGGCGAAGGCACCACGGCGGCCTCAGCCACCGCAGGATGTTCGATGAGCACGCTTTCCAGTTCGAAGGGGCTGATGCGATAACCCGAGGCCTTGAAGACATCATCGGCGCGACCGACGTAGGTGATGTAGCCCTGCGCGTCGCGCTGGCCCACGTCGCCCGTGTGATAGTAGCCATCCCGCATCACCTCGGCGGTCTTGTCGGGGTCATCGGCATAGCCGTTCATCAGCGCCGTGGGGCGGTGTGCAAGATCGATGCAGATTTCGCCCTCATCGGCGGGCTGACCATCGGTATCGAGCAAAACAATTCGATAACCCGGTAGCGGCCGCCCCATCGAGCCCGACTTGAGCAAGGCCCCGGGCGGATTGCCGATTTGAGCGGTGGTCTCGGTCTGGCCATAGCCGTCGCGGATGGTCAGCTTCCATGCCGCCCTCACCTGCTCGATCACCTCGGGGTTGAGGGGTTCACCGGCCGAGATCAATTCCCGCAACTGCACCGGCCAGCGCGCAAGGTCTTCCAGGATGAGCATGCGCCAGACCGTGGGCGGCGCACACAGCGTATCGACCCGATGCTGCACCAGCGTCTGCAGGATGGCCGGGCCATTGAAGCGGGCGTAGTTGTAAATGAAGATGCAGGCCTGCGCGTTGAAGGGCGCAAAGAAACAGCTCCACGCGTGCTTGGCCCAACCGGGCGAGCTGATGGTCCAGTGCACATCCCCACGCTTGAGCCCCAGCCAGTAAAGCGTGGACAAATGTCCCACCGGGTAGCTGACCTGGGTGTGCTGAACCAGCTTGGGTCGCGCCGTGGTCCCCGAGGTGAAGTACTCGAGCATGGGATCGGTCGCGAGCGTGGGTTCGGGCGCTGAAAACTCGGACGCCGCCTGCGCGCTTTTCGCATAGTCGATCCAGCCTGCTGAGGGCGCAGCGCCTGCGCAGATCAGCGACACGCCCGCCAGGGTACGAGCGGATAGCCCGGCAAATTTCGCCGCACCCGTCGGATTGGTGAGGACCCAACGGACCTTGCCACGCGCGAGCCGGTCGCTCAGGTCATCGCCCGACAGCAGCGTGGTCGCCGGAATGAGCACGGCCCCCAGCTTGATCGCGGCGAGCATGGTCTCCCAGAGCGGCACTTCGTTGCCCAGCATGAGCAAAATGCGATCGCCGCGACGGGCGCCGAGTTCCACCAGGAAATTGGCCACCTGGTTGGAGCGAACTCGCAACTGCTCGTAGCTCAGCTTCGCTTCGCTTCCCGACTCCTCGACGATGTGCAGCCCGGGCGCAGGGTTGCCGCGCGCCATGCCGTCAAAGTAGTCGCGCGCCCAGTTGAAGTGCTGCAGCGCGGGCCACTGAAAGGCTGCGCTGGCGGCTTCAAGGTCATTGCGGTTGGCAAGCAGCGCATCCCGTGCCGCCAGAAACTGTTCGAGTTCGCTCATCCGATTGTCTCCTTGGAACGCGGGGACTGAGCCCCTCGCGACGCTTCGGCTCACCCGTCCGCCATCAATGCATCAACGGCTTGCGCATCATGTCATTGCGGTCGACCGACTGCAGCGATAGCCGCAGCAGTTCAGCGCCTCGCGCCAGCGTAATCGGCACAGTCACCCCGGCCGGGCCGAGCGCCCAGGCCGCGCGAAAAAAGGCGCCCAGCGAGGTGACGCGTTGACCCGCCACATCGATGACCATGTCTTCGAGCTGCACCCCGGCACGCTGCGCGGGCCCTCCCTGGGAGGTGCCCGCGACGACCAGCTGACCCTCCGACTCACCAAGATACATTCCCAACCAGGGCCGCGGCGCACGCCCCGACTGACCCGTGGCCAGAAGGCTGTCGAGAATGGGTTCGAGCAGGTCGACAGGCACGGACATGTTGCCCTGAACGGTTTCGCCCTGCGACGACTCTTGCGTCAACAAGGAGCCGATTCCCACCAGTTCACCTTGCCCGTTCAGCAGGGCCGCACCGCTCCATTCAGGGTGAGCCGGTGCGGTAAAAAGCGCCTCGTCGAGTAGGTATTCCCAGTATCCCGCGAATTCGCGCTTGTCCGAGATTCGGGTGCGCAGCGCGTGGCGACGCCCGCCGTGACTGAGCACATAAACCCGATCGCCCCGAGCCACCGACGCGGCGCTGCCCCGGGCGATGGCGCTCACGCCCAGCGGCCCCAGCGCACGAATCAATCCGAAGCCAGTAGCCTGGTCGTAGGCGAGCGGATAGCCCTGCACCACCTTGCCCGAGCGGCTGGTCAGCCAGACCGTTTCGGCTTCGGTGATCAGGTAACCGATGGTCAACACCACGCCCTCCGCGATGACCACGCCATTGCCGCCTCGCTCGGTGCCAAGGGTGGCGGCCGTAAAGGCATCTTCGGGTACTTCAGCGCGAAGTTCCACCACGGCATCGAGTGCGGCGGCCAGTTCGAAGTCGACGTCCTCATCGCGGGGACGCATCTCCTCGGGAAAAGCCCAATCGTTGCTATCGGACATGAAGAATGCTTGAGGGGGGTTGAACGGAGCCGCGGCGAGCGGCGTGTACGGCGCGATGGTACCGGAGCCAGCGGTCAGGCGCGCCTCGGAGGGGCTTCGATCTCCTGCAGGAACTGCGCCGCCGCTGCCTTGGGATCGGCGCCCGCAGACAGCTTCAGCAGACCGAGCGTCTTGCGAATGAACGCTTCTTCGACATCGCGCGTGATGCAGACGAGGCGCGAGCGCGTGTCGGCATCGGGCCAGGCCGGCAGCCGCTCAGGTCGATGAAAGACCTTCTGCACGCCCTGGATGAAGATGATTTCGCCGGACTCCGCAATTCGGAGCAGACCCTTGCAGCGCAACAACCGATCGCCCAAGGAGTCGGACAGCGCCTGCCACCAGGCGGCAACGCCTGACCAAGACGCCGGATCCGCGATCACCAGGCAATGGGCGCGAATATGCGAATCGTGGCGGTTGACGTTGTGCCCGTGCTCGGCCGCGTGCGCCGCGTGCGCCGCGTGCGCCGCGTGGTCGTGGTCGTGGTCGTGGTCGTGGTCGTGGTCGTGGTCGTGGTCGTGGTCGTGGTCGTGGTCGTGGTCGTGGTCGTGGTCGTGGTCGTGGTCGTGGTCGTGTCGGGGCGACTCGGGCACTGGCAACCGGTGCCGGGGCAGCGGTGAAAAGGCCGAAAGTGCCTCGGCACCGGATACCGACTCGATCACCGGCGCCTGCGCATTTACGCTCCGGATGTGGGCAAGCAAGTCGGACGTTGCGGCGACCAGATCGGTCTTGGTGAGCACCAGGCGATCGGCCACCGCGATCTGGCGCACCACCTCGGGCTGGCGGTCGAGCAGCGGGACCACGTGCTGGGCGTCGACCGTGACAATCGCCGCCTCAAGTCGGTAGTGATCGGTCACCATCCGCATGCCCAGCAGCGTATTGAGAATGGGGGTCGGATCGGCCAGCCCGGTGGTCTCGATGATCACGCGCTCAAAAGCAGGGATCTCGCCCCGCACCCGCTTGCCGTTCAATTCGGCCAGTGTTTCGTGCAGCGAGTCGGAAATCGTGCAGCACAAACAGCCCGCGTCGAGCAGCACCACATTGTCCTGGCTCTTTTCGATCAGGAAATGATCCAGCCCGATTTCGCCGAACTCGTTGACCACCACCGCCGTGTTGGCAAACGCCGGTGCCTTCAGCAGGGCATTGAGCAGCGTGGTCTTGCCGCTACCCAGAAACCCGGTGAGCAGAAAAACGGGCGTCAGGGCGCGTGAGTCAGCCATGCCAGACGCGCTGCCGCTTACGCTGCCATCAGTTCGGTACTGGTGGTGATGCGCGAATAGGCCATCGCCTTGATCAGATCAAGCGTCCAGCGCTGGTTTTCCTCCACCGTGTGTCCGCCCCAGGCGTGAGCGATGGTTAGGTCGCTGAGCACCGTGGTGGAATAGCCATGCTGCCAACCATCGAGCGCCGTCATCATCACGGCTAACGATGTGGACCAGCCGATGACGATGATCGACTCCACCCCCAGTTCGCGCAGGGTGAGATCGAGGTCGGACTGAAAGAAGCCACTGTAGCGGCGCTTGTGGACGACGATATCGGCGCCGGGCTCGTAGACCGACGGGATGGGCAACTGGCCCTGGGTGCCGATTTCATTGACAAACTCCCAATGCTTGCGAAACCAGACGTCGGTCTTGCGCCGCGCGCTGTCAACGTGCAGCACCGGCCGACCGGTGCTTCGCGCCCAGTCAAGAAACACCCGCGTCTGCTCGAGCAGTTTGAGACGGATCTCGACCGCGCGAGCCTCGGGTGCGATCGAATCATTGGTCATGTCCATCACGACGACGGCTTCTTTCATGGCAGGCTCGCTCTCAACGTTTCTTGAACTGCCCGGCACCGAACAGGTTCTTCCAGGCTTCCGGGGTATGCGGCCCGGTGCGGCGACGGTCGGCCAGCACCTCGATCGCCCGCTTCACCGCAGGCCGGGCCGCCATGCGCTCCGACCACGCGGCCACATTGGGGTAGTCGGTCAGGCCGACCTGCTGATTCTTGTGCGATCGCGTCCAGGGCCAGATCGCCATGTCGGCAATGCTGTAGCGCCCGCAGACATAATCCTTGCCCTGCAGTTGACGATCCAGCACGCCGTAAAGACGATTGGCCTCCTTGGCGTAGCGGTCCATGGCGTAGGGAATTTTTTCCGGCGCGTACATGAGAAAGTGGTGAGCCTGACCCAGCATGGGGCCGAACCCGCCCATCTGCCACATCAGCCACTGCAAGACTTCATACTTGCCGCGCGTCGAGGCTGGCATGAAACGGCCGGTCTTGGAGGCGAGGTAGATCAGGATTGCACCCGACTCGAAAATCGAGATGGGCTTGCCATCGGGGCCGTCCGAATCAATGATGGCGGGCATCTTGTTGTTCGGCGAAATCCGCAAGAACTCGGGCTGAAACTGATCGCCCGCGCCAATGTCGATGGGATGTACCGCATAAGGCAGCTTGCACTCTTCCAGCATGATGTGGATCTTGTGCCCGTTGGGCGTGGGCCAGGTGAAGAGATCGATCATCGTCGTGTCATCCGTTCGCAAGTGGCAAGACCGAGACGATGCCGCAGCCCGGGACCAACCGCAAGCAATCGCCGCACTTCGCGGAGCGCAGCGGGTCGATTTCTGCGATCTCGGCGTAACATTGAGCCACCCGGTACAAAGGCCGCTGGCCGTCGAACCGGCCCCTGACACCCCTACCCCCGAGCGCCTCGGGCAAGTGAGCCTCCGATGATCGAGCCGTTCCTCTTCCTATCGCGCCGCAAGCTCCTGCTCGCCGGCCTCGCTGCCGGAAGCACGCTGGCGTCCGGCGCGCACGCGCAGGGCTTTCCCGCCCGCCCCCTCAAGCTTGTGATCCCCTACGCTCCAGGTGGCGCCACCGACATCATGGGGCGCGCCATTGCTCAGCGACTGTCAGACGTCATCGGGCAAGCCGTGGTGATCGACAACCGGGGCGGTGCCGGCGGCAACATCGGCGCCGACTTCGTGGCCAAGTCGGCCCCGGATGGCTACACGCTCGTCATGGGAACCATCGGCACCCACGCGATCAACCCCAGCCTCTACCCCACCATGCCCTTCGACCCGGTGCGAGACTTCGCACCGGTCACCCTCGCGCTCACCAACCAACTGGTGCTGCTGGTCACGCCCTCGCTGCCGGTACGAAGCGTCCGCGAACTCGTGGCCGCGTCACGCGCCCCCGGGGCGCGATTCAACTTCGGCTCGGCCGGCAATGGCAGTTCGCATCATCTGGCCGGCGAATTTCTCAAGCTTCGCGCCGGCGTCGAGATGGCGCACATTCCCTACAAGGGGAGCGGCCCGGCGCTCACCGACCTCGCCGCGGGCAACATCCAGGTGCTGTTTGGCGACATTGCCGGAGCCCTGCCACACATCAAGACGGGCCGCGTCTTGCCGCTGGCGGTCGGCGGCTCGCAGCGCTCAAGCCTGCTGCCCGACCTGCCCACAGTTGCCGAAGCAACGGGCCTCCCCGGCTTCGATGTCAGCGCCTGGATGGGTATTCTGGCGCCGGCGGGCACACCGCCGGCCATCGTGGCCCAACTGAGCACGGCTCTCAACAAGGTACTGGGCAGCACCGAGATCCGCGAGCGATTCGCCTCGCTGGGTGCCGAACCGGTCGGCAGCAGCCCTGAAGCCTTCGCCGACCATATTCGAAGTGAACTTCGCAAATGGAGCGAGCTGGTCTCAAGCAGCGGAGTGAAACTGCAATGAACAACTGGCAAGCAGAGGTGGATGTTCTGGTTGCGGGCGCTGGCGCCTGCGGACTGATCGCGGCCCTGCGCGCGGCCGAACAGGGTGCAAGCGTCGCGGTGCTGGAAAAGCTCGACCGCTTCGCCGGCAACACCACACTGTCCTGCGGCTCCATTCCGGCGGCCGGGACCCGCCTGCAGCGTGAAGCGGGGATCCAAGACTCGGCCAACACCATGATCGCCGACATGGAGCGGGTGGCCGGCGAGCACGAGGCCCCTCACCTCACCCGCATGCTCGCCACCCGATCGGGCGAAGTTGTGGACTGGCTGAACCAGTACTGCGAGGTTCAGATGAAGCTCTACACCAACTACAAGCATGTCGGCCACACCATCCCACGCCTGCACACCCAGCCCACCGGGCGGGGCATCGAACTGGTCGAGGCGCTGGCGCGCGCCGCCCAGCGCGACGGCATCGAAGTGGTGTTCTCCAACCCGATCAGCCGGCTGATCGCCGACGAGCACGGCGCGGTGATTGGCGCCGAAGTGAGCAGCGGCAAGCAGCGCTATTCAATCCGGGCGAAAAAGACCATCCTCGCCACCAACGGCTACGGCGCCAACGCTGCCATGCTCCGCGAGTTCTGCCCCGAAATCGCCGATGCACAGTATTTCGGCGCCACGGGCAGCGAGGGCGAGGCGATCGAATGGGGCCGTCAGTTGGGCGCAAAGCTGGGCAACATTGGCGCTTACCAATCCCATGCCAGCGTGGCCTATCCCCACGGCGAATTACTCACCTGGAGCGCGGCTGAAAAAGGTGCGTTCTATGTCAATCGCAGTGGCCGACGCTTCGGTAACGAGAACCTTGGCTACTCTGGATTCGGCGCGCTGGTCATGGCCCAGGGCAATGTGGCCTACGCCATCTATGACAGCCGTATTCGCGATTACGTCGCCCACTATCAGGACACGTATCGGGTCCTGGTCGAGCAGGGCGGCGCCAAGGAGGCCGCCACGGTCGAGGAATTAGCCGCCCTGCACGGAATCGATGCCGAGGCCTTGCGAGAGACCATCGAACGCTACAACGCTGCGGCACGCGGCGAGCAGGCCGACGAATTCGGCCGCAGCGCATTCGGCATGGCGCCCCTGCAGGCGCCCTTCGTGGTCACACGCGTCAACGCGGGGCTCTTTCACACCCAGGGCGGTTTGATGGTTGATGCGCAGGGCCGCGTCCTGCGCGAAGACGGACATGCCATTGGGAACCTGTTCGCGGGCGGCGGCGCTGCGGCGGGTGTCAGTGGCCGCGCAGGCGGCGCCGGGTATGTGTCAGGCAATGGGCTGTTGGCGGCTGCCGTGCTGGGCTATGTAGCTGGAGAAACCGCAGGACGCGAGATTGCGCGCACCTGAACCTGTCATGCGCCAATACTCCGCCCCAAAACCCGCCGCGCTGAATGCCCCGGCCTCAGCGCTTCGCTTCGATGGGGTCGGCCTGATCGACGCGGGACTGCGCCTGGGCATGCTGCCGGTGCTGGTCGTCTGCGCAAGCCTGCCCCCGAGCGCACTCCAGACGCTGCTGCCGGCCTGCCTTTTCGACTCACTGCTCGACATCGAGTGCTGGGGCTGTGGTCTTTCACGCGCGCTCATGCTGGGGCTACAGGGGCGCATCCTCGATGCCGTCGCCGTCAATGCGCTAGCCGTACCCGTGCTGCTCGTGCTGGCGGCACTGTTCGTCCAGCAACTCAATACCCTCCTGAAAGGTCGACCCGCTCATGCCTGAATTCACCTTTGCCGAACAGCAACTGATGATGAAAGATCTCTCCGATACCCAGCGACTGCTCTTCAACAGCCAGATCGAATCGGCGAAGAAAGACCGCAACCTCGTGCTCATTCTTTCAGTGCTCTTCGGCACGCTGGGTGTCGACCGATTCATGATCGGCGACATCGGCATGGGACTGCTCAAGCTGCTCACCTTCGGGGTGTGCGGCATTCTCTGGCTGATCGACATCTTTCTCATTCGGGGCAAGGTCGACGAGTACAACCGTCGCAAGGCGACCGAGATCTATACCAGCATCCGGATGATGAGCTGAACGGGTCCCACATGAGCGACTTCACGATCGAGACCCTGCCGGAGGGTGCGCTGTTCCGGATTGAACGCCCGGCCAAGCTCAATGCGCTCACCAAACCGGTCTTGCTGGGACTGGCCCGCTGCATCGATGAGCTCGAGGCCGGACGATCCCGCCTGCTGGTCGTCACGGGGAGCGGGGATCGCGCGTTTTGCGCGGGCACCGACCTGGGCGAATTGCAGGGGCTCAGCGCCGAGGCGCGGCTCGACAAAACCGCCATGGCTCGCGATCTACTGGTTCGACTGCACCGCTCGAAGCTTCTCAGCGTCGCAGCCCTCAACGGGCTGGCCTACGGCGGCGGCCTCGAGCTCGCCATGGCCTGTACGCTTCGAATTGCCCTGCCGCACGTCCGACTGTCGCTGCCCGAGGTCAAACTGGGCCTGCTGCCCGCCTACGCTGGCACCCAGTTCTTACCGGCCCTCGTGGGCAAGGCCCGGGCACTGGAAATCATGATGACCGGCCGCACGCTTGATACCAGCGAGGCACTCGCGATCGGTCTGGTTCATCGGCTGGCTGATGCCCGCACGCCGCTGGTGGAGCAGGCGCTGGCCTTCGGGCGAGAGATCACCCAGTGGTCGCCCACCGCGCTGGCGGCCATCCGGGCCTGCGTCGAGGCGGCCGGCGATACCGTCACCGATGCGGGCGTGGCCACCGAGGACGCCGCCGTGCGGGCCAACTTCAATTCGCCCGACGCGCGCGAGGGGGTGGCCGCATTTCTGGAGAAGCGCCCGCCTCGCTTCAGCAGGTGAGCCTGCGCGACTGATCCAGAGCTCCACTGCACCCCCTGGCCACGTGCACGCCAAGGCTGGCGTCAACGCGGCAAGCGTCGCCCTGTCACCGGCGCACTCTGCAGACCGCCCTCGATCATGCCGTACGGGGGCACCATCTCACCGTCTAGGCGGTCGCCCGCCACGCGCATCGCGATGGCCCTGAGCAGATCGGATTCATCGAGATAACGAAGGGTCAGTGTGGCGCCGTCGATCTGCGGCGACAGCAGCGGCTGCGTCTTGCCGCCGATCACAATGTGCCCGGCCAGGCGCTGGTAGCGCTGTTGAAGCTGCACGGTCGCGAGGGACGTCAGACCGGGAATGCCTTCGATGGCCCATGTACCCGCCACCGGCGCCGGCACACGCCAGTAGTAGCCCGTCGCCGTGCCCACGTTCATCACCGCGTCCGGTTCCCAGTCGCCCATGGCGAAACTGTTGGATACCACGCGGGTGCCGGGGCGCATTGCCAGCACCTGCGGGCGCAGTTGCTGGTTGAGTTCATCAAGCAGATAGAGCGTGAGCACCGTAGCTGACGAAAAATCTTCCTTGAAGATGTCACCGTGAATGATGCGCACGCGATCAGCAACGCCCGCTCGAACCACATTTTGCTGCGCATGCTCGACCAGCCGCGGGTTGTACTCGATCCCGACCGCTCGCGCCCCGAAGCGCTGGGCCGCCGCAATGGCGATCTTGCCGTCGCCCGCCCCCAGGTCGAAGACCAGATCATCGGGCCCCACGCGGGCCGTCTCGAGCATGCGCAGGGCCAGTTCGTCACCGGTCGGCAGCCACATGACGTCCTTGCCGGGCTGCCCCCGCTTGGGCTGGTAGTCGTCATTGGCCCGTACCCCGCTGACCCGCCCGAGGGTCAGGGCCAGCAACCCGGCCATCACAGCGCTGAGGCAGGCACGCCTTAAAATGAAGAGATTCATGGATTCGCCATCGCCAATGCAGCAAGCGCCCGACCCGGCGGGCCCGGAAAGTTCGCCAGTGTGCGCGCAAGCGCCCGATACCGGCAAGCCGCTTGCAAAGGGCCCGGAGCCATCCGAACCCCTCTACACGGTGGCCGTCACAAGCCTGTGTGAATTTTCGGCCCGACGCGGCGACCTCGATCTTCGCTTCACGCCGTCGCCCAGCGCTCAGCAGGGTCGCGAGGGACACCTCCTGGTCGCGCAGCGACGAGGCGAGTCGTATGAATCCGAGATCCGGCTGACCGGGTGTTACCACGACCTGAGGGTGTCGGGCCGCGCTGACGGGTACGACCCGCGCGGCAACGAGCTCGAGGAGATCAAGACCTTTCGCGGGCGGCTGGAGGCGATGCCCGACAACCACCGCAGCCTGCACTGGGCGCAGGCGCGCGTGTACGGATGGCTGCTCTGCGAGAGCCGGCAGCTTGCTCAGATCACGGTGTCACTCGTTTATTTCGATGTCGCGTCCCAGTCGGAAACACGGCTGAGCGAGCGCCGTACAGCCGATGAACTCCGACAATTTTTCGAGACGCTCTGCGGGCGCTTCATGGCCTGGGCGCGGCAGGAGGGCGCCCATCGGACCCGGCGCAACGACTGGCTGCGAACGCTTGCCTTTCCTCTCGAGGGCTTCCGCCCGGGTCAACGCGAACTGGCCGCGGCCGCCTGGCGCGCCTGCTCGGGCGGCGCCACGCTTCGGGCTCAGGCACCGACCGGCATCGGCAAGACCCTCGGCACACTTTATCCAGCCTTGCGCGCCATGGCCGCGCGCCCGCTCGACCGGATCTTCTGCCTGTCGGCACGAAGCACCGGTCGTCAGCTCACGCTCGACGCGGTCGAGCAAATTCGCGCGGCGCAGCCGAATCGCAGCCCCATGCCGCTACGCGTCATCGAGATGGTCCCTCGAGACAAAAGCTGCGAACACCCTGACAAGGCCTGTCATGGCGACGCCTGCCCGCTTGCACGCGGCTTCTACGATCGACTCGGCGCTGCGCGCGAGCGCGCGGCCGCGTGTGAGGTGCTCGACCGCGCGACGCTGCGCCGGATCGCGCTCGAGCAGCGCGTATGCCCCTACTACCTCGGCGCTGAAATGCTACGTTGGGCCGACGTGGCCATCGGCGATTACAACCACTGGTTCGACCGGCATGCCGTGCTGTTTGCCCTCACCTCCGAACTCGGTTGGTGTGTCAGCCTGCTGATCGATGAAGCGCATCATCTGGTTGGTCGCGCACGCACTATGTACAGTTCCCGGGCATCGCTCGCCGACCTCCTCGATCTGCGACGCCAGGCGCCAGGCGCGCTGCACGCCCGTATCGACGAGTTGATCAACCATTGGGATGTGCTGGCGCAGACGCATCAGCTCTCGGGCAGCGACCCCGTGCGCTGGCAAAGCCTGGCCGAATTGCCGCAAGACTGGCTACGCGCGCTGCAACGGCTCAACACGGCCATGGGCGAGCACCTGCTTGAGCACGCTGCCGAACCGCCGTCGCTGCTGCGCCAGTGGTATCTCGAAAGCCTGAGCTTTGCCACCTTGGCGGAATCACTCGGGGACCATAGCCTTTGCGAGCTGAGCCTGGACGATCGCCCAGGCTCGCGCGCGGCGCTTGCTCTCAGCCCGCATGATCAGGCCCAATTGGTGTTGCGAAATATCGTTCCTGCTCCCTTTCTGAAGAGCCGCTGGGCTGCAGCCGCTTCGGCCGTGATGTTCTCGGCCACGCTGAACCCGGCTGAGTACGACCACGATCTGCTCGGTCTGCCCGCCGATACGCCCGCGATTGACATCGACAGCCCCTTTAACCCCGAGCAGCTTCGCGTGAGCATCCTGCCGATCTCTACCCGTTTCGATCAGCGCGGCCAAACGCTCGACAGGCTGGTCGACGCGATGGCCAGCCAGTTCGCGGCAAGGCCTGGCAACTATCTTGGGTTTCTGAGCAGCTTCGATTACCTGGAGGCGGTGCGCGCACGGCTCCTCGAACGTCATCCGGACCTGCCCCTCTGGGCGCAAACCCGGCACATGGACGATGCCGCACGCTCGGCTTTCCTCTCCCGCTTCGACAGCGGTGGCCGAGGGATCGGCTTGGCCGTGCTGGGCGGCGTATTCAACGAAGGCATCGACCTGCCAGGCAGCCGTCTGATCGGCGCATTCATCGCGACCATGGGCATGCCGCAGGTCGACCGGGTCAGCGAAGCGATCGCCGAGCGGATGGAGCAACTCTTCGCCCGCGGCTTCGACTACACCTACGTGGTGCCGGGCATTCAGAAGATCGTACAGGCCGCCGGTCGCGTCATCCGGACGCCAGAGGACACCGGTACCGTGCTGCTGATGGATGAGCGCTACCGGTGGGCGCGTTACCAGCGACTGCTGCCCGCCCAATGGCGGCTGTAGCCCCCCGGCCCGGAGCAGTCGTCACCGGCCCCTCGGGATAGAATCCGGCACCACCGCCCTCCCTCAGGCGAGCCCCCCGCACCGTGCCGCTCAGTTCCCCCTCCGCCGTACACGCCCTCGAAGCCGCTCGCCCCGCAAGGCGCGAACAGGCCGCGCTGCTGGCGCTGCTCTCGACCTATGCGATCGTATGGGTGCTGGCTCAGTGGCTGTCGCAGCCCAACCTGGACCGTTACCACGACATGCTCGAAAACCACGCGTGGTCGCAGAGCCTCGAGTGGGGAACCTTCAAGCACCCGCCGTTCTTCTCATGGGCCGTGGGGCTGTGGTTCTCGGTATTTCCGCGCGGCGATCTGTCGTACAAGCTGCTTTCCTACCTCAATGTCGTGGTGGGCTTGCTCGGCGTTGCCGAACTCGGCCGACGCATGGGCCTCACCGCCCACGCCAGGGCCGCTGCAGTGCTGCTCTTTTTCTGCCTGCCCTACACCACGCTGGCGGCAAAGTTCAACGCCAACTCGCAGTTGCTGTCGGTCTGGCCATGGGCCGCGGCGGCGCTGTTCGCCAGCCTCACCACCAACGGCCGCTCCGGCCTGCTCTGGAGCACCTTGCTGGGGCTGCTGGCGGCCGCGGCCATGCTGAGCAAGTACTACAGCGGCGTCTTCCTCGTAGGCCTGCTGGCCGCCGCGCTCGCCCACCCGCAGGCGCGAGCCTGGTTGGCGAGCCCACGCCCATGGTGGGCACTGGCCGTCGGGGCAATGGCCCTGGCCCCTCATCTCCTCTGGCTCAAGGCCCACCAGTTCGAGACGCTCAGCTATGCGCTCGATCAGGGCGGCGGCAGCACCAACTGGGCGATGGTGTTGAAGTTTGCCTTGTTGCCGGTCGTCTACTGGCTGCCGGGGTGGGTGGTGTGCGCCATCGTAGTCGTCAGAGCCGCCCCCGGACCCCGCAAGCCCTGGCGGCTGCCCGCAGCACTGATGGCCGCCTGGCGACCGCTGGGTTGGCGAGATTCCCTCTTCTGGCTCGCCTTCACCCCCTGGGCGCTCAGCCTCGCCTTCGGCATCGCGGGCACGGTCGAGTTGTCGATGCCCTGGGCGATCCCGATCGGCTTTTCCTTTTCGCTACTGTGGCTGCGCAACCTGGAGCGGGCCTTCGGGGCCGGCGCCTTGCACGCCGTCGACACGCTGGTGTGCGGCCGGCGGATGGCCGTCGGCGTGCTGACGCTTGTTTTCGCGGGCGGTCTGGGGCTGTCGATCTTCAATGCGCTCTCAGGACATGCGGACTACTACCGGCCCACTGACTCCGCTGCGCGCGCCATTCTCTTTGACTGGGAGCAAAGGCACCCCGGGGTCGCGCTCGACTGGTCGGCCGGCGCCTGGCCCGACAACGCCATGATGGGGTTTTATGCCGACCCCAGGATCCGAGCCCTGCCGCGTACGCCCGACAGCTCGGAAGCGTCGATTGCGCCGCTCCCCGACTGGTCGAAGCGGGGCGGCGTGCTGATCTGCCCGCTGGGGAGCGGTCCGGAATCAGCCGAGCAAAATCCCTGCGTCCGCGAGATGCGGGCCTGGCTCACGGCGCACCACCGGCCCGCCGAGGCTTTAGCGATCCGGGTCAAACGGGACGGTTGGCGCTTTCCCAGGCCGCAACCGAGCAGCTACGCGGTGTTTCATGTGCTGCCCGAGGCTGCGACACCATCCGGCCCCGCCAGCGATCGGCGCCCGCCCCCATGAGCGACTGGTCCGTCACGACACTCGTCAGGCAAGGGCGCCGCTTCATTCTGGTGGGCATCGCCGCGACGCTGACCCACTTTGCGGTGATGGGCGTCCTCATTGAAGTCGCAGGCCTGGCTCCGCTTGCCGCCACCTTTATCGGCTCCCTCGCGGGGTCGGTGGTCGCCTACGTGGCCAACCGGGTGCATACTTTCGAGTCACAGGTATCGCATCGCCGTGCGCTGCCCCGTCACTACGCGGTCGTCGCAGGATCCATTCTGCTCAACGCGCTGATCTTCCGGGCCCTGCACGGCCAGTTCGATCAGCCTGTCTGGATGGCCCAGGTGCTCGCCACGGGGCTGTGCATGCTGTTCAACTTCCTCGCCTCGAAACTCTGGGTGTTCCGTGCCCCTTAAGCTCATGCCCGTATTGAAGACAAGTTGCCTCGCGCTGCTCATGCTGTGCGGTGTCCCGGCGTGGGCGCAGTGGTCCGAGTTCACCAAGGCGCGCAATGGCGACGTTTACCTGATCGAGCAGTCCAGCATTCAGCGGGTGGGGGACACGGCTCGGGTCTGGGTCCTCGTCAATCACCCCCGTGCGGTCACCAATCCGCCACCCTACTCCTACAGCGCCGTCCACTCGTATCGCGCCCTGATCCTGTTCGACTGCAAGGGGCTACGCGCTCGCCGACTCGAGGCGAGCTTCTTCAGTCAGCCCTCAGCCGAAGGGCGGTTGATGGGCACCTTCGACACGGACGACTGGTACAACGTGCCCCCTGAAACGCCCGAGAGCGAGTTGATGAAATCCGCCTGCGAGCAGCCGCCGACCGATCAGGCGGGCGCCCCCACCGCCGTGGCGCCGCCACCCGCCGCCACTGCTGCGCCGCGCGCGCCCGCGCGCTGAGCTCCTAGGGGCTACCGCAGCGACGCCCCAGATCTTTGACTGGGTCGGACATGGCCGGGACAGCCTTAATCAACCCGACAGGGCTCGCGCTCTGAGCTGACCGCACCCGCCCTCGACATCCTGCGCCGCCGAACGCCTGAGCTTGGTCAGAACGCCACGCCGGTGCAGGGTGCGAGCGATCGCGGCGGCCTTCTCCCAGGCCGGTCGGCGAAAGGGCAAGCCCGATACGCTGTTGTACGGAATCATGTTCATGACGGCGTACTTGCCTGCCAGCAGACGCGCAATCCCCTCGATCTCGACGTCGTCGTCGTTCACGCCCTCGATGAGCGTCCACTGGTACTGAATGGGATAGCCCGTCAGACGCGCGTAGCGCTCGCCCTCCTCGACCAGATCGGCGGGATCGATGCGCGGCGCTCGCGGCAACAAGCGCGCCCGAAGCTCGGCGCGGGTGGTGTGCAGCGACAAGGCCAGCGCCGGCCGCACCCGCATGCCGGGCAGTCGCTCAAACACCCTGGGATCCCCCACGGTGGAGAACACCAGATTCTTGTGCCCGATCATCGCCTCGGTGCCCAGCAACTCGATGGCCTCGAGCACGTTATCGAGGTTGTGAGCCGGCTCGCCCATTCCCATGAAGACCACTTTGCGGACCGGGCGCAGACGGCGCGCGAGCACCACCTGCGCCACGATCTCCGCGCTGCCCAACTGACGCAGCAGCCCGCCCTGGCCGGTCATGCAGAACACGCAGCCGACCGCGCAGCCGACCTGGGTCGACACGCAGACGCCTTCTCGCGGCAGCAACACGCTTTCCACCGTCTGGCCGTCACGCAGGGCAATGAGAAGCCTCTCGGAACCGTCCTCACTGGCCTGACGCAGGTGAATGCGCGCGAGCGCCTCGAGGTCGGCCACGATCGCCGGCAGCGCGAGGTCGAGCGTGCGCGGCAGAAAATCGCAGGGGCGCCTGCGCTCGCTGCCCCAGGGCATCGCCTGGGACCATAAGCGGAGCACGCGCTCCTCGTGAAGCGGCCGCGCGCCGTGATCGCGAAGGCGCTGCCTGAGTTGCGACAGTCGCAGACCCGCCCCCGGATCGGAGACGTCGCCGCCCGGTGCCTCCTGCCCGGCCCGCACGCTCAGTCGATCGCTTCGAACAGGATGTCCTGAGCGCCTTCCCACAGCACCTTCACGCCCAGGGTGCGAAGCGTCTCGCGGCCTTCGGTGATGGTGAGGAAATGGTTGCCCGCGAGTTGGCCCAGCTTGCTGGCAAAGCAGCAGGCGCCATAGGCCATGATGATCTCGGTCTCGCTGTAGCCGCCCGGGTAGAACAGAATGTCGCCCGGGGCCGGATGGCTGGTGGCGTTTTCGAAACTGACCACACCCTTGTCGTCTTCCAGGACCCAGTCGCCCAGCGGCACCCAGCAACCCTCGCCGCTCCAGCGAACGTGGATGATCTTCTGCCGGTAGGGCAGCAGCTTGCGAAACGCCGCGACCGTGCGCGGGGCATCGGGATGGGTCTCGGCGATGAACTGGTGCCCGCCTGCCGTGATTCGAATCTTCACCCCTGAACTCCTTCCGTTTTGGTAATCCATTTGTTGACCGTCGGCGCCTGCCAGGTCTGCAGCGAGTCGAGCAGCGTATCGGGATCAGCCGACATGACGATCATGTCGTTATGGGCCGATTTCATAAACCCCTCGGCCACGGCCCGGTCGAGCAGGCTGCGCAGGGGGTCGAAAAAGCCCCGCACGTTGAGCGCGCCGCAGGCTTTGGCGCCCGGCCCGGCATGGTCGCCCAACTGCGTGAGGGTGGACGCCTCGAATAACTCCTCAAGGGTGCCAAGGCCACCCGGCATGGCGATGAAGGCGTCGGCCAACTCGGCCATGCGCGCCTTGCGAACCCGCATGTCGGGCACCACTTCATGTCGGCTGACGCCTGCATGCAGATGGCCCCGATCGAAGAGGCGGCGGTTGATGATCCCGGTCACATCGGCCCCCGCGGCCAAGGCAGCGTCGGCGAGCACGCCCATCAGCCCCATGTGGGTGCCGCCGTACACCAGGCCGATACCCCGTTTGCCCAGCGCAGCACCGAGAGCAGAAGCTGCCTCGGCATAGTCGGGCATCACGCCAAAGTTGGAGCCACAAAAGACCGCCACCCGACGCAGCAGGATGGGCTGTGGGCCCGCAGCCTCGATGGGTGCCTGTGGGGCTGGCCCGTTTGGGCTTGATGTCATGCCGTGATGTTCTCCGCTGGCTCAGACCATCGCCATGTCACCCTTGCGTTGCGCCCAACCGGTGACCCGCGATTCGAGCCACGACGATACCAGATACAGAATGACGCCCATGACCGCCAGGATGACCAGCCCGGCAAATACCAGGGCCACATCGAAGTTGCCGCTGGCGATGATCATGACATTGCCGATGCCGCGGTTGGCCGCCACCGTCTCGGCGAGCACCGTCCCCACGAACGCCAGGGTGATGGCGATCTTGAGCGAGGCAAATAGGTAGGGCATGGCGCGCGGCAGGCTGACATTGAAGAGCACATCGCTACGACTGGCACCCAGCACCTTCAGCACGTCTTCGAGTTCGGGCTCGGTACTGGCCAGGCCGGTCGCCACGTTGACCACCACCGGGAAGATGCTGATCACCATCGAGGTCAGAATGGCCGGCACCGTACCGGCGCCAAACCACACCACGAAAATGGGGACCACGGCCACCTTCGGGATGCTGGAGAAGCCCACGAGCAGGGGATAGGCCACGTCATACGCCAGACGTGAGGACCCGATCAACACGCCCACCACAATGCCCACCAGTACACCCAGGCCGAACCCGGCCAGCGTGGTCTTGAGGGTCTGCACGGTATGCGGCCACAGCAACGGCATTTTCTGCCAGAGCACCACCGCGATCTGACTTGGTCGGGGCAGGATCAGATCGGAGATGCCCCCCGCCCGGCAGATGACTTCCCAGAGCAGGAAAAAGCCCAACAGCGCCGCGGCCGAAAGAATTCGCTGACGCGCACGGATGCTCAGATTCATGCTGCAGCCTCCCCGGCCAAGGCCGATGCATCTTCCTGGCTGCGCGCCTCGGCGATCTTCAGGCGAAGCGCCTGAACCAGTGCAGCCATCTCGGGCGCATAACTGGATTCGATGGTGCGAGGCCGCTCAAATGGCACCTCACGGGTTTCAAGGATACGACCGGGTCGGGAGCTCATGACGCAGATCCGGTTGGCCAGGTAAGCGGCCTCGCGCAGATCATGGGTCACCAGCAAGACCGTGGGACGTCGATCCGTGTAGAGCTGCTGCATCGTCGCCCAGAGCTCTTCGCGGGTGAACTGGTCGAGTGCGCCGAAGGGTTCATCAAGCAGCAGCAACTGGGGATCATGAATCAGCGCCCGGCAGAGCGACGCCCGCTGCAGCATGCCGCCCGACAACTGCCAGGGGCGCTTGTCCCCGAAGCCCTTGAGCCCGACCTGGGCGAGCAAGGCCTCGGCACGGTCGGCGAATTCGCCCTTGCGCTTGCTGCGAAAGTCGGCACGAAACGGCGGAACGATCTTCAGCGGCACCATCACGTTCTCGCGGATGGTCAGCCAGGGCAGCATGGTGGGATTCTGAAAGGCAATGCCCACGCGCAGGCGCTCGGCCCCCGTTGCGGGCGCCCCCTGCTCGCGACCGCGAACAATGACTGCACCCGAGGTCGGTTGCAGCAGGCCCGCGACCAGCTTCAGGATGGTCGACTTACCGCAGCCACTGGGCCCCACCAGCGCGACAAAGTCGCCGTGAGCAATGTCGAGCGAGGTGCGCGACAAGGCTACCGTGCCCGCGCCGTAGCGCAGCGACACGTCGCTCAGTTCAATGAAGGAAGGCTGCGGCATCGTGACGCTCCGGGTTGCTCAGCGGTTCGACGCAGCAGCGTCGAGGTGAATCAGCGCCGCTACGGGGCCACCACCGGGTGGGCCCTGGTGCTCGGCGCCGCCCGAGACGTACAGCGCGGTATGACCGGCCACCGACGCCAGAACCGCGCCGACCGCCGCACGCGCATGGCGCGTGCTGTGGATGTCGGAATCGTTGAGCATGGTGTGGCGCATTCCCCGGACCTGTCCGCTCGGACTGGCCTCGGCCTTGGCCAGCAGATTGACCAGACGCTTGCCCGGCCCGCCAGGTGCATCGGGGTCGAGCCCGAACTGATCGCGCAGCAGGTGTCGTACGCCGGCTGCATCGATCGAATCACGCATGACGGTATGACCCATCGTGTAGTCGGAGGCGCTGGCCGCCGACAGCCCGAAGACGATGACGACATTGCCCTCGAGTTCGATCCCGGACGAAGCCGAGGCTCGCGAGGAGAACTTCGACCAGTCGGTGAGCACATCCTGATCGCTCAGTCCCTGAGGCGAGACCTCGCCCAACGCCAGGCCGACGCCCAGCGCCGACGCGCCGCGCGAGTAGCCCATCGACTCATAGGTGTCGCGCGTGACGGGTTCGAGGCCGCGTTCGAGGCAGGCCTGCACCTTGGCCGAGGTGAGCAGCGGACATTTCACCTGCACGAAGTGAACATCGGCCGGATCGTGGATGCCCGCCTCCCGCATCGCCTGTCTCACCGCCTCGGCGGTCGCCTCGATCTGCGCCAGCCGACCCATTTCCTGCGGCGCGAAATCAGCCGTCTGCGCGCAGCCGATCACCAGGCGCTTG
Organism: uncultured bacterium; assembly: GCA_903907905.1. GTDB lineage: Bacteria > Pseudomonadota > Gammaproteobacteria > Burkholderiales > Burkholderiaceae_E > SYIM01. The sequence goes on along the minus strand of CAIVPX010000120.1, from coordinate 113,310 downwards.
CCGGGCTTGACCGCGTCGGCATCTACCCAGGCGCGGCTGAAAATGGTGAAGTGCGGCGACAGCACGCCCTCGGTGCCACCCGACATCACCAGCGCCACCCGCTGCTCGGCCTGGGCCGCCGTGCACCCCAGTTCGCCCGCCAGAAAATGGCTCCACATGACGCTGGCGTATTCGCGGGTATGGTCGTTCACGCAGCCGTTGCCTTCGGTCTTGCCCATGACCGCCACGATGTCGGCAGCCCGAAGGGCTCCTGAACGCAGCAGCGCCCGCACCGACTCGAGGTCACCCGGCCCGCGGCAATCGACGCGGTGAACGGCAACCCTTTGTACGGCGCCCGTGGCCGGCGCGCCGCCAGGCTCTTCGCCCCGCGTCGCCGCAGGGGTCTTCCCCGACATGCTCATGACGCGCCCCCCGTGCGCGCACCACTCGGAGCAAGCGGATGCAGATACGCGGACTCATCGGCCCAGATGGAATCCTGAGCACCCGGCGCTGCCCGCGCTGACGCGGGCGCATCGGCGGGCGCCCGGCGGATGGCACTGGAGGTGGTGTCGAGATTGCGCGGGCGCGGCGGTGGCATCTTCTGAATCGACTTGACCGAGGCGCCCCACCCCGCCGCATCGGTCACGAGTTGGCCCTCGCGCATGACGAAGCGGCCACGCACCAGGGTATGGCAGGGCGTTCCGACCACCGTGCGGCCATGCCAGGGCGAAATGCGGCTGATCGACTGCAACCGCCCCTGCTGCAAGGTGGCGCGACGATTCATGTCGACCAGGACGATATCGGCATGTGCGCCCGGCGCGATTCGGCCCTTGAGGGGCCAGATGCCCCAGGCCTTCGCGGGCGCCACGGCACTCCAGCGTACATAGTCCATCAGCGATGCACGACCGCGATTGACCTCGGTGAGCATCAGGGGCATCTGCGTCTCCACGCCGGGAAATCCGCAGTCGCAGGCCCAGATGTCCTCGCGCGACTTTTCCTCGGGCGTGTGTGGCGCGTGATCGGTCGCGATCATGTCGATGACGCCCTCTTGCAGCGCCTGCCAGAGCGGCTCGTTGTGGCGCGGCTCGCGAATCGGCGGATTGACCCGCAGCAACCCGCCCAGCTTCTTCATGTGATCGGTATTGATGAGCAGATACTGCGGGCAGGTTTCCACGGTGACATCGACCCCGCGGCGCTTGGCGTCGCGCAGCACGAAGAGCGAATCGGCTGCACTGTGGTGGGCGATATGAATGCGCGCCCCGGTCCACTCGGCCAGGGTGACCACCCGCCCGATCGCCTCGATCTCGGCCACCGCAGGCCGGGCATCGAGATGCGCCAGCGGATCGCGTCGCCCGGCTGCCTTGAGTTGAGCCTCACGACGCGCCATGATCGATGAGTTCTCGGCGTGCACCACCGTGCGGATTCCGAGCGGCGCGAGTTTTTCGAAGCCCTCGAGCAAGGCTCCGTCACTGGGTGCCGGCAAATTGCCGAAGGTATTGCCCACGAATGCCTTGAAACTGGTCACACCCGCCTCGAGCAGGTCTTCCAGGCGATCGATGGTGTCATCACCCAGCAGACCGTGAATGCCGTAGTCGACGTACGAATGACGGGCGGCCTCGAGCTTCATGCGAAGCGCCTCGAGCGTGCCGGTGGGGGGATTGGTATTGGGCATCTCGAATACCGTGGTGACGCCCCCGCATGCGGCCGCCGCCGAACCGGTCCGCCAGGTTTCCTTGTGCGGATAGCCCGGATCGCGAAAGTGAACATGACTGTCGATGGCGCCCGGCAGCAGGTAAAGGCCGTCTGCGTCGAGCACCTGACGCGCAGGCGGCATCAGCGCCTCATCGCCCACTGCGACGATGCACTCGCCATCGACCGCCACAGCCGCTTCATAAATCGCCTCGGCGCTCACCACCTTCGCGCCACGAATCACCAGATCCACCATGCCCGTCATCGTCATGTCTCCTCAGAGCATTGCCCAGCCACCGTCGACCGGCAGGTCGACCCCCGTGATCTGGCGCGCGGCCGAACTGGCCAGGAACAAACACGCATTCGCCACGTCTTCGTCGGTGGAAACGCGGCGCAACGCATAGTCGGCCGCGTGCCGCGTCATCGCCTCTTCAAGGGTGATGCCCAAGCGCTCCGCCATGTTGGCGCACACCTTCTCGCGAAAACGCGGGCCATCGACCATCCCGGGGGCGACGCAGTTGACGTTGATGCCGTAGGGCCCAGCCTCGAGCGCAAAGCTCTTGGTGATGCCGCGCAAGCCCCACTTCGACGCCGAGTAGGCCATGCGCCCGGCCCGGCCCCGCATGCCAAAGGTTCCGCCGACATTGACGATGCGACCGCTGCGTTGCTCGATCATCGAGGGCAGCACCGATCGCATCGTGTTGAAGCACCCCGTCATGTTCAGTTCGACGATCTCGTTGAACTCATCCACCGTGGTTTCCCAACCGGTCTTGCCGATAGGCCCCGACCCGCCCGCCACATTAACCAGCACATCGACCCGGCCAAAGCTGTCCAGCGTGCGGCGCACAGCGGCCTCGGCCTGGTCAGCCGAGGTGATGTCGCAGGCGATGACGATCGCCTGCACACCGAGGGCGCGCGCCTCGGCGGCGACCGGTTCGATGGCTGCGGTGTCGCGCCCGACCAGCGCCAAGGGCGAGCCCTCTCGGGCGAAGGCGAGCGAGACCGCCCGCCCCATACCCTTGGCTGGACCCGTGATGAAGGTGACCTGATTCTTGAGTTGAAGATCCATGCTGAGGCGAGCCCTTACGATCAGTTTTCGGGGAGAGGGTCAGAGCTTGTTCAGGCGATCGGCCGCGGGCGGCAGAAAACTGCGATCAAAAATTTCTTCGACCGACGGCGCTCGCGGCAACTGATTGGCCTCGACCACCAGCGAGATGGCGCGGCGCATGCGCTCAAGGTCGATGTCACCAAAGCCCACCTTGGCGATTTCCGGATGGCTCATCTCGGCTTTGACGGTGGCCATGAGCCGGTCTTTTTCGAGTTCGCGCTTGAGCAGCGGCTCGCGCTTCATCACCGCGTCCATACCCATTTCCGGGTTGGCCAGAACCTCCTTGACCGCACGGTTGAGCGCCCGTACGAAGCCGGCAACCGCCTTGGGGTTCTCCTTGATGAAGCTACGCGAAAACAGGATCGAGTTCGAGTACAGATCCATGCCATGGTCGCCGTAGTTGATGAAGCGCAGATCCTTGGCGGGGTTGATCCCGACCAGCATGGCGCTGAACCAGATGGTGTTGATGTAACCGAACACCCCATCGACCTGACCGCGTAGCAGCATCTGCTCGCGCAGGTTGGGCGCCATATTCGAAATCGATACTTTCGAGGCATCAAACTGCGCGACCTTGCCCAGCGCCGGGAACAGCTTGAGTGCGCCGTCATTGGCCGGCCCACCTACGGTGCGACCGACCAGGTCTTTGGGGCCTTTGATCGGGCTGTCGGCCTTGACTGCAATCGTGAAGGGTGGCGTGTTGTAGATCATGTAAACGCCCACGGGCGCGTCGGCAGGCCGGCGCGAGGCGAAGTCGATAGCCGCATTGATATCGCCGAACCCGGCGGTGTAGGCGCCGGCTGCGATCTTCGCGATGGGCGCCGAGGATCCCTCCCCCTGATCGATCTCGACATCCAGACCCTCGGCCTTGAAGTAGCCACGATCCTGAGCCACGAAGAACCAGGCCTGCGGACCCTGATATTTCCAGTTGAGCACCATCTTGATTCGGGTTTGCGCGCTGGCAATCTGGGGTACGGCCAACAGCGCGCCGCAGGTCGCCAGAACGGTGGCAGCCCGGACGGCGGTGCGACGGGCGCGAGAAACGACTGAAGGAGTGTCCATGGTCATTTTCCTTTGCGACGGAGGGGGGAGGTTGAGGAGGAAGACAAGGGAGAGGGAGCAGGAGCAGCGGCAAGCGCAGCAACCCTGGTAGCACGCGAGGTGCGCGACCGCACCGACCGCTTCGGGCTGAGTTCACCGAGACCGGCCATCAAGGCGTCTGACGAGGCGACGAAGCCGTGCAGGCGCTGCACGATCGCGTGGATGGCCCGCGTGACGTAGGCGGGCGAAGAGGTGCTGCAGGCGTCGGCCAGCAGCACATTGTCATAGCCCAGAAATCCGGCATCCTGCAAGGTCGAGAACACACAGCGGTCGGTGTTGACGCCCGCATAGAACAGCGTGCGCACATCGAGTCCGCGCAGCACGCTGTCGAGTTCGTTGTCCCAGAAGCCCGACAGGCGATGCTTGTACACCGTGACGTCCGCGTCATCGACAGGCAGCTCATCGATCACCTGTGCACCCCACTGCCCGGGCACCAGCGACAGCCCCCGGTCAATCGGCGAGGCCTCGGCATAGCCCACCGCATCGGGGCGGCGCTTGCCGGTGAACTGCACGACCGGCGGCAGGTTGAGGCGATCGGGTCGCACCCCCCAGTTGAGCCAGATCACCGGGCGACCCGAGGCCCGCCACACGGGCAGCACGCGCTGCAGCACCGGGATGGGCTTGCGCGTCGGCCTGACCGAAATCCCTTTCTGCCCGAACCACCCTTGCGGGTGACAGAAGTCGTTCTGCATGTCGACCACGATCAGCGCCGAACGCGCCAGATCAAATTCGATCAGTTGCCCCGATGCGTCCAGACGAACCGGGCGAGGTTTCGGGGCGCGGCGCACCAGACTGGTGCAACCATCCTGCGCAGACCAGGCGTTCGACGCACTGGGACCGAACATAGACGACTCGGTGGGCGCGATCTGGGGGCTTCGAAGGGGTTTCATACGCCGGGTGTCGCAGGACACATGCCAGAAACCGTTGCCTTGCGATTCTTTTTTACGACTATAGTGATGCTGAAACAGCAACGGTCAGGAGGGCCGCCGATGAATCATCTGCGCTTTTTGCGATATGTCGACGAGGTGGCGCGATGCGGTTCCATCCGGCAGGCAGCCGAGCGCTTGCACGTGGCGGCCTCGGCCGTGAACCGGCGACTGCTCGATATTGAAGAGGAACTCGGTACGCCCATCTTCGAGCGACTGCCACGGGGCATGCGCCTGACCTCGGCCGGCGAGCGCTTCATTCTCTACATCCGGCAGCGCAACGCAGCGCTCGATCAGGTTCGCTCGGAAATCGAAGATCTGAAGGGGCTGCGCCGGGGCCAGGTGCGGGTCATCGCCAGCCAGGCTCTCGCGCCGGTTTTTCTGCCGGAGGCCATCGCGGCGTTCCGGCGCTCACACCCGCTGGTGGACTTCGATGTCCGGATCGGCGATCGCAAGCAGGCCCTGGAGGCCCTGCGAAACTACGACAGTGACCTCACACTCACCTTCAACCTCGAGCCCACGCCCGAGGTGACGCGTCTGGCCGAATTCGAGCAAAAGCTGGTGATCATGATGCATCGGGATCACCCGCTGGCCCGCGACGCAGGGCCGGTCCGACTGCGGCGTTGCGCTGACTATCCGATCGTGATGCCCGATCGCGACACGGGGGGACGCCAGCTCCTCGAGCGCTACCTCTCGCGCAGCTCGCTACGCCTGCAACCCGTCACGCAGAGCAACAGCTTCGAATTTTTACGCGGCTGCCTGATTCATGACCACGCGCTCTCCTTTCAGATCGAGCTGGGCGCGGTCAGCGATGGTGAGCAACTGGTCTACCGCGAGATCGAAGACCGGGGGTTTCCCAAGGGCCAGCTGGTGCTGGCTCACCTGCGCGACCGGGCCTTGCCCGTCATCGCCTCGGCCTTCGCCCGTCACCTCGAGCTTCGACTTCCGGGGCTGCCCGGAGCAGAGACTACGCATGACGCCACTGACCTCTGAGTAGCGTCGAGCCTCCCCGGTCAGCAGCAATCCAGAAAAAGCTTTTTGCGATAAAAGGGGCCGAGATCTTCAGTGAAGTCGCGCAAGGTGTCGCGCCAAATCGCCCAGCCGCTGTCAGCCGCGATGGCGCTGCGAGTAGCCTCATGCAGGGCTCGTTTCAGTTCGTCCTCCTGCACCCCCAGCACCCGGCCGTCGCGCACCAGCACCCTGCCCGAGCCGACGACCGCCCCGATATGACCCGCCTGGCCTCTCGCCATCAGCGCCATGGCCGGATCGACGCCCGGGATCAGGCCGAAGTCTTCATCAAGACGGTTCATGTTCAAGACCAAAAAGTCCGCCGCCCGACCCGCCTCGAGCGAGCCGCCAGGCACGGCCTCATCCCGCGCTTGTCCGAGCGTCGACCGGCGTCCGGTCTCGGATGCAAACGCCCACAGGCTGGCGTCCGTCAGCGCAAGCTCGTAGCCGGTACCCCGATGCAGCGCCCCGGTTAGCCGCATCTCGCGAAGCGCATCGTCATCCTCATCGAAGGCAAGCCCATCCAGGCCCATGGCCACGCGGCATCCGGCGGCGAGCATGGCCCCAAGCGGCGCAATGCCTGAGCGCAGGTGCAGGTTGGAACTGGTATTCACGGCAAGGGTCACGCCGCGCTCGGCCAGCAATTCGAGCTCATCCGCCCGAGCCCAGGTGCCATGAGCCAGGGTCAGACGCGGTGACAACAGGCCGATCTCGTCAAGAAAGCGGACCATGCCCTGTGGAAAGACCCGATCGGCCCAGTCTCTCTGGTACCGGGTCTCGAACAGGTGCATGTGCACCGGTCGATTCTGCTCGGCGCTCGCCTGCGCAATGGCGGCCAGCAACTCGGGCGAGCACCACTGCACGCCGGTCGGCCCGAACTGCACCGTGACATGCTCCGACAGGTCCGGCGAAGACTCGATGGCGCGGGCGATGCCGGACGCTCGCTCGAGCTGCACGGCGGGCGGCAGCGCAGGCGCGGACAAGCGTTGCGCCACGGCCTGCCGAATCGACGGACGCAAGTGCTCGAGCACGCGCGCGTCCGGGCCATAGGCCAGACCGTGACGGTCGCGCATCGACACCGCCAGACCGATTCGGACCCCGACATCACGCGCGGCACGCGCGACGCGCATTGCCTCCTCGACGGGATCGACCGTCCCCTGCACCCGCGTGTAGTGGACCATCACCGCGGTGGCGCCCTGCCTCACCGAGCGGGCAAACGAGGTGGCCGCAGCCAGGTAGGGGTCGACGCCGGGCAGCAAGCCCAGCAAAGGCAGCCATCCCTCGAGCGGCAAACCCGTGCCGCCCAGGGTGCTCGAGCGAAACGTGCGGGCATGATCGTGCGCATTGGCGAGCGCCGGCACGATCAGCCGCTGCTCGCGGGGCACGGACCCGACATCCAACGGGGACGGCCGCGGCCCTGACGGCGATGGCCGTGGCGATGTCGGGGCCGTGACTGCCTCGATGCGCGGGCCGGACCAGCTCAGCGTCGCCTCACTCAGCGCCCGCTCCCGTCCGGGGCGACAGAGCACCCACGCGGCGTCCAGCATCGAAGCGCTCACGCCGCCGCTCCCCGGCACGGCTCAGGCGAACGACCCGACCCAGCGGGCGCCGCGTGTATCCAGGTGATCTGCACTCAGGCCCCCTTCAGACTCAAACGGCGCTCGGCAGCCGGCGGCAAAAACCGGCGATCAAAGATTTCAGCGGGGGCGGGCTCACGGGCCAGTTCGAACGCCTTCGAGAGCTGGCTGATGGATCGCTTGAGGCGCTCATCCGACACATCGCCCACCCCGGCACGGCCCGCCTCGGGCGTGAGCACCACCGTCCGCAGGGCGTACATCAGTCGGCGCTTCTCGATCTCCTTGTTGATCAGGGGCTCGCGCTTGGCCAGAGCTTCGATCGCGGCATCAGGGTCGGCCACGGTGTCACGCACGCCCTTGTGGATGGCGCGCACCAGTCCTGCAACCGCCTGCGGCTTGTCCTTCGCCAGCGCAGCCGAGACCATCACGCCGTTGCTGTAGAGGTCAATGCCGGCGTCCGCGTAGTGAAACCAGCGGATGTCCTTGTCTGGGTCGAGTCGCTGGGCCACGAGGTTCATGTAACTGGTCACCGAAAACACCGCCGAGACATCCACCTGGCCCTGCAGCAGCATCTGCTCCTGAAGATTGGGCGCCATGTTGAGCCACTTGACCTTCTTGTCATCGACCCCGGCGAGTTCCGCCAGCACCGGGAACATCTTCATGGCAGCGCCGTTGGCCGGCGACCCCAGCGTCTTGCCCTCGAGGTCTTTCAAACTGCGGATCGGCCCTGATGCCTTCGTCATCAGCGCGAAGGGTGTGCGGTCGTAGATCATGTAGACCATGACGGGCGCCGCTCCCGGGCGCGCGGCCGCGTTCTGCACGATGGCGTTGATGTCGCCAAAACCCGCCTGATAGGTGCCGGACATGATCTTGGTCACCGTGGCGGCCGAGCCATCACCCTGGTCAATGGTGAGCTCGATCTTTTCGGCGGCAAAGTAGCCGCGATCCTGAGCAAGGTAGTACCAGGCGTGGACCCCCTGCAGCTTCCAGTCGAGCACGAAGCGAATCGTGGTCACATCCTGGGATTGTGCGAGCGCCGGCGCCCAGGCCGGCAGCGCCATGCTAGCAAGCCCTGCTCCGCTCGCACGCAGCCAGGCGCGACGCGGCGGCGAGGGTTGGACTGACTGGAGCGGTTCGGCCTCGGCAAGGCGATCCTTGCAGGCTGCGCTGTCGAACTGGGGCAAGGGGCGGTCCATCATGTCGGGCATTCCTGTGGCGGCTAGTAGGAGCGTTTTGCGCCACAGGCTTGACGTTCAAACCGTCCCCTTGGCGCTTGACGGGCCTTCGCCATGCACGGGGCATGCCAGCGCTCTGGTCAGGGGCGGGCGGATCGGAGGGCACCTTGCCGACCCCGCTTCGTGCGACACGCCCCCGTGCGGGTGCGCAACGCACCAGAAGCAGGCGACTGGCGCGTGACCATCGCGCCGGCCGCACACCCCGCCCCCCCCGCTTCCCCAGCAATCGGTACGGCCACGGCCGGATGCGCCGGTATCATGGGCACCATCCGGGCGGATTCTCAGCGCTGTCGTCACGACAAGCACACACCGGCGATCGGGGGGCAGGCCATGACGGTGCAACACGACCAATTTCCAGCGATGCGAGCGTCCTTCAGCCTCGCCGGGCGAAGCCTGCGCAACCGCGTGGTGCACGCCTCCATGTCCCTGCGTCAACAGGTGGGCGGCAAGGTGACCGATCCCATGATCCACTACTGTGTCAATCGCGCTCGGGGTGGTGCGGCCATGATCGTCACCGAGCCACTGGGCATGCTGCGCTCGCAGGCAGGTCTGCCCCGGGTTCAGGTCGTCGATGGCGCGGGCGAGGAGGGCCTCAAGCGCTGGGCCGATGCGGTCGAGTCGCTCGATTGCCGCCTGCTTGGTCAAATTCAGGACTCCGGACGCGGCCGGCACGCGCCAGGGCGATCGCCCCAGTCCATCGGGCCCTCCCCCCTGCCCGACGACATGAGCTGGACCATCGCCCACACGCTCACCACGGCCGAAGTGCGTGACGCAGTCAGCCAGTTCGCCGAGTCGGCCCTTCACCTCAAGCGCTGCGGCTTCTCGGGCGTTGAGCTGTCGGCGGGGCATGGGCACCTCTTTCATCAGTTCATGTCCCCGGCGTCCAACATTCGCGAAGACGAGTACGGCGGTAGCCGTGAGGGACGCAGCCGCTTCGTCGCAGAGCTGATCGCCGCCCTGCGACAGCTCTGCGGCACCGACTTCATCATCGGCCTCAAGATCCCCGGTCACGATGGCGTCCCGGGCGGCATCGACGCCGATGAGGCGGCCGCCATCGCCCGGCTGCTCACGGCCCCTCGCATCGCCGATTACGTCTGCTTTGCGATGGGCAGCCACGCCCGCTCCCTCGAGTTGCACATCCCCGACCGCTACGGTCCGACCCTGCCCTATGCGGAGCTGACGCGCCGCCTCCGGCCCTCGGTCAATGGCACGCCGCTGATGGCGCTCGGACGCGTGACCGACCCGGCGGAAGCCGAGGGCATCGTGGCGCGGGGCGAAGCCGAGCTACTGGGCCTGGGACGGGCCTTGCTGGCCGATCCGGCCTGGTTCAACAAGGCCACCAGCGGCCGCAGCCACGACCTTCGCTACTGCCTCTCCTGCAACACCTGCTGGGGCTACGGCACGCTGCATCACTCGGCGCTGCGTTGCGTCAACAACCCGCGTGTTGGCCAGGCCGAAGAAGCCGACTTCAAACCCGCCAGGGCCGCCACCCGGCGCCGTATCGTCGTGGTGGGCGCGGGGGTGGCCGGACTGGAGGCAGCGTGGGTGGCAGCCGCACGCGGCCACGAGGTGACCGTGTTCAGCCGCTCGCCTTCGGTGGGAGGCAAGACCCGGCTGCGCGCGCTGCTGCCGGGCGGTGAAACCATTACCAGCATCGCCGACTACCAATACCCGGCAGCCCTGCGCGCCGGCGCCCGCTTCGAACTGGGTGCGGAGGCCGACGCAGACAGCATCCTCGCCCTCAAGCCCGACGAGGTCATCCTCGCAGCCGGCGGACGCATGATCCGGCCGGCCTGGCTGCCCGCCGAACTGCACGAATCCGGCGTCGTCAGCGACCTCGATACGGTGATGTGGGACCTGGTCGACCTCAAGTCGCGCCAACCGGGCTGCGCGGTCCTCTACGACATGGATCACACCGATGGCACCTACGCGGCCGCCGAACGTCTGCATGCCCTCTTCGACCGGGTGGTGCTGCTCACCCCTCGCGACTCGATTGCCGAAGATCTTTGGATCGTGGCCCGGCAGGGCATCCTGCGGCGGCTCTCACAAAAAGGGATTGAAATCATCCGGCTGGTTGAACCGGTGCTGGGGGACGGCTTCGAAGAGGGCGTCATCGAGTACGAACAGGTCTACTCCGGTGCGCGCGGCTCGATCAGTCAGGTGTCCTTGCTCGCCTATGCCACACCGCGCGCGCCCGAGGCGCGCGAACTCCATGCCCGACTCGACGCCGCGGGCGTTCGGGTTCGCCGCATCGGCGACTGCCGCTCGCCTCGCGACCTGATGATGGCCACCGCAGAAGGGCACGCAGCGGGAATGGCGGTCTGATGAACTCAGGCATCACCGGGCACGGCGCGAGCGCCCTCGTCCAGGGGCTTTGTGCCTGATGGATGACGACAGCCAACGGATGCTGCCTCCCGCCTTCGTGGCGCTCTACATTGAGCCCGGACGCGTTCGCCCGAGCCTGTCTCGCGCCGACATGCTGGAGCGACACGAGTTGTGCGAGGACCTGGCCCAGATGCTGTGCGAGCCCGCGCAGACGCAATTGTGGTCGCTCGGCATCACCGAGTCCGACGTCCTCGGCAAAATTCGCGAGGGGCTGCCGCAAACAGGCCTGTCGCTCACCGATGGCGAAATGGACTGGGTCTGCGGCCGTCTGGCCGAATTGCTGGGCTGGCTTGACAATGCGGGCCGGGCGCCGCGCTGAGCGCCCGCGACAGGCCCGCCATGCGGGCCGCAACGAGGAAGAGCGCCATGAGCCACGAATCCGATCCGAAGCATGACGACCCTCGACGAGCCCTGCCCACCGTGTTCATCGACAACGAAAGGTTGCGTACCACCGAGTGGCGCTTTGCGCCGGGCGCCGAAACGGGCCGCCATGTGCACGAAATGGACTACATGGTGGTGCCGATGCTCGATGGCAGGCTGCGCATCGACACGCCGGACGGGCAGAGCCACATTGCCGAACTGAAGGCCGGCGTGCCCTACTACCGGCATGCCGGCATTGACCACAACGTGATCAACGCCAACGACTACGAGTTCTGGTTCCTGGAGGTAGAACTGCGCTGAGGCGGTTCGCCCCCGGCGGGCCGGACTCAGCGCGCGATCGGCTTGTAGCGAATGCGCGTCGGCCGCGCCCCGTCCTCACCCAGTCGGCGTTTCTTGTCAGCCTCGTATTCCTGGTAGTTTCCGTCAAAGAACAGCCACTGCGAATCGCCCTCGGCCGCCAGAATATGCGTGGCGATCCGGTCGAGGAACCAGCGATCGTGTGAAATGACCATCACGCAGCCCGCGAACTCGAGCAGCGCGTCTTCCAGCGCGCGCAGCGTCTCGACATCAAGGTCGTTCGAGGGCTCATCGAGCAGCAGCACGTTGCCGCCGGAGCAGAGCGTCTTGGCAAGATGCAGGCGACCGCGCTCGCCGCCCGAGAGCTTGCCCACCACCTTCTGTTGGTCTGCGCCCTTGAAATTGAAGCGCCCGATGTAGGCCCGAGAGGGCATCTCGAACTTGCCCACGGTAATGAGATCGGAGCCGCCGGAGATCGCTTCCCACACCGTCTTGTCGTTGGGCAGGGCGTCCCGCCCCTGGTCGACCCAGGCCAGTTGGACCGTCTTGCCGACTTCGACCTCGCCGGCATCGGGCTTTTCCAGACCGTTGAGCATGCGAAAGAGCGTCGATTTGCCCGCGCCGTTGGGGCCGATGATGCCGACGATGGCCCCAGGCGGCACCTTGAAGCTCAGCTTGTCCATGAGCAGACGATCGCCAAAGGCCTTGGTGACGCCCTTGAACTCGATCACCTCGTTGCCCAGTCGCTCGGCCACCGGAATGAAGATTTCCTGGGTTTCGTTGCGCTGCTGGTGTTCGTAGGAGCTCAACTCCTCGAAGCGTGCCAGACGCGCCTTGCTTTTGGCCTGCCGACCCTTGGGGTTTTGCCTGACCCACTCGAGCTCGGCCTTCATGGTCTTGATGCGGGCGGCTTCCTGCTTGGCCTCGGTTTCGAGACGCTGCTCCTTCTGCTCGAGCCAGGAGCTGTAGTTGCCCTTCCAGGGGATGCCATAGCCGCGGTCAAGTTCGAGAATCCACTCGGCTGCATTGTCGAGGAAGTAGCGATCGTGGGTGACCGCCACGACGGTGCCGGGGAAACGCTGCAAAAACTGCTCGAGCCACTCGACACTTTCCGCATCAAGGTGGTTGGTCGGCTCGTCAAGCAGCAGCATGTCAGGCTTGGAGAGCAGCAGACGACACAGCGCAACCCGGCGCTTTTCGCCCCCCGAGAGCTTGCCAATGACGGCGTCCCAGGGCGGCAGACGCAGCGCGTCGGCGGCAATTTCCATCTGGTGCTCGGTATCGGTACCCGCAGTCGCGAGAATGGCCTCGTATTTGGCCTGGTCCGCCGCCAGCGTGTCGAAATCGGCATCGGGCTCGGCGTAGGCTGCATAGATTTCGTCGAGACGCTTGCGGGCCTCCATGACCTCGCCCAGGCCCTCCTCGACCGACTCGCGCACCGTGCTCTCGGCGCGCAACTCGGGCTCCTGCGGCAGGTATCCGATGCGGATGCCCGGCATGGGCACTGCATCGCCCTCGATGTCCTTATCAACCCCCGCCATGATGCGCAGGAGCGTAGACTTGCCCGAGCCGTTCAAACCCAAAACGCCGATCTTGGCACCGGGAAAGAACGAAAGCGAAATATCCTTGAGAATCTGGCGCTTCGGCGGAACGATCTTGCCGACGCGATTCATCGTGTAAACGTACTGGGCCATGGCCGAACAAACTTCCTACAGGAGATGAATGATGGACGAAAGCAGCAAGTCTGACACATGGCGACGCGGCGTGCAGGTCCGGCGCAAGGTCCTCGGGGATGAATACGTCGACAAGGCCTTCCGCGAAGCCGATGAACTCACCGCTGACCTCCAGGACTTCGTGACCGAACATGCCTGGGGCGCGGTCTGGACACGGCCCGGGCTCCCCCTTAAGACCCGCAGCATGCTCACGATGGCCATGACCATCGCGCTCAACCGGCCGCACGAGCTGGAGATCCACCTGCGCGGCGCGCTTCGCAACGGCGTCACCCACGACGAAATCAAGGAGATCTGCCTGCATGCGGCGGTCTACTGCGGGGCCCCGGCGGCGCTCGATGCGTTCCGCGTGGCCAAGCGAATTCTCGCTGAACAAAAGGGCTGACCTCGCGGGGCGCCAGGCCCGGTGAAGGGGGATACCTTTACGAGGCGCCTGGGCAGCTGGAGGTCGCGCGAGACGAATTTCTCGAGGGGCCGCCCGGCACCCGGGCGCCTCGCTCCGCCTCAATGGCGACGGCTGCGCCGCTCCGGTGCCATGCCGCCAAAACGCTGGCGCAGGCGCGCAAATTCGCTCAGGCGCGCCCGCACTTTTTCATCGATCAGCCGGCCAAGATCGTCCCGGTCGAGCGAACGCGTGGATTCGTCCGAGCTCAGCCACGCCATCGCCTCGTCCACCGTGCTGACCGCTATCACCGAGAAATGCCCGGCACGTACGGCCTCGACCACCTCGTCACGCAGCATCAGATGGCGCCGGTTAGAGGCTGGGATCAGGACGCCCTGGAGGCCGGTTTCTGGCGCCTTGGGGGCCTCGCGGCGCCCGTCAGGCGAACCAAGCGGCGACGCCCGCAACCGACTCGCGTCAGGCTCCCGCGCCCGGCAGATATCGAAGAAGCCCTCAACCTTCTCGTTGACCCCGCCGATCGCCTGAACCTCGCCGCGCTGGTTGACCGACCCGGTCACGGCAAAGCCCTGCCTGAGGGCCAGCCCCGAGAGCGAGGACAGCAGGGCACAGAGTTCGGCAAGCGAGGCCGAATCCCCGTCCACCTCGGCATAGGTCTGCTCGAATACCAGTGAGGCGGCCAGCGACAGCGGTTGGCGCGCACTGAAGCGCGACGCCAGATAGGACGAGAGAATCATTACGCCTTTGGTGTGAAATGCGCCACCCAGCTGGGCCTCGCGCTGGATGTCAATGACCGTACCGTCACCGAGCCGGGTAGTGGCCGTGATGCGGGTCGGAAGCCCGAAGCTGAGTTCGCCCAGGGAAATCACCGCAAGGCCGTTGACCTGCCCCACTTTGGCGCCCCGCGTATCGATCAGTACCGTCTGCTCGGTGATCCGCTCGTGCATCCGCCGACGCAACTCATCGCTGCGCGCCCTCCGGGCAGCCAGGGCCTGGGTCACATCGGCCGCCGACACCACCTCTCGCGCCTGACGCAACGCCCATTGCTCGGACTCGATCAGCAGATCGCGGATTCGCCTCACTGCCAGGCTGAGCTTGCCCGTGTCCTCGGCCTGGCGCGAGCTCCAATCGACCACGCGTGCCACGGCGCTCGGATCGAAGGGCCTCAGCCCGGCCTGCGCCACGATCGTCGCGATCCACCGCGCGTAGGCATCGACCGAGTCCGTGGTTCGCGGCATGTCATCGCCGAACTCCGGGGCGATCTTGAAGAGTTCGGCGAAATCGGGGTCGAGTGCCTGCAAAAGCATGTAGAGGCTTCGATCGCCGAACATCACCACCTTGGCGTTGAACGGAACCGGCTGCGGCTCAAGCGTCACCGTGCTGACGAGCCCGTAAAGCTGCCCAATCGACTCGATTCGAATCTCGCGCGTCACCAGCACGCGCTTAAGCGTCTCCCAGGCGAAGGCCTGCATCAGCACGCGCCGGGCGTCGAGCAGCAGATACCCCCCCGCAGCACGGTGCAGCGCGCCCGGCTTGATCATCGCAAAATCGGTGACGAGCGCGCCGAATCGCGCCAGATACTCCACCCGCCCGATCAGATTGGGAAACGTCGGGTTGTCCTCGATCACCACAGGCGCCCCCTCCCCTGGGGTGCGCGCCACCAGCAGGTTCACCTGGTATCGCCTCAGCGGGTGCAGCGCCTCCGCCTGCAGGGCCGCGATCTCCGCACCCGCCGATTCGCCCGACTGCTGGAACAGTTCGGCGTTGTTCACCACGTCGGTCTGAAGGGCCACCAGATGCGCGACCACGGCGGGCCACGGCAGGAACTCGCGGATCAGGTCATCGACCAGCGAGCCGACCGCCAGCATCGTGACCTCCTGGTTGAGCGCCTTCAAGGCCTGTCTTCGCGCACGCCGCCAGGCCACCACCTGGCGCAGCAGGCGCTCGAGGCGCTCCTGCAGCATCTCGATCGCCTCGCCGACTCTGGCCTTATCGGCGTCCGCAAGCTTGTCGAACTCCTCGGGTGGCATCACCTCGCCGTCACGGGCCGGTGCAAAGGAGAATCCGGTCGGCGTGCGCCACAGGGCTACGCCGCTCTCGCGCGCCTCTGCAATCAGGTCGCCGAAGGTCTTCTCCTGAAGTGCAGCAAAGCCGCTGTCGATCTTCGCCACCCGAGCGTGGTATTCCTCGCTCTCGAACACTGCCGGAATCGCGGTGCGTAACTCGTCAATGAACTGGGCCAACTGATCGCGCAGGCGGGGCCCGCGCCCGGCCGGCAACTCGATGCAAAGCGGTCGGGCCGGATCCTCGAAATTATTCAGATAGCACCAATCGCCGGGCGTGCGTGCCGCCTGAGCGATCTGACGCAGCAGACCGGTGCTGGCCTCGAGCTTGCCGGTGTCCGGCGCCCCCAACACAAAGAGGTTGAAACCGCCGTGCGGCACCCCCACTGCAAAACGGATCGATTCGATGGCCTGCTGCTGCCCGGGCGCATCGGCAAGCTGCGCCAGTTCACGCGTGTCCCCGAAGCTCAAGCGCGCCGGGTCGCATCGGGCCGAGAGTTGGTCGGGATCCAGCCGCATCCTGTTCCTGATCAGCCCTGAGGGGCGACATCGTGTCGCCTGTCGCCTGCGAGCAGCGCTTGAGCCCGCGGATCAATCGTGGCCGGATCAGGGTCCGCCGGCTCGGCGAAGATTGACACCAGGTCCGCATGGGAGAGCGTTTCGCTTCGTAGAAGGCGCTGCGCGCCACGCTCCAGGCGACCGCGTTGCGCGGCAAGAATCTGGCCGCTCCGGATCAAGGCCTGATCGATGAGTGCCCGCACCGCGCAGTCGATCTCCCTGAAGGTCGCATCCGACGGATGGGCCGGCGACTCCTGAGGCAGGGCAAAGGACAGCCCGGACAGATCCGGCGCATCAAAGGCCTGTGCCCCCAGGACCGGATCCATGCCGTATTGCATCACCATGCTGCGCGCGATGCGGGTCGCCTTGGTGAGGTCGTCTGCCGCGCCCGTGGAGATCTCGCCCAGGCACAACTGCTCCGCTGCGCGCCCACCCAGCAGCACGGTCATCTTGTCGCGCAACTCGGCACGAGTCATGAGGAAGCGGTCCTCGGTGGGCCGTTGAATCGTGTAGCCCAAGGCGCCGACCCCTCGTGGAATGATCGAAACCTTGTGCACGGTTTCGCCCGAAGGCACCGACATGGCGACCAGTGCATGGCCCATCTCATGGAAGGCCACGGTCTTGCGCTCGGCCGGATTGAGCAAGCGGTTGCGCTTTTCAAGCCCCGCGACAATCCTCTCCAGGGCGCCGGTGACATCATCCAGCGTCACCGCCGCATGGTCGCGGCGGGTCGCCAGAAGCGCCGCCTCGTTCACCAGATTGGCCAGGTCGGCCCCGCTGAACCCCGGCGTCAGTGCCGCGATCTCGTCCGGATCCACGCCCTGCTCGAGGGTGACCTTCCGAAGGTGCACCTTCAGGATCTGCACACGCCCGATGCGATCGGGACGGTCCACCAGCACCTGCCGGTCAAATCGCCCGGCCCGAAGCAAGGCGGGGTCGAGAATCTCGGGCCGATTGGTCGCAGCCAGCAGCACGATTCCCGAGGCCGGATCGAATCCATCCAGTTCGGCGAGCAACTGATTGAGGGTCTGCTCCTTTTCGTCATGCCCGCCCAGCCCCAGGGCGCCGCGTGCGCGACCCAGGGCATCGATCTCGTCGATGAACACGATGGCCGGCGCCTTCTGTCTCGCCTGCTCGAAGAGGTCGCGCACACGCGCCGCGCCCACCCCCACGAACATCTCGACGAACTCGGAGCCGTTGATCGAAAAAAATGGCACCGCCGCCTCGCCGGCGACCGCACGGGCCAGCAGCGTCTTGCCGGTTCCGGGAGGCCCCACGAGCAGAATGCCGTGCGGCACGCGCGCTCCCAGCCGACCATGGCGCTTGGGGTCCTTCAGAAAACCAACCACCTCGCGCAGTTCCTCCTTGGCCTCGTCCACCCCGGCCACATCATCAAAGCTGATGCGAATCCCCGTTTCCATGTACACCCTGGCCTTGCTGCGGCCAATCGACATCAGGCCCGCGCCCATGCCGGACCCCATTGCGCTGCGCTTTGCAATGAACTGCCAGACCAGCACCATCAGTACCAGGGGCAACAACCAGCCGAGCAGCGCCGCCGGCACGACGCCGTCCGGAACCGCGCGATACGGCACGCCCCGCCCTTGAAGTACGGTGACCAGCGCAGGCTCCACGCGTTTCGTGACAAAGCGCGAACTGCCCTCACCTGAGGCCTGCGCCAGTTCACCCCGAATCAGCTTGTCGCCGACATCCAGATCGCGAACATTGCCGGCCGCCAACTGGTCGAGGAATTCGCTGTAGTCGATCGTCTTCGCCGAATGCCAGAGCTGCGGTGAATCAAGCAGCAACACCGCAAGCAGAATCAGAAGCAACCAGAAGGCAAGGCCGCGTGAGGACAATTTTGCGAGACTCGAATCGATTTCACGGGGAACCGATTGTGGCCTTCGCCCGACGGACCGGCTTGACCCCGCACAAGCCGATTCACCAGTCGCTGGCCAGACAAACGAGGAGCATGACGTCGATGAAGACACGAGCGAAATCGCCCCCCCCACCCGACCAAGCCTTTTGCCGAGAGATACTGCTTGAACGCTACGCCGCCCCCGGCGAGCGCAGCGTGCGCGCCATCCAGACACGCGTGGCCCGCGCGCTGGCCTCGGTCGAGGCAGCCGACCAACGCGCCCTGTGGTCAGCCCGATTCGTCGCGGCGATGCGCTCAGGTTTCATCCCCGGCGGGCGCATCCACGCCAATGCGGGCACCGGGCACCCCGCTACGCTGATCAACTGCTTCGTCCAGCCCGTGGCAGGTCAGTGGGGCGGGCGCGACGAGCACGACCGGCCGGGCGTTCGCGAGGCACTCAGCGAGGGGCTGCGAACGATGTCGCTGGGGGGCGGCATCGGCCTGGATCTGTCTTCGCTGCCCCCGACGAACGTGCAGCCTGAAGGGGCAAACAGCCCCCCTTGCGATCCGCTCAGCGTGATCGCACGATTCGATCGCGAGTGCCGGATCTTGAGTGCAAACGGGCAAAGACGGGGCGCCCAGATGGCCGTTCTGAGCGTGGACCACCCCGATATCGAAGCCTTCATCGACGCCAAGCGCCCGAGCGGGCTGAGCACCTTCAACACCTCGGTCGCCATCACCGACGGGTTCATGAGGCGTGTTCAGGACGACACCCTGACGGAACTCGTCCACCCGATGCCACCGACTGGTGGCATCGCCCTGGGTATCGCCTCAGGCGGGCAGTTCATCCATGCCCGACTGCCGGCACGAACACTCTGGACGCAACTGCTCGACGCCGCCTGGAACTGCGGCAGCCCCGGGCTGATCTTCATCGATCAGGTGAACCGCGACAACAATCTCTCCTGGATCGAATCGCTGCGCGCGTGCAACCCCTGTGGCGAGCAGTACCTGCCCGACTACGGCGCCTGCGATCTGGGCAGCATCAATCTGGCCCGATTGGTCGAGGCGCCATTCACCCCCAAGTCAAGATTCGACTTCAGCGCCCTGCGACGGATCGTCCCGCTTGCCGTCAGGGCGCTGGACAATGTGATCGACCTGACCCATTGGCCATTGCCGCAGCAGGCCGTCGAGGCCCGCCTCAAGCGGCGCACGGGGCTCGGCTTCACCGGACTCGGCGACGCGCTCTGCATGATGGGACTCCCCTACGACAGTGAGCAGGCGCGCGAGTTGGCGGCCAGCGTGGCGCGATCGCTGCGGGACTGGGCGTATGAGGCGTCGTCGCAACTCGCCCGCGAGCGGGGGGCCTTTCCGCTCTTTGAAGCCGAACCGTTTCTCTGCCCCGAGCACGCCGCATCCCGACTGCCTGCGCACCTGCGCGAGAGCATCCGGCTGCACGGACTGCGCAACTCACATCTGCTGTCGATCGCACCGGCAGGAACGATCTCGATTGCCTTTGGCGGTAATGTGTCAAGCGGCATCGAACCGGCGTTCTCAGGGCGCTTCCACCGACGACGACGAGTCGCCGATGAGCGACTGGTGGGCGAGGAGGTCGAGGACTACGCGTGGCGACTGTATCGGCTGACGAATCCAGGCGGGCCGCCGACGCCACCCGCCTGGCGGGATACGCTGCAGATCAGCCCCGAGTCTCATCTCGCCATGCTTGCGGCGGTTCAGCCTTTCATCGATGGCGCCATCAGCAAGACCGTCCAGATCGGACCCGACTATTCACGGACTGAGCTCGACGAACTCGTCATCGCGGCCTGGCGCCGACGGGTCAAGGGCTTGAGCGTCTATCGCCCGACAGGCCGCGCCGATGCGGTTCTGTGGGCGAGTCGCTGCGCTCGCGCGGACGCCAACACGGGATCGCCAGCGGTCGCCCCTCAACCGGCGGACTAGAGCGGTTGCCTCGGCCGGCAAGACGACGGGCGTGGGAATCACCGCGCCTACACTCACTCGGTTGCCCTGCCGCAGGCCGCCCAGATGCCACCCGCCACCGTCGATCCACGCCGCGCCCCCTCGCCCCGAATGCCCGCCGTGGCCCCGTCTGCCCTCGCCCCCAGGCTTCTGCTCGAGCGCTGCCGGCTGCAGGCCCGGCAGGCGCTGCTCGAGCCTGTCATCGGTCTGCCGCTGATCGCGATCGTGGTCGGTTTGCTGCACGATCAGGTACCCGTCGCGCACCTGCTGGTCTGGGCCTGTCTGCTCAGCGCCACGCAAGTGCTCCGAGCCGCGACAGGCGCCCGCTTTCTGTCACGACCCCGCGGGTGGAACACGTCCCAGCTGGCCAGCCTGTTCAATCTGACGGCGGGCCTTTGCGGGCTACTGATCGGTGCGTGTGCGAGCCTGTTCTTTCCGTCCGTCCCACACGCCGATCGACTGGCACTCACCAACCTGATCTTTGCCTGGCTCGCTGGGAGCGTCATGATGCACGCCGCCTTTCCCAGACATGCGCTGCTGCACGGACTCGCCATCCTGGCTCAGGTCGCCGTCGCCTGGAGCCTGTCGCCCACCCACGCGGGACTGCTGCTCGCGGGCGGCGTCGTGCTCTACGGGCTGGTGCTGGCGCGCCTGTCGATCGTGCTGAGCGCGACCCTGGGCGAGTCACTCCGGGGACGTCAACGGATCAGGCACTTGGCGCGAAGACTCGCGGCAGAAAGCGAAGCGGCCAGGCGGGCCGCCCGTGCGTCCTCACAATTTCTCGCAGCCGCCAGCCACGATCTGCGACAACCGGCTACCTCACTTGGGCTGCTGACCGGGCTTCTGCGCGAGCGCTGCCACGATGCCGCGCTTTCGCCCCTGATCAACGGTATCGACCGCTCAACCGAGGCGCTGAACGACCTGCTGTCCAATCTGCTCGACCTCTCCAGGCTCGAGGCGGGCCTGGTGGTGGCTCACCCCGAATGGGTCCCGCTCGGCCCGACTTTCGAGGCCCTCAAGGTCGAGTTCGAGCCCCGTACCGCAGCCAAGGGCCTCACCCTGATTGTCCGCCCCCTTGAGGTCGAAGTGTTCAGCGACCGGGTGCTGTTGACGCGCATTCTGCGTAACCTGCTTGACAACGCCTTGCGCTACACCGACCAGGGCTCGATCACGCTCAGCGCCGACGGGTCTGCGGGCTGCGAACTGTGCGTAAGTGACACGGGCATCGGCATCTCGGCCGAGCACCTCGAACAGATCTTCGAGGACCATTTTCAGGTGGCCAACCCGGGGCGGGACCGCAACAAGGGCCTGGGGATCGGGCTGGCCATGGTCAGACGCCTCGCAGCCCTGCTGGATGGTGCAATCTCGGTTCACTCCGACCCGCACGTGGGCAGTCGCTTCTTTCTGCGACTGCCCATGGCGCGCACTGTCGATCACACGCACCTCCCCCCGTCAAGCGAGGCCGGTGCGCAAGGCCATGCGCCAACCGGTCGCCTCCTGCTCGTCGAGGACGACCCCGAGGTGGCGTGCGCCCTCACCCAATGGCTGCACGCTCGCGGATGGCGCATCGAGCACGCAGCAAGCGCCTCCGCAGCCGTCGCCCTGCTCCGCGGCGCGTCCCGCTTTCAGGCGATGATCACCGACCACCAACTGGATGACGCGACCCACGGTCTCATGCTCGTCCAGACTGCTCGCCTGCTGCACCCTGGCATCGCCTGCCTGATGATCTCCGGTGACACCTCGGCCGAACTGTCCCGGCGCGCCGCCGACAACCAGGTGCCGCTGCTTCAAAAGCCGCTCACCGCTCAGGCCATGCAGCACGCGCTGCAAGCACTCGAATATCCGAAGCCGCCGGCTTCCGGGGGCTGATACCATTCAGCCATCAGGGATGACCTCCCAGCTTCTTCTTGCGCCTCATGGCCGAACGGATCCTTGTCGTTGACGATGACGAAGACATCCGCGAGCTCTTCAGCAATTATCTGAGCGGCTTCGGCTATCCGGTGGTCGGCGTGGCCGACGGGCGTGCCATGCGCGAGCAGCTATCCCTTCAGTCCTTCGAACTCGTCCTGCTCGATCAACGCCTGCCGGGCGAAGACGGACTCACCCTGGCACGCGAGCTTCGGGCAGTCAGCGATATCGGCATCATCATCATCACCGGGTTCGGCCAAGCGGTTGACCGGATCGTCGGACTCGAACTCGGCGCCGATGACTACGTCTCGAAGCCGGTCGATCTGCGCGAACTGCTTGCGCGAATCCGTTCGGTGCTGCGGCGCCGAACCGGCAACGCCCCCGAGCCCAAGGCGGGCCAGCATTTCGAATTCGAAGGCTGGCAACTCGACCTGGCAGCTCGCTCGCTGACCAACCCCCAGGGCCAACTGCTGATGCTCACCAGCGGCGAATTCGATCTGCTTGCCGCTTTGGTTCGACAGCCCGGCAAGGTGCTCAGCCGCGACGATCTCATGAACGAACTTCACCACCGGGATGCGGGTCCCTTTGACCGGGCAATTGATGTCCAGGTCGGTCGCTTGCGAAAGAAAATCGAGATCGATCCCGCCCGACCCATCTTGATCAAGTCGGTTCGTGGCGCCGGGTACCTGTTTTCGGCGAAGGTCAGGCCCTCTTGAAACCGCCCAGCCGCAATCAAGGCGATGCGCCCGGAACCTCGCTGCCCACCGCGGCCTTGCCCGAATTATTCGAACAGATTTTCTCAACAGCGGCCGACGCCATGCTCGTCGCCGACGCGCAAGGACGCATCCTGCTCGCCAATGGCCAGTGCTCGACCCTGTTTGGTTACAGCGGCGAGGCCTTGCAGCGCATGCGCGTGGATGAACTCGTGCCCACTCGCCTGCGCGAAGTCCATGTGCAGCACCGGCAACAGTACGCCGGTTCGCCCAGCCCGCGTCCCATGGGCATCGGCACCACATTACTCGCGCAGCACCGCGACGGTAGCGAGATCCCGGTTGAAATCAGTCTGAGCCCGCTCAAGGTGGGCGCGATGCAACTCGTTTGCGCCAACATCCGCAACATGAGCGAATTCAGGCGCGCCCAGCAAGCCATCGCCCGTGCAGGGCGTGCCGATGCCATCGCCGAGTTCGGCCGGCTCGCGCTGAACGCGCCCGAGTCGCCCAATCTGGCGCGTCACGCCTGCGAGTTGATCAGCACCCACCTCGGCGCCAGTCGTGCCGCGGTCGCCCGTCAGCCCGAGGCGGGTGGCCCGCCCGCCGCCGAGTCCGGGCATGAAGATTTCGCAAGCGGCACCGCAAGGGTCTTGTCCGCCCTGATGCCCGCGCTTGCCGAAGCGTCGGACACTGCGAACGACATGGCGCTGCTCATCGAAGACCTCGATCACGCCCCCGCCTTGCTCAGGAACGCGATGCAGGCGAGTGGTCTGCAAAGCGCCATCGCCTGCCTGATTCCGGGCAGCACCGAGCGCCCCGCCCTGCTTCTGGCCTGCCACACCCAGGCCCGAACCTTCACCCGCGAGGACAGCAACTTTCTGAAGGCCCTGGCCAATACGCTGGGCGCTGCCTATCAGCGAAGGCTTGCCGAGGAAAAGCTGTTTCAGTCTCAGCGGCTCGAGGCGCTGGGCCAACTGACAGGTGGCGTCGCCCACGACTTCAACAATCTGTTGACCGTCGTATCAGGCAACCTGCAGATGCTCGAGGAACGCGCCGAGGCCGAAGCCGCCGAGCGCCCACTCATCCGATCAGCGCTCCGCGCCGCGAGCCGGGGCGCAGACCTCACCCGAAAGTTGCTCGCCTTTGCCCGGCGACAGACCCTTCAGCCCCGAGCCATCGAGATCAAGGCCTGGCTCGAGTCCTTGGCGGAAATCCTGGCTCGAACCCTGGGGCCGAATATCCAGATTTCGACGCACTGTCCCCCGGACCTGGCCGCTGCCCGAGCCGATCCCGCCATGCTGGATACGGCCATGCTCAATCTTGCCGTCAATGCGCGCGATGCCATGCCGGGCGGCGGCCAACTCCGCCTGGAGGCGAGCATGCTGCATCTGGACAAGCAGCGTGTCATGCGTGGAGGCGAACTCGAGCCGGGGACATACGTCGTGCTGGCGGTCCAGGATAACGGCCTCGGTATGACACCCGAGGTGCTCGCGCGTGCGTTCGAGCCCTTCTTCACCACCAAGGAGCATGGCAAGGGCAGTGGCCTGGGGCTCAGTCTCGTGTACGGATTTGTCAGGCAGACCGGCGGTCATATCGATGTGGCAAGCACGCCGCGCGTGGGAACCACCATCCGACTTTACCTGCCGACAGTCGGGGCCCTCAGCGATACGCCCCGCATCGCACCGATAGGCGCAGCCGAGGGCGGCAGCGAAACCATCCTGGTCGTCGAGGATGACGAGGAGGTTCGCAAGGTGGCAACCCAGTTCCTGACAAGGCTGGGCTACAGTGTGCTGGAATCGGGCGATGCCCACCATGCACGGGCCCTGCTCGCCCAGCCCACCACACCCGACCTGATTTTCACCGACGTGGTGCTCAAGGGGCCCACCAACGGCGTCGAACTGGCACGAGAAGCCGTGCAACAGTGCCCCGACATCGGTGTGCTCTTCACATCAGGCTACTCGCCTCATGATCTGCCGCTCGACAGCGAGATCTCGCGGGGCCTTGAACTGCTTGGCAAGCCCTACCGATTCGAGCAACTCGCCCGGATGATCAGGCGAGCGCTCGACACGCGCCCTCAGGCCGCCACTTCTTCGCGGCGTGCCTCGTTGCGCCCGATCACCGACCGCAGCCGATCGATTTCGTAGAGATCGATTTCGCGGTTGTGCACGCGAATCATCTTTTCAGCCTGGAACCTCGACAGAATCCGGCTGACCGTTTCAAGCTTGAGCCCCAGCAGACTGCCGATTTCCTCCCGCGTCATGCGCAGAATGAATCGGGTGGCCGAATAACCGCGCGCAGCCAGCCTCTGGGACAGATTGAGCAGAAATACGGCCAGACGCTCCTCGGCACGCATCGAGCCCAGCAGCACCATCAAGGCGCGCTCGCGCTGAATCTCGTTGGCCAGCATCTTGAAGAGTTCGCGTTGCAGAAGCGGCTCATGACGGACCAGTGAGTCAAGCGCCTCACGGGCAATCTCGATGACCTCGCCATCCTCGAGCGCAATCGCGTCGCCGTTGTAGACCTCTGAGCCAAGCCCGTCCAGGCCGAGCACTTCGCCCGCCATGTGGAACCCCGTGACCTGCTCACGACCATCCTCGGTCAGCAGCACTGTCTTGAACGACCCTGCATGTACGCCGAAGAGCGCATGGAACTCGGCCCCGTAACGATAAAGGTAGTCTCCACGCTTGAGCCGACGGCGCTGGCCGCCCACACGCGACAGCAACATGTCGACACCCGGCGGCAGCGGAATAGCCGTGCGCCCGCTCGGATAGCGGCTCATCGCATCGCTGGGTGACAGCGGTCGCGCGGTCGAAGGTTGCAGTGCAGAAACTTGTGCTCGAATGACGGTGTCGTTCACTTCCATCTCCCTGTTGAACAGTGGCCTCGGTGAGGAGGCGTTCATCACACTGTATTCAAGCGATTGCTGCTATTGATTTCAGTCAAATAACACTCTGTAACGGTTTGCAACAGAGGCCTTTTTGATCTGTGTTTTTGAATGCGTTGTGATGAATCAATCGTGCGGACCCGAGACCGCAAAAGTCGCATGACTCGATCGGATCAGACACAAGGTAATCGACGCGTTCAAGCAAAGGCGCCCGAAGGGCAGCGGCATCAGATTTGAAGCCCGGGACAGACCTGAGCACGGCTCTGCGCAATCTGCCTGCGGTATTGGTAATCGAGCTTGCCCAGGATCAAGTCGGGCGACCACGGGCTCGCTAGCATCGACGCTGGCGATTGCCACTACCCCTATCCGCCATGAGGAAAGCGTTCAAATGTTCAAACACCTTCTGCTTCCCACCGATGGGTCGAAGTTGTCCGATACAGCCGTCACCCGCGGCATTGCGTTTGCCAGCGAGACCGGCGCCAAGGTCTGTTTCCTGTATGTGATGCCCGAGTATGTTGTCGACGCCTTCGCCGAGTTTCCCTCCGCGGCGCAATCTTCGTTCAACGATTTCATGAAGGCCACCGAGGAAACGGCCAAGACGGTTCTGGGTGCCGCCGAGAAGAAGGCAAAGGGTGCAGACGTTGCCTGCGAGATTGTGTCAATCCGCCACGGCCAACCGTGGAAGGCCATCATCGACGTCGCGGGTGGGCGGGCCTGCGACCTGATCTTCATGGCGTCTCACGGACGCCGCGGGATCAGTGCTCTGGTGCTTGGAAGCGAGACGCACAAAGTGCTGACGCATTCAAGCATTCCAGTGCTCGTCTTCCGCTGAACGACAATCCGGAGATCCTTCATGGACAAGCTCGATATCAATTCAAGCAACCCCGGCGCTCGCGAGCGCCTTTCGCAGGACATGCGCGCGCTTGTCAGGGATGCGGAGGACCTCCTCCATGCCGCGCAGAAACAGGGCGGTGAGAGCGTTGCAGCCATGCGCGAGCGCCTCGAAGCGAGCATTCGCCAGGCCAAGAGCCAGATTTGGGATGGTGAGCTGATGCTGCTCGAGCGTGCACGCCAAACCGCGAAGCAGACCAATGAGTATGTGCATGGTCATCCCTGGCTGGCGATCGGTGCCGCCGCAGGCGCCGGCCTGTTGCTCGGCGCGATGTTGCTGCGCCGATAGGCACGTACCTGGCCCCGCAGTCGACCGCGTTCATGTTCGCGCCACTCGGGGTCAGGGGGCTGACCGATCGGGCCCGGTCCCTCGCCGCCACGCTGCTTGAAGTCAGCGGAGCCCGTCTCGCTCTGGTGGCGGCCGAGCTTGACGAGTTCGTCACCACCCGCGCGCTCGGGGCTGCCTGCGTCGCTGGCGCTTTGGGATGCGCCCTGCTCGCCGATGTGATGGTCTGCGGAGCGGTGCTCTGGAGTCTTCCAGAGTCGCGGCGGGGCATCGCCCTGCTTGGGCTGGCGCTGGCCAATGCCGCGATGGCTGGCGTGCTGATCGTCGCAGCCCGGCGGATCATCCGGGCATCACCGGCCTTTGCTGGGAGCGTTGACGAATTACGTCGCGACGCATGCGCCCTGAGTGGCGCCGATCCCGCGTACGCAGCCGCTGAGGCGTCCGATCTTGGTCGCCAGGCGGCAGACCCTGTCAAGCGCTCGGCAGCGCCTGCAAGTGCTGCCCATCCATGACCTTTCCCCAGACGGCTGCGGGCGGACCATGCGGCGCGCGAATCCGCGAGCTCAGGGGCGAATGCGAGCGCCAACGATCCGCCCTGCTCAACTGTCTGCGCGCGAGCACGAGGCAACGGGGTGAACCCACTGCCGCCTCGTACCCGGGCGCCCCTCAGCCTGGCCCGCCCATCGCCCTCACGATCATCCTGGCGACCATCGCCGGCGCCCTGCTGGCCAATCCGCGAACCCGCCGACGAATTCGCAGTGGCCTGGGGCTACTGCTGGCAGGGTGGCGGGTCTGGCGCCTGCTGAAACGAATGATGAGGCCTTAGGCCAAGCCCTCAAGCTTCGCGCCCAATGCTGGTGAACGGCCCTGGCCTCTGAGGGCACCCCAAGGGCAAGCGCGGGTGCGCTGCATCCGCGCCCACCGTCAATGCTCATCTGCGACACCTGCCTCGACCCGTTATTGCCGCGCTCGGGCCTCCTGAGCCGGCTGGTGATCGGCCACCCGAACGAGCATCGAGAGTTCGTGGGTCAGGGCGTGGAGCAGGTCATCCAGGGTAACGATGCCCTTCAACTCGCCGTGGATGTCCAGCACCGGCAAGCGCCTGACACCGCGACTGCGCATCCGGTGAATGGCGTCGAGCAGGCTGTCATGCTCACGTGCTGTCACAGGAACCTTACCAGCGATATCGCCTGCGGTAATGGCCCGCGCATCGAGTCCTGTTGCGACCACTTCGATCACGATATCGCGATCGGTCACCACACCCGCCACCTTCCTAGACACGCCATTGGCGGCTAGCACGACCACCGCACCGACATGGCGCATTCGCATCAGCTCTGACACATGGCGCAAGTCGTCATCGGCCCGACAGGTGACCACATCACGAGAGCATATCGTTCCGACATCCATCATGACTTTCTCCCCATTGAAACCCGCGCAGGCGCGGCGGACGCGTCGCGCTCGGATGAGAGGAAAATTTTCCCCGGACTGGTGGGATATGCGTTGACCACCGACAAGCGCTTTGTCCGACAGTGCCTGCTGCCTATAATTCCAGACATGAAATTGCCTGCAACGCCCGCTTTCGCCTGCGGCGAGACCGCTCCGGGCGCCAAGGGGCGCCTCGCGCTCACAGCTGCCCCCCCTCGGCGCTCACGGGGTGGGATTTGGCCTCGTCACCTCGCACTCGCGAGCCTGTTGGGGTGGGCCGCCCTGGCCGCGACGCTTCCGGCACCGCGACTGGCGGCCGCACAACCGGCGAGCGGTGTGTCAGCGGGCCGCGCGGCGGTCGAACCGCCGTTCACGGCGCGCTTGCAGCACCTCTCGGATGGCGATTCCTTCATCGTGCGAACCGAAGATGCTCGCCGGCTGACCATTCGGCTGGTCGGCATCGATGCGCCCGAGAAAGCGCAGGCCTACGGCGATGACTCGCGCCGATCACTGCGTGACGCCATCGAAGGGCAAACCCTGACCATTTTGCCGGTCAAGCGCGACCCCTACGGCCGGCTCGTCGCCAGGGTATTCGTCGGCGACAAGGATGTCGCGCTGGAACAGGTCCGGACCGGGCTGGCCTGGCACTACCGGCGCTACGAATCCGATCAAACGCCCAGTGAACGCCGGGAATTTTCAGTGGCCGAGCAGCACGCCCGGGAGGCTGGCATCGGTTTATGGGCCGACCCCTCGCCGCTGCCCCCTTGGCGCTACCGCGAGCAGCAACGCGGCCGCTGAGCCCTCTCGCGTCGGCACCGGCTCCGCAGCGATCAGGTCCGGCCTTCCTGTCGGCCCGCAGATCCACCGGAGGTGCCCGGGGAGGCGCGCTGCCGCAAGGTTTCATACAGCACTACACCCGCGGCCACCGACACGTTCAGACTCTCGACCTGCCCGTGCATGGGAATTCGGACGAGCCGGTCGCACCGCTCGCGCGTCAGACGCCTCAAGCCCTTCCCCTCGGCGCCCAGCACCCAGGCAACCGAGCCGGACAGCGACAGGTCGTAGACGCCCACCTCGCTTTCGTCTGCAGTTCCGATCACCTCGATACCGTGCTCCTGAAGGGTATCGATCGTGCGAGCCAGATTGGTCACCATGATGTAGGGAACGCTCTCGGCTGCGCCGCTGGCGGTCTGTACCGCAGCATCGGTCAAACCGCACGCGTGATCCTTCGGCGCAATGACAGCCGCAACACCTGCTCCGTCTGCCACACGTAGGCAGGCGCCAAGATTTCTTGGGTCGGTCACGCCATCGAGCAGCAGCAGCGTGAGCGGTGCACTGGAGTTCGCCAGCAGTTCTTCGAGCGACAGCGCGGGTAACTGCGCCTCGACTACGGCCACCACGCCCTGATGGCGTTTGCGCGGGCACAGCCGTTCAATCCGCTCGGAATCGGCCTGATGCGCCCGCAGACCTGCGGAGTCAGCGAGTTTGAGCAGCTCGCGCATACGGGGGTCGGAGCGCCCTGCATCGACGTACAGATCGTTGATGCTCTCCGGCGCCCTGCGCAATCTCGCCATCACCGCATGAAATCCGAACACCAGCATGCCTATCTCCTTTTCTTTCGCCGGGCAGGCGCGCCCTTCTTGTTTGCTCCGGGTGCTCGCGGCTTGCGCGCGGCCAGCCGCTCGTTCCTCGCCTGCGTTGCCGCAGGGGTTTTCGCCGGCGCAGCCTTGCGCCGGCGGCCGGGCGAAGACCGCTCGGTGAGTGGCGGCGGACCGAGTTCGTCGACGACGCGCGGTCGCAGCGACTCGCCCGGGACCAGGCGCTGCACCATGCGGAACTCGATGCGACGGGCCTCGAGGTCAACTCGCGAGACCTGAACATCAATCGGGTCAGTCAGTCGAAAACGCCGGCCGGTGCGCTCGCCCCTGAGTTCGTGCGCAGCCTCGTTGTACTGAAAGTACTCACCGCCCAGCTCGGAGACATGCACCATGCCCTCGACGTAGAGGTCGTTCAGTGTGACAAAGAGGCCGAATGGCGCAACGCCGGTGATCCGGCCGACAAATTGTTCGCCGACCCGCTCGCGCATGAACTGACACTTGAGCCAGGCCTCGACGTCGCGCGAAGCCTCATCGGCCCGCCGTTCATTGGCCGAGCAGACGCCCCCGAGGATACGCCAGGACTCGACCGGCTGAGCCAACTGGCGGGACGCTCGACGCGCCGGCGGCTTGCCACCTGGCGCCTGCGCTTGCGCGTGGGGCGTCGCGCTGGGTTCGTCAGTGGCCTCGGCAAGGCGTGGCAAATAGCGCTCGTCGCGCAGCAGGGCCTTGATCACGCGATGGGTCAGTAGGTCGGGATAGCGACGGATCGGTGAGGTGAAGTGGGCGTAGGACGAATAGGCGAGTCCGAAATGACCGCAGTTGTCGGGCGAGTAAACCGCCTGTTGCATCGATCGCAACAGCATCGACTGCAAGAGCGCATTGTCGGGTCGCAGCCGAATCTGCGCAGCGAGTTCGGCATAGTCGCGAGGGCCCGGCTTCTCGGCACCACCCAGGGACAGGCCCACGCTGCGGAGAAATTCGCGCAAGCGGGTGAGCTTTTCCGGCGTGGGCCCCTCGTGGATTCGATAGAGGCCGGCGTGCTCGCGTCGCCCCATGAAATCAGCCGCGCAGACGTTGGCGGCGAGCATGCACTCCTCGATCAATCGATGCGCGTCGTTTCGCTGGCTGGGTACGATCCGCTCGATCCGCCCCAGGCTGTCGCACACGATTCGCGTCTCGACCGTATCAAGCTCCAGCGCGCCGCGTTCCGCACGCGACCGCGCCAAAACCCGATAGAGTTCGTGCAACTGATGCAGTTGCGGCAGCAGTGCCACACGGGATGCTGGCACGCCAACACGCGCGGCCTCTGCCCCCGAGAGCAGCGACCACACCTCCTCATAGGTCAGGCGTGCCGCCGAGTGCATGACCGCCTCGTAGAACTGGTAAGCCCGGATGCGCCCCTGGGTGTCGATCACCAGGTCGCAGACCAACACCAGCCGACCCACGTCCGGATTGAGCGAGCACAGGCCATTGGACAGTTTCTCGGGGAGCATGGGGATGACCCGCCGAGGGAAATAAACCGAAGTGCTGCGCTCGAGCGCATCGGTATCGAGCGCATCGCCGGGCTTGACATAGTGCGAGACGTCCGCAATTGCCACCAGCAGGCGGAAGCCCGTTTCGGCGGCGGGCTGGGCGCTCACCCGCCGCCCTCGGCGAGCAGGCCCATGCACCTGCTCGGCAGGCGCACCCGCCGCATCGGGCGTGACCCCAGTCCACCCAACAAACTCAGCAGCGCCAGGCTCGATATCGATCCGCTCGCAGTAGACGGCGTCGTCGAAGTCACGAGCGTCTTCCCCGTCGATGGTCACCAGGGGCACATCGCGCAGATCGACCCGACCCTTCAGGTCGGAGGGCCTGACCTTGGTCGGGAGCCTGCCAGCCTGCGTCACGGCGGCCTCGCTGAATGCATGCGGTACATCAAACTTTCGCACCGCGATCTCGATCTCCATGCCCGGGTCGCCAATTTCGCCGAGCACCTCCACCACTCGCCCGATCGGCGGTGCGCCGTTGCTCGGGGGATTGATGATTTCGATGGTCACGACCTGCCCATGCTGGGCCGACTGGGTATCGCCTGGCGCCACGATGATGTCGTGCTTGATGCGCTGGTCCTCGGGGATCACGATGTGGACGCCTCGCTCGTTGACGAAGCGTCCGACGAGTCGGCGGTGAGCGCGATCGGTCACCTCGACGATCACCCCTTCCTGCCGCCCTCGGGAGTCGTAGCCCGTGCGGCGCACCAGAACACGATCGCCATGCATCGCCTTTTGCATCTCGCGCGGCGACAGGAATAGATCCGGCCCGCCGAGATCGGGCAACAGAAACCCGAATCCATCGCGGTGGCCTTGAATTCGCCCGGCAATGAGATCGAGCCGGCTGGCCAGAAGCAGCACGCCCTTGCGGTTGGGCAGCAGTTGCCCGTCGCGCTCCATCGCGGCGACCCTGCGATTGAGGATCGGAACATGCTCGGCAGGAACGTCCAGGCGTGCTGCGAGTTCGGCCGGTGTCAGTGGCACATCGGCAGCCCGCAAACATTCAAGGATTCGCTCCCGGGTAGGGGGTACCCAACTCATGGTGCTCACGCAGAAGACCCTTCAAGGGTGCACGGGCTCAGCCGTGCGGGGTTTTGACAAATACCCGATCTACATTACAATCCGCGCCTCGATCGGTAAACGCATCAAGCAGAAGTCCGATCAGGATACGGGTCTTACACAGTATCCAAAGCCCAGATGGCGGAATTGGTAGACGCACTAGGTTCAGGTCCTAGCGGTGGCAACACTGTGGAGGTTCGAGTCCTCTTCTGGGCACCAATCCAAAGGCCGGCGCAAGCCGGCCTTTTTCGTTGGGTGACCGGAAAGCGGAGCACCTGCGTGCTCCGCGCGAGGACTCGAAAGGGCTGGCGTGCAAGCCAGACCGGGCCCGCGACACGTGGGCGAGTCCTCTTCTGGGCACCAATCCAAAGGCCGGCGCAAGCCGGCCTTTTTCGCGCCTCTCAATGTTTTTCAGCCAGCAGTCCGAACCCCGGCAGTGGATCCTGAATGCCAAGGCTACGCAACGCGAGCCAGTAGGTTGCCACGTTGACACCGATCAGCGGCTTGCCGAAGCGTGTCTCGATGTCGGCCGTCATCGCACTCACCGGAAGATTGGTGCCGACATGGACCAGCGCCTCGACCTCGGGCCGATCAAGCGCTTCGAAGCCGGCCATGATCTCCCCGGGGGTGAACTGTGCCACCGAGATGGGCCCCTTGGCCTCAAGCCCATGCGTGGTCGCGACCCGATACCCGCAGGCGGTGAAGAACTCACCAATCAACTCATTGGCCGGCGGCCAGTAGGGCGTGAGAACTCCGAGGCAATTCGGCTCACCCATGGCCTTGAGAGCCTCCAGCACCGCAAGCGAAGGCGTGATGAAGGGAATGCCGCCGGCGAGGTCACGAAGGCGGGATGCCTCGGCCTGCGCCCGGGCCCGGTCTCCCCGGAAAGAATGAATCGAATGGCCGTGCGCGACTGCGTGGGGCTCGCACGCTAGCAGCAGATCAAGTGCCGTTTCGAGTTCGCCGCGCTCGGTATCGAGCGCGCGCCGATATTCGCCCATGTCGCCATACGGACGAGGCGGCAGGCGCATGCGGCTCACATGATTGGTCACGCCAACCGGACGCATCGCCTCCATCTCGGGCTGAACCACCGTATTGGTCGCCGGAACGATGACCCCGATCTTCGCGCGGGTTGCAAGCGAATCGACGCTGGTGCGGGCCGTTGCCTGATTCATCGCTGCATTCACTCCATCCTGAGGTTGGCTGCTTTGGCCGCGTCGGACCACGTGGCGATATCGGCACGCAGGGTGGCGACGAACTCGTCAGGGCGATTACCGATCGGGTCAACGCCCAGTTGGGCCAGACGGCTGCGGGCAGTGTCCGACGCGACGATCTCGCGCGCGACCTCGGCCAGCCGATTGACTACCGGCGCGGGTGTCGCTGCCGGCGCCAGCAAGCCGTTCCAGGTAACAGTCTGAAACCCCGGGAAGCCTGACTCGGCGATGGTGGCGACTTGAGGCAACTGGGGTGAGCGCGCGGCGCTGGACACGCCGATCAATCGGATTTGGCCGCCTGCCGCATGCGGGACAAGTTCGGAAAAATTGCCGAAATACATCTGTACGTTACCGGCCAACAGGTCGACCACCGCAGGGGCACCACCCTTGTAGCTAACGTGCGCCATGTCGAGGCGCGCCGCTTTTACGAAGAGCGCCGCCGAGAGGTGCGAGACGCTGCCCGATCCGCCCGATGCGTAGTTGTACTTGCCCGGATGGCGAGCGATGAAGTCGACGAACTCACGAACGTTGGTGGCCGGGACCGAACGATGTATCCCCATGACGAAAGGGTTACTGCCAATGTTGCTGATCGGCTGGAAGTCACGCGTCGGATCGAAATTCACTTTGCTGATAACTGGCAGGATGGCCATCACCGGCATGGCCGCCAGGAGCAGGGTGTAGCCATCGGGCGCTGCCTTGGCCACGAAATCAGCGGCCAGTGCGCCACCAGCCCCTACCCTGTTGTCGACGACGACGGCCTGGCCCAGCACCTGGGTGAGCCGCTCGGCCATGAATCGCGCGATGCCATCAGTGTTGCCCCCGGCTGCAAACGGCACCACGATACGCACCGGACGGGACGGCCACCCCGGTTGCGCGGACAAGCTGCCCCACGGCGCCCATGCACCCAAGGCAGCGATCCGGATGAGTTGTCGACGAGACACGACAGCCATTTCGAACTCCATTGAACGGGATGACGACGGGAATCAGGCAATCGTGCTGGCACGACGGATGCTGTTGATCATTGACGAGTTGAGCAGATACTCGCGCGCCTTGACCGAATCGGCGCTGATGGCCTGAAGATCGCGAATGCGCTGGGCGCGCTCGACGGGATCCTTCACCTCGAGATTATGCTTGTTACGAACCGAGAGCGTCTGGACATACTCGACATTGACCGTGTGGCGCTGGCGATGATAAAGATCGAGCAAGGTATCCGGTGCCTCGCCCTTGACCACTTTGGCAAGCATCTCGCCCACGCTCACGGCATCGTGAATGCCGCTGTTCAAACCAAATCCGCCCAGCGGATTGTTGACATGTGCCGAGTCTCCCGCGAGCAGCACGCGGTGAGCCCGCATGGTCACCGCCACCCGCTGATGCACGTTGTAAATGCTCTGATGCACCAGAGGGTATTGCGTCGAGGGCGCGTCTCGCGTCAGGCGCCGAATGGCGTGTTGCGCATAAGGGCCCGCGAGGGCCTCCGCCTCGCTGACCTCGGCGCCCACCGGCAGCGTCATCCGCCACAGCCCGGGCGGCCGCTCATCGGGCATCTTGAATACCGCCACCCACTGCGTCGGATCGCTGATGTATGCGTTCTCGCGAAAGCCCTGCTCGGCGAAATCGTGTCGCGTGCTGATAACGCTGTAGCGCTCGGGCCAGGTGTAGCCGGCAAATTCGATGCCCGCCGACTTACGCACCTGACTGCGCCCGCCATCGGCGCCAATCAACCAGGCGGCACGAAAGCGGCGCTCGCCTGCATCGGTCGTGGCGACGATCTCGACATGCGTATCGTGCTGACGCATCGATTCGAAGCGGTGTCCAAACAGCACGCTTGCATGCGGATAAGCCTGCAGACTCCGGTACAGGATCGGCGTGAGGCGGTGCTGTTCGAGGTGCAGACGGAACGGGTAAGGGGTGTCGTGCTGCAGCAGCGACAGGTCCCAGTCAGCGACCCGACCAAAGTCCATGTCCCATGACTGCCAGACGGGTACGCGAATGCCCAAGGCGAGCATGTCCTCGGTCACGCCGACTCGCTCGAGCATCTCCAGCGTTGGCGGATGAAAGGTCCCCGCCCGGAGGTCATGGGTCAGTGTCGGTTCAGCCTCGATCAGGATGCAGGGCACCCCGCTCTGCGCAAGCGCCAGCGCGCAGATGAGCCCCACTGGTCCGGCGCCAGCAATCACCACGGGTGTATCAAGACTTGGCGTCATGTGAGGGATTCCTGTCAGGCGATTTTCGGGCTGGCGCACAGGTCCCATTTGCCGCGCCGAGGGCAGGCTGACGGTTGAGCACAAAAAATAACGGCAGTGCCCCACCCGGCATCCATCGCGCACAGCGCGCGCCGTGATCGGCCACCAGCAGGTTGGGACGACCAGAACCCGAGGGATGCCGGCGCTTCAGATCAGCCCCAGCGTGACTTGAGGTCGCTGGGCCCCATATGATCGTATTCTTCGAACGGTTGATGAATCCAGGGATTGGTGGGCAGATATTCGAGATAGAAGTCGGGTTCGGCCACCGACGCCCCCTTGCGCCAAAGCACGGCGCTGCGAATTTCCTCGAGCCCTGGGTGGCGCGACTTGAGCATGGGGATGACCTCGACCAGGGTGGCGCCCGAGTCGACCAGATCATCCACCAGCAGCCAGCGCCCGGGGGGTAGAGGCGCGGCACTGCTGATGTGATCGGCAATGATGAGGCGACTCTGAGTGGTTCCCGAGTTGTCCCGATACGAACTGGTAAACAGCACGCCCAGCGGACGGTCGAACAGGCGCGACATCACATCGCCGATGCGCAAGCCCCCGCGCGCCAGACACACGATTGCATCGAAGTGCCAGCCGGACTCCCAGACCTTGAGGGCAAGCTTTTCGATCAGCCGGTTGTACTCGTCCCACGAGACGTATAGATCCTTCATCGACAACTCCTTGTCGGGCAGTGAGCGCCTTGCACCGTCGCAAGGCGGGCTCGAATCAGTGGAAGGGGTCGCGCAGCAAGATGGTGTCGACGCGATCGGGGCCTGTCGACACCAGATCGATCGGAGCGCCGGCGACCTCCGACAGACGTTTGAGGTAGCGCTGTGCGTTCGTGGGAAGTTGATCCCACGATTGAATCCCGACCGTGGACGTCTTCCAGCCTGGCATCTCTTCGTAAATCGGCTCGCATTCTGCGACCGCATCAGCCCCCGCAGGCAACATGTCGAGTTGTTCGCCACCTCGCCGGTAGGCCACGCATAGACGAACCGCTTCCAATCCATCGAGCACGTCGAGCTTCATGACTGCGAGTCCGGCGATGCCATTGAGTTGGATGGAGCGTTTGAGCGCCGGCGCGTCAAACCAACCGCAGCGCCGAGGCCGCCCCGTGACTGAACCGAACTCCTTGCCGACTGTTGCCAGGTGCTTGCCGACGTCGTCGTGCAACTCGGTGGGAAAAGGCCCCGCACCGACGCGGGTGGTGTAGGCCTTGACGATCCCCATGACGTAGTGGAGCGCACCGGGTGGCACCCCCGCGCCGGCCGCTGCTGCACCGGCCACGCAGTTGCTGCTCGTCACATACGGGTAGGTGCCATGGTCCACATCGAGCAGCGCGCCCTGAGCCCCCTCGAACAACAGGCTCTGGCCTTCCCGCATGGCCCGTGCAAGTTCGGCCGGAACATCGGCCACCATGGGCTTGAGGCGCGACGCCAGCGCGAGCACCTCATCGGCAACTTGAGCGGGATCAAGTGGCTCGGCACCCAGGTACTGTGTGAGCATGAAATTGTGCAGATCGAGGATCTCGACCAGACGCGACCGGAAGCGCTCCGGGTGAAAGAGGTCATCTACCCTGAGGGCCCGGCGGGCTACCTTGTCCTCGTACGCTGGTCCGATCCCCCGGCCGGTGGTCCCGATCTTGGCATCCCCCCGCCGCGATTCGCGCGCCCGGTCTAGCGCGACATGGTGCGGCAGAATGAGCGTACAGGCGCCACTCACCCGCAGGCGGCTCGACACTTCAACACCGGCGGCCTCGAGTTCGTCGATTTCCTGCAGCAAGGCCTGCGGCGACAACACGACACCGTTACCAATGAAGCAGCGCACCCCTGGGCGCAGCATGCCCGAGGGGATTAGCCGCAACACCTGTTTCTTGCCGCCGATGACCAGCGTATGCCCGGCATTGTGACCGCCCTGGAAGCGGACCACGCCCCCGGCACGCTCGGTCAGCCAATCGACGACTTTCCCCTTGCCTTCGTCGCCCCACTGAGTCCCGATGATTACTACGTTCCTGGCCATATCGAATCCGTCAAGATGCTCGCCGAAGCGGACAAAGTTCCCAGCGACCCTGCCGATGCACAAGTTCCCGGTCGCAGATGAAAGCCTGTTGATGTGTGTCGTCACCAGGTAGCACCTGAACCACGACCTCGCCCGCCGCGCGCAACTCGCTGATTCGCGCGCTGAGGACCGAGTCATCGGACCAGGGCGCCTGAATTGCCGAAACCGGGACGTCTGCCGGCATCAGGGCGGCGAGTTCTCTGAGTTCAAGCGAAAAACCAGTCGCGGCGCGAACTCTGCCGAAGGCCCTGCCTACGCCATCGTAGCGACCGCCACGGGCAACCGCATTGGGCTGGCCCGCCACATAGGCCGCGAATGTAATGCCGTTGTGATAGCGGTAGCCGCGCAGATCAGCCAGGTCAACCGACAGCGCAACCCCCGGAAAGCGTGTGGAC
Source organism: uncultured bacterium (assembly GCA_903907905.1). Taxonomy (GTDB): domain Bacteria; phylum Pseudomonadota; class Gammaproteobacteria; order Burkholderiales; family Burkholderiaceae_E; genus SYIM01. The sequence goes on along the minus strand of CAIVPX010000120.1, from coordinate 74,859 downwards.
CAGATGGGCGACGCGCACAACCTGGCGAGATTGTCGAGGGCTCGCTGAACCGCCTCCACAGCCGGCAGAGTTCGCCGCGCGGCCTCGATCACCGAGCCCGATCCGCCCGTGACCGGGCCATACAGCCCGGGCAGTGCCGCCAAGGCTCTGACAAACGGCCCCGATCCCGATCCGAGCAAGTCCCGAAGGCCAGGCACATCCTTGGCCTGCAGCAGCGTGTAGAGCAGGTCCGTATCGAGATCGATGCCGCGCAACTCATCGCGCAAGGCCGCGAGCAGCGCCGGTACGATGCCGACGTGACACAGGTCGATCCGGGCCCGATCAACACCCGCCTCGCCCAAGGCCTGGACCATCAGTTCGATCACCTCGAGATCCGCCTCGACCCCGGCATGACCAAAGAGTTCGGCGCCGATCTGGAGCGGCTCGCGAGACGCGAAGATACCAGAGGGCCTCGCATGCAAGGCGGACCCGCTGTAGCAGAGGCGGGCTACACCTTCACGATTGAGCAGGTGGGCATCGATTCTGGCAACCTGCGGCGTCATGTCCGCCCGCAGCCCGAGGATTCGCCCGGACAGTTGATCAACCAACTGAAAGGTGCGGCCTTCAAGCTCGCGCCCCGACCCGGTGAGCAGAGACTCGATGTGCTCGACCAGCGGCGGGATGACCAACTCGTAGCCGTAGGAACGAAAAAGATCGAGCTGCGCACGTCGCAGACGCTCGATGCGACTCGCCTCCACGGGCAATACATCCGCGATGTTCTCGGGCAGCAGCCAACGAGCCATGTTTGGTGGGAATCCTCTGAAGCAGGGGGGATAAGCTCAACAAAGCCCACAAGCTTTGCGCAAAACCCGCTATTTTAAGTCAGAAAACAGGATGAATGCCAAACCGGCCAAGGAGGCGAGCAGCCCCATGAACCGGATCTGGCCATCGCGCAGGCCTGCCACTCGGGTAAAGAATGCTCGCCAACTGGCGGGCGCGATCATGGGCAGCAGGCCCTCCAGCAACAACACCAGACCGAGCGCGAGCGGCCACGCCTCAGACATGGTGCAGGTCAGCGCGGCGAGCGCGGCGGCGCCGGACTGCGGAAATAGCGGAAGAAGTCAGCCGAGGGATCAAGCACTAGGATGTCACTGCGACTGCGGAAGGAGGCCCGGTAAGCCTCGAGGCTGCGATAGAAATCGGCGAACTCGGGGTTCTGGCCGAAGGCCTCGGCATAGAGGGCCGAAGCCCTGGCATCGCCCTCGCCCTTGATCCGCTGAGCATCGCGGTACGCCTCCGCCAGAATGACCTCGCGCTGGCGATCGGCGTCGGCACGCACCTTCTCGGACTCGGCCGATCCGGTGGCGCGGCGCTCGTTGGCCACCCGCTTGCGCTCGGACTGCATGCGGTCAAAGACCCTCACCTGTACTTCCGGTGCAAAGTCGACTCGCTTGAGACCGACGTCGACAATGCGCACGCCGATCTGCTGGGAGTCTTCATCGACCTTGAGCCGGACATTTTCCGTGAGCTTGTCTCGTTGACCCGAAATGATTTCCGACACGGTGCGCTTGGCGATTTCGTTGTTGAGCGCATCACGCAGGCTGCGCGAAATGCGATCGGCCGCAATCGCCTGACTACCCTGCACCGAACGGATGAAGGCCTTGGGTTCGACGATCTGCCATTTGATGAAGGTATCGATCTGCAGGTTGAGCTTTTCGGAGGTGATGAAGCGATCCACCTCGGCGGTGTCCAGGGTGAGGATACGCTTGTCGAAGTAGACCACGTTCTGGAAAGGGGGCGGCCACTTGAAATGCAAGCCGGGCTTGTCGATGACATGGCGGATCTCGCCCAGCGAGTAGACCACGGCGTACTGCCGCTGATCGACCAGAAAGAGCGAGGACATGAGAAGCGCCAGCGCCACGAGTAGCGCGAGCAGGGCGGGGATGACTTTGTTCATGATCGGGGTCGCTGCCTGGTCGGGTCTCAGCGTGAATCACGGTCGCGACTGCGCAGACCGTCGGATCGGAGCGGTGCGGGCGCTGGCACAACTGCCGGCGCGGCACCCGGTTCGGGCGAGCCCCCCGAAGTGCCTGAGGGCCTCGATGCCTCGACCGCCGCGGCCTGCTGCAGCAAGCGGTCAAGCGGCAAATACAGTAGGTTGCTGCCCGCCTTGGAGTCGACGAACACCTTGCTGGTGTTGGTAAAAATCTGCTGCATGGTCTCGAGGTAGAGGCGGTCACGAGTTACCTGCGGCGCCTTGCTGTACTCGGCCAGTACCAACCGGAAGCGGGCCCCATCACCCTGCGCCGTCGCAATCACGCGCTGCTTGTAGCCCTCAGCCTCTTCACCCAGGCGGGCCGCCGCGCCCCGAGCCCTGGGGATGACGTCGTTCGCGTAGGCCTGGCCCTCGTTGATTAAGCGCTCGCGATCCTGCGCGGCCTTGTTAGCGTCCTCGAAAGCGTCCTGCACCTGGTCGGGCGGCTGGGCCTGCTGAATGGTGACATCGATGAGCGTAATGCCGGAGACGTAGCGATCGAGCAGCGCCTGCGCACGCAGGCGAGCCTCCTTGGCGACCTGCTCCTTCTCTTCGTAAAGCACCTGATCGATGGTGCGGCGTCCGACCACCTCGCGCATGGCTGTTTCCGCCGCCTGCCGAACCGCTTCCTCGGCCGACAGACCGAAATTGTTGTTGAACAGAAAGGCCCGGACATCACCAATCCGGTATTGCAAGGCAAATTGAATGTCGACGATCGACTGGTCGCCGGTCAGCATGAGGGATTCACGCAAGGTCTTGTTGCGGACCGAGTTTCGATAGCCCACCTCGACCTGGCGCAACTGCTGCGCATTGACCAGTTCGTGCGATTCGATCGGGTAGGGCATGCGCCAAGTAAACCCCGCGCGCTCCTCAAGTTGCTTGAACTCGCCGAAACGCATGATCGCGGACTGATTGCCCTCAGGCACGATGTAAAAGCCGCTACCGAGCCAGAGCAGCACGCCCACGATCACGATGAAGATCAAGCCGGCGCCAGCACCCTTCATGGAGCCCTGTGACCCACCCCCACCCTGCGGCGGACCGCCGGGGCCGTTGCGGCGAAAAAGCCCGTTAAGGCGACGATTAAAGTCGCGCCAGAGTTCATCCAGATCGGGCGGACCGTCGCCGCGCTGAGGCGGCGGGCGCTGATCGCCCCCTCCCCGGCCCCAGCCAGGATCGTTGAGCGAAAAGATGGAACGGATCGACTTCCACATGGTCATTGGGATGGCAAGTAAAGGGATGGCGAATCGGGTGGATGTTCAGACAAACGACGACGCCAGCTTTGATGATGGACTAGGATAATCTGCCTGAGCGCGGGCAAGCCGACCCCGGTCAAGGCACTGACCGAGACCGAGTCGATGCTACCACAGGGGCCAGACGGCACACCGGGCTCGCGCCCGCTGATATCGGCCTTGTTGTAGACCAGAACCTGGGGCACGTCGGCAGCGCCGATGCTGGCCAGCACCTGATCAACGGCCTTGATCTGCTCGTCGCGGTCGCCGGCAGAGGAGTCGACCACGTGCAGAAGGAGATCGGCGTCAGCCGTTTCCTCGAGTGTGGCCGTGAACGCCTCCACCAACTGGTGCGGCAGTTTTCGGACAAATCCCACGGTGTCGGAAATGACAAGCTCGGCGCCCGGAGCGATTGACAGCCGCCGAGTGAGCGTATCGAGCGTGGCAAACAGCTGATCGGCCGAGTAGGAACTGGCGCCGGTCAGGGCATTGAACAGGGTGGACTTGCCCGCGTTGGTGTAGCCCACCAGCGAGATCGAGAACGCCGGCCTGCGATCGCGGGCACGCTTGCGGGTGCGGCGCTGGCGACGCAACTGCTCGAGTTGTTCGCGCAAGCGACGTACCTTGGTGGCGAGCATGCGCCGGTCGAGTTCGAGCTGGGTTTCGCCCGGGCCACCCCGAACACCAATCCCACCTCGCTGGCGCTCAAGGTGAGTCCAGCCGCGCACCAGCCGGGCCGACAAGTGCTCGAGCCGCGCAAGCTCCACCTGCAGCTTGCCTTCATGGCTGCGCGCGCGCCGACCGAAAATATCGAGAATGAGTTCGGTGCGGTCGAGAACAGGCTTGCCCCAGAGGCGACTGAGGTTGCGTTGCTGAACGGGCGAAAGCTCCTGATCGAACAGAACCAGGTCGAGTTCGGCCGCCGAAATGGTTTCGCCAAGCTGGGCCGCCTTGCCGGAGCCCACGAACAAGGCCGCGTCGGGCCGGTCGCGCCGCACCTGAACCCGCTCGGCCACCTGCAGACCCGCCGAGACCGCCAAGGCAGCCAGCTCATCGAGCGACGCCGCGTCAGGACGCTCACCCCCGAAACTGACGGAGACCAGCAGGCACCGCTGCGCGGGAAGAGCGGCGGCGCTCAGCTTTCGGTGCTCTCGTGTGAATAGTTGACCGCACGCCCAGGCACCACCGTGGAGATGGCGTGCTTGTAGACCATTTGCGTCACGGTGTTACGCAACAGCACGACGTACTGGTCAATGGATTCGATCTGCCCCTGAAGCTTGATGCCGTTGACCAGATAGATCGATACCGGCACATGCTCTTTTCGAAGGAGATTCAGAAACGGGTCTTGTAATTGTTGCCCTTTGTTGCTCATGGTGGCTTTGCTCGAGTTGTTGTCAGAAAGAAGCTCTCTCACTCTAACGCAAATCGGGGCGGATTTCCCCGATTCAAGACTGACGGAGGGGTCAGCTTCTTGGCGCAAAGGGGTTTGCGCCCGAGCGGAACTCGATCCGCAAAGGCGTGCCCTGCAGCTTGAACGCATCTCGAACCGTCGATTCGAGGTAGCGACGGTAAGTTTCGGGAATGTGGTCGAGCGCTGAACCGTGCACCACGACCACCGGCGGGTTCTGTCCGCCCTGGTGGGCATAGCGCAGCTTGGGCCGCACCGGACCGCGCCGCGGGGGAGCCTGTTTTTCGACCGCGTCCTGAAGCACCCGGGTCAGACGGGGCGTGGACAGTTTGGCGGTGGCCGCCGCGTGCGCTTCGTCGACCGATCGCATCATGGCCGCCACCCCGGCCCCGCGCAGCGCGGAGACGAAATGCGTGCGAGCAAAGCTCAGAAAGTGAAGCTTGCGATCGAGTTCGAGTTTGACGCGCTCGCGGGCCGGTCGGTCGGCGAGGTCCCATTTGTTGATCGCCACGACGAGCGCACGCCCGGACTCGAGCACATAGCTCGCAATCACCGCGTCCTGGTCCGAGACGGGGTCGGTCGCGTCGAGCAGAAGCACGCAGACATTGGCATCTTCGATGGCCTGCAAGGTCTTGACGGCCGAAAACTTCTCGACCATGTCGGAGACCTTGCCACGACGACGCAAGCCCGCGGTGTCCACCAGGGTGTAGGGACGGCCACCGCGCTCGAAATCGATTGCGACAGCATCGCGCGTGGTGCCCGGTTGGTCGAAGGCGATCAGGCGCTCCTCGCCGAGCAGGGTGTTGATCAGGGTTGACTTGCCAACATTGGGACGACCCACTACCGCGACGCGCACGGGCCGACGCGTACCGGATTCCTCAGCCGAAGCGTCTTCTGCCACTGACGGCGTGTCGCCCTCCTCGGACGCCGCATCCTCCTCATCCTGGAAATAAGGCGCCAGCGCTTCCGCAACGAGATCGTTGATGCCGTCGCCGTGGGCAGCCGAGACCGCCATGGGCGCGCCGAGCCCCAGTTCGTGGAATTCGGCGGCAACGATCTCGCGACGCATGCCCTCTGTCTTGTTGACGGCAAGGAGCACGCGCTGAGCGGTGCGCCGCAGTTCGACGCCGATCTGGAGATCACGGGGGGTGAGACCCTCGCGTCCATCGACGAGAAAAATGACGCTATCGGCTTCGAGAACCGCCTGGCGGGTCTGACGGGCCATCTCGGCGGAAATCCCCTGGCTTGCAACCGGCTCGAAGCCGCCGCTGTCGATCACGATGAACTCGCGCTCGCCGATCCGGCCACGCCCGTACTGCCGATCGCGCGTGAGCCCCGGCACATCAGCGACCAGTGCCGAGCGCGAGCGCGTAAAGCGGTTGAACAGGGTCGACTTGCCGACGTTGGGACGCCCTACCAGCGCAATAACCGGAAGCAATGCCATGCTTAATCGAAAGCCAGTGCATGCAAGGCGCCGCCCTGCGTCTGGAACAGGGCCAACTGGTCGAGCCCGACCAGCGCGCCGGTTACCGGTTTACCCCCCGTGGAGACCCTCGCAAGGATGGCACCGTCATCGCGAGACAATAGGTGCGCCTCGCCCTCGCTGTCGACCACCACGACATGGGCTACCGACAGAAGGGGGGAGGACAGACCCCGTCCAGCCAGTTTTTCCTGTCGCCAGAGGCTGGCGCCGGAACGCGCAAACGCGTGGACATGCCCCCGGTCGTCGGTCGCCACCAGAGCACCGTTGTCAAGAGCGATTCCCATGCTTGACGAGATCTCGCGCGACCAGAGGGTTCGCCCTGTTGCCGCGTCCAGGCACGCGAGCCGCCCCTGAAACGCGATGGCGCACACATCGTTGCCCGAGCGCAGCGGCGTGCCGACAACGTCAGCGATACGCTCAATTTCGTTGGAGCCCCTGGGAATCGCCACGGCAGCCTCCCAGCGCTGAGCGCCGGCATCGGCCACCAACGAGACCAAGCGTCCCCCTGGCAGGCCTACGTAGGCCTGCGCTGAATCGATTGCAATGGCACCTGTCTGGCGCAATACGAGCGGCGGCCCCTGCCGCTGAAACGACCACCGCCGGGCGCCACTGGCGGCATCAAAGGCGCTGACACGATTGTCGCTGGACCGCACCACCACCAGTCCCGCGCCGACAGCGGGTACCGAGACCACCTCGGCCCCCGTGCTCACCGACCACGCCAGCTTGCCGCCATCGGTGAAGGCAAGCAGCGAACCGTCGCGGGCAGCAACCACCCCGATTCGGCCGTCAGTGCCAATCCCGCTGAGCAACCGCCGCTCGGCATCTGCACGCCAGACGGGCTTGCCCGTGCGCACCTCGAACACACCGACGGCGCCCGCTGGGCTGGCCACCCACACGTTACCGCCGACGAGGGCCGGCTGAAACCCGACTGCCCCCGGAAAAGAGGCGGACCAGAGCGACCGAATGCTGCCTTTGCCGCTAACCGCCGGCAAATCAGGCATGCGCGCCTTACCGGAGGAAAAGGGCCAGATGCTGCCGCATCCGCTCAAGCCGGACGCACTTGCCAGACCTGCGGCAATGAGCGCGCGGCGCGATCCACGGGAATCGAGAGCGCCGGTCATCAGCCTTCTCCCTCGCCCAACGCGTCGAGTTTGAGTTGAACCAGTCCGCGCAAGGGACTGGACGACCCGAGTTTGTCGAGTGCCTGCTTGTAGGCCTGACGCGCTTCGGGCTTCTTGTCCTGCGCCACCAGCACATCGCCCCGTCGATCGGCATACAACCCCTGGTAGCGCTCGGGCGCCTGCACCGACAGCAAGGACAGGGCCTGGTCGTAGGCCTTGTCATCAAGCATCAGGCCGGCCAAGCGGACCCGTGCGACATGGCGATATTCCTCATCCCGTGCGTGGTCGATGGCCCACTGCAGCGGGATGCGCGCGGCCTTGGCATCCCCGCCATCGGCATAGGCTCGGGCCGCCAGCAAAGCCGCCATCTGCGCATAGGCGGTGGAGCCGTAGCGATCGAAAATCGTGCCGGCCGACTCGCGAATCTTGGCCACGTCCTTCACCGCCACTGCGGCCCGAAGCGCATCGTAGGCCTGCGCCGCCTCGGCCGACTGCTGCGCCTGATACCAACCCCAGCCCCGCCAGCCCGCCACGGCAAGCAGCACCACCGTCAGCGCCGTCATCAGCAGGTTGCCCCAGCGCTTCCAGAACGCCTTGAGATTTTCGATCTGTTCCTGTTCTTCGAGGTCGTATGCCATATCCCGGGTATCCCTGTTGCCGCACGCGCCCGCCACCCCGGCGGACCAATGTGCTCAGTCCGACTCGCCCTCAGCGAGCATCGCATCCACCACCGCGTCAGCCAGACCGGACAGTGCCACCGCCCGTTGTCGGCCCGAGGCGGTCGCCCCGCCCTCATCGCGCAGCCACTTGAGTCCGACCTCTCCGCGAGCGAGTTCATCCGGCCCAATGACCACCGCAAACTGCGCACCACTGCCATCGGCACGCCGAAACTGGGCCTTGAAGCTGCCACCGCCCGCATGCATGAGCACGTCAAGGCCCGCATCACGCAGACGCTCAGCAGCGTCAAGCGCAGCCGCCAGTGTCTCATCCCCCTGGTGAACCACATAAACGTCGCATTGCGAGGGGTCCGTGTCGATCGCCTGCTCGCGCATGAGTTCAAGGATGCGTTCGACGCCCAGGGCAAAGCCGCAGCCCGGGGCGGGCTTGCCGCCCAGCATCTCGACGAGCGGATCGTAGCGACCGCCGCCGCACACGGTGAGCACAGTATCGCCCAGCGGCGCGACCCACTCGAACACGGTCAGGTTGTAATAGTCGAGCCCCCTCACCAGGCGTGGGTTGACCCGATGCGGAATGTTTTGCGCGGACAGCAACGACCGCACACGGTCGAAATGAGCACGCGACTCGTCGCCCAGAAAATCGACCAGTTTGGGGGCACCCTCAATCAGCGACTGCATGGCGGGATTCTTGGAGTCGAGAATGCGCAGCGGGTTGGCATGAAGCCGGCGCCGGGCGTCGGCATCCAGCACATCCTGGTTTGCCTCGAGGTAGGCCACGAGCGTGTCGCGGTGCGCACGACGCTCGGCCGCCTGGCCCAGTGAATTGATCTCGAGTGAGATGCCAGTCAGCCCCAGGTCGTCCAAGATGCGCTGGCAGAGCAGAATGATCTCGGCATCGGCGTCGGGACCGGCCAGCCCCAGCGCCTCCGCGCCGACCTGATGAAACTGCCTGTAGCGGCCCTTTTGCGGGCGCTCATGGCGAAACATCTGCCCGGCATACCACATCCGTTGCGGACCCTCGTGCAGCAGGTTGTGCTGGAGGGTTGCCCGGACCACGCCCGCGGTGTTTTCAGGACGCAGCGTGAGGGCTTCGCCGTTGAGCGAATCGATGAACGAGTACATCTCCTTCTCGACGATATCGGTCATTTCGCCGATGCCGCGCACGAAGAGGCGTGTGGGCTCGACGATCGGTGTGCGGATGCGCCGATAGCCGTAGCTGCGCATCGATGCGGCGACCGTCTCCTCGAAACGCCGCCAGAGCGGCTCGTCGGCGGGCAGCACGTCATTCATGCCCTTCACCGCCTGCAACTTGTCCATCCCGGGATCTTCCTTCCGTGAAACGCTAACGGGGCCGCCAACGCTGCGGTCCGCCTCAGGCGGACTGCGCCTGTGGCGCGCCCGACCGATCGCCGGCACCGTAGCGGCGCGCAACATAGGACTCGACGATCGCCTGAAACTCCTGCGCGATGCGGTCACCCTTGAGCGTGACCGTCCGCTCGCCGTCGACAAACACCGGCGCCACCGGTGCTTCATCCGCGCCGGGCAACGAGATGCCGATGTCGGCGTGCTTGCTTTCACCCGGGCCGTTGACCACGCAGCCCATGACCGCCACCTGCATGCTCTCGACGCCCGGGTACATCAGGCGCCAGACAGGCATCTGCTCGCGAAGGTAAGACTGAATGCTCGCGGCCAATTCCTGAAAAAACGTGCTGCTGGTCCGGCCGCAACCCGGGCAGGCCACCACCAGAGGCGCGAAGGCTCGCAGGCCCATGGTTTGCAGGATTTCCTGGGCGACCACGACCTCGCGTGTCCGGTCACCACCGGGCTCGGGCGTGAGCGACACCCGAATGGTATCGCCAATGCCTTCCTGCAACAGGACCGCCATCGCTGCGGTGGACGCGACAATACCCTTGCTGCCCATGCCAGCTTCGGTCAGACCCAGGTGCAAAGGGTAATCGCAGCGGGCCGCCAAGGCGCGATAGACAGCCACCAGATCCTGCACATTGGAGACCTTGGCCGAAAGCGTGATGGCATTGCCCGGCAGGCCTAGCGCCTCGGCGCGCGCCGCGCTTTCAATCGCCGAGGTCACCAGCGCCTCACGCATGACGCTCTGCGCATCCCAGGGCCGTACGCGAGCCGCGTTGGCATCCATGAGCCGCGCCAAAAGTTCCTGGTCGAGGCTGCCCCAGTTGACTCCGATCCGGACCGGCCGCCGGTTGGCGCACGCCACCTCGATCATCTGCGAAAAGTTGTCGTCGCGCCGACGCCCGGCGCCCACGTTACCCGGGTTGATACGGTACTTGGACAGTGCCTGCGCGCACGACGGATACTGGGTGAGAAGCTTGTGGCCGTTGTAGTGAAAATCGCCCACCAGCGGAACATCGATGCCCATGCGATCAAGTTGGTCGCGAACCGCCGGCACGGCCTCTGCCGCGGCGGGAGAGTTGACCGTGATCCGAACCAGTTCCGACCCCGCCAGGGCCAGCGCCTTCACCTGAATGGCCGTGGCGATTGCATCGGCCGTGTCAGTGTTGGTCATGGACTGCACGACCACCGGCGCCCCCCCCCCGATACCAACCTGGCGCGCGCCCCAAGTGACAGTCATCGACCGCGAGGCACGACGCGACGCGGGTCCGAAAGCCATCTCGGCAGAGTCTTGGATCATGGTTGTCCTCAATCGATTCGGAATCGGGCGACACCCTGACGCATGTGAGGGGACAGGTCAACCGCCTTGCCGTACCAGGTGACGGTGGCCGCTACGGCGTTGCCGATCACCAGCGTGAGGGGCGGCGCCAGAAAAAATTCGCGTACCGCGCCGGCGCTTTGAGTGCCCACCGCCACGACCCGGTTCTCGGCGTCCCGCAACTCAATCCAGGAATCGCCAGAAAAACTCATGACCAGCCCTTGCTTGGACGTCGCGTGTGCGGCCGGCCTGCTCGGTGCTACGGCTGGAGCTTGCGTTGGCGCAGACGCCGCAAGCGCCAAGCCCGGGGCCCCGAGGCCGCCCGCTGACGCGCCGGCGGCCGACGCGACAGCCTGCGGCCCGGTAGCGGCCGAGCCCGGCGACACCGGAGAGGCCTGCGACCCGCCCGACAGTCCTGGCCAAGCGCCCGACGTAGCGGCAGGCGTTAGAACAGCCGCTGCCGAGGGCGAAGCACCCGAAGTGGACGAAGCACCGAGCGTCGATTTTGGCAGCGCGTCTTCGGGCGAATCCTTGCCCGCCCCAGCCTTGCCCGATGGCTCTGCCCCCTCGGAGGGCGTGCTACCCGCAGGCGGGTTGAGCAGCTCCCGATTGAGCAGGGTGGGCCCGCCGCCGTAAAAGAACGCCAGCGCAAACAGTGCCAGCACCGCAAGCGAAATCCAGACGAGGCGGCTGCCCGAGCCGCTGCCACCGAACCCAAGCGCCCCACTCCTCGGCATGGGCTGCCGCAAATCCTGACCAGACCCAAAAGCCGCCGCTCCAGGCAGTTGCGGCTCGATGGCGTCGAGCAAAGGGCCCACGTCCACCTGCAGCACTCGACCGTAAGCACGCAAGGTCCCCCGAATGAACGCAGGCCCCGGGAGGGACCGCCACTCGCCGCGCTCGAGCGCGGCAATTTGCCGAGGCGCCAATCTCAGCCGTGAAGCAATCTCGTTGGCCGTAATCCCTCGGGTTTCGCGCAGGCTCACCAGCGCGTCGATCGAAACAAGGCCGGCTGGCGAATCGGGGGGCGAGCTGGAGGCCGGTACATAGCCGCCCGGCGTCAGGGTCTGCGGCTCATCACTTGACATCATGCCCTCGCAAGATGCACCACCCGGCGCTGGATGCGCTCACCCACCCGGGTCCGGTCACGCACTTCGCCCGCGAGCTGCCCGCAAGCGGCATCGATGTCGTCGCCCCGTGTCCGCCTCACCGTGGTGACCTTGCCGCCGTCTGACAACAGCCGGGCGAACGCGCGAACCCGATCGGCAGGCGATTTGTGCAGACCCGACGCCGGGAAGGGATTGAACGGAATGAGGTTGAACTTGCAGGGAACGCGCCGGGTCAGGGCGAGCAACTGCTCGGCGTGCTCGGGCGAGTCGTTGATCGCGTCGAGCATCACGTATTCGAAGGTGATGAAATCGCGCGGCGCCTTCTCGAGGTAGCGAAGACAGGCACTCATCAGTTCGGCCAGCGGGTACTTCCGGTTGAGCGGCACCAGCGAGTCGCGCAGGGCATCAGTGGGTGCGTGCAGCGATACGGCCAAGGCCACCGGGCAGTCTTCACGCAAGCGGTCGATCATGGGCACTACGCCAGACGTAGAAACCGTGACGCGTCGGCGCGACAGACCGTACGCATGATCGTCCAGCATGAGGCGCAACGCCGACAAGGTCGCGCCGTAATTTTGCAGCGGTTCGCCCATGCCCATGAACACCACATTGGTGATCGCCCGGGCTCTCGGTCCGGCATCGTGCGCCTCGACGACCTCCTCAGCCGGCAGGTCTGTCGGCACATCGCCCTGAACCCCATCGCGCTCGATCGCCCGTTGAGCGAGCCAGAGTTGCCCGATGATTTCGTGGGCGGTGAGATTGCGAGCAAAGCCTTGGTGCCCGGTGGAGCAGAACCGGCAGTTGACCGCGCAACCCGCCTGCGTGGAGACACAGAGGGTGCCGCGAGAGACCTCGGGAATAAACACCGTCTCGACCGCGTTGCCCGCGCCTACATCGAGCAGCCACTTGCGGGTGCCGTCCGCCGAGCAGTGGTCACGCAGCACCTCGGGCGCCCTGACGAGCGCTTGCTCGCTCAGACGCTCTCGAAAGCCCTTGGCGAGATCGGTCATACGGGAAAAATCGGCTTCGCCACGCTGGTGCATCCAGCGCAACAACTGGCGTGCCCGAAACGGCTTTTGCCCCCACTGATCGCAGACCGCGATCAGTTCATCGGGGGCGAGTCCGAGGATATCGACCGGATGGTGCATGAGAGACACCCCATTCGTTCAGGCCAGGCTCGACAGGCCCTTGCGACGTGAGTCCCGGGCACAACCGGTCCGCACGTCCGCTCAGCGGGAGAAAACCTCCAGCCCCGGGAAAAACAGCGCAACCTCATTGCGCGCGGTCTCTTCGCCGTCGGAGCCATGAACCGCATTGGCATCGATGCTGTCGGCGAAATCGGCCCGAATGGTGCCCGGGGCCGCTTTCTTGGGGTCGGTCGCGCCCATGAGGTCGCGGTTGCGGGCAATGGCACCCTCCCCCTCGAGCACCTGAATCATGACCGGGCCAGAGACCATGAAGTCGACCAGGTCCTTGAAAAAGGGGCGCGCCCGATGAACGGCGTAAAACGCCTCGGCTTGCTCGCGGGACAGGCGGGTCATGCGGGCCGCAATCACTTTGAGGCCGGCGCCCTCGAAGCGCGCATAGATTTGCCCGATGACATTCTTCGCCACAGCATCAGGTTTGATGATGGAAAGGGTGCGCTCAACCGCCATTTTGACTCCAGGAAATCTTTATAAATGAAACACTTGCGAGACGTTTTCGAAGTTTTTTCGACGCCTCGAGCGAAAGCGCGCATAATACCACAGCGCTCGCCACTGGCCCGGGACACCCCACGCGACTTTGGGATTTTCTGCGCAGGGATCAAGTCGACCGGCCCGGCGCCGTGTTGCAATCAGCCCTTGGATTTCCCTGCCGCCGCCACGGCATCACTTGAAAACTTGCGCGTTCGCGCTCACATTCACTGAGCAAGCCCCAATTGGAGGATAGATGATGCAGTTCAGCGACCAGCAATTCGGACACGGCGCCTATGCGACCGTCGATCTCGCCGCCCGCAACCGCGTGCTGCGCAACACCTACGTCCTGCTCGCACTGTCCATGGTGCCCACCGTGCTCGGCGCCTGGATCGGCATTCGAAGCGGCTTCAGTTTCTTCGCGGGCAGCCCTTTCATCGGCCTGCTGGTGTTCATGGCCATCGCATTCGGATTTTTCTTTGCGATCGAGCGCTTCAAAAACAGCGGCATCGGCGTCGCCCTGCTCCTAGGCTTCACCTTCTTCATGGGGCTGATGCTCTCGCGCCTGGTTGGCAGCGTGCTGGGCATGTCCAATGGCGCCAATCTGGTGATGACCGCCTTCGGCGGCACGGCCACTATCTTCGCCGTCATGGCCACCGTCGCAACCGTGTCCAAGCGCGATTTCTCGGGCTTGGGTAAGTGGCTCTTCGTAGGCTTTCTGGTGATCCTGGTTGCATCCATCGCCAACATCTGGCTGCAAATGCCGGCGCTGATGCTCACTGTCAGCGCGCTGGCCGTGCTCATCTTCTCGGCGTTCATCCTGGTGGATCTTCAGCGGGTGGTCAACGGCGGCGAGACCAACTACGTGACGGCGACACTGGGCATTTACCTCAGCGTCTACAACGTATTCACCAATCTGCTGGCCATTCTGGGCATCGTGGGCGGCGACCGCGACTGACGGCCCGACCACTTCGGCGACCCGGCCCACGTCGGGTCGCTCTCCCGCCGACAGCCCCAGCCGGGGCTGTTTTTATTTCAGGGCCGGTCGAACACGGCGATGGACTCGACGTGCGAGGTGTGCGGAAACATGTTGACCGCCGCCGCGGCGCTCAGCCGGTAGCCGCCGACATGCACCAGCACACCGGCGTCTCGCGCAAGCGTCGCCGGATTGCAGGAAATGTAGACGATGCGGGTCGGGGCCACCCCGAGCTCCGACGAGATCGCCTTGCACACCTCGAGCGCTCCCTCCCGAGGTGGATCGATCAGCACCCGATCGAAGCCCCCCAGGGCTGCCCAACGCTGCGGGTCGATCTCGAAGAGATTCCGGGTCTCGAATTCGGTGCGGTCGGCCAGCCCGTTGAACGCTGCATTGTCGGCCGCCCGCTGTACAAGCGCTCGGCTGCCCTCGATCCCGACCACCCGGCCGGCGCGACGCGCCAGCGGCAGGCTGAAATTCCCCAGGCCGCAGAAAAGATCGGCTACGCGATCGGAAGGCTGTGGATCAAGCAAGCTCACCGCCCGTCTGACCAGCACTTCGTTGATCGCGTGATTGACCTGTGTGAAATCGGTGGGGCGAAAAGGCATCGTGATGCCGAACTCGGCAAGCCGGTAGGCCAGCGCCGACACGCCGCCCGCGTCGCCCTCTCGGTCGCACAGCAGCTCGATCGAGTCCGGCCCTTTGGGCTGCAACCAGATTTCAAGCGAACGTTGCCGGGCGAATGATCGCAGCAGCGCCAGGTCATCGTCGGTCGGGGTCTGGAGCACCCGAAAGACCAGCGCGATGCACAAGCCTGCCTCACTGCCCGTATCGCCAACCGCCACTTCGATCTGGGGCATGCGATCGCGCAGCGACAGCGACGCCACCAGCTCCCGCAAGGGAAGCAGCAATTGCGATACCTCAGCTGGCAGCACCAGGCACTGCTGCATGTCAGCGACGTAGCTTGAACCACGCTCATGAAAGCCGACCAGCACGCCGCCCTTTTTCGCCACGTGACGCACCGACAGGCGGGCCCGATATCGATAGCCCCAGGGCGGCCCCGCCACCGCACGCAAAATGGTGTCGGGTTGCACCTTGCCGATGTGCCTGAGCTGGTCTTCGAGCGCTCGCTGCTTGACGGCCAACTGGCCCCCCGCATCAAGGTGCTGCATGGAGCACCCCCCGCATACGCCGAAATGCGGGCAGCGGGGCCGGGCCCTGAGGCTGCTCTCGCGCAAGACGCTGACCGTATCGGCCGTGTCGAAGCGCGGCTTGCGACGACGGATCTCAGCTCGCACCCGCTCACCCGGCAAGGCCCCGCTGACAAACACGACCTTGCCCTCGTGATGGGCCACGCCCTGCGCCTCAAGATCGAGTGACTCGATGTCCAACTCGACCAGGGGCCCCGGGCGGGCGCGATCGCCCCTCATGCGGCTGGCCACGCGTCGACAAACTCACGCCAGTGGCCCTGCCCCGCCGCCGCCGCATCGGACAGCACGCTGCGCGTCATGGCGACTTCCTCCTGATAGCGCTCGGGCGACCACTGCCCACGCAGCAACTGGAAGCGGCAGTAGAGAAGCCAGGTATTGGCCACATCGGTTTCGCAATAAGCGCGGATATCCTCAATCTGCCCCTGCTGCCAGGCGGGCCACACCTGCGAACCATCCATGCCGAGCTTGCCCGGAAATCCGCACAGCTTGGCCAACTCGTCGAGCGGTGCATTGGCACGACCGTTGTAGAGGGCCAGCACGTCCATGAGGTCGAGATGCCGGGCGTGGTAGCGACCGAGATAGTTGTTGTAGCGAAAATCGCGATCGTCATCGCCCTGATCCCAGTACCGTGAGGCCTGCACCGAGTTGACCAGCCCCCGGTAATGCAGCACCTGGAGATCGAAGCCTCCTCCGTTCCAGGACACGAGCTGGGGCGTGAAGCGATCGATCAACCGGTAGAACTGCTGGACGATCTTGGCCTCGGGCTCGTCGGCTTGACCCAGGCAGCGAACCTGAATCCCACGCTCGTCGCGCAGTAGGCAGGCGACGGCAACCACACGATGCATATGCAGCGGCAGAAAATCGCTTCCGCCTGTACGCTCGCGGCGACGGGCAAACGCCTCCTCGGCCACCTGCGCGTCGGACTGATCGGCGCCCAGTCCCCAGGCCGCGCGAAGACCCGCCACATCGGGAATGGTCTCGATGTCGAAGACAAGAACCGGCGTCATGACGATCAGCGTGCAGGCAGGTAGCGCGACGGGTCGACAGGCCGACCCTCTCGGCGAATTTCGAAGCGAAGCATCGGGCGGTCGGCATCGCTGTCGCCGATCTCGGCAATTTTCTGGCCACGCGCCACCTGATCGCCCTCTCGAACCAGCAGGGCCCGGTTGTGGGCGTAGACCGAGAGCAGTTCGCCCTCGTGCTTGACGATCAACAGGTTGCCATAGCCCCGGGGCCCGATGCCGCTGAAGATCACGCGGCCGTCACCTGCGGCGGCGACCGGATCACCGGGCTTGCCGTCAATGGAAATCCCCATGCTGCGCGGCTCGGCGAACCCCTCCAGGACTCGGCCCGGCGCCGGCCAGGCAAAGCGCGCGCCGTCGGACTGCCCCGCTGCGGCGGGCTGGGCCGAGGCAAGGGGCGGCATCGTCGACCCGCCGGAATCAGCAACCGCCTGTCCGGGCGAGCCGATCGGCGCCGAGGCCGGTGCGCCGGCAGCACTGGGCGCGGGGGCGCTCTGCGACGCCCCTGGCATGCTTGACGACGTCAAACCGCCCCCCGTCGCGGCCGCACTGCTGCCCCCCGTCGAGGGGGGGCTTCCCCCCGCGTCCGAGCGGGTCAGAACGGGCGGCGAATCGGCACCCTGCGGGGCAGGCTGAGACGGCGAATCAACCGGTCGCGCGGGGCTGAGCGGGCGGGTTTCGGCCTGAGCCGGGCGCACGGGCGTTGCCTGAACCACGGCAGCCGGTCGCTGGGCGGGCGCTGGGGCCTGCGCGACCGATGACGGACGAGACGCCGTTGACGCGCCGGACGTAGCCGTCTGCGCGGTGGCCGGCCGTGGGGTGGTCGCAGCGGCCGAGGAAGCGGCCGCAGGCCGTGTCGCGGGCTGGGAGGCGGCTGACGAACTGACCGTCGACCGATTTTCAACCGGCGCAGGCGGCCGGGAGGTACACCCGGAAAGAAGCCATGCAGCCAACACGAAGCTCGCACCGAGGGACGCGAGCGCCCTGAGGGAGCGGCCTGGAGCGGCAGTCATGCAAAGCGTATGTGCGTTCATCGAACTGATCCCTGGACAT
Source organism: uncultured bacterium (assembly GCA_903907905.1). GTDB lineage: Bacteria > Pseudomonadota > Gammaproteobacteria > Burkholderiales > Burkholderiaceae_E > SYIM01. Next base: position 57,203 of record CAIVPX010000120.1, on the reverse strand, counting down.
CGCGGCGAGGCGTCGAGGCGGATCACTTGCCAGGCCCCTTGCCTCAGGCGGTGCCGCCGCGAAGAGGAACGAATCGTACCGCATCAAGCACGGTCAGTTGCCAGTGCTCGGAGCCAGTCCGTTCGACCAGGTGCAGGGCTTGACCTTTAGGCCCGGAGACCGGCGCGACCAGTCGCCCTCCCACCTTCATCTGCTCGAGCCAGGAATCGGGTATGCGCTCGCCGGCCGCAGCGGCCAGAATGATGTCGTAGGGCGCAGCCTGCGGCACGCCATCCACCCCATCGCCGAACACGAGGCGCAGGTTCGCCAACCGGAACACGCGCAGGTTGGCGCGGGCCCGCTCATGCAGGCCACGAATTCGCTCGATGGACACGACCTGCCCGAACAATTGGGCGAGCACCGCAGCCTGATACCCGCACCCGGTACCAATTTCCAGCACGTTGGCCTGGGATCTCACCCCTGGTTCGAGCCGTGCGGCCGCGATCTCGATCATGCGAGCCACGGTGAACGGGCGCGAGATGGTCTGCGCATGACCGATCGGGAGCGCGACGTCCTCGTAGGCACGGCTTGACAGCGCCTGCTCGACAAAGGCATGCCGCGGCACGGCCAGCACGGCCTGGAGGACCTGCGGATCGGCAATCCCGGTCCGTCTCAAACCCTCGACCATGGCGCCACGAGCAGCATCCGACACCAGGCCAGGCCCTGACCGCACGGCATCGGCACCTGCGCCGCTGGGGCGTCCGACGCGGGCTGCCCTCGCCCCGGACCCTGGTTGCGAAACCTTTGCTGGTCTGGGGGCCGCCGATTGATCCCGGGCGATGACCGCTTCGTCCATCCAGCGCGGCATTTTGGGCATGGCAGTCGTCCGGGCTCGGAAGCAGACCGCGGCCGTGGCGTCAGGCCTGCGCCAGCCAGGCGCCGACACGATCCATTTGGCGATAGCCCGTGAGGTCGATGTTGAGCGGGGTGATGGAGACGTGCCCGGTATCGACGGCATGAAAATCGGTGCCCGGGCCGGCATCCTTGGCGGCCCCAGCCGGCCCGATCCACCAGATGGGCTCGTCGCGCGGGTTGGTCGCGCGAATGATCGGCTCGGCAAAGTGGCGTTTGCCCAGGCGGGTGAGCTGGAGCACCGGGCCCTCGGCCGCAGGCCGGCCCGGGATGTTCACATTGAGGAGCACGGGTTCGGGAAACGGCTGCGCCACAAACGCCTGAACGACCCGCCGGGCGACGCCCGCCGCCAACTCGAGCTGCTCGAAGCCGCGGCGCGCGAGCGAGAAGGCAATCGCCGGAACGCCAAGCTGGTAGCCCTCCATCGCTGCGGCAACCGTACCCGAGTAAATGGTGTCGTCCCCCATGTTGGCCCCGTCATTGATGCCCGACAGGACCAGGTCGGGGCGAAAGCCTAGCAGCCCCGTGATGGCCAAATGTACGCAATCGGTCGGCGTGCCGTTGACGTATCGAAACCCGCCCGGCGCCGTTCGAACGGTCAGAGGGCGATCGAGCGTCAACGAATTGGAGGCGCCGCTGCGGTCGCGATCCGGTGCGACCACGACGACCTCGCCGAATTCGGCCGCTACGCGTGCCAAGGCCGCGATGCCGGGGGAGAGATAACCGTCGTCATTACTAATGAGAATTTTCATCGGCCCATTCTATCGAATCGCCGCGGCCGGTCCCGATTGACCCCGTGCTAGCATCAATGCCATGACCCAGCGTGACTATTACGGCTTCGACACCCGCTCGCTGCACGCGGGAAGTGCCCCGGACCAAGAGACGGGCGCACGCGCCACCCCCATCTACCTGTCTGCGTCCTTTGCGTTTCGCGATGCCGACCATGCTGCGGCCCTCTTCAACATGGAGCAGGCCGGCCACGTCTATTCGCGCCTCAGCAACCCGACCGTATCGGTCCTCGAAGAGCGCATCGCAGCGCTCGAGTCCGGGGTGGGCGCCATCGCCACCGCCAGCGGCCAGGCAGCGTTGCACCTCGCCGTCTGTACCGTTGCAGGCGCCGGCGCCCACATCGTTGCCTCACGCGCGCTGTATGGCGGATCACACAACCTGCTGCACTACACGCTGTCGCGCTTCGGCATCGAGACCAGCTTCGTCGATCCCAGAGATCACGACGCCTGGCGCGCGGCAATCCGGCCCAACACGCGTCTGCTGTTTGCCGAAACGCTCGGCAACCCCGGGCTCGACGTCCTCGACATCCCCGCGGTCGCAGACATCGCGCACGCAAGCGACCTGCCGCTGCTGGTCGACAGCACCTTTACTACCCCGTGGCTGCTGCGCCCCTTCGAGCATGGCGCCGACCTGCTCTTTCACTCGGCCACCAAGTTTCTGTGCGGACACGGCACGGTCATCGGCGGCCTGCTCGTCGACTCAGGGCGATTCGATTGGGAAGCCTCGGGTCGCTTTCCCGAACTGACGCAGCCCTACGAAGGTTTCCACGGCATGGTGTTCTCTGAAGAATCCACCGTCGCGCCCTTCCTGCTGCGTGCCCGACGCGAGGGCCTGCGCGACTTCGGTGCCTGCCTCAGCCCCATGAATGCCTTTCAGATTCTGCAAGGCATCGAAACCTTGTCACTTCGCATGCAGCGTCACGTCGCCAACGCCGAGCGCATTGCACAGTTCCTGGTCGAACACCCGATGGTCAGTTCCGTCGGCTACCCTGGTTTGCCACAACACCGCGATCACGCCCTGGCGGCCCGCCTGATGCCGCGGGGCTGTGGCGCGGTGTTCAGCTTCAACCTCAAGGGTGATCGTGCGGCGGGTCGACGCTTCGTCGAGGCCTTGCGAATATTTTCCCATCTGGCCAACGTGGGCGATGCCAAGTCGCTCGTCATCCACCCGGCCTCGACCACTCATTTTCGAATGGACGCGCAGGCGCTGGCGGCCTCGGGAATCGGTGAGGGCACGCTTCGGCTGTCCATCGGCCTCGAAGATGCCGACGATCTGATCGCCGATCTCAAGGCCGCATTTCGCGCGGCCGAAAAGGGCTGAAGGGGTATCACCACCATGCGCTGGCAGGTTCAAGGTCGTGACGCCTACGCCTACACCGGCGGCAAACCCTGCGTGGGCGAGCAGCCCTCGGTGGTTTTCATTCACGGCGCGCAGCATGACCACAGCGTCTGGATCCTGCAGTCTCGCTACCTGGCGCACCATGGCCACTCGGTGCTCGCGCTCGACTTGCCCGGCCACGGCCGCAGTGCGGGCGCACCCCTCACGTCGGTACCCGCCATGGCCGATTGGGTCGCCGAGGTCATTCGCACGGCCGGCCTCAAGCGGGTCATGCTGGTCGGGCACAGCATGGGTTCGCTCGTGGCACTGCACTGCGCAACGCTCGCCCCCGAGCGGGTTGCTGGAATCGCGCTGATCGGCACCGCCGCCCCAATGAAAGTTTCCGAGGCGCTGCTCAAAGCGGCGCGAGACGACGAGGCGCGCGCATTCGACATGATCAACTTCTGGTCGCACGCCTCGTTGTCGGCGCGCCCCGGCTGCCCGGGCCCCGGCTTTTCGGTGTTTGTGCAGAACCGAAGGCTCATGGAGCGACAAACGCCCGGCGTACTGCTCAGCGACTTTCTCGCCTGCAACGCCTATGAGCAGGCCTTTGAATGTGCCGACACGCTCGCCTGTCCATCGCTCTTCATACTCGGCGCCCAAGACCTCATGACACCGCCAAAAGCCGCGCGGGCGCTGATCGATCGCGTCCGACAGTCGGCCAGCGTATTGGGTTTAGCCGCACCGGAGGTGGTTGATGTGACTGCCTGCGGCCATGCGCTGATGAGCGAGCAGCCTGACGCCGTGCTCGGAGCGCTCCGAAGCTTCAGCGCGCGCCTGAATTTCGCCCTGGCATCTGCCTGAGGCGCTCAGCCCCGAAGCGACCGATCGAGCGGCAGGTCGAGCCAGTCTGCCGGAAAGCGCAAGGCCGAGTCGGCAGGCCGCCCCCACCAGAGCGCGTCAAACAGGGTTCGCAGGCTCATATCGCCGGGTGCTCGGGCCCACACCCACCGTTCGGCCCACACCTCGCCACTGAGTCGGCGCGCACCGGCGCCTTGGCCAGGGACGCCCTCAATCCGGCCCGTTGAGCCCGCCCGCTGAGCAAACAGCACTTCCGATAAATTGACGTACCGGATGATGTAGCCAAGTTGGTCGAGGAGCTCGGCCGTCTGCTCGGCCCGCTGCGTGTCGGCCTCGAAGACCGTTCGCAATTGCCCGACAGGCATGGCGGTGAGCGAAAATTCGGCTGACGTGCCACCCATCGCCCGCATGGCGAGCCACGCATCGCTGAAGCGCTGGCCCGGCATCTCATCGAAGGCCCCCTCTTCTGCGGGGGCCTCCCAGCGACGTAGGTTGGACGCCAGCAGCGCGCCAGACAGCACCGCCGACCAGCCAAAGAAGAGCCAGATGAGCAGAAGCGGCAGCGCCGCAAAGGCGCCATACACCACCTCATAGGTGGGCAACTGACGGACGTACCATCCGAGGCCTCGCTGCAGCAGCGCCAAGAGGCTCGCTGACACCAGCGCGCCCATCAATGCATGGCTGAAACGCACACGGACCCCGGGGAGCAACTGAAAGAGCAATTGCAGACCAAAGACCGATAACAGCCAGGGCAGCGCGAGAAACCAGAGGCTTCTCAGCCAGCCCAACTCGGGCGCATACAGCAGGTCGGACATCACCAGTCCGTTGAGCGCCAGGCCCGCCCCCAGCGCCAGAGGCCCGAAGGTAAGCAGCATCCAGTAGAGCGCCAATCGCCGCCAGATCGACCGCCTGCGCGAGGTCGCCCAAATGTCGTTCATGGTGCGTTCGATCACCCTCAGGGCTGCAAAGGCCGTGAGAAAGAACACGCAGGCTCCCGCCAGCGACAGACCGCTCGCGCGGTTGGCGAAGAGGTTCAGGTAGTCGATCACCGTCTCACTGAAGGCCTCAGGAAACAGATTGCCAGAAAGAAATCGCTGCAAGTCGTCGCGCAGGCGCCCGAACACCGGTAGCGCAGTCAGCACCGAGAACACGATGGAGAACATTGGCACCGCGGCAAACAGCGACAGGAAGGCAAGGCTGGCCGCGGTCTGCTGAAGGCGCAGACGACGCCCCTGCCGGCGCATGTCATGCGCGAGTCGCCTCAGCCGTCCGGAAAAGGACAGGTTCTGCATGACCGTCAACGCCCGCCTATAATCGGCCTGACCATGACACAAGACTCGCTCCGCAAGCTGGTCGTTGCCTGCTTCGCACTTCTCGCCGTCGTTGGACTCGCCTGGGAGCTATGGCTCGCGCCGCTGAGGCCGGGCGCCTGGCTGTTGTCGCTCAAGGTACTTCCCCTCGTTCTGGCGTTACCCGGCCTGCACGCGGGCCGGGTCAAAACCTTCCAGTGGTGGTCAATGATTGTCATGATCTACCTGACGGAGGGATTGGTCCGGGGCGTGAGTGACACTGGTCCGAGCGTACCACTCGCCTGGATCGAGACCGCGCTTGCCGCCACAGCGTTTCTGGCCATTCTGGCGTTCGTCAGGAACGAGCGTCGTCTGGTGCAGGACCGATCTGCACAAACCCTCAGCTGACCGCAGCCGTTCAGGAGGGAAGCAGGTTAGCGTGTTGCCCCTGAATCTGTTCCAGGGCCAGATCGAGCGCACTCGCCCCCACCTCAGCAAGCAAGGCCGCATCGCTGAGGCTACGTCGCCAGCGGCGCGCGCCCGGTAACCCGTTGAAAAGACCGAGCATGTGGCGCAACACCGCGCGGGGCGGCACGCCGCCAGCCGTCTCGCGCAGCAAATAGTCGCGCATACCATCCACCGCATCAAAGCGGCTTGAGACCGGCGCAAGCTCGCCAAAAAAGCGCGGATCGACCTCGGACAGCATCCAGGGCGAATCGCAGGGCTCTCGCCCAAGCATCACCCCATCGACATGCTGAAGCTGCTCGAGCGCCGACTCATGCGACCGCAGCCCCCCGTTGAGAACAATCACCAGGTCGGGGAAGTCGCGCTTGAGCCGATGGACCACCTCGTAGCGTAAGGGCGGAATCTCCCGGTTCTCCTTAGGGCTGAGGCCCTTCAGCCAGGCATTGCGCGCATGAACGATGAACACCGAACATCCGGCCGCAGCCACACGGCCGACGAACTCAGCCAGAAAGTCATAGGACTCGACCCGGTCGAGACCGATGCGATGCTTGACGGTCACCTCGATGGAGACCGCATCGCGCATCGCGCGAACGCAGTCGGCCACCAGATCGGGCTCGGCCATCAGACAGGCCCCGAAAGCGCCGCGCTGAACCCGCTCGCTGGGGCAGCCGCAATTGAGGTTGATCTCGTCATAGCCTGCCTGCTCGCCCATGCGCGCACAACGCGCCAGATCGGCGGGTTCGCTGCCGCCCAATTGCAGGGCGACCGGGTGCTCGGCCGGATCGAAAGCCAGCAGACGCCCCCGCGGGCCGTGAATCAGGGCGCCTGTCGTGACCATCTCGGTATAGAGGCGAGCACGGCGGCTCAGCCTGCGGTGAAAGAACCGACAGAACCGATCCGTGAAATCCATCATAGGTGCTACGCAAAAACGCCAGTCATCATTCATCGGTCGTACTTTACTTGGGTACGACGGCATAAACCCTCATAACGGAGAACAACATGGTCCATGCAATCGAAAGTCTCAATCGTCCCGTCAAGCGTTTTCTGTTGGTCGATGACCATCCGATCATGTGCGACGCCTTGCGCTACACGCTCGAATCGGTCGCTCCGGGCGCCAGCGTCAATTTTGCCGCCAATTACGCCGAGGCACGCAGGCTGCTGGCCGAGCCCACGCGCTACGACTGCATCCTGCTCGACCTGGGGCTGCCCGACAGCGATGGCTACGATGCCCTGCAGGGCCTGCGGCTGCTGCGGCCCGACACGGCCGTGGTCGTGCTCTCGGCCGACAACGAGCGCGAAACCATCATGCGTTGCCTCAACCTCGGCGCGCAGGGATTCATCCCCAAGACCGTCCACCATGACGTCATGCGGCACGCCCTGCACATGGTCGCCGCCGGGCATATGTATGTGCCCAAGGAAGTCATCAGTACCGGGCTCAACCCGAACGGCGGGGCCATCCGCCTGCAACCGCGAACCAGTACGCGGGACCCGCGCAGCCTCGGGCTCACCGGCCGCCAGTGCGATGTTCTCAAGCTGATTTTGCGCGGGCTGCCCAACAAGCTGATCTGCCGGGAACTGAAACTTGCCGAGGGCACGGTCAAGATTCACGTCAGCGCGGTGCTGCGAGCGCTGGGCGCCCGAAACCGCACGCAGGCGGTCATTGCTGCCAGCCAACTAGGACTGCGACTCGCCAGTGACTGAGGTCTAGCCCTGCGCTACGGGGGCGGTCACTTTCGGGTGGCCGCCCTTTTTTGTGGAACCTGCCCGGGCGCAGCCCGCCGCAGATGAACCCCGCCGAAACATTGCGGCCCTCGAGGGCCCGCGGGAAGCTTAGCCGATCACGCTAACCGACGAAGGGTTTAATCACCGCCGAGTTTAATCGCCGAAGGGTTTAATCGCCGAAGGGTTTAACCACCGAAGGGGTCAAGAGCGCCCGCTGTCCGGTGGCTGGTCAGACGTGGGCTCGTACGGGTTGTGCAACTTCATCGGTTGCCGGGCGCGTCTGCGCAAGCGGATGTTGAGCAGTTCCACCCCGAGCGAAAACGCCATGGCGAAGTAGATGTAGCCCTTGGGCACATGGTGGTCCAGGCCCTCGGCGATCAACACCACCCCCACGAGCACCAGAAAGGCGAGCGCCAGCATCTTGATGCTCGGATGGTCGGAGACGAAACGCCCGACCGGACCGGCGAACAGCGTCATGAGGGCCACCGACACGATGACCGCGGCCATCATCACCCGCAGATCGTCGACCATGCCGACCGCAGTGATGATGGAATCCAGCGAGAACACCAGGTCGATGACCATGATCTGAAGGATGACCGCCGCGAAGGTGGCCTTGATGGATGCCGCGGTATGGCCGGCTTCGCCTTCGAGGCTGCCGTGAATCTCGCTGGTGCTCTTCCAGACGAGAAACAAGCCGCCCCCGATGAGGATGAGATCACGCCCCGAGATGTCCTGACCCAGGACCGTGAAGAGCGGCGCCACCAGGCCCACGATCCAAGCGAGTACCAGCAGCAGGCCCAGGCGCATGAACATTGCCAGAAACAGGCCCACGCGCCGCGCCATTTCCCGCTGCTCCCGGGGCAGTTTGTCGGCCAGAATGGCGATGAAGATGATGTTGTCGATGCCCAACACCAACTCGAGCACGGTCAAGGTGGCGAAGGCGATCCAGGCTTCGGGGCTGGCCAGGAGTTCCATGAGGCGGATGCTTTCGAATGCTGCAGGGCAGCGGGTTGGCGTGGCGTGCGACGGAAATGAGCGGCCGGCGCGACACCTCAGGGCCGGGCGTTCGGAAAGAACAACTGCTCGCCCCCGATCTTATACGCAGCGATAACGCCCTGCCCCTCCCGCGACAATACCCAATCGGCGAAGGTTTGTGCCAGGCTCGCCTTGACGTGCGGATGCCGGGCGGGATTGACCACGATCACCCCATACTGGTTGAACAGCCTGGGATCCCCCTCCACCAGAACCCCGAGCGCTCCGCGATTGCGAAAATTCAGCCAGGTTGCACGGTCGGTCAGCGCGTAGCCATTCAATGAAGCAGCGATATTGAGGGTTGGGCCCATTCCCGAGCCCACCTCCTTGTACCAACCGCCCTGCCCGCTCCGGGCGTCGATGCCGGCGTCGCGCCAGTAGCGCAGCTCGGCCGCATGCGTGCCACTCTTGTCGCCCCGCGACAGGAAGGGCTGGCGGGACTCGGCGATCTTGTGCAGCGCCCGCGCAACATCGCGCAAACCCGAGACCGCAGCGGGATCGGCTATCGGGCCAACGATGACGAAATCGTTGTACATCACATCCCGGCGCGACAAGCCCAGCCCCTCGGCGACGAAGCTTTCCTCTGCCGGCCGATCGTGCACAAACAGCAGGTCGGCGTCGCCACGCGCGGCAACCGCAAGCGCCTGGCCAGTTCCGAGCGCCACCACTCGCACCGCGATCCCGGTGCGCTGGGTGAATGCGGGCAACAAGTGCCCAAACAGCCCCGACTGCTCAGTCGAAGTCGTGGAGGCCATCACGATAAAGGGCGACGACTGCGCGTGAACACTCGGTGAGGCAAGGAGCGCCAGTCCCATGGCGATCGACGCAAGCGTCCTGAGTCGGTAACGAGTGCTCATGTCAATTCCCTTTCCTTCGTGATCATTCGAGCCACTGCCCGGCAAGAAACCGACGCCCGGCCTCGGATGCCGGCGCCGCAAAAAAACGATCTGCCGGCCCGGCCTCCTCGACCCGACCGCGGTGCAAGAGCACCATGAACTGGCCGAGCCGGCGCGCCTGCCCCAGGTCATGCGTGCTGATGACCAGACCAAGCCCCGCCGCAGACAGCGACAGCAAGTGGCGCTCGATCGAGGCGACCGCGCCGGGATCGAGATGCGCCGTCGGCTCATCCAGCAGTAGCGCCCTCGGCTGAATCGCGCAGGCGCGGGCGATCGACACCCGTTGCTGCTCGCCGCCTGACAGCAGCCGCGCCGGATGGTCTGCCCGATGCAACAGACCCACACGCTCAAGGGCGCCTCTGGCGAGGGCGGCGCGGCGATGCCTCGGCACACCGACCACCGCCAGCGCGTGTTCGACGTTGCCCTGCGCAGTGCGCGCCAGCATGACCGGTTTCTGCAGGACAAAGCCAAAGCTGCCGGGCCGAAGGCTCTGCGAGGGTCCGCTTGCTTCGCAAAGACAGACCTCCCCCCGATCGGGCAACAACAGGCCGTGCATGACATGGAGCAGCGAGGTCTTGCCCGACCCGTTGGGACCGATCACAACCGTCCGGGCACCAAGCGGCATATCCAGACTGACCGCGCTCAGCCTGGCGCCAGAGCCCTCGCCCACACTCACCGCCCGCAGCGATACCGCCGCACCGGCATCGGACGCCACGACCCTGCCTTGCGTGTCATCCATGGACGACCGCCGCACGGGCCCGCAGCCACTGGGCCGCAAGATTGATTGCGAGGATGACAGCCAGCAGCACCAGGCCCAGCGCGAGCGCCATCGGCAGGTCGCCCTTGCTGGTCTCCAGCGCGATCGCGGTGGTCATGGTGCGGGTCACACCATCGATGTTTCCGCCCACCACCATCACCGCGCCCACTTCGGCTGCGGCGCGACCGAAGCCCGCCAGGAGCGCGGTCATCAGGGACAGGCGGCTTTCGGCGAGCAGCGTCTGCATCAGGGTGACGCGGTCGGCATGCAGTGAGTGCAGGTAGGGGCCGAGCAAATCCAGCGCATCTTCCAGCGTCTGTCGTGCCAGCGCCGTCATGAGCGGGAGCACCAGAATGGTCTGGGCCAGCACCATCGCCTGCGGGGTGAACAGGATGCCCCACTGCCCGAATGGGCCCGCCCTGGAAAGGAGCAGGTAGACGAGCAAGCCCACCACCACCGAGGGCAGGCCCATGAGCGCATTGAGCACCGCAATAAGTGCGCCTCGGCCGCGAAAGCGCCCCAGCGCGATCAGCGCGGCCAGGGGAAAGGCAAGGATCGCAGCCAGGAGGGTGGCCGCGGCGCTGACCTGCAGGCTCAAGGACACGACGGGCCAAAGCCCCGGGCGATCACCGGACAGGAGCTCGCCTACAAGTAAAAAACCAGTCAGCAGATCGTTCATGAAACAGGCATGATGTGTCCGGCGAAACTTAGCAGTTTTGTGTAAAAATTCATCAACCGCGTAAATTTTGCATAGTCAAAAAAGGCGTGACGGATGACCACCACAGCGATCAGTTCGGTTCACCATCGGCTCCACCCGCCGCTTCAGGCGGATGAATTGCTCACAACGAAGGAACTGGCGGCCTGGCTGAGAATCAGCCCCCGAACCGTCTACCATCGGGTCAACCGGGGCGAGATCCCCTTTGTCCGAGCAGGGGGGAAGCTGCTTTTCGATCGTCCGCGCATCGAGGCATGGGTCAGGCAGGGCTCCGTCGGCGACGCGCCTGACGACGGTGGCAGCGCCGAGGCAACGCTGGCGGGCTCGCACGACCCGCTGCTCGAATGGGCGGTTCGATCGAGCGCCTGCGGCCTGGCGCTGGCCTGTAACGGCAGCAGCGACGGTCTCGAGCGGCTCGCGACGCGCAGAGCTTGCGCTGCGCTGATTCACCTGCCCGACGCACAGGGCGAGGGCTTCAACCGCGAGGCCATTATCGAACGCCTGGCCGGCCTTCCCGTCGTGTCAATGCTGTGGGCGCGGCGCGAGCAGGGGCTGGTGCTTGCGCGCGGCAACCCCTTGAAGATTCGATCCCTTCACGATCTGGTGCGCGGACGCAGGCGGGTCATCCGCCGCCAAACGGGTGCGGGTAGCAATCAGCTCTTTGCGAAGCTCATGCGGCAGGGGGGGCTGTCGTTTGATCGCCTGCGCCTTCTCGACCAACCGGCCCAAAGCGAAACCGAGGTGGCCGAGTCGGTGCTTGACGGTTTCGCCGACGCGGGCCTCGCGGTAAGGGCGGTCGCCAAGCGCCACGGACTTGATTTTCTGCCGATCACCTGGGAAACCGTTGAGTTGGTGGCATGGCGGCGAAGTGTATTCGAGCCCCCGCTTCAAGCGCTGCTCCAGTGTGCCCGCAGCCGACGTTTTGCAGCCCACGCCCGCCGACTGGAAGGCTATGACCTGGGGGACAGCGGTCGGATCATGTACAACGCCTGAGCGCCGACGGCCTCGGGGCTTGTCACCGCATGGGGGCACGCGATCCCGCTTACGGCTTTTGCCCGGCCCCCGACTCGTACCAGCGGCGAATCAGCGCGCGCTCGTCTTCGCTGATTTGCGTGGCATTGTTCTGCGGCATCAAGCGGCTGACCACCACCTGCTGGTAGATGGCCTGTGCGTGCATCTGGAGTTTGTCGGGGGAGTGGAGCATCACGCCTTTTTGCGCGTTACCTTCCTGATGGCAGATCAGGCAGCGCTGCTCGACCACGCCGCGCACCGCCTCGCGCAATTGCTCGGCGGACATCTGCGCCACAGCGGCCGATGGTGCACGCGTCCGCGACGGCGCAAGCGCCACCATGAGCCCCACGATAAGCGCGACGCCCGCGACGGCAGGCCACCAGTTGGCCGGGCGCCCCTGGGTATGAAGGCGATGCCGGGCGACGAAACTGTGCCGAATGAGGGCCCCCGCAAGCATCAGCACCACCAGAACAAGCCAGTTGAGACGCGACTGATACAACCAGCCATAGTGATTGGACAGCATGGCAATCAGGACAGGCAGGGTGAAGTAGGTGTTGTGGACGCTGCGCTGCTTGCCGCGCTGGCCGTGGATGGGATCGACCGGCAAGCCGGCACGCATCTGCGCGATCACCGTGCGCTGGCCGGGGATGATCCAGACCAGCACGTTGGCGCTCATTGCCGTGGCCATCATCGCGCCGATCAGCAGGAAGGCGGCCCGCCCGGCAAACAACTGGGAGGCGAGCCAGGCGGCGAGAACCACGACCGTGCACACAGCGAGTCCCACCAGGGTTTCCCCCCGCGGGCGCGGGCCCAGGGCTCGGCAGATGAGGTCATATACAAACCAGAAGACCACCAGAAACCCAAGCGCAGCACCGATCGCCGCCGGCGCCGACCAGTCAAACACCCGTCGATCAATGAGAAAGGTCTCGGCGTTGAACAGGTACAGCACCGTGAACAGCGCAAACCCCGTCAGCCAGGTGGAATAGCTCTCCCAGAAGAACCAGTGCAAGCGCTCGGGTAGCGAGCGCGGGGCGACCATGTACTTTTGCGGGTTGTAAAAACCGCCGCCATGCACCGCCCAGAGTTCGCCATCGACGCCCTTGTCCTTGAGGGCGGGATCGGTCGGGCGGGTGAGGCTGTTGTCGAGAAAGACAAAGTAGAAGGACGAGCCGATCCAGGCGATCGACACGATGACGTGCGCCCAGCGCAGCAGCAGATTGAACCAGTCGAATAGATAGGCATCCATCCTGCCATGATACCGGCCCGACCGACCGCCCATGCCGATTCCCCGGTGGCTTCGATACACTGCGGCCAGCCACAGGAGACCGCCGTGACCGCCCCGACCTCTCGCCCACTCACGCTCGATGCGCTCAACGCCGCCTCGCCCGACGAATTCGAAGGCTTGCTCGCCGGTATCTATGAACACTCTGCCTGGATCGCCCGGCGGGCTGCCGACGCCCGGCCACTGGGCAGCCTTGCGGCCCTGCGACGCGCACTGGTCGAAGTGGTTCGGGAGGCTTCCGAAGCCGAGCAACTGGGCCTCATTCGTGCCCACCCCGAACTGGCAGGTAAAGCCATGGTCGCCGGCACCCTCACCGCCGAATCGACCAGCGAGCAGCGCAGCGCCGGGCTGGCCTTCTGCACACCCGAGGAGTTCGCCCGCCTGCAGGACCTCAACGCCCGCTACAACGCGACCTTTGGCTTCCCCTTCATTCTCGCCGTCAAGGGCCCGCGGGGCTCGGGTCTGAGCCGGCAGGCGATCATCGACACCTTTGCGCGACGGCTTCGCAACCCGGTCAGTGACGAGCGAGCCGAAGCGCTTCGCAACATCCATCGGATTGCAGAAATTCGCCTGGCGGAGCGGTTCAACATCGAACCCGAGTTGGGCAACCAGGTCTGGGACATGGCGCAAGACCTGGCCCAATCCAGCGATCCGGGCTTTGCCGAGCGCGGCGAGTTGACCGTCACTTACCTGACAGCGGCTCATCAGGCCTGCAGCCGGGCGCTCGCACAATGGATGCTCGACGCCGGGTTTGACACGGTGCACACCGACGCCGTCGGCAATGTGGTGGGACGGTACGAGGGCAGCAACCCGGCCGCCCCGTGGCTCATGACCGGCAGCCACTTCGACACCGTGCGAAACGGTGGCCGCTACGACGGCCGCCTCGGCATTCTGGTGCCGATCGCCTGCGTCAGCCAGCTCAAGCGCGCAGGCCGCCGTCCGCCCTTCGGCATCGAACTGGTGGCCTTCGCCGAAGAGGAAGGTCAGCGCTACAAGGCAACCTTCCTCGGCTCGGGCGCGCTCGTCGGGCAGTTTGATCCGGCCTGGCTCGATCAGGTCGACGCCGAGGGCATCAGCATGCGAGCGGCCATGCGCCACGCCGGCCTGCCCGGCGATCTGGACAGCATCCGCGCGCTGCGCCGCGACCCATCGCGCTACCTGGGCTTTGTCGAGGTTCACATCGAACAGGGGCCCGTGCTCAACGAACTTGACCTGCCACTGGGCGTCGTCACCTCCATCAACGGCAGCGTTCGAATGCTGGGCGACATCGCCGGTACCGCCAGCCATGCCGGCACGACCCCCATGCACCAGCGACGCGACGCCCTGTGCGCACTGGCTGAACTGGCCCTGTTTGCCGAGCGTCGGGCGGCCTCGGTGCCCGATGTCGTCGCCACCATCGGCCAGTGCGAGGTACCCGCGGGCTCGATCAACGTGGTGCCGGGGCGCTGCGTATTCAGTCTGGACATCCGGGCCACCACCGACGCGGTCCGCGATGCCTGTGTCGCCGACGTGCTTGCCGAACTCGAGCGGATCAGCGTCCGCCGGGGCGTATCGGTGTCGCTGGAAGAATCGTTGCGGGTCAAGGCAGCACCCAGTGACGCTCGATGGCAGACCCGCTGGGAGCAGGCCGTGGCAGCGCTGGGGTTGCCAGTGTTCAGGATGCCCAGCGGCGCCGGTCACGATGCGATGAAGCTGCACGAAATCATGCCGCAGGCCATGTTGTTCGTTCGTGGCCTCAACGGCGGTATCAGCCACAACCCGCTCGAGTCCATCACCAATCATGACGCCGACCTGGTCTGCCAGGCTTTTCAGGCACTCATCGACCACCTGGCCGCCGAGATCGGCCCACACTGAGCACGAGGCCCTTGCATGAAGATCGTCATCGCCCAGATGAAGCATGAGACGAATACCTTTTCGCCAGTGCCCACGCCGCTTACGCGGTTCGGTCGAGGCGGGCTCGGCCCGCTGGAAGGCGACGCGGCACTGAAGGCCTTCCGCGGAACAGGGACCGGCATCGGGGCCATGATCGACGCGGCCAGCGCAGCGGGCGCAGAGATCGTGCTGCCCATCGCGGCCAATGCCGCTCCAAGTGCGCCCTGCTCGGATGCCACCTACGAGTACATCGCCTCGCGAATCTGCGACGCGGTGGCTGCCGGCTGCGATGCCGTGCTGCTCGACCTGCACGGCGCCATGGTCACCGAGAGCCTGGAGGACGGCGAGGGCGAGCTGCTTCGTCGACTGCGAAAAATCGCGCCGCAAGTACCAATCGGCCTTGCGCTGGACATGCACACCAACCTCTATCCCGCCATGGCCGAATACGCCAGCGTGGTCGCGGGCTATCAGACCTACCCTCATGTCGACATGTACCAGACGGGCATGCGGGCAGCGCAGCCCATCCTCGCCATGCTGGCGGGCAAGTCAAATCCTGTCATCGCCTGGGGACAGCGCCCCATGATCCCCCACGTCATGCGCCAGGCCAGCGACGACCTGCCCAACCGCGTCTTGCAATCAAGGGCTCAGGCGATGGAGCGGGAAGGCGCACTCGCCGCCTCGCTATTTGTCGGGTTTCCGCACGCGGACATCATGCAGGCAGGGCTCTCGGCGGTGGTGGTCACTGACGGCGACCCTGCTCTGGCGCGGCGGCTGTGCGACGAACTGCTCGACGCCGCATGGGCCGCCCGGAGCGATTTCATCTACCGGCTCGAGCCGCTCGAGGACTCCCTGGTACGCGCCCGCCAACTCAGCATCTCGGCACCCGGCTCGGGTCCCATCGTGCTGCTCGACCACTACGACAACTGCGCATCGGGCGGCACCATGGACACCATGACCGTGCTCGAACGCATCATCGAAGCCGAACTCGACAACGTGGCTGCCTTTGCCATCTGCGACCCTTGGGCGGTCCAGCAGATGATCGCAGCGGGCATCGGTGCAAGCCTGACCCTGCCGCTCGGCGGCAAGCTCGACATGCCCGCCATCGGCCGCTCCGGGCGCCCCCTCACGCTGACCGGCCGGGTCAAGCTGGTGAGCGAAGGCGTCTATCTCAACCGCGGACCGATGGCTCGGGGCGAGCGAACCGATATGGGCCACTCAGTGGTCTTTGATACCGGTCGGGTCGAGATTGCCGTGATTTCTCGACATGTGGAGCCGCACGACATCGCCTGCCTGCGCACGCTGGGCATCGATCCCTCGGAGAAAGCCTTTCTCATGCTGAAAAGCCGCATCCACTGGCGCGCCGGCCTCAAGCAGGTCGCCCGCGCCGTGGTGGAATGCGCCGGGGAAGGCGTCTGCACCTCCGATTATTCGACGCTGCGATTCGAGCGCTTGCGCCGACCCATTTATCCGCTCGATCCGATGCCCTGACGCTCGGCTGCTCTGTGACCCCAACCGATTGCAGCGGGCTCGGGCGCTGTCACGCTGCGCCGGGCTGGCCCGACTGCGGCGGGAAGGCCCGGTCACACAGATCGCGGAAATCGGCCGGTACAGCAACGGCCCGGATCCGCGCGGGATCCTCCGGGTGACGCGCCGCGAACACCCGAACGTGGAAGGCCTCGACCAGCAACTGATCCCCCTTCACGATCTGATGATGCTGCGTGAACTTGCGTTCACCCCACGCCGACATGCAGGTATGCACCTCAATCAGGTCACCATAGCGCGCCGGCGCGCGAAAATCGCAGCGGGTGGCCACAATGGGCGTGCCGATGACGCCGTGGGTGTGCTCAGTCTCACGCCAGGGCGGTACTCCACTGTCGCGAAAGAAGTGCAGGGACGCGGCGTCAAACCACCGGAAGAAGTTGGGATGAAAGACGATGCCGCTCGGATCGCAATCGCCGAATTCAACGGCCAGTTTCAACACGTGCTTCAAAAGACCCCTCCCGAAAACGTCGAGGCGGCGGATCATGCCAGATGATCCCCAAGACCGTTCCGCGTTACCATCTCAGGCTGAATTTCCGGAGCCCATGCCCATGCCCACACTGCGACTCACCGTCAATGGCCGGCAGGTCGAGCGCGAGGTCGAAGCGCGCCGACTGCTGATCGAGTTCCTTCGTGTCGACCTCGGCCTGACCGGCACCCACGTCGGTTGTGACACCAGCCAGTGTGGCGCCTGCACGGTGCTGCTTGATGGCGATGCCATCAAGGCCTGCACGACACTGGCGCTGCAAGCAGCCGGCCGCAGCGTGACTACGATCGAAGGGTTGGCGGCGCCCGATGGCAGCCTGCACCCGATCCAAAAAGCCTTCGTCGACTGCCATGGCCTGCAATGCGGCTTCTGCACGCCGGGCATGGTGATGGCCAGTGCCAGCCTGCTAAGCCGTAACGCCAACCCCGACGAAGCCGCCATCGAACATGCGCTCGAAGGCAACCTGTGCCGCTGCACCGGCTACGTGAATATCGTCGAGGCGGTGCGGCAGGCTGCAAGCGAACTGGCGAAATCCTGACCCCCCGGCAATCGGTCAGCCCCAAGGGCTGGCGCCCCCCGCACACCGCCCGACAAACAGGCATGAGGACAACACCGTGACAGCCGATTCGAACTACGGCCGCTTTGGCAGTGGCCACTCCGTTCGCCGGATCGAAGACCCCACCCTGGTCACCGGCCAGGGTCGTTTCGTCGATGACTTTTCCCCGCCCGGCAGCCTGCACCTGATGTTCGTGCGCACGCCGATGGCCCACGCCCGCATCCTCGGCATCGATAGCAGCGCCGCGCTCGCCCTGCCCGACGTCATCGCCGTCTTCACCGCCAAGGATCTCATTGCGGCAGGCGTGAAGACCTTCGCCGGACCGCCCGGGAACTTCAAACGACCGGACGGCCAACCGGTGCCGCCGCCGCCCCGCCACGCGCTGGCACCCGAGGTGGTGCGCTTTGTCGGCGAGGCGGTGGCTGCGGTCGTGGCGCGCACCCCCGACGCCGCACGCGCCGCCCGCGATGCCGTGATGGTCGACTACGAAGAACTGCCCGCCTTGAGCAGTGCTCAGGCCGCACTCCAACCCGGCGCCCACCAGATCTGGGAGGGTGCGCCGGGCAACATCGTGGCGCAAGTCAGCTATGGCAATGCCGAGGCCACCGCGAGCGCGTTCGCCCAGGCCGCCCACACCGTCTGCCTCGAACTCGACAATCAGCGACTCGCCCCCTCGCCCATGGAGCCCCGCACCGTGCTCGCGAGCTACGACGCGTCCGACGCTCGCACCACGCTGCGCATGAGTACCCAGATGCCCTCCGGCGCGCGCAATACCATTGCCGGCCTGCTGGGCACGCCGAAAGAATCCCTGCGCGTGGTCGTCGGCGACGTGGGTGGCGGCTTCGGCATGAAGACCGGTGCCTACCCCGAAGACCTGGTCCTGGCCTTCGTCGCCCGTCATCTCAAGTGCACCGTGAAGTGGGTGGCCGAGCGCAGCGAAGAGTTCCTCACCGCAGTGCACGGCCGCGGTCTGCGCAGCGTGGCCGAACTGGCCCTCGACGCGAACGGCCGGGTGCTCGCCATGCGCGTCAGCACCACCGCCGACATCGGTGGCCACGCCACCCCATCGGGTTGCGCCATTCCCCTGCTCATCGGTCCCTGGATCACCACCAGCATCTACGACATCCAGACCCTTGACCTCAAGATCCGGGCAGTGCTGTCCAACACCACACCGCTGGGCGCCTACCGGGGCGCGGGCCGGCCCGAGTCCATCTACATCATCGAGCGTCTGATGGATGCGGCCGCGCACAAGACCGGCATCGATGGCGCCGAACTGCGTCGTCGCAACATGATTCGTCCGGAGCAGATGCCCTATCGCAATGTCATGGCCCAAACCTACGACTCGGGCAATTTCCCCTCGGTGCTCGACCAGGGGCTCGAACTGGCCGACTGGCAGGGCTTTGAGGCACGCGCGCGGCAAAGCCGCGAGCGCGGGCTGCTGAGGGGTCGCGGCATCGCCACTTTTCTGGAGTGGACCGGTGGCAACGTGCTCGATGAACGCGTCACCGTCAACATCACGTCAGACGGCTTCATCGAGATCTTCACCGCCACTCAGGCCATGGGCCAGGGCATTGCCACCACCTATGCACAGCTGGCGGTCGACGCCTTTGGCGTGCCCATCGAGCAGGTTCGCATCATTCAGGGTGATACCGATCGCGGCGAGGGATTCGGCAGCGGCGGCTCGCGCTCGCTTTTCACCGCGGGGTCGGCGCTGAAAGAGGCCGCAACCAAGGTCATCGACATCGCCCGCCAGCACGCCGCCGACTCGCTCGAAGCCGCGGTGGACGACATCGAATACGAGCAGGGGCATTTCCGGGTGGCTGGCACCGATATCGAGCTCAGCCTCTTCGAGGTGGCCGCCCGACAGGAAGGCGGCTGCATCTTTCTCGAGTCGGTCACCAAGGTGGATGGACCGAGCTGGCCCAACGGTTGCCACATCTGCGAAATTGAAGTCGACCCCGACACCGGCGAAGTCAGCATCGATCGCTATGCCTCGGTCAACGATGTGGGCCGGGTCGTCAACCCCATGATCGTCCTGGGGCAGGTCGACGGCGGCGCGGTACAAGGCATCGGCCAGGCCTTGTGCGAGCAGATCGTGTATGACACGTCGGGCCAGTTGCTGACCGCGAGTTTCCTCGACTACGCCATGCCCCGTGCGGGAGTTGTCCGTCGCTTCGACACCCGGCTGGACCAGCAGACGCCTTGCCGCACCAACCCGCTGGGCGTCAAGGGCGTTGGCGAACTCGGCACCATCGGCGCTACGCCCGCCGTGGCCAATGCGGTCGTCGACGCGCTCGCCCGGGCCGGACTGGGCGAGCGGGCCTGCGCCCTGCAGATGCCCTTCACCTCTGAACGCGTCTGGCGCGCCCTCCAGGGCGAGCTCATCTGAGCCCTCCGCACAAGGCTGACCCATCATGACTCCTTTCGACTATCACCGACCCGCCTCGATGTCCGACGCCCAGTCGCTGATCGCTGGCTCCGCTGACGCCCGCCTGATCGCCGGGGGGCAATCGCTGCTGCCCGCGATGAAGCTCGGGCTGTCAGCGCCCTCCGACCTGATCGACCTCGCCGATATTGCCGAGTTGCGCGGCATCTCCGTGAGCCCCGAGGGCCTGCGCATCGGCGCCACCACCACCCACGCAGAGATCGCGCGCGCCGAACTGGTCATGCAACACCTGCCCTCGCTGGCCGCGCTGGCCGACGGCATCGGCGATCAGCAGGTGCGTGCGCGCGGAACCCTGGGCGGCAGCCTTGCCAACAACGACCCCGCCGCCTGCTACCCCGCCGCTGTGCTGGGTCTGGGCGCGACGATTCACACCCAGCGGCGAAGCATCGCCGCAGACGACTTCTTTCTCGGCATCTACCAGACCGCACTGGAGGCCGACGAAATCATCCAGAGCGTCCAGTTTCCGCAGCCACGCCAGGCGGCCTACATCAAGTTCCGCCAGCCCGCCTCGCACTACGCGCTGGTCGGAGTCTTCGTTGCCCGCTTTGACAGCGGTGTGCGAGTCGCGGTCACCGGTGCGTCGGCCTGCGCCTTTCGCGTGAGCGCGCTCGAGCAGGCACTTTCCGCTCACTGGGCCCCCGAAGCCGCCCGCGCGGTCAAGGTCGACGCGGGTGCCCTGAACAGCGACCTGCATGCCTCCGCTCAGTACCGGGCCCACCTCATCCCGGTGCTGGCGGCGCGGGCCGTCATGCAGGCGCGATGAGACGGTGACGCTGCGCAGCCCCGACCCGCGCCTGTCCGGGCTGCTGCTGGCTTTCCTGCTCTCGTTCGGGCCTGCGGTCTCCAACTCGTTTGCGCGGTTTGCCTATGCGCTGGTGCTGCCGGCCATGCGCGACGACCTCCTGCTCAGCTACTCGCAGGCGGGCTGGCTCAACACCGCCAATGCGCTGGGCTATCTGGCGGGCGCCGTCCTGACGCGCCTCTGGGTCGACCGCCTAGGCAACCGCTTCCTGTTCGGCGCCGGTATGGCCCTCACCTCGCTCGCTATCCTGGCGACCGGGCTGAGTCGCCACCCCGACCTGCTAAGTCTCATGCGCGCCCTGGGGGGCTTGGGCGGCGCGGCGGTGTTCATCTGCGGGGGAGCGCTGTCCGCCAACATCCTGCCCTCGCGGCCCTCAATGGCCTCAACGACCATCGCCGTCTACTTCGCCGGCGGCGGCATCGGCCTGATGCTGTGCGGCATCGCCATCCCGCTCTTGCTCGATCTGCGCGGACACTCGGCCTGGCCCCTGGCCTGGCAGACCATGGGCGTGCTGGCCATCGGCATGACGACGGTCTCGATCTGGGCTGCCCGGCGCATTCAGGAGCCCGGATCGAGCGCCGCGCGAAGCCGGGCGTCGATTGCGCCCCTTTATCGGGCGCTGATGACCTACCTGTGCTTCGGCCTGGGCTACATCGGCTACATGACCTTCGTGATCGCCTGGATGCGCGAGAACGGCGCGTCGACCGCGACAGTGATGAGCGCCTGGACCCTGCTGGGCCTCACCACCCTGATCGCGCCCGCCGTCTGGCGCAAGCCCGTCGAAAACTGGCCGGGGGGGCGACCGCTGGCCGCTGCCATGGCAGTCTTGGCGCTAGGCGCCGCACTCCCGCTGCTCGACGCGTCAAACGTCTCGCTGATGCTCTCGGCGGCCTTGTTCGGTCTGGCCATGTTTTCCATTCCCTCGGCCATCCAGAGCCTGGTCAAGAAGGGCATCCCGATGCCCGCCTGGGGCAGTGCCATGGCGGGCTTCACCATCGTCTTCGCTGCAGGCCAGGTGGCGGGGCCCCTCGCTGCGGGCTGGCTGGCTGACCTCATGGGGTCGCTTCGGCCCGGACTGGCCGTCTCGGCGCTTCTGCTGCTCGGGGGCGCGGCGCTCGCACTGCGTCAGCCCGAGCAACTTGCCCACGATAAGGATCGCAACCATGCCTGATCAACCCACCCTCGAGACCCTCCAAAACGCTCAGGAGGCCGCCGCCATTCTGCTCGACCGCTGGCAAACGCAAACCACGGTCGACGCCCTGCCCCCTTCCTGCCGACCCGTGTCGCGAACCCAGGGCTATCGGATCCAGCAGGCCATGCTGAGCCTGTCCGGGCGAGGCGCGTACGGTTGGAAAATCGCCGCCACCAGCGCAGCGGGGCAGTCGCATATCGGCGTCGATGGTCCGCTGGCGGGTCGACTGCACGACAGCCAGGTACACGCCGATGGCAGCACCGTGGCCCTGGGCAACAACCTGATGCGCGTAGGCGAGCTCGAGTTTGCATTCGTCATGGCCCGATCACTGGCGCCGCGGGATTTTGGCTATGGGCTCGACGAGGTGATGGCCGCCGTGGGTACCCTGCATCCGGCGATCGAAATTCCCGATTCGCGATTCCGGCAGTTCGTCAGCGCCGGCGCCGCGCAGCTCATCGCCGACAATGCCTGCGCCGACCGCTTCGTGCTAGGGCCAGCCGCCCCGGCCGACTGGCGCAAGATCGATCTCTCGGCCCACCGTGTGGCAGGTGAGGTCAGCGGTCTGGGCCGCATCGACGGCATTGGGCGCAACGTGCTCGGCGATCCCCGACTCGCACTGTGCTGGCTCGTCAATGAGCTGTCCAGTCAGGGCATGACGCTCACCGCAGGCGAGGTGGTCACCACCGGCACCTGCGTGACGCCGATTCCGATCGCCCCGACAACCCATGTCACAGGCGACTTCGGGGTGCTGGGGCAGGTCAGCGTTTCGTTTGCCTAGGGCCCGCCGCTTCCTGCTCCTGCAGCAATCGCCACATCACCTTGCCCGATCCCGACTTGGGCAGGGCGTCCACAAAGGCGACACGTCGCGGCACCTTGAAGGCGGCCATGCGCTCGCGCGACCAGGCTTCGATGTCGCTTGCGCTCACGCGACCGCGCCACTCGGGGCGCAGCACGATCACTGCCTTGACGGTTTCGCCCCGATAATCGTCGGTCGACGCGATCACGCAGGCCTCCTGCACCGCCGGGTGCGAAAACAGCAGATTCTCCACCTCGGCCGGCCATACCTTGAACCCGCTGGCGTTGATCATCCGCTTGAGACGGTCGGCAATAAAGAAGTAGCCCGACTCATCGATCCAGCCCAGGTCACCCGTTCGAAAAAAGCGTCGCCCCCCGATCTCGATGAACGCCTGCGCGCTGTCCTGCGGACGCTGCCAGTAGCCCACGAAAAGCTGCGGGCCGTCGATGACGATTTCGCCGGTTTCGCCCTGCGGCAGTTCGCGCAGCGTCTCGGGATCGATGATGCGTGCATCGACCCCGATATGGGGAATACCGAGGCACTGGCGTTTGGGCGCATCCGGCGGATTGCTGTGGGACGGTGCGGCGGTTTCGGTCAGGCCGTAGCCCTCGATGTAGCGCAGCCCGTACGAGTCGAACAGACGCAAGGCCACCGCCTCGGGCATGGCGGCACCGCCCCCGCCAATGTAGCGCAGGCTCGACAGATCGAAGCGCCCGAAATGGGGGCTGCCGAGCAGGTCGATCACCATGGTCGGGATATTGGTCCAGGTCGTGACCCCATACCGCGAGATCAACCGCCCGGCCAGTTCCCGATCCCACCTGGGCATCAGCACCACGGTCGATCCCAGATAGAGCGGGATGTTCATGCAGTACTGCATGCCGGTGATGTGAAACACGGGCACCACGCCGAGCGCCACGTCCGAGGCGCTGCCCCCGGTCCAGAGCGGGCTCGCCCGGACGTTGTGCCCCAGGCTGCGGTGCGTATGCATGCAGCCCTTGGGTTTGCCGGTGGTTCCCGAGGTATAGCAGATGGCCGCAAGCTCGTCGGCCCGACCCTCGTAGGCGCGAGGCACCCGATCCGCCCCGAGCGCCTCGGTCCAGCGTGTCGCCCATTCCGGCAAGGCAGGCTCGGCAGCGAGCCAGTCCCACCAGGCATCGGGGGGGCTCTCGGCCGCCTCGCAGGGATCGGGCATGCAGTCGGTGTAGCGCGCCACGAGAAGGTGCCGCAGGGTTTGATCGGGTTCGACAAGCGCCTGCGCCGCCACCATCTCGCCCACGAGATCGGATGAGCAGATGGCGACACGCGCCTGCGGGTCCGCGAGGGTGTAGGCGAACTCGGCGGCTCGGCTCATGGGGTTGGCCGGGACCACCACCGCCCCGGCGCGCAGCACGGCCATGAAGGCGATGATGAACTGGGGCGAGTTCTGCATGGAGAGCAGCACCCGGTCACCTGGCTTAACACCCGCTGTTGTCTGCAGCCAGCCCGCAATTCGCTCGGCCTGCTGAAGTATGTCGCCAAAGGAAAAGCGCCGGCCAAAGAATATCAGCGCGTCCTTGTCGGGATCACGCAGGGCACTGGTCTCGAGGTTGTGCCAGAGGGTTGCTTCATGGCGCGGCAATCGCCGGGGAACGTGGGCGGGCCAGACCCCCGCATGCAGGCCGTTTGCCGTCAAGGACGGATTCATCGGTGGGCTCCAGAAAGCTCCGGGCTCGAGGGAGCGATTGTGCCATCGCGAGAACGCTGGACAGGGTGCCGGGTCCGACGGCGCGAACCGCACGCTGCAGACGTCGCTCGAGCGTGCGAAGATCATGCTCCCGGCCACGTAACCCCAGAGACAGCCCGCGATGAGCGCCCTCGATCACGATGCCCTTGGCTTCGCCCCCGACTGGGATCAGCCGACTCGCTACATCGACCGAACGCATCAATGGTATGACGCGCTCGGTTACGGCAACCCTTACCGATACGCTCACTACCTTGAGGTTCCCTTCTCGCCGCTGACCCGGCCGCTGGCGAACACCCGGGTCGTGCTGCTCACCACGGCGGCCCCGTTTCAGGCCGACAAGGGCGACCAGAGCGTTCGCGCGCCCTACAACGCGGCGGCCAAGTTTTACGAGGTGTATTCGGGCTCGGTCGAGACCGACCACGATCTGCGGATTTCGCACGTGGGCGTCGACCGCGACAACCTTGAGGACGACCCCAACATCTGGTTCCCGCTGCCCGCGCTCAGGCGCGCGCTTGCTCGCGGCCGGATCGGCAGCCTCAGCCCGAGATTTCACGGCATCCCCACCAACCGGAGCCAGCGACATACGCTCGAGGTCGATCTGCCCGAGATGCTCGCGCGCTGCCGGTCCGACGAGGCGCAAGCGGCCATTCTGGTCGCCAACTGCCCGGTGTGCCACCAGACCCTGTCGCTCGCCGCACGCCACCTGGAAGCTCACGGCATCCCGACGGTGATCATGGGGTGCGCGCGCGACATCGTCGAATACGTCGGGGTGCCAAGATTTCTGTTCAGCGATTTCCCGCTCGGGGCTGCGGCCGGTCGCCCCTTCGATACGACCTCGCAGGACGCCACGCTTGACCTCGCGCTGCGCGTCCTCGAGTCGGCGCCTGCGGCACGCACCACCGTGCAGAACCCGCTTCGCTGGAGCGGGCCCGCGCAGTGGCGGCTGGGGTTCATGAATCCGGCGAGGCTGAGCCCCGAGGACATCGCCGAGCGTCGGCGCGCCAACGACCAGGTCAAGTCAGTCGCTCAGGGCGTACGCGATGCCACCCTCACCGCCCCCCAACCCTCCACCTATCGCGGATGAGCGCCCCATGCCCAACATCGCCCAGGTTCTGTTCAATCGCATTCGCAGCCACCCGCACCTGAGCGCCGTCTCCTACGGCACGCAATCGATCAGCTTTGCCGAACTGGGCGAGCGCACACAAAGGCTGGCGGGTGCGCTGCGGGCTCAACCGGGCTTGAATACCGGCGACCGGGTGGTCCTCTGCATGGAGAATCGCCCGGAGTTTTTTGAACTGGTGTTCGCCTGCTGGGCTGCGGGTCTGTGCGTGGTGCCTGTCAACTCAAAGCTGCACCCGCGCGAAGTCAGCCACATCGTCACCGACAGCGCTGCACGGGCGGTGTTCACCAGCGAAGCCCTGATCGACGATCTTGCGCCGGTGCTGGGCCAACTCGACGTGCCGCCCTTTGTCTGTGTCGTGCAGAGCCAGGCCTACGCGGCGCTGCTCAGTGCGACGCCGCTCGCCTGCATCGACGTGCCCGCGACCGACATCGCCTGGTTGTTCTACACCAGTGGCACCACCGGAAAGCCCAAAGGCGCGATGCTCTCGCACCGCAACCTGATGGTGATGTCCTGGGCCTATTTTGCCGATATCGAACACGTGAGCCCGGGTGACACCAAGGTCCATGCCGCGCCGCTCTCGCATGCCTCGGGCCTCTATGCCCTGCCCCACCTGTTCGCTGGCGGCCACCAGATCATCCTGTCCGGCTTCGAACCCGACCTGATCTTCGAGCGCTTCGAGCGCCATCGCAACATCACCTTCTTCGCTGCCCCCACGATGGTGATCCGCCTGCTGCAGTCGGGCGGCGCAAGTGCGCCCCACCCCGGCCTGCGAACCCTCTACTACGGTGGCGCGCCCATGTATGTCAGCGACCTGCAGCGGGCGCTCGACGTGCTGGGCCCCCGCCTCTTTCAGCTCTACGGCCAGGGCGAAAGCCCCATGACGCTGACCGGGCTGTCCAAGCAGGATCACCTCGGCAGCGGCGATGCTGCGCATCTTGCCCGGCTCGGCTCGGCCGGCACCGCACGCACCGGCATCGAAATCCGGGTGTTCAGCGAAGATGGGCTCGAACTCCCGGTCGGCGAAGTCGGCGAGGTGGTCACCCGCAGCGACTGTGTCATGGCCGGCTACTGGAACAACGAGCCGGCCACCCGCAGCGCCCTGCGCGAGGGATGGCTCTGGACCGGTGATGTCGGCATGATGGACGAGCGGGGTTACCTGACGCTGCGTGACCGCTCCAAGGATCTGATCATCAGCGGGGGCAGCAACATCTATCCCCGCGAGATCGAAGAGGTTCTGCTCAAGCACCCTGCGGTGCTCGAGTGCTCGGTGGTCGGCGCAAGTCACCCCGAGTGGGGTGAGGAGGTCGTGGCCTTCGTCGTTCGCCGGCCGGGTGCCGAACTCAGCGAGCAGTCCCTCGACAGCCTGTGTCTCGAGCACATTGCGCGCTTCAAGCGCCCGAAGCGCTACCGCTTCATCGAGGCCCTGCCCAAAAACAATTATGGCAAGGTGCTCAAAACGGCCCTGCGTCAGCAGCTGAGCCAGGACAGCGCCGGGGACGGCGCGCGATGAGTACCGGTGCGGCCCAGCAGGTCGCTGGCGCTTTCGATGCACCCTTCGTCTGCCGCAAGCATCCCGCGCGAGGCTCGCGTGGCATGGTGGTCACCAACCATCCGCTCGCGTCGGGTGCCGCCACGCAGATCTTGCTCGAGGGCGGCAATGCAATCGATGCCGCAGTGGCGGCGCTGTTTGCGCTGACCGTCGTCGAGCCGATGATGGTCGGCGTTCTTGGCGGCGGCATGGCGCACGTGCGAAGCGCATCGGGCGAACACAGCATCATCGACGGATTGAGCACCGCCCCACTGGCGGCGCGCGCGGACATGTTCGAGCCCTTGTCCACCGAGTTGGCGAGCTACCGGCTCACCCGAAATCAGGCCAATGAGTATGGCGCCCTGGCCGTGGCGGTGCCTGGGGCCCTCGCCGGCTGGTGCGAACTGCTGCGAACCCGAGGCAGCCTGCCGCTGGCCGATGTGCTCGAGCCTGCGATCCGGCTTGCCGAGCGAGGTTTCACGGTCACGCCCTACCTCGCCACCAATGCCGCCAACCATGCGCGGGTGCTGTCGCAAGACCCTGGCTTGGCCGAACTGTTTCTGCCGCAGGGCCGACCGATCCTGGCCGGCACCCGGCTCGTTCAGGCCGACTACGGCGCCTCCCTGCGCGAGATCGCGCGCAGCGGTCCGAGCGCCCTGTATGAGGGCCCGCTTGGCCTCGCCCTGATCGACGAACTTTCGCGCCGAGGCGGCGTCCTCACGCCGGGCGATCTCGCCGCTTACCGCACCCGACAGCGCGCACCGATTCGCGGCCACTACCGTGGCGTCGAGGTGCTCGGCCCTCCGCCCCCCGCCTCGTCGGGGGTACACATCGTGCAAATGCTCAAAATCCTCGAAGGCTTCGATCTTCGCGGCCTGGGCTTCGGTTCGACCGCCAGCATCCACCTGCTGGCCGAAGTCCTGGGCATCGCCTTCGCGGACCGATCGCTTGCCACCGCCGATCCCGACTTCGTCGACGTTCCCATTGACGATCTGATCTCCGATGCCTACGCCGCCGAACGCCGCGCGCAGATCAATCCGCATCGGGCGCAAACCTGGCAGCCTGGCCTGCCAAGGCACGAATCGGCCGATACCACCCATGTCACGGTAGCCGATGCCGCTGGCAATGTGGTCGCCACCACGCAGACCATCAACGGGCTGTTCGGCGCCTGCGTGCGAATTCCCGGCACCGGCATGATCGCCAACAACTACATGTACAACTTCGACCCCCACCCCGGTCACGCTCTCTCGATCGCGCCCGGCAAACGGGTCTTTACCTCCATGTCACCGATGATGCTGCTCAAGGACGGCGCCCCCTGGGTGGCGCTCGGTCTGCCCGGAGGCCTGCGCATCTTTCCCTCGGCGCTGCAGGCCATCATCAACCTCGTTGACCACGGCATGAGCCTGCAGCAGGCCGTCGAAGCGCCGCGTGTCTGGACCGAAGGCGGCACGCTCGAACTCGAGGACACCCTCGCCGACGACGTCGCCCTCGGCCTGACAAAGCGCGGCCATTCAGTGCAAAAAGTGCCGCGAATTGCCGGCGGCATGAATGCGGTGTCCATCGATGCCGAGGGCATGATGACCGGCGCGGCATGCTGGCGCGCCGATGGCACCCCTGTCGCCATCGCGGGCGGCCTCGCTCAGGCCGGGATCGGCTTCTCGATCGCCTGAACCCCGCTCACGCACTCAAAGGCTGAATCCTCCAATGAACTCGAACGCCCCCCAGAAAATTCTCATCCTCGACCCCTTGAACCCGGTCAGCCTGACGCGCTTTGGCGCCCTGCTGCCCCCTGGATACGACCTGGTCTGTGCCAGCAGTCGCGACGAATCCCACCAAAAGGAAATGATCGCGGACGCGCAGTACGCGATTTCCGGTCAGGTGCCGGTCACGGCACCGGTGCTGCAGGCGGCGAAACGACTCAAGCTGCTGCACAAATGGGGCGTCGGCGTCGACAACTTCGATCTCGAGGCGGCTCGCGCACTCGGCATTCAGGTGGCCCGGATCACAGGCGGCAATTCGATTCCGGTGGCCGAATACACCCTGGGCCTGATGATCGCCGCCATCCGCAACCTTGCCTATGGCCATGCCGAACTCATGAAGGGCCAGTGGCGCGGTTTTCCGTTGCCCCAGGACAGTTTCATGATTTCCGGCAAGACCGTCGGCATCATTGGCTTTGGCGCCATCGGCCAGAGACTGGCCCGGCTGCTCTCGGGGTTCGGCTGCCGCATCATGTATTCGAAGCGCACACCGCTCGACGCCCAGACCGAAGCGTCCCTGGGCGCGCAATTCGCCACGCCTGATCAGATTTTTGTCGAGGCCGACATCATCAGCGTCAACTGCCCGCTCAACGCGCAGACCGCAGGTCTTATCAATCGCGCGGCCTTCGAGAAGATGAAGCCCAGCGCGGTGCTGGTCAATGTGGCGCGGGGCGGGATCGTTGTCGAGGACGACCTCTATTGGGCGCTCAAGAACCGGGTCATCCACGCGGCCGCCACCGACGTGTATGAGATCGAGCCCCTGCCGCCGACCTCGCCCCTGCTCACGCTCGACAATATCGTGGTGTCGCCGCACCTGGCCGCGCTTGCCGCCGACAACTTCGCCCCGTGTGTCACGCGCATGATCGCCAACATCGAACGGGTGCGTCAGGGCGAACCCATCCCCGACTTTGAGATTGTCCTGCGCTGATCCTCCGCCGGCTTGTCGGGCGCCGGTCAAGCGCTTAGAGTCTGCCGACTTCCAACGCCCGCCGACACTGAGCGGGCCCAACCAGGAGAGCCCCTGATGTCCTTCGTTCTCAGAGACCTGCCCAAACAGATCGATGCCAGGCTGATCGAAAAACTCGGTCGCTGCGAAACCGCCACCATTGGCCACCTGCGCCAACAGGGCTTTGCCGACCGGGGCATCCAGAGCCTGCTCCCCGGCAAGCGCATCGCCGGCACAGCGGTCACCGTGGCGCTGCCGGGCCAGGACTCGACCTTGCTGCACCATGTGCTCGGTCTGCTGCGGCCTGGCGACGTGCTGGTGGTCGACCGCATGGGCGACAACAAACACGCCTGCATGGGCGGCGGCGTGGCGGTGGCCACCAAGGCCTCGGGCGCGGTGGGCGCGATCGTCGACGGCCCGTGTACCGACTTTTCCGAGATCCGCGGCGAAGACTTCCCAGTCTGGTGCCGGGGTCTGTCGCCGATCACCACGCGCCTCTACAACATCGGCGGCGCCTTCAATACGCCCATCAACTGCGGAGGCGTCAGCGTCAACCCCGGCGATGCCGTGCTGGCCGATGAAAGCGGCGTGCTGTTCCTGCCCGCCGATGTCATCGAGGCCACCGCCGACTGGGCGCTTGGCAAAATGGCCGTCGAGCCCGATTTGCACCGTCGCCTTCGACAAGGTGAAAAGCTCGGCGACATCAGTGGCGCAAGCAAGCTGGTACTGGCCAAACTCTCGCCGCAGCAGTCTGTCTGAGTGCGCTCGGGCGGTCGCCCCGGGGGCATTCGGATCCGCGGCCGCCCCTCACCGACCGCCCCACCAATGAACTGCTGCCCATCGTGAATCCCATCCCGCGCGAGGACGCCTCGCGCACCTTTCGGGGCATTGCGCTGGTGGCGATCGCGGTGTTTCTGTTCGCACTCACCGACGCAATTTCGAAGTACATGACCCGGTACTACCCGGTCGGTTTCATTCTCTGGATCCGCTTCCTGTTTCATACCCTGCTCATCGTGACCGTGGTCGGTGCGCGCAGCGGCTTCGGTTTCGTGCGAACCCGGTACCCGGCGATTCAGTTGCTCAGGGGCTTTCTTCTCCCCGGCGCGGCCATCTGCTTCGTGACAGCGATTCGCAGCGTGCCGCTTGCCGAAACGGCCGCCATCACCTTTGTGGCACCGTTGATCGTGACCCTGCTGGCGGTCGTGATGCTCAAGGAACGGGTGGACCGCGGGCAGTGGATTGCGATCGCCTGCAGTTTCGCTGGGGTGATGCTGATTCTGCGGCCCGGCGGGGCGCTGTTCAACTGGGCGGCGCTACTGCCTCTGGTCACGGCGCTGGCCATGGCGATCTACCAGGTGCTCACCCGGCGTATCGCGGGGCTGGAGAGCGTCTACACCTCGATTTTCTATCCGGGCCTGATCGGTGTGCTGATGTTCACCCTGACACTTCCGGACAACTGGGTGACGCCGATTGCGTGGTGGCACTTTGCGCTGATGACCGTCACGGGCGTGGTCGGCGCATCGAGCCACCTCATTCTGATCAAAGCCTTTGAGTACGCCCCCGCGTCGCGGCTGGCGCCCTTCAGCTACACGCAGATCATCTGGACCGCTCTGGTGGCCTACCTGGTGTTCGGTGAATTCCCGGATGCGTGGTCGATGGCCGGCATGGCGGTCATCGTGGCATCGGGCATTTACTCGGCTACGCGAGTTCGACGTCGCTAGCAGCTGCAGGGGGGGCAGGCGCCCTGTGCTGAACATAGGGGGAGAGTGTGGCGCTCGACGCGACCCACGGCCGGGACCCAAGCTGGTCTGCGGCAAGCGAAAAGCTTCGCGCTGCGATTGCGCTCTAACCGCTGCCGCGGTCCAAAAACGCCGGGTGTGCTCCCCCAAGGCGTTTTGGAAACTGGCGTCCCGTAGGGGATTCGAACCCCTGTTACAACCGTGAAAGGGTCGTGTCCTAGGCCTCTAGACGAACGGGACTCGTCTTGTTCGTGGTGGAGGTAAGCGGGATCGAACCGCTGACCTCTTGCATGCCATGCAAGCGCTCTCCCAGCTGAGCTATACCCCCAACGAAGCCCTCGATTCTATCTGAGCCGTTGACGGTACGCAAGTCGGATAAGCCCGCGTGCTAGACTCATCGCGCTGGTGGTGCGGATGTTACCGCGCACGCTATCGATGGCATGAGCCGCCCGCGCCGCGCGCGCGCCATCCCGGGTCTTTTCTAGTACGCCCTCTTCGAACACCTCTACCCTGAACCATGACTGCACACATCCTGGACGGCGCAAGCCTTGCCCGCTCGATCCGCGCCGAGGTGGGCCGGCGCGCCGCCGAACTCTCTGCACACGGCAGGCAACCGGGCCTCGCTGTGCTGCTCGTGGGCGACGACCCGGCATCGACCGTCTACGTGCGCAACAAGGTCAAGGACTGCGAAGAGTCCGGCATCCGATCGCTCCTCGAACGCATGCCCGCGAGCACGACCGAGTCCGCGTTGCTGTCGCGCATCCGGGCACTCAATGCCGACCCCGCGATTCACGGCATTCTGGTCCAGTTGCCGCTTCCCGCCCAGATCGACGCACGCAAGGTGATTGAAACCATCGCGCCCGACAAGGACGTCGACGGCTTTCATGTGGCGAGCGCCGGTGCACTGATGACCGGTCAGCGTGGTTTTCTGCCTTGCACCCCCTATGGCGTGATGAAGATGCTCGAGTTCGCAGGCACCCCGCTGGCCGGCGCCGAGGCTGTCGTCATCGGGCGCAGCAATATCGTCGGCAAGCCTCAGGCGCTTCTGCTCTTGCAGGCTGATGCCACGGTCACCATCTGCCACAGCCGAACCCGCAACCTGGCCGAGCACACCCGGCGTGCCGACATTGTGGTGGCCGCTGTGGGACGCGCCCGGATGCTCACCGGCGACATGCTCAAACCGGGCGCGGTCGTCATCGATGTCGGCATGAACCGCGACGCGCAGGGCAAGCTCTGCGGTGATGTCGATTTCGACAGCGCAGCCAAGGTGGCCGGCTGGATCACCCCGGTCCCGGGCGGGGTAGGCCCCATGACGCGCGCCATGCTGCTCGTCAACACCATCGAAGCCGCCGAACGCGCTTGATTTTTTCGAACTCACATTCGCCTGACGCTCCATGGATGCACGCATGATGGACCCTTTAAGCCAGAACGCCCTGCTCGATTTCTCCGGGCTTCCCCGCTTTGCTGACTTCGAACCCGCGCTGATCGAGCCCGCCATCGATACGCTGCTGCGCCAGGCTCGCGAAGCGCTCGAGCAGGTGTGCCTGCCCGAGACGCGGCTCACCTGGGAGACCTTTG
The DNA here is from genome assembly GCA_903907905.1 of uncultured bacterium. Taxonomy (GTDB): domain Bacteria; phylum Pseudomonadota; class Gammaproteobacteria; order Burkholderiales; family Burkholderiaceae_E; genus SYIM01. Next base: position 24,092 of record CAIVPX010000120.1, on the reverse strand, counting down.
TCGAACCGCTCGAGACGGCTACCGAGCAACTTGGCCGGGCCTGGGGCATGGTGGGTCACCTGAATGCCGTCGCCGACTCGAGCGAGTTACGTGAAGCCTACAACGCGCAACTGCCCAAGGTGACCCAGTTCTGGACCGAACTGGGCCAAGACCCGCGTCTTTACGCCAAGTACCAGGCCCTGCAACACGCCACAGCCTACGCGACACTCTCGATAGCCCGACGCCGCATCATCGACAACGCCTTGCGTGACTTTCGCCTCGGGGGCGCCGAACTGGTCTCGCCCGAGCGCGAGCGGTTCGCGTTCATTCAGGAGCGGCAGGCCGCCCTCTCGCAAAAGTTCTCGGAAAACGTACTCGATGCCACCAATGCGTTTTCTCTGCTCATCGATGAGGAGGCCCGGCTGGATGGGCTGCCCGAGGACGTCCGCCAGGCCGCTCGCGAAGAGGCCGCTGCTGACGGACTCAGCGGATGGAAGTTCACGTTGCGCATGCCCTCCTATCTGCCGGTCATGCAATACGCGCAGGATCGAGCCCTGCGCGAGGCGATGTACCGTGCCTATGTCACCCGCGCTTCCGTATTCGGGCAGCCCGAACTCGACAACTCACCGCTGATTGCTGAGACCTTGGCCCTGCGTGCCGAAGAGGCCCATTTGCTGGGTTTTTCCGATTTCGCACAGGTTTCGCTCGAACCGAAAATGGCCGAATCGCCTGGAGCGGTGATCCATTTTCTGAGAGACCTCGCCAGCCGGGCACGTCCGTTTGCTGAACGCGATCTGCAGCAATTGCGCGATTACGCCCGTGCCGAACTCGGCCTGGAATCGCTCCAGGCCTGGGACGTGGGCTATGCCAGCGAACTGCTCAAGGAGGACCGATATGCGTTCTCGGAGCAGCAGGTCAAGCAGTACTTCCAGGCGCCCCGCGTCATGGCGGGCATGTTCAGTCTGGTCGAACGACTGTTCAACGTGAGCATCACCGAGGAGGCCGTGCAAACCTGGCACCCCGATGTGCGCTTTTTTCGCATCGAACGGGCTGGTGAACTGCTCGGGCAGTTCTACGTCGACCTTTGTGCGCGAACCACCAAACGGGGCGGCGCCTGGATGGACGATGCCCGCGGGCGCAAGCGCCGGCAAGAGCGCATCCAGACGCCGGTGGCCTATCTCAACTGCAATTTCCAGCCTCCCGTGGGCGAGCGCCCGGCACTGCTCACTCACGATGACGTCATCACCCTGTTTCACGAGTTCGGTCACGGCCTGCATCATCTGCTCACCCGGATAGACGACCTCGGCGTTTCCGGCATCAATGGCGTCGAGTGGGACGCGGTCGAACTTCCCAGCCAGTTCATGGAAAACTTCTGCTGGGAGTGGGAAGTGGTTCAGGGCATGAGCGCTCACGTCGACACGGGCGAGCTCCTGCCGCGCGAACTTTTCGACCGCATGCTGGCTGCCCGAAATTTTCAGGCCGGCATGCAGACCCTGCGACAGGTCGAATTTGCCCTGTTCGACATGCGAGTTCATGCTCATGCAGCCGCCGACGGCCAGGTGCCCGACGTACAAACGCTGCTTGATGAGGTCAGACGGGAGGTGTCGGTGCTGATCCCCCCAGATTTCAACCGCTTCCAGAACAGCTTCTCACACATTTTCGCGGGCGGCTACGCGGCCGGTTACTACAGCTATAAGTGGGCTGAAGTACTCTCGGCCGACTGCTACGCCGCGTTCGAAGAAGTCGCCACCGACCGATTGGCCCTGCAGCAGACCGGCCAACGCTTTCTCGATGAAATCCTCTCCGTCGGCGGTAGCCGTCCCGCCATCGACTCCTTCAAGGCCTTTCGCGGCCGTGCGCCCGAGCCTGATGCGCTGCTGCGTCACAGCGGCATGGTCGAGGCCTGAACCCGCGCAAGGCAAGTCCCATGCAGATCGCCACCTGGAATGTCAATTCGCTGAAGGTTCGCCTGCCCCAAGTGCTGGACTGGCTCCGAGCCAACCCGGTCGACGTGCTGTGCCTGCAGGAAACCAAGCTGGTCGACCCCAAGTTTCCGGTGACCGAACTGGCCGAGGCGGGCTACGAGTCGGTCTTCTCCGGGCAGCCCACCTACAACGGTGTGGCCATTCTCAGTCGACGCGAGACGGTGGGCGCCGCGACGGATGTCGTCATGGGCAACCCGCTGTTTCCAGATGAACAGCGTCGGCTGATCAGCGCCGAGCTGGCGGGGCTACGCATCGTCTGTGCCTATTTTCCGAATGGTCAGGCCGTGGGCAGCGACAAATACGCCTACAAGCTGCGCTGGATCGACGCATTGATCGCGTGGCTATCGTCGCAGACCCTTGCCGCTTCGCCTCATCGCCCCTTGCTGCTGCTGGGCGACTTCAACATCGCCCCCGAGAGCCGCGATGTTCACGACCCGCTCGCCTGGGAAGGCCAAGTGCTCTGCTCCGAGCCCGAGCGCGAACGGTTTCGACAACTCGTCGAACTCGGCTTGGTCGACGCCTTCCGCCTCTTCGACCAGGCCGAGCGTACGTTCAGCTGGTGGGACTATCGGCAACTCGGCTTTCGGCGCAACGCGGGACTGCGAATCGACCATATTCTGGTGGACCGCTCCATTGCTTCTCGCGTGTCGGTTTGCCGGATCGACCGCGAACCCCGCAAGCTGCAGCAACCCTCTGACCACGCGCCGGTCGTGGCAGACATCCGTATCGAAGGGGTATAGGCGCGTCCCGAGGCGGTATGCCCGGATCAACCCAGTTCGGGGTCGTCTTCGAGACGGAGTTCTTGGATTTTTCGGGTAATGGTGTTGCGCCCGATCCCCAGACGCAGGGCCGCATCGATCCGCCGACCGCGGGTATGGCGCAAAGCCGTACGAATGATCGTCCCCTCGAATTCGCGCGCGAGCGCATCCATGAGTTCGCTCTGCCCGTTGAGCCTTTGCTCGGGTGACTGCGCCAACAGCCGGGACGACACTTCGCGCTCGAGTTGCTGCAGCCAGAGCGACACCGCGGGCTCGATGGGAGGTGCAGGCGAGTTCAGGACTAAGGCATCCCCGGCGGCGCCGCCCACGCGGGGCGCGGGGGCAGCACCGTGAGACGCTTGCGGCAAAGTAAACCCAAACACTTCGCCGTGGGAGGGCGTGAGCTCTCCAGTATCGCTCGCGCGCGCCAAAGGCGATCCGGAGGAATCAACGGTCAGCGACTCCGCCGAGAGCAGGCCCTGCGCAGGAGGCTCTCTGACCTCGGGCGGCAGATCCTTCACATCGATGACCTGCGCAGGCGACATCACGGTGAGCCAGCGGCAGACATTTTCCAACTGCCGAACGTTGCCCGGCCACGCGAACGCAGACATGACCCGCATCGCCTCATCGCTGGCACGCTTGGGCTCGCCGCCGAGTTCACGCGCACTCTGCGCAAGGAAATGCCGTACCAGCAGCGAAATGTCCTCAGAGCGTTCACGCAAGGCCGGCAGCCTGAGGCGAATGACGTTGAGACGATGAAACAGGTCTTCGCGGAACAAGCCCTGCCGAACCCTTTCCTCGAGGTTCTGGTGGGTGGCGGCAATCACGCGAACATTCGCCTTCATCGGCTGGTGCCCGCCCACGCGGTAGAAATGACCGTCGGACAACACCCGCAGCAAGCGGGTTTGAAGCTCGGCCGGCATATCGCCAATTTCATCGAGAAACAGGGTACCGCCTTCAGCCTGCTCGAAGCGACCCCGGCGCATCTGTTGCGCACCGGTGAATGCACCGCGCTCGTGGCCAAAGAGCTCCGACTCGAGCAGGTCCCGCGGAATCGCAGCGGTATTGAGCGCGACGAAGACTCTGTCGGCGCGCGGGCTGTGACGGTGCAGCGCTCGTGCGACCAGTTCCTTGCCAGTTCCGGACTCGCCGGTAATGAGCACGGTGACGTTGGATTGGGACAAGCGTCCGATGGCGCGAAAGACCTCCTGCATGGCCGGAGCCTGCCCGAGGATATCCACCCCTGGTTCAACTGCCTCGCCAGACCCCTGATCACGGTGAGTCTCCTGGACTGCGCGACGAATCAGTTCGACTGCCTTGGGCAGATCAAAAGGCTTGGGCAGATATTCGAATGCTCCGCCCTGGAAGGCCGACACGGCACTCTCCAAATCGGAGAAGGCGGTCATGATGATGACCGGCATATCGGGGTGGCCCGACTTCACCGCCTGCAGCAGTTCGATTCCCGACTCGCCCGGCATGCGAATATCCGAGACAAGCACTGCGGGTTCATCGGCATCGAGTGCACGCATGCACTCGCGCGCCGACGAAAACGCCCGCACATCAAACCCCTCGCGGCCAAGCGCTTTCTCGAGCACCCACCTGATCGACTGATCGTCGTCAACAACCCAGACAGCATTCATTTGTCAACGGCTCATCTCAAAGGCAACACGATTCTGAAATCGGTCCGGCCGGGACGACTCTCGCATTCAATCAGGCCCCCGTGCTGCTGCACGAAGGTCTGCGCAAGCGTCAAACCCAAACCCGTTCCCCCATCACGACCCGAGATCAGCGGAAAAAAGATTCGATCTCGAATCTCCTCCGGAATTCCTGGGCCGTTATCAATCACATGCAATTCCAGTGCCAGCCGCCAACGTTGCTTCACGATGGTGATCTGACGCGCGACCCGCGTGCGCAATTCGATCCGTCCGCGGCCATGCATGGCCTGCGCGGCATTGCGCACGAGATTGAGCAACACCTGGATGAGTTGCTCCTTGTCACCGGTCAAGGGTGGGATGCTGATGTCGTAATCGCGGCGGATGTGCAGGTCTTTCGGATACTCGGCGCTGACCAGCGAGCGCACACGCTCGCAGACTTCGTGAATGTCCACCTCGGCAAGTACGCGTGCCTTGCGGTGAGGCGCGAGAAGCCGATCCACCAGGTCCTGCAGGCGATCCGCCTCCTTGATGATGACTTCCGTGTACTCGCGCAGGTCTGCCGAGTCGAGCTCCGACTGCAACAACTGCGCCGCGCCACGGATGCCACCCAGAGGATTCTTGATCTCATGGGCCAGATTTCGTACCAGTTCCCGGTTGGCCTGCGCCGAATCGATCAGGCGCTCCTCGCGGTCAACGCGCCAGCGCTTATCTTGCTCGCGGAACTCGAACACCAGCGCGCCAATCTGCGGGTCGATCACCGTCGCCGACGTCCACACGGGCAGGGGGTCCCGCCCAGGGCGCTCGAGCACCAGATCGGTTCGTTTCTGCTCGAATGCGTGCGCGAGCGCTTCCTCGAGCAGGGACTCGATCAGATGGCCGTTGCTGAACAAACGCGAAAACGCAAGCCCAACGGTGCGGCGACTCGATACTTCAAACAGCAGTTCCGCCGCCGGATTGAGGACCAGCACATGACCCCGCCGGTCCACCACCACCACCGCAGTGGCCAGCAGATCGAGCCCACGCAACCCCGGCGCGACAGGCGAGGAGTCAATCGCTGCGGAGATGGTCATGATTGGACTCCTGCCTGACGCGCCAACCCAATGCATGGCGTCTTGCGTCGATCACCCAAAATAAAACGGGGCGGTCGCCCGCCCCGTGATCGTGCCCGCCGATCCGATGCGCCCTCGAGCGGCAGCGCATCGGACGACCCGGTATCGATTACAGCGAGTAGTACATGTCGTACTCGACCGGGTGCGTGGTCATCCTGAAGCGCGTGACTTCTTCCATCTTCAGCGCAATGTAGGCATCGAGCATGTCATTGGTGAAGACACCACCACGGGTGAGGAACTCGCGGTCCTGATCCAGATACTCAAGCGCCTGATCCAGCGACGAGCAAACGGTCGGAATCTTTGCATCCTCTTCGGGCGGCAGGTCGTACAGGTTCTTGTCGGCGGCATCGCCCGGATGGATCTTGTTCTGCACGCCATCGAGTCCGGCCATCAACATGGCCGAGAACGCGAAGTAGGGATTCGCCGTAGGGTCCGGGAAACGCACCTCGATACGACGGCCCTTGGGGTTGGCCACGTAGGGAATGCGGATCGAGGCCGAACGATTACGCGCCGAATACGCCAGTTTGACCGGCGCCTCGAAGCCGGGCACCAGACGCTTGTACGAGTTGGTACCAGGGTTCGTGATGGCGTTGAGCGCGCGGGCGTGCTTGATGATGCCGCCGATGTAGTAGAGCGCAAAGTCGGACAGCCCCGCGTACTTGTCGCCAGCGAACAGGTTGACGCCGTCCTTCCAGACCGACTGGTGAACGTGCATGCCCGAACCGTTGTCGCCCACGATGGGCTTGGGCATGAAGGTAGCGGTCTTGCCGTAGCTGTGGGCTACATTGGTGACGACGTACTTGAGAATCTGAATCCAGTCGGCGCGCTGAACGAGCGTGGAGAACTTGGTACCGATCTCGCACTGCCCCGCACCGGCCACCTCGTGGTGATGAACCTCGACGGGAACGCCCATCTGCTCAAGGATCAGGCACATTTCCGAGCGCATGTCCTGGAAGGAATCAACCGGCGGCACCGGGAAGTAACCGCCCTTGACCGCGGGGCGATGCGCCAGATTGCCGCCCTCGAATTCTTTGCCCGTTGACCACGAGGCTTCTTCGGAATTGACCTTCACGAAGCAGCCCGACATGTCCACGTTCCAGGTGACCGAATCAAAAATGAAGAACTCGGGCTCCGGACCGAAGAACGCGGTGTCACCCAGGCCGGAGGCCTTGAGGTAGGCCTCGGCGCGCTTGGCGATCGACCGGGGATCACGCGAGTAGCCCTTGCCATCCGAGGGCTCGACCACATCACACGACAGAATCAGCGTGGGCTCCTCGCGGAAGGGGTCCATCTGCGCCGTGGCGGGATCCGGCATGAGCAGCATGTCGGAGGCCTCGATACCTTTCCAGCCGGCGATCGATGAACCGTCGAAGGCATGGCCCGACGTGAACTTGTCCAGGTCGAAGGCCGACTTCGGCACCGATACGTGCTGCTCCTTGCCGCGGGTATCGGTAAAACGGAAGTCAACGAATTTCACTTCGTTGTCCGCGATCATCTTCATCACGTCTTGGGCCGATGCCATGCTCGATTGCTCCTGTCTGCAGGTTGGGGAAACACGTGCCCGATCCCAAATGGGATCCGAGCAAGAAACTTGATGGACGGGTTTTAGCAGATTTCGTGCCACTGGCATTCCTGCGTCAGTGGCTCGACTGCGGGCCACGCGCCAGCAGGCGCACCATCGAGGCCACCTGGCGCACGCCAATTCGGTGCGCCTGACGTTGCAGACGCCTCGATATTGTGCACGAAAACGCACCCGTTCGGTGCGCTCCTCGGCTCAGCCCTGGCTCACGCCAGGAATATTTCCTGCAGGTCGTTCAGAAATCGCCGCCCGAGCGGACTCGCCTGAATCCGGCCCGGGTCGGGGTCGAGCAGGCCCCGGGCCAGCGCCCTCGCGAGGCGGCCCGAGAGTGCGGCCAAAGGCAGACCGCAGCGTTCCTCGAACAGGCTGGCTGGCACCCCGTCTGCCAGGCGCAGGGCGTTGAGCATGAATTCGAAGGGCAGGTCAGCGGCCGGAACGCTGTGGCAGTGCTCGACCCAGGGCACCGCCTGCAAGGCCTGGCGCGAGGGCTCCTCCCCCGCGATATGCGCCGCCGCCGCATGCGCGGGATCCAGCAGGGCCTCCATGTAGCGCTTGGGGTTTCGCAGGCGCGACTGCCGGACGATGCGCCCCGAGAAAGAAAGCTTGCCGTGAGCCCCGGCACCAATCCCCAGATAGTCGCCGAACTGCCAGTAGTTGAGATTGTGGCGGCAACGCTGTCCCGGCCGCGCGTAGGCCGAGACCTCATACTGCTGCAAGCCGGCAGTGGCGCTGTGCGCTTCGATCATCGCCTGCATGTCGGCGGCGAGGTCCTCGTCAGGCAAAACGGGCGGGCGCTTGGCGAACGCCGTGCCCGGTTCGAGCGTCAGCTGATAGCAGGACCAGTGCGGCACACCCGCCTCGGTCAGGATGCGCAGGTCATCGCGAAGCGCCGCGAGCGTCTGGCCTGGCAAGGCGTACATCAGGTCGACATTGAAGGTGCCGAAGGCCCGGGCCGCCAGGTCCAGCGCCGCGCGGGCCTGCTGGGCGCTATGCACCCGGCCGATCGCCACCAGGGCCGCATCGGAAAAGCTCTGGGCCCCGATCGACAGTCGTGTCACCCCGGCCGCAGCAAAACCGCGAAACCGCTCGACCTCGAAGGTGCCGGGGTTGGCCTCCAGGGTGATCTCGGCGTCGGGCGCCAGCCGGATCCGGGTACGGATCATGGTGAGCAAGCGCTCGATCGCCCCGGCCGAAAACAGGCTCGGTGTCCCGCCGCCGATAAATATCGTCTGCACCGAGCGCCCCCAGATGAGGGGCAGCGACCATTCGAGATCGGCCTGCAAGGCGGCCAGATAGTCGTCCTCGGGGGGCGCTGCGCCCCCGCCCCACTCATGCGAGTTGAAATCGCAGTACGGGCACTTGCGCAGGCACCAGGGCAGGTGAACATACAGCGCGAGCGGGGGCGGCGCACTCACGCCGACTTCGTCGCCACGCCGTCTGGGCAGACCGAGCGGAATCGTCTGCACCCTAAGTGCCCCGACAACCCGATGCCGACCCGCCCATGCTCATGGCCTCAGACCAGCCGCTCGCCGCGCAGACGATCCACCAGCGCCCGCAAGGCCTTGCCCCGATGGCTGAGCTGGTTCTTGCGGTCCGCATCGAGTTCGGCAGCGGTGCACCCCAGATCCGGGAGCCAGAAGTAGGGGTCGTAGCCGAAGCCCCCGCTGCCCCTCGGTGCATCGATCACCTCGCCATGCCAGCTCGCCTCGGCGATCAAGGGCATCGGGTCCTCGGCCGATCGCGTCAGGGCCAGCACGCAAACATACTGGGCCCGACGATCGCGCTGTCCCCGCAACTCGCTCACCAGGCGGACGTTATTGGCCTCATCCGAACGCGAGCCGTCCGCGGCCGCAGCAAAGCGCGCCGACAGCACCCCCGGACGGCCCCCCAGGGCGGCCACGCAAATGCCCGAATCGTCGGCCAGCGCAGGCAGCCCCGTGACGGCACTGGCATGCCGGGCCTTGGCCAGGGCGTTTTCAACGAAGGTGCAATGCGGCTCCTCGGTATCGTCCACGCCAAGGGCCTTCTGCGGCACGACCTCGAAGCCCAGCGGACGCAGCAAGGCGTCGAACTCCCTGAGCTTTCCGGCGTTGCCCGAGGCCAGAACCAGCCGCAGCGGTGACATCAGCGCGGCAGCCCCGGGTGGTCCGCGCCCAGCGCCTGCCGCTGGAGCGCAATCAGCCGCGCGATACCCTGCTCGGCCAGTGCCAACAGGGCGTCCAGTTCGCCCCGGGAGAACGGTGCCCCCTCGGCGGTTCCCTGCACCTCGACAAAGCCGCCCTGCCCCGTCTTGACCACATTGAGGTCGGTATCGCACCCCGAGTCCTCGGCATAGTCGAGATCGAGCACCGGTCGGCCCTGCACCACGCCGACCGACACGGCCGCGACCAGGTCCCGAAGCGGCGACGCACTGATCGCCCCCGAGCGCATCAGCGCGCCCACGGCGTCGCAGGCAGCAACCAAAGCGCCCGTGATGGAAGCGCAGCGCGTGCCGCCATCGGCCTGCAGCACGTCACAGTCGAGCGTGATGGTGCGTTCGCCCAGCAACTGCAGATCAAACACCGAGCGCAGGCTGCGGCCGATGAGTCGCTGGATTTCCTGCGTGCGCCCGCTCTGCTTGCCGCGCGCCGCCTCGCGGTCGCTGCGGGTGTGCGTGGACCGCGGCAGCATGCCGTATTCGGCCGTGACCCAGCCCTGGCCGGCGCCCTTGAGAAAACCCGGCACCCGCTCCTCGATGCTGGCGGTGCAGAGCACCCGCGTATCGCCGCATTCGATGAGCACCGAGCCTTCGGCGTGGCGGGTGAATCCCCGGACGATACGCACCTCACGCAGGGCCGACTCCGCCCTGCCTCCAGATCTGCCTGACATGCCATTCTCCGCTTGCCGCAATCGGCACGCCGACGGGCAAGGATGGTTTTACTTACAATACCGATCCTTCCGAGGTTATCAGAACGGTCGCCGCCCTTGAGCACGAAACCCGCTGAATCGCGTCGCATCCAGAGCATGACCGGCTTCGCTGTGGCCACGCGCGACGCATCCGTCGGTCAGGTGAGCGTTGAAATCCGCAGCGTCAACGCCCGGTTTCTCGATCTGACTTTTCGACTTCCCGATGAGCTGCGGGCGGCCGAATGGCCCCTGCGCGAATTGATCGCAGCCAGCGTCATGCGCGGCAAGCTCGAGTGCCGTATCGCCTGGCGAAGCCACGGTGCGCGCAGCGAGGAGACCCCGATCAATGACATGGCGCTCGCCCGACTGGTGTTGCTCAGTGACCAGGTGCGATCTCGAATCCCCGATGCCAGCGCGCCCACCGTGAGCGAGGTGCTGCGCTGGCCCGGGGTCCTCGGCGAGGCCGACGTCGGCGCCACCCTCACGCCGCTGGCCATCGAGGCCGGGCGGGAGGCCCTGACAGCCTTCCTCGCGCACCGCGAGCGCGAGGGCGCCAGGTTGGTCGAACTCATCCTCGAGCGCGCACGGGCGATCGAGGCCATCGTCGTGCAGGTCCGCCAGCGCGGCCCGGAGCTGCTGGCATCGCATGAAAGGCGGCTGATCGAGCGCCTGCAGACGGCGGTCAGTGGCCTGGGCGCCTCGATCCCCCAGGAGGAAACGCTGGCCCGCGTCCGCCAGGAGGTGGCCCTCTACGGCATGCGCGCAGACGTCGTCGAGGAACTGGATCGACTGCTCACCCACCTGAGTGAACTCCGGCAGGCCTGCGCCGGGCCCGGGCCCCTGGGCAAGCGTCTGGATTTCCTGATGCAGGAACTCAACCGCGAGGCCAACACGCTGGGATCGAAGGCGGCGCTCGCTGAAGTCGGCCGCGCAGCGGTCGAACTGAAGCTGCTGATCGAGCAGATTCGCGAGCAGGTTCAGAACCTCGAATGAAACCCGTCGATAACCCCGGTAGCCTGTTTGTCATCGTCGCCCCATCCGGGGCAGGCAAGACCTCGCTGGTGCGGGCCCTGCTCGAGCGCGAGCAGGGGGTTCGCCTGTCAGTGTCTTTCACCACGCGGCAGCCCCGCCCCGGTGAATTCGATGGGGTCGACTACCACTTCGTCGACCGCACCGACTTTGAGCGGCGACAGGGCGCGGGCGAATTCCTCGAGTGGGCCGAGGTTCATGGCAACCTGTACGGCACCTCGCGCGCCTGGATCGATGCACAAATGGCGGCGGGCGAGGACATCATCCTGGAGATCGACTGGCAGGGTGCGACTCAGGTCAGGCACCTGTTCCCGGACGCCGTGGGCGTCTTCATCGCGCCCCCGTCCATCGACGAACTGCGCCGGCGCTTGCAGGGTCGCGCTCAAGATTCACAGACGGTGATCGAGCGCAGGATTGCGGCGGCACGAGCCGAGCTGGCACAGGCCCACCGCTTCGAATATGTTATTATCAATCAAGACTTTGCGATCGCACTCGAGCAGCTCGGGCATGTGGTTCGCGCCGCCCGGTTGCGTCTGCCCAAACAGCAGGCCAGGCACCCGGCGGTGTTCGCGGCACTGGGCATCCACTCGTAGGTCAGCGCAAGCCATCAGCGATTCAACCTCATCCGGCGGACCCATTCCATGGCTCGAATCACCGTTGAAGATTGCCTGAAACAGATCCCCAACCGCTTCGAACTCACACTCGCCGCCACCTACCGCGCCCGCATGCTGGCCCAGGGTCATGCGCCCAAGCTCGAGTCGCGCGACAAACCGACGGTCACCGCGCTGCGCGAAATCGCCGCAGGCAAGGTCGGCATCGAGATGCTCCGCCGGGTGCCAACCTGAGGGCAGTCTGACCGACCTCGGCCCCACCCGCGGCAGGCTGAACGCGAGCAAGCCCCCCATCGTGACGCCCGTCGCCGCCGCGCTGCGCAAGGACTCTCAGACCCGGGCGGGCAGCGGCGCCGCGTCCCGCGCCGGCGATGGCTTCGTCAATGCCCCGGATGAGCGCAGCGTTGTCTCGCTGGCGGCGCTCACCCGAAGGGCTGCCGAATATCTTTCCGAGGACGAACTTCGGCGCGTCCGCGAAGCCTACCGCTTCAGCGACGAGGCGCACCTGGGCCAGTTCCGCTCCAGCGGCGAGCCCTATATCTCGCATCCCATCGCCGTCGCCGAAATTCTCGCAGGCTGGCGTCTCGATGCCGATTCCCTCATGGCAGCGCTGCTGCACGATGTCATCGAAGACACCACCATTGCCAAGCAAATTCTTGCCGAACGCTTTGGCTACGCCGTGGCTGAAATCGTCGATGGCGTCTCCAAGCTCGACCGAGTCGAGTTCGCCTCCAAGGAGCACCAGCAGGCCGAGAGTTTTCGCAAGATGCTGCTCGCGATGGCGCGCGACGTCCGGGTCATCCTGATCAAGCTCGCCGACCGCTTTCACAACATGCAGACGCTGGGTTCGCTCCCCGCCAGCAGGCAGAAGCGAATCGCACGCGAAACACTCGACATCTACGCACCCATCGCACACCGGCTCGGACTCAACGCGCTCTACCGCAACCTGCAGGACCTCGCCTTTCAATACCTTCACCCGATGCGCTTTCGCACCCTGCAAAAGGCCGTGCAGGCGGCACGAGGCAATCGGCGCGAGGTGCTGAAGCGAATTTTCGACGCCGTCAACAAGGCCTTGCCGGAAGCGGGCGTCACCAACGCGCTGGTCGAAGGCCGTGAGAAGTCGCTCTACGCCATCCACGCCAAGATGCGCGAAAAGCACCTCTCCTTTGCCCAGGTGCTCGACATCTATGGCATGCGCGTCGTGGTTGATACGGTTCCCCAGTGCTATCTGGCACTGGGCGCGCTTCACACCACCTTCAAGCCGGTGCCGGGGCGTTTCAAGGACTACATCGCCATCCCCAAGATCAACGGCTATCAGTCGCTGCACACCACGCTGGCCGGGCCCTTCGGCACGCCGGTTGAGTTCCAGATCCGCACCCGAGAAATGCAACGCGTTGCGCAGTCGGGCGTGGCCGCGCACTGGCTCTACAAGGCCCACCACGTCAGCTTCAACGAGTTGCACACCCGCACCCATCAGTGGTTGCAGTCCCTGCTCGACATTCAGAGCCAGACGGGCGACTCGCTCGAATTCATCGAGCACGTCAAGGTCGACCTGTTTCCCGATGCCGTGTACGTCTTCACGCCGCGCGGCGAAATCCGCGCCATGCCGCGCGGCGCCACCGTGCTCGATTACGCCTACTCCATCCATACCGACATCGGCGATCAGGCGGTCGGTGGGCGAGTGAATGAAGAGGTTGTGTCGCTTCGTACCGAACTGGTCAACGGCGACGTCGTCGAAGTACTCACCGATGCGCAGTCGCGCCCCGACCCCAATTGGCTGAGCTTCGTCCGAACGGGCAAGGCGCGGGCCGGCATCCGGCACAGCCTCAAGACCCTCAACTACCGTGAGTCGATCGATCTTGGCAAACGCCTGCTCGATCAGGCGCTGAGCGCACTACGCATTCCGGTCGAAACCCTTCAGGCGCCCATGATCGAGCGCTGCGTGCGCGACCTGGGCGCGCGCAGCATCGACGAGTTGCACGCCGAGATCGGGCTGGGCAAGCGCCTCGCCCCCGTGGTGGCCCGCACGATTGCACTGCAGTTTTCTTCCAGCGCTGCGGCCATCATCCTGCCCCGGCCTGCACCCATGCTGATCCAGGGCAATGAGGGCAGCGCGGTCACCTATTCCTCGTGCTGCCATCCGCTACCGGGCGACCTGCTCGTCGGGCACCTGCGCGGTGGTCACGGCCTCGCGCTGCATCGGGCCGACTGCTCGGTCGCCGTCCGGCAAAGAGACCGGGACGCCGAACGCTGGGTCGAGGTCGACTGGGCTGAGGAAGTGAGCGGCGCCTTCCGCACCGAGATCGAGCTTTCGGTTCGTAATGATCGGGGCGTGCTGGGCAAGGTGGCCGCCGAAATCGCCGCCAGCGACTCCAACATCGCCCATGTATCCATGGACGAGGAGCATGCGTCCAAGCTCGCCAACCTGCGATTCATGCTGATGGTGCGAGACCGGACTCATCTCGCACGGGTGCTGCGCAACCTGCGCCGTCTGCCCGAGGTGTCACGCATCAGCCGGCAATCCTGACCCGTCGCGCACGTGCGGCGCTCACTCGTAGCGCACTTCAAGTACCTCGAGCTCGTCAACCCCCTCGGGCAGGCGCAACGCCACCAAGTCACCCTCATTCGCCTTGAGCAGGGCCCGACCGACGGGCGACACCCAACTGACGCGGCGCGCAGCCGGGTCGACCTCGTCCACGCCGACAATGGTCACCGACTCCTCGGTCTCGCCATTGCGCATGAAGCGCACCGTCGCCCCGAAAAACGCCTGCGTCGTGCCACGCCTGAGCGCCGGATCGACCACTTCGGCCAATTCGAGGCGCTTGGTCAGAAAGCGGATCCGCCGGTCGATTTCACGCAGCCGCCGCTTGCCGTAGATGTAATCACCATTCTCGGAGCGATCGCCGTTGGAGGCCGCCCAGGACACAATTCTCACCACGTCCGGACGTTCGACATCGAGCAGCGAGAGGAGTTCTTGCCTCAGCCGCTGATGACCGGCGGGTGTGATGTAGTTGCGAGCACCCGCTGGTATCGGCTCAGCTTGCGGCGCGTCGAGTTCATCGCCCTCGCCATCGCCATCGTCGCGAACGAAGGCCTTGCTCATGGGCGCCCCTCGAACTGAGCCGGTGCAATCACCAAGGCAGCCTGGGCTAATCGCTCAGGTACCCGCAACCGACATCGATTCGATCAGGACTGAACCGGAGCGCTTGGTGCCACGGGTGAGTTCATCAGTCCCTACCGCGACAATTGCGCGGAACATGTCGCGCAAATTACCCGCGATGGTGATCTCTTCGACCGGATACTGGATGCGGCCGCCCTCCACCCAGTAGCCACTGGCCCCACGGGAATAGTCGCCGGTGACATAGTTCACGCCCTGCCCCATCAGCTCGGTGACAAAGAGCCCCGTCCCCAACTTTCGAAGCATGGCTGGCAGGCGGTCGTTTCGCGCGCTGAGCCGGCTCTGCATTCTCAGGTTGTGCGAGCCCCCAGCATTGCCCGTGGTCTTCATGCCGAGCTTTCGCGCCGAATACGTCGACAGAAAGTAGCCCTTGAGCGTGCCGGCCTCGACCACCGCTCGCCGATGCGTGGCACAGCCCTCGCTGTCGAAGGGCGAACTGCCAGGTTCGGCGCGCTGATGCGGGTCCTCAATGATGTCCAGATGCTCGGGAAAGATCTGTTGGCCCAGCGCATCGACCAGAAAACTCGATTTGCGATAGAGCGCCCCGCCGCTGGCCGCCTGCACGAAATGTCCCAGCAGGCCACAGGCGAGCGGCGCTTCGAACAGCACCGGCACCTTGCGTGTAGACAAGCGTTTGGCGCCCAGCCTCGCCAGCGAACGCTCGGCGGCGTAGCGACCCAGCGGCGCGGCCGCAGCCAGTCGGCGCGGATCGCAGTGCGAGCTATACCAGTCATCGCGCTGCATCTGCCGCCCCTTGCGCGCGATCGGCGCACAGGCGATCGAGTGCCGGCTGTAGGGATAGCCGCCCACAAACCCCAGCGTATTGGCCGACAGAAACTGCCCGTGGCCCACCGACACCGAGGCACCTTCGGAGTTGCGGATCAGCGGACTGGTCTGAAAGGCTGCCGCCTCTGCCGTCTGCGCCAGGGCTACGGCCTGATCGACCGACAGCTTCCAAGGGTGGAACAAATCGAGTTCGGGCGGATGGCGAGCGATGGTGTCGGCGTCGGGCAGGCCTGCGCAGTCGTCTTCGGCGGTGAATCGCGCGATCTGGTAGGCCGCATCCACGGTTTCCTCGAGCGACCGGATGGAAAAATCGGACGAGTTCGCATGCCCGCGACGCTTGCCCACGAACACCGTCACACCGATTCCCTTGTCACGGTGCTGCTCAATGGTCTCGATGCGACCTCGCCGCACATTGACGGAGAAGCCGCTGTTCTCGGAGACGTCCACCGCCGCGTCGCTAGCCCCGATGTGTCGCGCCCGCTTGAGCATCGTCTCGGCAATCTCGCGCAATCGCGCCTGGTCATAGTCGAACATCGTGAGCCCTCTTGAGTCAGCAGGTATCATAGCAATAGCCACCGGAATGCCTGACGCATTCCCCGCCTCAAGTCATGCGCCGCAGAACTCCAGCCACCACCAACCCCGAACCGGCACCGCCCAGCAAGTCCCAGCTCAAACGGGACAGCCACGCCTTGCAGCGTCTCGGGGCCGATCTCATCGAACTGTCCGACGAGCGCCTCGTGCTGCTGCCGCTCAATGAGCGGCTCATTGACGCGGTGCGTCTGGCACGAACGATCACGGCGCACGAAGGCCGCCGCCGCCAGGTTCAGTACATCGGCAAGCTGATGCGCGACATCGACGCGGGCGCGATCCGTCAGGCCATGGAAGCCGAGCATCAGCAGCACCGCGTCGACACAGCGGTCATGCACGCCACCGAGCGCTGGCGCGAGCGCCTGATCGAAGCGCCCGAGGGGCTGGAACAGTGGCTGGCCGTCCACCCCGACACCCGGGACGCGGTCGCCCGGTTGCTGGCCGCCGCGCGCGCCGAGCTCTCCTCCGGCGTACGCGGGCGCTACTACCGCGACCTGTTTCGCCTGATCCGGGACACCCTGAGCGCACGAACCCAAGAAGCTGCGCTGCATTCGCAGGAGCACGCCCCTCGATGAGCCCCTCCATCCGTATCGGACTCGTTTCAATCAGCGACCGCGCCTCCAGCGGCGTCTATCAGGACCAGGGCGTCCCGTCGCTTCGAGAGTGGCTCGATCAGGCGCTGGCCAGTCCCTGGGAAGCAGTGGTGCGGCTGATTCCCGATGAGCGGCCCGTCATCGAACAGACCCTGGTCGAGCTCACCGACCGCGAGCACTGCAGCCTGATCCTCACGACGGGCGGCACCGGGCCGGCGATACGAGATGTCACACCCGAGGCCACGCTGGCCGTCGCCGACCGCGAAATGCCGGGCTTTGGCGAACAGATGCGACAGATCAGCCTCAATTTCGTCCCCACCGCAATCTTGTCCCGGCAAGTCGCGGTCATTCGTGGCCAGTCGCTCATCATCAACCTCCCGGGTCAGCCCAAGTCCATCCGGGAGACGCTCGAAGGCCTCAAGGCCGACGACGGCAGACAGACCGTACATGGCATCTTCGCCGCCGTACCCTATTGCCTGGATCTCATCGGCGCACCCTGGATCGACACCCACGACGCGGTGTGCAAGGCATTTCGCCCCAAGAGCGCCCGCAAGCCGCAGCCCTGAAACCACCCAGGCTCGTGGTTTTGCGAATGCCCCAGGGCCAGGTTCGAACGATCGCGCGGCGCTTACACGCACACGCCCGGGCTCAGGCCTGTTTGCGCTGCACCTCGTGAACGCCTGACACCAGACGCAGGGCTGCCAGCGTTCGGGAGACCTGCGCGGCATCGGTCACCTCGACCGTGAAGCGCATCAAGGCCTGCTGCTGACGGCTCTGAGTATTGACCGCAATCACATTGATCCGGTCGCGTGCGAAGACATCGGACACATCGCGTAGCAACCCCTGCCGGTCCTGGGCGCGCAGCTCGAGTTCGACCGGAAAGCGCCGCCCGGCCTCAGCGCCCGCCGAAAAAGCCGCCGGATCCCAGGCTGTTTCGATCACGCGCTCGGGGGCATCCCGGCTCAGCCTCGCAAAGGTCGGGCAGCTCTGACGGTGCACCGATACGCCTCGCCCCCGGGTGACGAAGCCCGCCACAGCGTCCGGCGGGACTGGCCGGCAGCACTTCGCCAGCTGGTTCATCAGGGAGTCGATGCCCACCACCAGAACGCCCCCGCCCTGGGGCCCCCTGCCTCCATCGTGCCTGCGACGCTGGGCGGGGACTGGCTCGATTGCGCCCCCCCCGGAGACCGGCGCGGGCGGCTCGACACCGCGTGCGGCCTCCTCGATCTGCCTCGGCCCGATCTCCTCTCGGGCGACCGAGACGAACATCGCCGCCACATCGCTCTGCCCCAGGCGTCTGGCGAGTTCATCGAAGGCCAGTGAGGTTCTGCCCTCTCGCTGCAAGACCCGCTCGATGCGCTCGCGCCCAAGCGCCGCATCCCTTGCCATCTCGAGCGCATTGAACCACTGCCGAACCTTGGTTCGGGCGCGCGGACTCGCGACATACCCCAGCGCCGGATTGAGCCAGTCGCGCGATGGCCCCTCGGCGGCTCCCTCCTTGGCTGCCACGATCTCCACGGTCTGACCGGTTTGCAGCGGGCGGTTGAGCGGAACCAGTTGCCCGTCCACTCGGGCACCTCGGCAGCGATGCCCCAAGCCGGAATGAACGTGATAGGCAAAATCGATTGCCGTCGACCCTGCGGGCAATTCGATCACCCGGGCCTGCGGCGTCAGCGCGTAAATATGTGACGCCGCGCTGGTCTGAGCGGCATCGCCGCTTCCAAGTGCCTGCCCCACCTCTCGCTGCCAGGCCAATAACTGCCGAACCCAGGCAATCGTGAGATCCACCGACGACCCGCCGCGGCCGCCCCCCGCCTGCGATTTTTCCTTGTAGCGCCAGTGCGAGGCCACCCCGTACTCGGCGAATTGATGCATGTCCTGCGTGCGGATCTGAACCTCGAGCGGCAAGCCGTCCGAAGCCACCACCACGGTGTGCAGCGAGCGATAGCCGTTCGGTTTGGGCCGGGCAATGTAGTCGTCATACTCCGAGGCCATGGCCGGCCACAGCCTGTGCACCCAATCAAGCGCCGCGTAGCACTGTGCCACGGTCGACACGATCACCCGCAATCCACGCAAGTCCTGGATGCCCTCGAGCCCGCGACGCTTGGCCTGCATCTTCACATGGATGCTGTAGAGGTGCTTGGGCCGGCCGCTCACGCTGGCGTCGATCCCTGACTGCCTCAGTGCGGCCTGCAGACGCTCGACCGCCGCAGCCACAAACGCCTCCCGCTCCGCACGCCGCTCTTCGAGTTGACCCGCAAGCAATCGATAGGCCTCGGGTTCCAGGAAGCGGAACGCGAGATCCTCCAGTTCCCACTTGATCTGCCACAGCCCTAGTCGATTCGCCAAGGGCGCCAGCACGGCCATGGTCTCCCGGCTGATCGCTTCAGGCGGGCTCTGGCGGGTCTGCGCACAGTACCTGAGCGTTTGCAGGCGGGCAGCAAGCGTCAGGAGCACCACGCGGATGTCGTCGGCCATCGCCAGCAACATCCTGCGCAGCATCTCCGTCTGGTCCCCCGCCCTGGCCACCAGCCCGCCTGCGGCGCCCAACCGGATGATCTGACGCATGCGCTCAACCAGATGCGCAAGGACGGGGTCAAAATCGCGCGCGATCTGGCTCACCGGCCAAAGTTCGGCGGGCTCCACCAGGTAGGCCGCAGCCTGGGCAGTTTCATCCACGCCGAGGTCCTGCAAGATCGCTGCGCACCCCTGAGCCTGCTCCAGCAAGGAGGCGCCATAGGCAGATCGTCTGTCCCCGAGCATCGCCCGGGCGAGCGCCTGGGCGCGGCCGAGCAGACTCGCGTGAGGCGCGTCGTAAGCGGCGGTCTCCTCATGGGCAAGCGCGGGCACCACCACAGGCAACTCGTTCGAACTCGCGGGCAGGGTCGGCGCCGAATCAAGTGGCGCGGCGGCAAACATCGAATTCGGTGGAATCTCTTGCACGATCATTCACTCGATCAATCGAAACGCACTCGCGCGGCATCAGGGGGCTGGCGCGGACACTTTGCCGGCAGATGGGTCGGGGGTTCAATCATGCCACTGCAACCCCTTGATGCGAATGCGCCGAGCGGCGCCCGCACATCACGCCGCCGCGTGATACACCGCGCCGCTTACAATCACAGCTCGCGGCTGAGCCTCGGTTTGCAGCCCGCGTTTGGCTATCGTGCAGCGCCCCTTTCCCGGCCTCAGTGAACTCATGCTCTCAAAACTCTTCAGGCGCAACGCGCATGCCCCACCGGTCGACCGGAGCACCTGGGAGTCATGCCTCGCGCAGATGCCCTTCCTGGAAGAGCTGGACGGCCAGACACTTGAGCGTCTGATCCACCTGGCAGAAGACTTCGTCCGACGGAAATCCTTCAGCGGTGCCCAGGGCTTCGCCGTGACCGACCGGGTCAAAGCTTCGATCGCCTTGCAGGCCTGTCTGCCCGTTCTGGCAATCGGCCTGAACGCCTACGATGACTTCGTGGAGATCATCGTCTACCCGGATCGTTTCCTCACCCCGAGAACCCAGATCGACGAGGCCGGGATCGTTCACGAGTCGGTCGAGGCGTTATCGGGCGAAGCGATGCAGGGCGGGCCGGTGGTGCTGGCCTGGCCCGATGCCGACCCTGCCATGGGCGCTCCCGGATTGAGCGTGGTGATCCACGAGTTCGTGCACAAGCTCGATATGCTCGACGGGTTGGCCGACGGTGTACCCCCTATGCCGATGTCGAAACGGGCGCTCTGGCAAACTGCGCTGCACGCGGCCTACGACCAGTTCTGTCTGATGCTGGAGGCCGTCGAAGCAGAGATTCCGCCAGATGTGGATCCCGAGTCCGAGGCAGCCGACCCCTACTACGCCAGACTTCCCTTGGACGCCTACGCAGCGACAGATGAGGCTGAGTTCTTTGCCGTCAGCGCCGAGGCGTTTTTCACCCTCCCCGGCGCCATCAGCCAGACCTTTCCAGATCTGGCCAGAGTTTTCAGTGACTACTTTGGCTACCGTCGGGCCGGCGATCAGGACCGCTCGGCCCTTGCCGTACCGCGCGTGCCTCGCTGAGCGCCGATCAGGAGGGCGGCATCGTACAAGCGCCAGGCGCCCAGATGACACGTTCGCCCCCGATCGATAGAAACCCGTCCGCTCTTGTCGTTGGGTCTGAATCTGCCAGAGGAGTGTCGATCGCACCGCTTGGCCCTGCTTCGCGCGCCGAGTCAGCGCCGCCAAACAGCGGCGGCGTCATGGGGCCTGCCAATGACGCGCTTGAGCTTTCGACGCGGGCGGGGACAGCTTGGCTACGATGGGGCGTTCTGGCCGAGACTCGTGCCCCGGATTGCATGCGAGCCTGAGCCACGACGCGTACCGGCAATCGCGGCAGCACTCGGCCCGCATGATCCGGTCCCTCGAAAAAACTGCAGCTTGGTGCCGCTTGCGCAGGCGCGCCCTCTGTCTCTCGACTGCCCGCCCCCAGCACCGACAGACGGCCCTCGAAACCAGCAAGACCGGGGGCGGAATCGCCCGCCCCAATGTTTAGCGCGCCTGCGCGCAATGCCGCCACCGTCGGGCAACCGAGGCGTTGCTGGGCCACCCATGCAATGAATCGGCCCGCCAACGGCACATGGAGCGGCACGCCAAGCGTCAGTTCGATGCGAAGGATGCTGGCGTCGAGGAGCGTCTGCCCCGAGGCAGCCCCCACCGTTTCGCCGGATCGGTCGCCGCCGCGACCACTGGCAGGCAGACTGTTGCGCGCCCGCCAGGCGGTGTTGTCGGTGGGAATTTCGAGGACCGCCGGGCCTTGGCCCTCGGCCAGCGCAGTGGACACCGACTCTCCCCAGTCCGCGAAACTTTCGTGAGTTGGCGACAACTGTCGCCATTCGAGCCAGCCCGACCGAGTTGCCGCAGCCAGACGAGTCAACGAGGCGCGCATCAGTCGGTCGCGCGCTTCATCGGGGCTGAGGTCACCCCAGAATGACGACAGGCCCAGTGCAAGCCCGCCGTCGATCGAGGGCTCGGTCGCATGCACGAGGCTGCCGGCACGGACCGCCTCCGAGGCGGCGAACTCGATGATCTGCCTGGCATGCAGCACCAGCGCCCACTGCCACACGCCCAGCCCCAGCAGCAGCACCAGCGGCACTGCCAGCAAAAATTCGACGGCACCCGCCCCCTTGCAGGCGGACCGGGACACCCTGCCATGGCATTGCCCGTCTCGGCGGCACATGCTCATCAATGGGGCTGCCCCCTGATCAGTTCGACGCCGCCCTGCATCTCGACGGCGGGCCTTGGCAGGGGCAGGGACCTTGGCCCGGATGACACCTCGGTTTGACCATACGACGCGCCGGTCGCGGAATCGACGCGGGCGCCCTCCGATGCCCGGGTCGCCTCGACTCCCCATGCGCGAGATGGGTCGAGCCTGAGTGGCGAGCTCGCGCGCCCGTCTGCGGAGGCTTGCAATCCGGGCGACCCCGAAGGCCTATCGGTTGGGGCACCGGCGGCCGCATTGAATGCCGCATCCGCTGAAGCAGTGGATGACGAACTGCTCGACGCAATGAAGGACGTACGGTCCGGAACAGGACGACCCGGAGACGCCGATACGCCTCGGACGATCGATTCAAGTGCCGCCTCGACCTGATCCGTGTAGGCCGATGCCGCAGTGGGGGCCCCTTGCCCCTGCCAATCGTCGAGCGCCAATCGGGCCCGCTCAACCGCCACGATCGCCAGGTTTGCCAGGGCCTTCGATCGGATGTCGGCCTCGCCTTCACCCCGCCCGCCAGCGAGATCAGCCGCCCGGCGATAGGCGCGCGCCGCTGCATCGAAGTCACGCTCGCGGTGGCTAAGGTTGCCGATCCGAAGCCAGACCGACGCGCGCCCGGGGCGCAGGCGCGAGAGTTGCTCGAACAATCGTGACGCTGTCTCGCTCGAACCGGACCGATACGCACGTTCGGCCAAATCGAACAAGGCCGACACGGCACGCTCATCCAGTGCCACCAGACCGCCCGCCGGACTGGAACCGTCGGGAACCGGGCCGGGCGGCCGCATGGCGGCCAGCGCCTGCGATGGTGCCGCGGATGCTGGCGCGGACGGTGGAGGCGGCAGCGGCGCAGGCAATGGCGCAGGCGGTGCTGGTACGGTCGGCGCCTGCGCTAGCCCAGAGACGGACGCCGCCGCGACGGGTTTTCCGCGCCACTCCCCCGTTGGGTCGAGCACGCTGCAGGCCGACGCCGACAGACCCACCCAGCAAAGCCAGAGGGTTCGAAGGCTGGACAGACAAGCGCTGACCCGCGTCGCCGGGGTTAACGTGACAGTTGACGCGGCATTCAATCGTCTGAGTGCAGCCATGGCGGTTTCCTCAAGAAAATCTCGACGGTCTCGCCGGCGGGATCGACAGCCATCTTCAGCAAATCCCCCTGGACGATACCCTGCCGGCCAGCCGCGCCAGCACTCATTTCGATGACCGACGAAGCGCCCGAGCAGGCGGCAAACCGCCCGGCCGACAATCCCTGGACGATCCGAAGAACCTTTCCGCGACGATCGATAAATACGACATCGAGATCGAAGCGCATGCCGAAGGTGTGAACAGACCAGCAAGGCGAGATCCAAAGCGCCTCGTCAGCATCAAGAAACGGGCGACCCAGAAGCCCGAGCATCCGTTGCCAGAGGCGGAAGCAAGGCTTCACGCGCAGCGCCAGTGACACGTCGTGTGCGGATTCGCTCATCGGGAAGCCTCGGCAAACAGGCGGCTGAGGACGGGATAGAGCAGCACCGCGAAGGTTCCTGGAAAGATGAAGACCACCAGCGGAAAGAGCAATTTGACCGGAGCCTGCATGGCCAGCCGCTCGGCGCGCAGCAAGCGATCGGTCCTTTGCTGCTCCGCCTGCGCCTTCAGTACTCGCAGCGTGCCCCCGCCGTCACGTTGGGCCGCATTCAGGGCGAGGACCAGGTTGGTCACGGCGGGCAAATCGGTCCGGCGGGCAAGGTCTCGAAAGGCTTCCTCCCGGGAGCGGCCAGCCTTCACATCCCGAAGCACTCGGGCGCACTCGTCTCGCAGCGGCCCGGGTGGCGATCTTTCAACGGACTGGCTCAGGGCTGCGGACAGCGGCATCCCGGATTCGACACACATCGCGACCAGGTCGATGAAGAACGGCAGCCGCCGAAGTATCGCCAGACGCCTGAGGACTGCCCGGCGCCGCAGCCAGTCAAGGCCAACCAACAACGCGAAGAGCGCGACAACCGCAGCAAGCGCCAAGCTTCTGAGGGAGAGCGACCGCGAGGCAGCTAGTGTCAAAGCTGCTGCAAGCGCGACGAAGAGCAGCAGGCCGGCAATGAACTGCTCGGGTCCCATCGACCGGTCAACGCCGGCCAGGATGAGGCGCCGCTGCCAT
>CAIVPX010000119.1 GCA_903907905.1 uncultured bacterium | reverse complement strand
GGCTTGACCGCCGTTCGCTCGGCTTGCCAATTCGCTCGCCGCCCGCGACACCCCCGAGCCTGGAATCGCATCGGTATCGAACCGACCCGGCCTATGTTCGGTGCCGGCCCTTCGAGTCCCGCGCGCACACCACCATCTCCGGGACTCGCCTACACTCGCTTCGCTCGCGCAGGCCGCGGCCGGGCTTGCATGCCCGGCCCTTCGAGTCCCGCGCGCACAGTCCTCAAGGACTGTGCTCTCCGTCACCAATGCTCTGCATTGGTGCCGGAGGCGGGACTCGAACCCGCACACTGTTTCCAGTACCGGATTTTGAGTCCGGCGCGTCTACCTGTTCCACCACTCCGGCACGGAGCGACTGCGAAAGCGCATTATCGGCAATCAACCGCTCGCCGGCAAATGCACGGTCAAGCAATCACCCGCGCAGGCACAGGTCGGCGCACGGCGGTCCGGTGCTCGCCGCATACAATCAGGGCGCCATGCGCCTATCCGATTTCGATTTCGACCTCCCCGATTCGCTGATCGCCCGTGAGCCCGCCGCCTCGCGAAGCGGCTCACGCTTGCTGCGCGTCCGCGAGCAGGACCTGGAAAACTTGCGCTTCACCGACCTGCCCGGGCTGCTCTCGCCGGGCGACCTGATGGTCTTCAACGACTCCCGCGTGCTGCGTGCGCGACTGCACGGCCGCAAGGAGAGTGGCGGCGCGGTCGAGGGCCTGATCGAGCGAATCCTGGGCCGTGACGAGGCGCTCGCGCAACTGCGCATGAGCAAACCGGCGCGGGAGGGGTCCATGCTGCACTGGCAGAGCACCTGCTCGACGGTACTGGGCAGAGAGGGCGAGTTCTGGCGTCTTCGATTTGACGCCCCCGTGCTCGAGGTGCTGGATCGCGAGGGAGAACTGCCCCTGCCCCCCTATATCGATCGCCCACCCGGCGCCGAGGATGAGACGCGCTACCAGACCACCTACGCCCGCGAACCGGGATCGGTTGCGGCACCGACGGCAGGGCTGCACTTTGACGACACGCTCATGCGGGCGCTTGACGAACGAGGCGTGCAGCGGGCCTTCGTGACGCTGCACGTCGGCGCCGGCACCTTCCAGCCGGTACGCGTCGACGATCTGTCCTTACACCGCATGCACAGCGAGTGGTATCAGGTACCCGAGGCCACGGCCCGGGCGATCGAGCAGACCCGGCGCCGCGGCGGGCGCGTCATCGCGGTGGGCACCACCTCGCTTCGCACGCTCGAATCGGCGGCCTCGCCGGACGGACGCATCAGCGCCTGCGCCGCAAATACTTCGCTCTTCATCACGCCGGGCTATCGGTTCAAGCTGGTCGATCGCCTGGTGACGAACTTTCATCTTCCCCGCTCCACGCTGCTGATGCTGGTGAGCGCCTTTGCCGGCTACGAACGGATCCGCCAGGCTTACGTCCACTCAATCAGCCAGCGCTACCGCTTCTTCAGCTACGGTGATGCCATGCTGCTCGATCGCAGTTCAACCGACCGCCCCAACCATGCTTGAATTTGAACTGCTTGCCCAGGATGGCCAGGCCCGCCGCGGACAGATAACCCTCAGTCACGGCACGGTCCAGACGCCCATCTTCATGCCGGTCGGTACCTACGGTGTGGTCAAGGCCATGTCACCCCGGGAACTCGTCGAGGTGGGCGCCGAGATCATTCTTGGCAACACCTTTCACCTGTGGCTGCGACCGGGCACCGAGGTCATCGGCCGCTTCGGCGGGCTTCACGGCTTCAATGGCTGGCAACACCCCATCCTCACCGACTCGGGCGGCTTTCAGGTCTGGAGTCTCGGCGAGCTTCGGAAAATCAGCGAGGAGGGTGTTCGCTTCGCATCGCCGATCAACGGCGACCGACTGATGCTCACGCCCGAGGAGTCGATGCGCATCCAGCATGTGCTCAACTCGGACATCGCGATGATCTTTGACGAGTGCACCCCCTACGAGACGGGCGGCGTGCCGACCTCGATCGAGGCCGCGGCCGACTCAATGCGACTGTCGCTGCGCTGGGCACGCCGTTCACGTGCCGAATTCGACCGTCTGGGCAACCGCAACGCCCTGTTCGGCATCGTTCAGGGCGGGATGTTCGAAAGCCTGCGCGACGAATCGCTGGCAGAACTGAGCGACATCGGCTTCCATGGCTACGCGATCGGCGGACTGTCGGTGGGCGAACCCAAGGAAGACATGATGCGCATCCTGGCGCACACGACGCCGCGCCTGCCGCGCGATCGCCCGCGCTATCTCATGGGCGTGGGCACGCCGGAAGACCTCGTTGCGGGCGTGGCTGCGGGTATCGACATGTTCGATTGCGTCATGCCCACCCGCAACGCCCGCAACGGCTGGCTGTTCACGCGCTTTGGCGACCTGCGCCTTCGAAACGCCCGCTACCGCGACGACCCGGCGCCCATCGACGAGCACTGCAGTTGTCACGCCTGCAGCCACTTCTCTCGCGCCTATATTCACCACCTGCAGAAGGTCAACGAGATTCTGGGGGCGCGACTGGCCACGATCCACAACCTCCATTTCTACCTCACGATCATGAGGGAAATGCGCGAGGCCATCGCCGCCGGGCGCTTCGAGCCCTGGCGGGCCGGCTTCGCGGCGGACCGGGCCCGCGGGGTCTGAGGCGTTCAATCCCCGACAGACCGCAATCCCGCCCGTCTATAATCAGCGGTTTACCGACAGGAGACTCGCGTGCTGATTTCAACGGCTTACGCTCAGGCGGCAGGTGGCTCGGCCGAGAGCCAGCTGATCGGCTTTTTGCCGATCATCTTGATGTTCGTCGTGCTCTACTTTCTGATGATTCGCCCTCAGATGAAGCGCACCAAGGAACACCGTGCCATGCTGGGCGCACTCAAGAAGGGGGATGAGGTGGTGACGGCCGGTGGCATCGTCGGCAAGATCACCAAGGTGGGTGAAAGCTACATCACCCTCGAAATCGCCCAATTGCCCGAGGCCCGACATGGCCAGGAAGCCCCTTCGGTCGAGGTGAACTTCCAAAAGAGCGCTATCCAGACCCTGTTGCCCAACGGCACCCTCAAGGCGATCTGAGCCACGGCCCGGGCAGCCCGTCTGCCCGGGTTGCAGTGCCGGTGGCGCCCGGGGGCGCCGCGCGGCGCTCTGCCCGCCCTTCGTTTCAATCCTGCGTCGCCCGCAAGGGGGTTCGATGAATCGCTACCCGATCTGGAAGTACCTCGCCATGGCCGTGGCCCTGGCGCTGGGGCTGCTGTACACGCTTCCCAACCTCTTCGGTGAGGCGCCTGCGGTTCAGGTCTCGAGCGGCAAGGCGACCGTCAAGCTCGACGCCACGATGATGGGACGGGTCGAGGGCGCGCTCAAGAAGGCGGGGCTCGAGCACACGGGTCTCTTTTTCGACGGCAATTCGGTCAAGGTTCGCCTTCGCGACAACGACGCGCAACTCAAGGCCAAGGATGCGATCGTCGCCGACCTGAACCCTGACCCCGCCGACCCCGCCTACGTGGTCGCACTGAACCTGCTCTCGAGTTCGCCCAACTGGCTCACGCAGATGCGGGCCCTGCCCATGTACCTGGGCCTTGATCTTCGCGGCGGCGTTCACTTCCTGCTGCAGGTCGACATGAAGCAGGCCCTCAGCAAGCGACTCGACGCCACCGCAGGCGATCTGCGCAATCTCATGAGGGAGAAAAATCTCCGGCACGCCGGCATCACGCGAACCGGTGACTCGATTGAAATTCGCTTTCGGGATGCCGAGACCCGCACGCGCGCGCAGAACCTGTTGCGCGACAACCAGCCCGACCTCGCGCTGCAAGAATCCGGCGACGCGAACGAACTCCGGCTGATCGCCAGCTTCCGGCCAGAGGCGGCGCGGCGCGTCCAGGAAAGTGCGCTCAAGCAGAACATCACCACGCTGTCGAACCGCATCAACGAACTGGGGGTGGCCGAGCCTGTCATCCAGCAGCAAGGTCTCGACCGAGTGGTCGTACAGCTGCCCGGCGTACAAGACACCGCCAAGGCCAAGGACATCCTGGGCCGCACGGCCACGCTCGAGGTGCGCATGGTGTGCGAGGCGCCCGACGAACAGACCTCGATCGCCGCCGGCACGGTGCCGCTGGGATGCGAGCGCTACAACGAGCGCGACGGCCGGCCCATCGTGCTGCGTCGGCAGGTGGTGCTCACCGGCGAAAACCTCAACGACGCCCAGGCGGGTTTCGACAACCAGACGCAGGAGCCTGCCGTCCACCTCACGCTCGACGCCAAGGGCGCTCGCATCTTCCGCGACATCACGCGCGAGAACATCGGCAAGCGCATGGCCATCCTGCTGATCGAAAAGGGCAAGGGCGAGGTGGTCACCGCGCCCGTGATCCGAACCGAAATCGGCGGCGGTCGGGTGCAGATCTCGGGCCGCATGACCACCACCGAGGCCAACGATGTGGCGCTGCTGCTGCGCGCGGGCTCACTCGCCGCGCCCATGGAGATCATCGAGGAGCGCGCCATCGGCCCGAGCCTGGGGGCTGACAACATCCGCAAGGGCTTCCTGTCGACGGTCTGGGGCTTTCTCACCATCGCCGCCTTCATGTGCCTGTACTACCTGCTCTTCGGCGTCATTTCCTCGCTCGCACTGGCGCTCAACCTGCTGCTGCTGGTCGCCCTGCTGTCGCTGCTGCAAGCCACGCTCACCCTGCCCGGTATTGCCGCCATCGCACTCACGCTCGGCATGGCCATCGACTCCAACGTGCTCATCAACGAGCGCATCCGAGAAGAGTTGCGCAATGGCGCAACGCCCCAGGCCGCGATCATGGCGGGCTACGAGCGCGCCTTCGGCACCATCCTCGACTCCAACATCACCACGCTCATCGCAGGCGTGGCACTGCTAGCCTTTGGCTCGGGTGCGGTGCGGGGCTTCGCGGTGGTGCACTGCCTGGGCATCCTCACCTCGATGTTCTCGGCCGTGTTCTTCTCACGGGGTCTGGTCAACCTCTGGTACGGCAGCAAGAAGAAACTCACGGGACTCTCGATCGGCCAGATCTGGAAGCCCGAAGCCGGCGGTTCGCAAGGCGGCAAGGCCTGACGCAGCGCGGTCGGCCCCTTTCAGACCCAGGAGAGCAAGCACACCATGGAATTCTTCCGCATCCGGCGCGACATCCCCTTCATGCGCCATGCCCTCATTTTCAACATCATCTCGCTGCTTACCTTCGTGGCAGCCGTGGGATTTCTCGCGGCGCGGGGCCTGAACTTTTCAATCGAGTTCACCGGTGGCACCGTCATGGAGGTTGCCTACCCCAAGGCGGCCGAACTCGAGCCCATCCGGGAGGTCGTGACCCGGCTGGGTTATGCCGATGCCCAGGTACAAAACTTCGGCACCTCGCGTGATGTCATGATCCGTCTGCCCCTCAAACAGGGTTCGGGCGCAGCCGCCGCCCGGCAGAGCGAGCAGGTGATGGCGGCCCTCAAGCAGGCCGATGCGCAGGTCGAACTGCGTCGCGTCGAATTCGTCGGCCCCCAGGTGGGGCAGGAACTTTTCACCGACGGCGCGCTGGCGCTACTGCTGGTCGTGATCGGCATCATGATCTATCTGGCGTTTCGCTTC
>CAIVPX010000118.1 GCA_903907905.1 uncultured bacterium | reverse complement strand
CGCTCGTGGTAGGCGCCCGCGATACGCAACAGCGAATCCACCGGCACCTCGCCTTCGAAGGGACAGCCAAACGCCACGGCAATGGCGCCGCGCACCGGGATGCCGTATTGGGCGGCAATGGGCGAGAACTCTTCGAAGTCGGCCAGCGCCCGCTCGATCGGTTTGTTGAGATTGGCCTGGCAGTGGCTCTCACTGGCCGAGATGAAGCAGATCATCATGTCGACCTTGGCGGCAGCCGCCCGCTCGGCGCCACGGGCATTGGGCACCAGCGCCGACAGACGCACGCCCGGGCGGCGCGTGAGCATGTCCATCAGTTGCGAAGCATCGGCCAACTGAGGAATGGCGCGAGGCGACACGAACGAGGTGGCCTCGAAGCTGCGCACTCCCGCATCAATGAGGGCATTGAGCACCTCGGCCTTGCTGGCCGTGGGAATGAATTCGGGCTCAACCTGAAACCCGTCGCGGGTTCCAACCTCGGTGACCAGCACCGAACGGTCGGCTGAATCGGTTGCGGAAAATCGCATGATGGCTTGCTCCTTGAGTATCAGACCGCACCGGCCTCGGGACATACCGGCAAACGCGGGTGAATCGTAGCCGAGTTCGGCGCGCCCCGCGGGGCCTCAGCGCCCGCGACCGATCATTCGACCTTGACCCCCGATTTGCGCGCCACAGCACCCCAGCGGGCATAGTCGGTCTTGACGAATTCGGTGAACTCGGCCGAGCCTCCGCCACCCACCATCACGCCCTGCCCCGTGATCTTCTGTCGGATATCGGGCATTTGCAGCACTTTGTTGACCGCCTCGTTGAGCCGAGCAACGATCGCCGCCGGCGTCCCCGCAGGCGCAAACAGCCCCAGCCAGACATTGACGTCGACGTCTTTGAACCCCGCCTCGGCAAAGGTCCGCGCATCGGGCAGCACGGGCGACCGCGCTGCGGAGGTAACCGCAGCAGCCGACGCTTTGCCCGACTGAATGTGCGGCAGGATCGAGCCCACCGACAGAATGGCCACATCCACCGCACCGCCGATCACATCGGTCATTGCGGGCGACGCGCCCTTGTAGGGCACCTGGGTCAGGTTGATACCGGTGAGCGCCTTAAGTTGTTCGCCGAACAGATGACCCACCGTACCGTTGCCGGCGGTCCCCCAGGTGATGCCCCGGGTCGACTTGCCTGCCGCCAACAACGAGACCGGATCGGTAATCTTCGATCCCGCGGCACTGACGATGACCAGCGGCGCATGCGAGACCCGCACGATCGCCTCGAAGCTCTTGACCGAGTCATAGCTGAGCGTCTGGTAAAGCCAGGGGCCCAGCATCATGTTGTCGGTCTGACCCATCACGATGGTGTAGCCATCGGGGGCCGCCTTGGCCGCGGCTTCAATGGCGATGTTGCCGCCCGCACCCGGCCGGTTTTCGAGTACCACCGTCCAGTTGTTGACTTCTCCCAGACGGGTGCCCACGGTTCTCGATACGAAATCGGTACCGCCCCCGGGCGGGAACGGAATCAGCAGCTTGATCGGCTTGTTCGGGTAGTCACCCGACTGGGCCACGCTCAGTGAGGCCATTAGCCCCAGGGCCAGACCCGCAAGAACCCGTAACGATGATCGATTCATCAGACTGTCTCCTTATGATCGTTTGAATCCATTCAACACGCCGCCCGTTCGTGCCCGATCGCACCAGTTCAAGCCTCGGGGCAGCCCTGGATCACGCGGCTCTGCCCGCCGCCTCGCATCATTCCTCGATACGAATCGCCCGCGCCGGACAGACCCGCTCGGCCTCTCTGACAAAATCGTGGAGCGCTTCGCTGGGCCGGGGCTCAATCAGCCGCACGATGCCGTCTTCTTCCCGCTGGTCAAAGACCTGTGGTGCCACCCAGACGCACTGCCCGGCCCCCACACACCGCTGAGTATCGACAACGACTTTCACGATCGACTGCTCCACAACATCGGTTGACCGGACGCGTAGCGCTCACCAGGCCACGGGCAGATTGTGCACGCCATAGATCTGCATGTCATGCTTGAAACGGACCTGCTCGAAAGGCACGGCCAGTCGCAGTTCGGGCAGCCGCGCGAGCAAGGCTGCAAACACCACCTGAAGCTCGATGCGGGCGAGAACCTGGCCCAGACATTGGTGGATGCCGAAGCCGAAGGTGAGATGCGCTGCGGCATCCCGCTCGATGTCGATGCGATTCGGGTCGGCAAAGACCGATTCATCACGGTTGCCCGAGGCGAGCGACAGGAACAGCCCCTCGCCCTGGCGGATCAGCACGCCCCCCACTTCCACGTCGACGCGGGCCACCCGGCGGGGCGAAAACTGCACGGGGCTTACAAACCGGAGGAACTCCTCGACCGCCCCGCGCAGGCGCTCGGGGTGTTCGCGCAGGCGCTGCGCCATGGCTGGGTCGCGCAGTATGAAGAGCGAGCCCATGCCGATCATGTTGGTGGTGGTGTCATGCCCCGCGCGCAGGATCATCGCGCCGATCTCGGCAAATTCGTCACGCGTCAGGTGCCCCGGAATGACGTGCTCGGCAATCACCCGGCTCACCATGTCATCGGTCGGATTCGCCTCCTTGTGGTCGATCAGGCGGCGCACATAGGCCGCAAGTTCGCGGGCTTTGCGATCGGCCTCGCCGGGAGTCTGGGTGAGACCATGACGGGCGACTGCACATTCAATGATGAATCGATGGTCTTCGTAGGGCGAGCCAAACAGCTCGGACATCACCAGCGACGGAAACTTCACCGCCAGCATCGCG
>CAIVPX010000117.1 GCA_903907905.1 uncultured bacterium | reverse complement strand
TGCAGGTGGGTCAGGAAATCACCGCCAAGGTGCTCAAGTTCGACCAGGAAAAGAACCGCGTGTCGCTGGGTGTCAAGCAACTGGGCGATGATCCGTGGGTGGGCATCGGCCGCCGCTACCCGCAGGGCACGCGCATGTTCGGCAAGGTCACGAACATTACCGACTACGGTGCGTTCGTCGAGATCGAGCCGGGCATCGAGGGTCTGGTGCACGTCTCCGAAATGGATTGGACCAACAAGAATGTCAACCCCGGCAAGGTGGTCGCCCTGGGCGACGAAACCGAAGTCATGGTGCTCGAGATCGACGAGGAGCGTCGCCGCATCTCGCTGGGCATGAAGCAGTGCCGCGCCAACCCCTGGGAAGAGTTCGCCGAAAACCATCGCAAGGGCGACCGCGTGCGCGGGTCGATCAAGTCGATCACCGACTTCGGTGTCTTCATCGGGCTGCCCGGTGGCATCGATGGCCTGGTGCATCTGTCCGACCTGTCATGGAGCCTGCCCGGCGAAGAAGCCGTGCGTAACTTCAAGAAGGGCGACGAGATCGATGCCATGGTGCTGGCGATCGATACCGAGCGCGAGCGCATCTCGCTGGGCATCAAGCAACTCGAGGGTGATCCGTTCAACAACTACGCGACCAATCATGAGAAGGGCGCTGTGGTCAAGGGAACGGTGGTCAGCGTTGATCCCCGGGGCGCTGTGGTCAAGCTCGATGGCGACGTCGAGGCCTACCTGCGCGCATCGGAAATCTCGCGCGATCGCGTCGAGGATGCCCGCAATCACCTCAAGGAAGGCGACGAAGTCGAAGCCATGGTCATCAACGTCGATCGGAAAAACC
Organism: uncultured bacterium; assembly: GCA_903907905.1. Classification (GTDB taxonomy): domain Bacteria; phylum Pseudomonadota; class Gammaproteobacteria; order Burkholderiales; family Burkholderiaceae_E; genus SYIM01. The sequence goes on along the minus strand of CAIVPX010000117.1, from coordinate 34,007 downwards.
GTTCGATCAGTCTGTCGATCAAGGCCAAGGACAACGTCGAGACCGCCGAAGCCTTACAGCGGATCGCTGCTGAAAGTGGCGCCGCAAGCGGCACCACCAACCTTGGCGCGCTGCTGCGTGCCAAGCTCGATACGCCCAAGGAATAAGCGGGGCGGGGCATCATGCGGGACGATGCCCGGGGAGCAACCGGCGATGACGACCTCGAGTCGTCCGCCGGTTCACTGCCTCCCATGACCAAGTCCGAACTGATCAGCCGCCTGGCTGAGCGCTATCCGCAACTGGTCCTCAAAGACGCCGAATTCGCGGTCAAGACCATTCTTGATGCCATGGCGCGTACGCTGGCCGATGGACACCGGATCGAGATCCGGGGCTTTGGCAGCTTTGCGTTGTCGCACCGCCCGCCGAGGGTTGGGCGCAATCCCAAATCGGGTGAGAAGGTACTGGTTCCGGGCAAACGTGTGCCACACTTCAAGCCGGGCAAAGAGTTGCGTGAACGGGTCGATGCCGGACCGGGCGACTCGATGAGCTGAGGCTCGCCGGTTTCGGCGCTCAGCGCGGGAGCTCATCAATGCGAATCATCTCCTGGATCTTTTACCTCATCCTGTTCGTCGGGGCGCTCGGTTTTGCCCTGTCCAACACCGATCCGGTTGACCTTCGATTTTTTGCAGGCCAGGGTGCCTGGCGTGCGCCGCTGGTGGTATTTCTGCTGTCTTTTCTGGGCGCGGGCGTCGTCATCGGCCTGCTCGCTTGCGTGCCCACGTTTTTTCGCCAGCGTCGTGAGATCTCGCGCCTGCGCAAGGAGATCAAGGCCCTGAGTAGTCGTGCAGCTCAGGCCGAGCCCGGTGCGCGCGGCCCAGCGGCTGCGCCGGTCGGTGCTGCCCCGGGTAGCGCGCCGCCCTTCGTTATCTGAGCCTGGCGAGCACCCCGTTTGGAATTCGAGCTCATCTGGCTATTGGTACTGCCGCTGTTTTTCGGTCTGGGCTGGCTGGCCGCTCGGCACGAGAGCCGCGGGGCAAGCCGCGCGCGTGATCTGCCGGATGCCTACTTTCGCGGACTCAACTTCCTGCTCAACGAGCAGCCCGATCGCGCGATCGACGAGTTCATCGACGTGGTCAGGCTCGACCCCGAGACGGTCGAACTGCATTTCGCGCTGGGCAATCTCTTTCGCCGTCGGGGCGAAACCGACCGGGCCATCCGGGTGCATCAAAACCTGATCGACCGGGGCGGTCTTGACCTCGACACGCGGCATCACGCTGTCTTCGAACTGGGCGAGGATTTTCTCAAGGCGGGCCTGCTCGATCGGGCCGAGCAGGCGTTCATGCAGCTCGAAGAGACCCCTTGGTCGCATCAGGCGCTGCAGCACCGGCTTGCGATCGCCCAGCTGGTCCGTGACTGGCCGCAGGCCATCGCGTTGGCGTCTCGGCTGACTTCGGGGGACCCCTCCCGGCAAACAGTCAGTGCCCTGGCCCACTTTCACTGCGAGCTCGCCGCGCGGGCGCTGGCGGGAAAGTCGTCCGATCGCTTCGAGCAGGTACGACGGCATCTCGATGATGCGGCCGCGGTCTCATCCAGTCATCCGCGCATCGCGCTGATGCGAGGTGAGCTCGCCATGGCGCAGGGGCAGCCGCAGGCGGCGCTGGCGGTCTGGAACGGGCTGAGGCTCGAACAACCCGGCTGGTTCGCGTTGGGCGCCAGGGACTGGATCTCGGCGCATGCGGCCCTGGGCTTGCTCGATGAGGGCATCGCCACGATCGAGGCGCAGCTCGAATCTCAACGCTCGACCGATCTGTTTCTTGCCGTACTCGAAGCTCGGGCCGATCGTGATGGCGAGGCTCGGGCCATCGAATGGGCGCGCGCGGCACTCAAACGCACACCAAGCCTCCTCGGCCTCGAACGTCTGCTCGAACTGCGGCTTCGACACCCTGAAGGGCTTGAGCACCGTGATGAGCTCGAACTCATGCGAAGTCTCCTGCGCGGGCAGGCGCAACGCCTGTCCCGATTTGTCTGTGCGCATTGCGGTTTCAAGGCGAGGCAGTATTACTGGCAGTGCCCGGGTTGTAGCCTTTGGGACAGCTGCGCACCGCAGCGCGCCGAGGAGCTGGAGCGCACCTGACGATCGCGCTGGCGACCGCAAGGCCGCCTTGCCGCGATTGGCTTAGACCTGTCGGCCGGAGTTGGGGGCGCCGTTTGCCACGACGGGGCCGATGATCGGGGCTTTGCGTCTCCCGGGGGACTGATCATGGGCGCTTGTTGTCCGCGCGATCGTTGGATTGGGGAGTGGGTCCCGGCGAGCTTGGTCCGCTTGGGCCTCGCCTGTTCCAGGCTTGCCCGGCAACCCGATATGCCGAGCCGAACTCCAAGCGGAGCCTCTGGTCGAGCTCGGGCCTGGCAGCGTAGGCTGGTCCGGGTCTGGCTGGGTGTTCTTCTCGTGCCGCAGCCGGGTCAGGCTCTGCCAGCACAGGGCGCCCGGGCATCGGCCATGCAGGCTGCCGGGCTGACGGCGCCGGCACCCCCGCCCGCGCCCGCGCCCGCGCCCAAGCCCGCAGGCGGAGAGGGGGGCGGGCGTGCCGGCAGCCGCCAGGTTGACGTCAACCTGGCCAGCGCGGCTGAACTCGAGCAGGTTCGAGGAATCGGGCCGGCTCTTGCAATGCGGATCGTCAAGACGCGAGACGGGTCGGGGCGTTACCGCGACGCCGACGATTTGCGCCAGCGCGTGCGGGGCATTGGCGCCGCCAATCTCCACCGCATGCAGGCGGGCGGTCTGGTGGTCTCGGGCGCTGCGCGCATCGAACCCGCGCGGGCGGCGCAGCGGCATGCGGTGGAATTGTTGGTGGGCAATCGGCCCGGCAAATCAGATCGGCCAGGCGCCGGGCGAGTCGACGAAATGCCTTGCTGCGAGATCCAGCAGGCCTGGCCGGCGAGGGCGCTATCCTCGGCGTCGTTCGACGAGCATGAGCCTGCTACGCCCGGCAGACCGAAAAAGCGATAATCGTTCATGCAAGAGACATCTCTCGACACCCCTGGGCCACCCCTCTCCCTCCGTCTGCGTCGGCGGGCGGTGCTGTATTGGCGTCTGGTGCGCATGCATCGGCCCATCGGCACCCTGTTGCTGCTCTGGCCCACGCTCTGGGCCGTCTTTGTGGCGAGCAAAGGCCGGCCCGATCTCTACACCGTTCTGGCGTTTGCGCTCGGAACCCTGCTGATGCGCTCCGCAGGGTGCGCGATCAACGATTTTGCCGATCGCGATTTCGATCGGCACGTCAAGCGCACGCAGGACAGGCCCCTCACCTCGGGACAGATCCAGCCCTGGGAGGCGGTCGCGGTCTTTGTCGTGTTGTCGCTGCTCGCTTTGCCCCTGGTTTATCCCTTCAATGGCCTCACTTGGGCCCTGGCTGGGGTGGCCGCATTCCTCGCGGCCAGCTATCCCTTTACCAAACGATTCCTGGCCATTCCCCAGGCCTATCTGGGCATTGCTTTCGGGTTTGGCATCCCCATGGGCTACGCCGCGGTCACGGGAGGCGTGCCGCTCGCCGGCTGGGTCATGCTGGCGGCCAACGTCGCCTGGGCCATTGCCTATGACACCCAGTACGCGATGGTCGATCGCGATGATGATCTGAGGATTGGCATCCGGACCTCGGCGATCACGTTTGGCCGATACGATCTTGCCGCGATCGTCGCCTGCTACGCGCTCACGCTCGGATTGCTGGCCTGGGTGGGCCGACTCGAGGGCTTGGGGCTTCCTTATGCCCTTGGGCTGACCGCGGCGGCGGGCGTTGCGGCCTATCACTGGACGCTCATGCGCGGGCGCACGCGTGAGGGGTGTTTCAAGGCCTTCAACCACAACAACTGGTTCGGCGCGGCCGTGTTTGCGGGCATCGCGGCAGAGGCCTGGCTGTCTGGCTGAGGGGCCGGGACAATTCCCAGGGTTGAGGGCGAGCGCCAGGTCAGACGCAGCCCCTCAGTCGTCCCGACCGAAGGCCTCGCCCATCTCGGCGCCGCGCGCGCAGGCGGCCGCCAGCGCGCGTTCGATCAACTCGCCCAGCCCCCCTGCGGCCATCACGCCCAAGGCGGCGGCAGTGGTGCCCCCCTTGGAGGTGACGCGCTCGCGCAGCACCGAGGGTGGCTCATCCGACTGCGCGGCCAGTTGTGCCGCGCCGACGAAGGTGGCGATCGTAAGCTGGCGCGCTTCGGCTGCCGGCAAGCCCAGCGCGACGCCCGCCTGCTCGACCGCCTCGATGAAACGAAACACGTACGCCGGGCCACTGCCACTGACCGCCGTGACGGCATCGAGCTTCGATTCATCATCGACCCAGACGGTTGATCCGACTGCGCCAAGAATGGCCTCAGCGACCTGCCGGTCATCGGGGCTGCCGCCGTCCAGCATGGCCATCCCGGTGATGCCGAGCCCGATCAGCGCGGGAGTGTTGGGCATGGTACGAACGATCCGTTGATGGCCGCCCAGCCAGCGCGACAGGTCGACGGCCCGGATGCCGGCGGCGATGCTGATGACGAGCTGCCCACGCAGCAAGGGCGCGCAGCGGCGGGCGACCTCGCGCATCTGCTGCGGCTTGACCGCAAAGACGATGACCTCGGCCTCGAGGGCCTCGGCGCACGGTATCTCGAAACAGTGGGCGCCAAAGCGTGTACCGAGCGCGTCGCGTTGCGTGGCGACCGGCTCGACCACCCGGAAGCGATGCGGATTGCCAGCCTGACGTGACAGGCCGCCGATGAGTGCGGTGGCCATGTTGCCGCCGCCGATGAAGCTGATATTCATATTGAGGCCATCAAGAATGGAGGCAGGCGTGATTATGAGGGGGCGTTTGAGGGCGGTGCTCAGTCCCGGCGTACAAACTGGCGAGGCCGGATGCCCAGCAAGGCAAGCGTGGAAAGGTAGAGCAGACCCGCCGCGGACACCAGACCCAGGACCAGTGCGATGCGTTGCCAGGGCGAGGCCTGCATCGCGATCCAGTCAAAGCGGGGCACCGTCAGAACCAGCGCGCTGGCCATGACCAGCGCTGCGGTCAGAACCTTGGCCGCGAACGCAGCCCAACCGCCCGAGGGGCGATAGTCGCCTCGCCGCAGCAAGCCGGCCAGCAGCAAGCCGGCGTTGGCCCAGGCGCCCAGCGAGATCGAAAGTGCGAGACCGGCGTGCTGGAACATGGGCACGAGCACCAGATTGAGCAGCTGCGTGGCCACCAGCACCGCGATAGCGATACGTACTGGCGTACGCAGGTCCTGTCGTGCGTAAAAGCCGGGCGCGAGTACCTTGACCGCGACTAGCCCCAGCAGGCCGACCGAGTAGGCGAGGACCGCCTGACGGGTCATCTCGACATCGTGCGCGCTGAAGCGCCCGTAGTGAAAAAGTAGGGCGGTAAGGGGCTCGGCCATGAGCGCAAGGCCCACCGTACAGGGCACCGCGAGTACCGTGCACAGTCGCAGCCCCCAGTCGAGCAAGTCGCTGTAGGCGCGGAGATCGCCCGCCTGGCCGATGCGTGTCAGAGACGGGAGCAGTACCGTACCGAGCGCCACGCCCAGAAGCGCCGCGGGGAATTCCATCAGGCGATCGCCGTAAGACACCCAGGACACGCTGCCCGCAGCCAGACGCGAGGCGACATGCGTATTGATCACCAGACTGATCTGCGCGACCGAGACCGCCAGCACGGCCGGGGCCATGCGGACGAGTACCGCGCGGGTGTCGGAGGCGGCAAAGGCTCGCCAGGGGTTGAGGCCGATTCTTGGCAGCACGCCGATGCGCGCGAGCGCAGGAATCTGCAGGGCCAGTTGTGCGATGCCGCCCAGCATGACGCCAACCGCCATCGCATAGATGGGGGGCGTGAAACGGGGGGCCAGCAGCAGGGTTGCGCCGATCACGGCCAGGTTGAGCAGCACCGGCGTGAAAGCGGGTACCGCGAACCGCTTCCAGGTGTTGAGAATGCCCGCTGCCAGGGCCACCAACGAGATGAGGAGGATGTAGGGAAACATCCAGCGCGTCATCAGCACGGCGGCGCTCATGGCTTGCGGATCGGCCGACAGGCCCGAGGCCATCATCCAGACGAGCGCCGGCGCGGCGGCGACGCCGAGCAGGGTGACGCCGAGCAGCGCCCAGAACAGGGCGGTGGCAATGCGGTCGATGAATTCACGCATGCCGGCCTCGTCGGTGCCCGCTGGGTCATCACGCCGATGGTGGGCGCGGCGCTCTGCCAGCATGGGCACGAAGGCCTGCGAAAAGGCTCCTTCAGCGAACAGCCGGCGCAGCATGTTGGGCAGGCGGAAGGCCACGAAAAATGCGTCGGTCAAGGCCGACGCCCCGAACACGGTGGCGGTGAGCGTCTCCCGGATGAGTCCGGTGATGCGTGATAACAGCGTGAGCCCGCTGACCGTTGCGGCGGCGCGAAGCAGGTTCATGCTGTGCTCGCGCAACTTGCGCGGTCTTTCAAAAACGTATTATTATTCAAGGCTTTCCCGACGCAATCCGGCGCCAAGTTTTTGGGGCGGCCGGCTGACCCAACCGGAATATTCTCATGGCAAACATTGCTTCTGCGCGCAAGCGTGCCCGCCAGGCGGTCAAGCGCAATGCGCAAAACACCAGCCAGCGTTCGTCTTACCGCACGGCTATCAAGGCCGTGCGCAAGGCGATCAACGCCGGCGACAAAACTGCAGCAACCAAGGTGCTGCAAGAATCGCAGTCGGTGATCGACCGCATTGCTGACAAGCGCATCCTGCACAAGAACACCGCGTCCCGCTACAAGAGCCGTCTGGCCGCCGCCGTCAAGGCAATGGCCTGACATCACTCGTCTGGCGCCGCCCGAACAGGGCGGTGCCGATTCGGACCAGGGTCGCGCCCTCCTGCACGGCGACCTCAAGATCGTCCGACATTCCCATCGACAAGGTATCAAACGACGTGGCGGTCTCAGGCCCTGCGCGCTGATCCAGTGTGCTTCGGATGTCCTGGTGCAACGCCCGCAAGGCTCCGAAACGTGCGCGCTGCAGGGCGGCGTCATTCGTGGGTTCCGGAATGGCCATCAGGCCTCGAAGCTCAAGCCGGGGTAACTCGACAATCAGCCTGGCCAGATCCGCGGCCTCGTCGGGGTCGCAGCCGCTCTTACTGGCCTCGCCTGACACGTTCACCTGTACGCAGACTTGCAGGGGTGCCACGTCGGGTGGCCGCTGATCGGACAGTCGGCGCGCAATCTTGTCGCGCTCGACCGAGTGCACCCAATGAAAATTTTCGGCGATCGGCCGTGTCTTGTTCGACTGGATGGGTCCGATGAAATGCCATTCAAGTGAACGACCGGCACAGGCATCGATCTTGTCCAGCGCCTCCTGGAGGTAGTTTTCGGCGAAAGCCTGCTGCCCCAGTGTGGCCAGTTCGAGCACCCGGTCTGCCCCCCAGGTTTTGCTGACGGCGAGCAGGCGCACCGCGTCGGCGGGGCGACCCGCGAGGCGGCAGGCCTCCTGGATGCGATGTTGCACCCGGACCAGGCGCGAGCCGGCCGTATCGTCCTCGGGCGGTTGCGGATTCATCGCGCGGCAAAGATATCGAACGCGAAGAGCCGGCACTCGAGCGCGCCGTTGAACAGCGGTGTCTTGCGTCGCGGTTGCATGCCCAGCAGTCGGGGCATTTCGGGATCAGCGGTCAGGATGCAGGCGCGCCATCCGCCAAAAGCGCGCTTGAGTGTTATGCCACATTGCCTGAGCGACTGCTCGTGATCGCCGTAGCCGTGCCCTGCGCCTGCGTCAGCCATGCTGGTCCGGGCGGGCGGGCGGCTGACGCTGGCGGGGCGCCTCTCACCGGCACTTCGCGGGCCGTCCATGGGGGGCCGGCCACGCTCGCGAGGGTCATCGTCGGCGGCCGCGATCATCGCTTCGATCCTCGCTCCGTAGGGCGGGTTGGTGAGGATCAGCCCGGCTGGCGGATGAACCTCGCCGACTGGCGCGTCCGGGCGCTGACCCTCGGCGCCGAATGGCGAGCCGGCATTGGGTGAACTGAAGTCGAGGGTTGAGAGTGAAACCAGCCCCGCCGGGATTCCGGCGCGCGCGAGATTGCGTCGGCTGCGATCGATTGCGCGCGGGTCGATGTCGGAGCCTGCGATGCGCAGCGTGAGTTCACCCCCCTGATAACGCGCGATCACCGCGTTGGCGCCTTGTTCGGCGGCCTGTCGAAGGTCGGCCCAGGCAAGCCGGTCGAAGTTTCGCAGACGCTCGAAGCCGAAGCTACGGCCGATTCCGGGGGCGATGGCAAGGGCTGCCTGTGCCGCCTCGATCAGGAGCGTGCCCGAGCCGCAGAAAGGATCATAGAGCGGCGTGTCGGCCCGCCAGCCGGCGAGTGCGATCAGGCCGGCTGCGAGGTTTTCCTTGAGCGGCGCGGCGCCCTTGTCGTCTTCGCCCGAACGCCAGCCGCGCTTGAAGAGCGATTCGCCCGAGAGATCGAGGTAGAGCGTGGCGTCGTGCGGGCCGATAAAACCGAAGATCCGCACATCGGGGTTGCGCGTATCGACCGACGGGCGGCTGCCGGTCGTTTCCCGGAAGCGATCGACGATGGCATCCTTGATTCGCAGGGCGACGAAATTGAGACTGCGCAGTGCCGATCGCTGCGCCGACACGTCCACTCGCAGGTGAACGTCCTCGTTGAACCACTGCTCCCACTCAATTCGGCGGGCGAGCTTGTAGAGGTCGTCCTCGTCGCGGTAGCGACCTTGCGCCACCTGCATCAGCACGCGGCTCGCCAGCCTCGAGTGCAGATTGGCGGCCATGGCGATTCGCGGCGAGCCCGCGAAGGCGACGCCGCCCGGGGTGATCCGGCACTGTCGGGCCCCCAGGGACTGAAGCTCCGCGCGCAGAGGGTCTTCCAGCCCGCGCGGGCAGGGCGCAAACAAGCCCAGTTCAGGGACGCCGCCTGACATCGTGGCGGCGGGGTCATCAGCCGCCTGCGCCGGGCGCTTTTCGCCGGGGCCCGGTGCGCGCGCTGGCTGAGCGCGCGAAAGCTTCGGGGCCGCAGCCCGCCAGTTTGTCATCTCAGGCGCGCGCGATCGCGCGCTCGAGCAGATCGAGCCGGTCCTGCCCCCAGAAGGGTTCGCCCCGCCACACGTACCAGGGCGCGCCAAAAACTTGCTGCTCGATGGCCTGACGCGTGTTGGATTCGTATTGGGCGAGCGCCTGCGCCCGATTTGCGATGACCGGCCCTGAATCGAGCCCGGCCTCGGAGATGAGCGCCGAGAGGGTGTCATCGTCGGCGATGTTGCGCTCCTCGGCCCAGACCGCACGCAGCACACCGCCTGCCAGCCTGAGCGCGGCCGCCGAACCGTGCAGTTGGTTGGCAGCGATGATGGCGAGGGCAGCATGGTCCCCCGCCACTGGGAAGAATTTTGGTTGCGCGTTGAGTGGCAGGCCGGTGAGTTCACGCCAGCGCGCGAGTTCGATCAGGCGATAGGCCTGGCGCTGAGGCGCCCGCTTGCCCAGAGGCAGACCGCCCGACAGGGGAAAGACCTGACCGTTGAGGTCGAAAGGCAGGATACGGACGGATACCCTTTGCCGCTCGCAGAGCTCGAGCAGCCGGGAGTGGCCCAGGTAGGTCCACGGCGAGGCCGGCACCATGTAGTAGTCGAGCGTGCGATCCATTGACGTGTCCCCAGGGCGCAAGCCCTGATCAGAAGGGTTTGAGTACCACCAGAATCACGACCACGACGAGCGCCAGAACCGGGGCTTCGTTGAACCAGCGATACCAGACATGCGAGCGGCCGTCGCTGTCGCTGCGCAGCCGCTTGAGCATGCGGCCGCATACATGGTGATAACCGAGCAGCAGCACGACGACGGCAAGCTTGGCATGCATCCAGCCCGTATGTGCCCCGACCCCGTAGCCCAGCCACAGCCAGAGACCAAAGCCCAGCGCAAGCATCATCAGCGGTTGCATGAAGCGCCACAGCTTGCCGGCCATGAGGAGGAGTCGATCGCGCTCGGCGCCGGGTTCGGGAACCATGGCGAGATTGACGAAGATGCGCGGCAAATAGAAAAGCCCCGCGAACCAGCTGGTCACAAAGATGATGTGCAGTGCCTTGACCAGGTTGTAGCCCGAGCTCATGAAGCGTGCCGTAAAGAGTAGGTGAGTCGCGTACGGGGATCAGCTGCGGATTTGACCGCTGCCAAAGACCACGTACTTGAGCGAGGTGAGCCCTTCGAGCCCGACCGGGCCGCGGGCATGGAGCTTGTTGGTGGAGATGCCGATCTCGGCGCCCAGGCCGTATTCAAAGCCGTCGGCAAAGCGTGTGGACGCGTTGATCATGACCGATGAGGAATCGACTTCGCGAATGAATCGCATGGCCCGGCTGTGGTTTTCGGTGACGATGGCGTCGGTGTGCTGCGAGCCGTATCGGGCGATATGGTCAATGGCCTCGTCAAGGCCCGCGAGCACTCGGATCGACAGGATGGGCGCAAGGTACTCGGTGCGCCAGTCTTCTTCGGTGGCTTCACCGCAGCTGATGCCAGCCTCGGCCAGCAACTGCCGGGTCCTGGCATCGCCGCGCAGTTCCACCTCTTTTTCGGCGTAGATACGACACAAGGGCGGCAGCACCCTGGTGGCGATCGCCTCCGCGACCAGCAGCGTCTCCATGGTGTTGCAGGGTGAGTAGCGCTGGGTCTTGGCGTTGTCGGCGATGCGGATCGCCTTGTCGAGATCGGCCGCGTCGTCGATGAAGACATGACAGATGCCGTCGAGGTGTCGAATGACCGGCACGCGCGCCTCGCGCGAGATGCGTTCGGTGAGTGACTTGCCGCCTCGGGGCACAATCACGTCGACCCATTGCTCGGCGGCGATGAGCGCGCCGACCATCGCCCGGTCGGTGGTGTCGATGACCTGCACCGCATCCGCAGGCAGGCCCGCGGCAGCAAGCCCCTCGCGGATGAGTTCGGCCAGGGCCTGGTTGCTGTGAATCGCTTCGGAGCCACCGCGCAGGATGGTGGCATTGCCCGACTTGATGCACAGGCCCGCTGCGTCGATGGTGACGTTGGGCCGCGACTCGTAAATGATGCCGATGACACCCAGCGGCACGCGCATGCGGCCGACCTGGATGCCTGAGGGCCGGTAGCTGAGCCCAGAAATCTCGCCAACCGGGTCGGGCAGCGCGATGATCTGCTCCAGGCCGGCGGCCATGGCCTCGATCACGCGAGGGGTGAGCGCCAGTCGGTCGACGAAGGCCTCATCATGGCCAGCCGCGCGCGCGGCCTCGAGGTCGCGTGCATTTCGCGCCTGCAAGGTGTGCGAGTCGCGCCGGATGGCCGCTGCGGTCGCGGCCAGCGCGCGGTTACGGGCGTCTGTGCCCGACCGCGCGATGACCCGGCTGGCGTCCCGGGCGCGGCGCCCGAGGCGCTCGATGGTGGCGGCAATATCGACAGAGGGGGTATCCACGGCTTCAGCTTTCCTTCGGTAGCGGCACGCCCGACAGAGTGAGGACGATCCGCTCGATGGCATGCCAGACATCGCCTGGATGCACGCCTTTGGCGATTCTATCGGTCTGCGCTGCCTGCTGCAGGGCGGTCTCGCAAACCGAGGCGGGCAGGCGACGCAGCGCGCCCTCGAACAAGCGCTCGCGTGGGCCGAAGATCCTCGCGGCGCGCATGGCCTGATTCAGGGCCTGCCCCGCCTGGCGGGCCGCGTGCAGTTTGAGCAGACTGCGAATGGCGTCAGCAAGCGACCACAGCACCAGGGGGGGCGCCTCCCCCTCGGCGCGCAAGCCCTGCACCGAGCGCAGGGCTCTGTTCCGGTCGCCTGCGAGCATGGCCTCCACCAGATCGAAGGCGTCGTAGCGCGCCACGCTCAGCACGGCGGCACGAGCCGCTTCAGCCGGCAAATCGCCCTCGGGAAAGAGCAGGCCGAGCTTGCTGACTTCCTGATGCGCGGCCAGCAGATTGCCCTCGACGCGCTCGGCAATGAGTTCGAGCGTGGCCGCGTCGGTGCGTTGGCGCTGGCGTGCCAGACGGCCGGCGATCCAGCGTGCAAGCTCCCGCCTTTCGACCGGATAAATCGGCAGCACCACGCCGGCCCGCTCGATTCGGGTGAACCACGCGCTATCGGTGACCACGCGGTCAAGCCTTGCACTGCTCGCGAGCAGGCGAACCGAATCGTCCAGACGCTCGGCAATCTCGGCGATGGCCTCGCCGTTTTCCTTGCCGGGTTTGCCACCAAAACGCAGCTCGATCAGCTTGCTCGCGCTAAACAGCGAGAGGGCATTCGCTTCGGCCGCCACCGCCTCGGGTTTGAAGCTGCGGTCGACCTCAAACACCAGGCGCTCGCTGACGCCCGCAGCCCGTGCGGCCTTGCGCAGGGAATCAGCCGACTCCTGAACCAGCAGGGGCTCATCGCCGTGAATCCAGGTGATGGCCGGAATGCCACGGCTCAGGGTGGCTTCAAGCGCTTCGGGGCGGATCTGTGGCACGACCGTCTACTGCCGGGGCTTGACCGCGGCGAGGCGTCGCAGTAGTTGCTGTACCGCGTCCGCTTCCATCTCGCGGTGGAGCATTTCTTCCTCCTGCTGCTTGCTCACCACATCGATATCAGTCGAAACGATCTCGCGCCTTAGCAGCAGTTCGGTCGGGCCCAGCCATTCGGCCCCACGGGCATCGAGCAGGCGAAAGCGAAGGCGTAGGCGAAGCTGAAACTCGCGAGGGCGTCCGGTGCTGGAGAAGGCGATGATCTCGCGTTCGCGCCGCTCGAGCAGCACCTCGAGGCGGGCGTCGGCGTCGTCGACCCGGTCCACGACAACCGTGTCGCTTGAGACCCGGATAAGCGAGCGCAATTCGGCGCCGATGGCCGAGTTGCGCGCAAAGCCGCTGTAAAGGCGCCTGAAAGGCAGGGGCGCCTGACCGCGCAACTGAAAGCCGCAGCCCGAGAACGACGCCAGGCTTGCGAGCAGCGCAAGCCCAGGCCAGGCCAGCAGGCTTCGGCGCGTGGACATGGCCGCTAGACGACCACGTTGACCAGGCGACCCGGCACGACGATGACCTTCTTCGCTGGGCGCCCTTCGGCATGCCGCAGAAACGCCTCGTTCGATAGCGCGGCGGCCTCGATGGTGGCCTTGTCCGCAGTGGCGACTACGACGACTGCACCCCTCACCTTGCCGTTGATCTGCAGCACCAGTTCGAGCCGGTCCTGTCGCAGGGCAGCTTCATCAACGACCGGCCAGCCCGCGTCAAGCAGGTCACCGAAGCGGGCTGCAAAGCCGAGTTCAACCCACAGGGTATGGGTGACGTGCGGCACGATCGGATACAGCACCCGGATGAGCAGTGACAGCGCCTCGGCCACCACGGCAGCACTGTTCGCCGAGGCGGCGAGCTTTGCGCTCTCGAGGGCATTGAGCATCTTCATCGCGGCCGATACGACCGTGTTGTATTGCTTGCGCTGATAGTCGTAGTCGGCCTGCTTCAGGATGCTGTGGATGTCTCGTCGCAAGGCCTTCTGCGCGTCGTCAAGCTGGGCCGCGTCAGGCAACGCGTTCACCTCGCGCAGACTGGCGTGCTGCTCGAAGGACCAGACCCAGAGCCTGCGTAGGAAGCGGTGTGCACCCTCGACGCCGGCACCGGACCACTCGAGGGTCTGTTCGGGCGGCGAGGCGAACATGACGAACAGGCGCGCCGTATCGGCGCCGTACTGGTCGATGAGCGATTGAGGATCGACGCCGTTGTTCTTGCTCTTGCTCATGGTGCCCACGCCGCCGTAGTCGACAGCCGAGCCGTCGGACTTGAGCTTGGCCCCGATCACCTGACCACGGGCATCGTGAACGTTCTCGACGTCATCGGGCCAGAAGTATTCGATGCCGCCCTTGTCGCCCCGACGCGAGTAGATGTGGTTGAGCACCATGCCCTGGCATAGCAGGTTGGTGAAGGGCTCGTCGAACTTCACCAGACCCCGCGCCGAATCGCCGGGGAAATCGCCCTGGATGTCGCGCATGACCTTGGTCCAGAAACGCGCGTAGAGCAGATGCAGCACGGCGTGCTCGATACCCCCGATGGACTGGTCCATCGGCATCCAGTCGTCATTGCGGGCATCGACCATTGATTGCGCGTTGTCGGGCGAGCAGTAGCGCATGTAGTACCAGGACGAATCGATGACGGTGTCCATGGTGTCGGTTTCGCGCCGGGCGGGCTTGTCGCAGCGCGGGCACCGACAGCGCAGGAATCGGTCGTCGCGATTGAGCGGGTTGCCGCTGCCGTCGGGGACCAGATCCTCGGGCAGTTTCACCGGCAGTTGGTCGTACGGTACGGGCACGGCGCCGCACGTGTCGCAATGGATGATGGGGATGGGGGTGCCCCAGTAGCGCTGGCGCGAGATGCCCCAGTCGCGCAGCCGATACTGAATACGCTTTTCGCCCAGACCGCGAGCGGCGAGATCGGCCGCAATGGCATCGACCGCCTGCGCGTAGCTGAGGCCGTCGTAGCGGCCCGAGTTGACGCAGCGGCCCTCGGTCTTGTTCTCGTACCAGGCCTGCCACTGTTGGTCGGAGAAGGTCTGGCCGCCGACGTCGATCACGTGACGGATGGCCAGGCCGAACTTGCGCGCGAAGGCGAAGTCGCGCTCGTCATGGGCCGGGACACCCATGACCGCGCCGTCGCCGTAGGTCATCAGCACGTAGTTGCCGACCCAGACTTCGACCGGTTCGCCGGTGAGCGGGTGCGCCACGCTCAATCCCGTGGGAACCCCGTCTTTTTCGCGTGTGGCCAGTTCGGCCTCGGTGACGCCGCCCTGCTTGCAGGCGTCGACAAAGCTTGCGATGCGTGGATCGCGGGCGGCTGCGACCGCAGCCAGCGGGTGCTCAGGCGCCACGGCCACGAAGGTGACACCCATGATGGTGTCGGCGCGCGTGGTGAAGACGAACAGCTTGCCGTCGCCCACCCGCGAACCGTCGGTGTCGCGGATGTCATGCGGGAATGCAAAGCGCACGCCCGTGGAGCGGCCGATCCAGTTCTCCTGCATGAGCTTGACGCGCTCGGGCCAGCCCAGCGCCTCGATGTCCTCGAGCAACTCCTCGGCGTAGCGCGTGATCCCCAGGTAGTACATCGGGATTTCGCGTTTTTCAATGACGGCGCCCGAACGCCAGCCCCGGCCGTCAATGACCTGCTCGTTGGCCAGTACGGTCTGATCGACCGGGTCCCAGTTGACCACGCCGTTTTTCAGATAGGCGATGCCGTGCTCGAGCATCTTGAGGAACAGCCACTGGTTCCACTTGTAGTAGTCGGGAGAGCAGGTGGCGACTTCGCGGCTCCAGTCGATGGCCAGTCCCATCGCCTGCATCTGCTTCTTCATGTAGGCGATGTTGTCCCAAGTCCACTTGGCTGGGGCCACGCCGTTTTTCATTGCGGCATTCTCGGCGGGCAGGCCGAACGCATCCCAACCCATCGGCATGAGCACGTTGTAGCCCTGCATGCGCAGCTGCCGGTACATCACGTCATTGATGGTGTAGTTGCGCACGTGCCCCATGTGCAGCTTGCCCGAGGGGTAGGGCAGCATCGAGCAGGCGTAATACTTGCCTTTCGGAAAACGCGGATCGTGTTCGACCGCGCGATAGGCGTCGATCGTCTGCCAGTGCTGCTGGGTGGCGCGTTCGATCGCGCTGGCGTCGTACTTCTCTTGCATGGCGGATGGGCTGGGTCAGGGAAACCGCTCAGTTTAGCCGGATCGCGCCCGCGTTGCCGCGCCCCCAGCTCCTTTGCCCGCGCCCGCCCATCGCCTGGCACGCCTCCTGCATGCGTTCCGGCTTGTATACCGATATGTGCACAGTTTGTGCGCGCCTTTAATGTTCATGCGGATCTGACTGATGAGTTCTTCGAGCGGATTTTCCGAGCGCGCTTGCCTGACGCTCACCGACTGGCGGCGCGCGGTCCTGGACGGGTATCCGGTTCTCCAGGGCCTGCGCGAGCGGGTGACGCGAATCGCCCTCGAAAGCCCCCGGGAGGTGTGGATTACCCGAGTGAACCCGGCGATGCTGGAAGACCGGATTGCCGAACTGGACGCCTTGGCCCGGCAGCACCCCGACCCGGCGGCGCTGCTGCGATCGATGCCTTTATTTGGTGTGCCGTTTGCCGTCAAGGACAACATCGATGTGCCGGGTTTGCCCACGACTGCAGCCTGTCCTGCCTTCAGCAGGATGCCGGAGCGCTGCGCCACGGTGGTGCGCAGATTGCTTGATGCTGGTGCGGTGCTGCTTGGAAAAACCAACCTTGATCAGTTTGCAACCGGGCTGGTGGGGGCGCGCTCGCCTTATGGTGCGCCATCGAGCGTGTTCTCGCCGGCGCATGTGAGCGGGGGCTCGAGCGCTGGTTCCGCCGTGGCGGTGGCGCGAGGCGACGTTGCCTTTGCGCTGGGAACCGATACCGCGGGGTCGGGGCGTGTGCCCGCGGGCTTCAACAATATCGTGGGACTCAAGCCTACGCCCGGGCGGGTGAGCACGGCGGGCGTGCTGCCGGCCTGTCGCAGCATTGACTGTGTATCGGTGTTTGCCCTCGAGGTCGCCGACGCGGCGGCCGTGCTGTCGGTGATCGAGGGGCCCGATGCGGCGGATGAATTCAGTGCCTGGCGGCCGGGGCCTGCGGCATGGAACCGGGCGCCGCGCGTGGGCCTGCCGTCCGCCCCCTCCTTCGAGCATCAACCCGATTACGAGCAGCCGTGGGGGATGGCGATCGAGCGGATCGAAGCCTGTGCGTCGAGCCTCGAAGTGATCGACTTCAGCCCCCTGTTTGCGGTAGCCCGACTCCTCTACGACGGGCCCTGGGTCGCCGAGCGCTACGCGGTGGTGCAATCGCTGCTCGATGAATCGCCGGATGCGCTCGACCCGACCGTGGCAGCCGTGATCGGGCGGGCGCGTTCCATGACGGCGGTCGACACGTTTCGGGCTCAATATCAGCTGATGTCCGCCAGGCAGGCGCTGTCAGCGATCTGGGACGATGTCGACATGCTCATGGTGCCCACCGTGTTGCGGCATCCGACGCATGCGCAGTTGGCCGCTGACCCGATTGGGGTGAATTCGCAGTTGGGGGCCTTCACCAACTTCGTGAATCTGCTGGGGTGGTGCGCGCTGTCGATGCCCGCGTCCCTGACCTCGGCCGGTCTGCCCTTCGGCGTGACCTTTATCGGTCCGCCCGGATCCGACGCGGCGCTTGCGCGCTGGGCGCGCGAATGGGAAGGCATGACGAAGGTCTTGCCAGGGGCGATCCGGCCTGAGGTCTCCGCCGATCCAGTTGCCTCGGCGGGGCTGCCCTTGGGCGATGGCCTGACTGCGCAACGCGAACCTGGTTCGTCGCAAAGTCCCCTGCCCCTGCCCACTCCTGCTGCAGAGCCCGTCCTGCCCATTGCCGTGGTCGGTGCTCATCTGTCAGGTCTGGCGCTCAACAGCCAGTTGCTCGAGCGTCGGGGCGTACTGCGAGAGCGTACCCGGAGCGCGGCGAGCTACCGCCTGTATGCCTTGCCGGGTACGGTGCCTCCCAAGCCGGGGATGCTGCGGGTTGCCGAGGGGGGCTGCTCGATCGAGCTCGAGGTCTGGGACCTGCCGCTTGCCGAGGTGGGCTCCTTTCTCGCACTGATTGCTCCGCCCCTGGGCCTGGGGTCGGTTGAACTGGCCGACGGCCGCTTCGTGCACGGATTTGTATGCGAACCCTGGGCGCTGGCGGGTGCGCGTGACATCAGCGATTTCGGCGGCTGGCGTGCCTACCTCGCCTCGCTCGGACCAGGTGCTCCTTCGGGGGCGGCGCCGCAGTCTGCAGCAGCACCCGCCGCGCCCTCTCCTTCTCGTCCCCCCTCACCCTAACGCTTCCCGGAGAACCTCTATGGATCGCAGGCAATTCCTTTCGCGTACCGCAGCCGGCTCGGCCGCAATGGGCGGCGCGCCATTGATGGCCCGTGCGCAATCCCGGCCGGCCGATGTGCTCGTGGTCGCCAATGAGTTCGGGCCGAATTCACTCGACATTCATACGGTGGGGGCCAACCGCCCGGCCTATGGGGTGAGCTGGATCTGCTACGACCGTTTGATGACCTACGGCAAGAAAACCCTGTCGGACGGGCGTGTGGTTTACGACCGGGAAAAGCTGGAGCCCGAACTCGCCGAGAGCTGGCAGATCGCCCCGGACGGCATGTCGGTGACCTTCAAGCTTCGTGCCAACGCGAAATTTCACGACGGTACGCCAGTGACGGCGCGCGACGTGAAATGGAGCTTTGACCGGGCGGTGAGCGCGGGCGGTTTTCCGACCTTTCAGATGGCTGCGGGCTCGCTCGAAAAGCCCGAGCAGTTCGAGGTGGTCGACGACCTGAGCTTTCGCGTGAAGTTTCTTCGCAAGGACAAGCTCACGATGAATGACATCGCGGTGCCGGTGCCGTCGATCTTCAACAGCGAGCTGGTCAAGAAGAACGCGAGTGCACAAGACCCCTGGGGGCTGGCGTGGACGCGCAACAACGTCGCCGGGGGCGGTGCTTACAAGGTCGAGTCGTGGAAGCCCGGCCAGGAGATCGTGTATGTGCGCAACGACGACTGGAAGAGCGGCCCGATGCCCAAGCTTCGCCGCATCGTGCAGCGGGATGTGCCCAACGCGGGCAACCGCCGTGCGCTGCTGATCAAGGGCGACATCGACATCACCTACGATCTGCCGCCCAAGGATTTTTCCGAGCTGGCCGGTGAATCGTCAGCGGTGAAGGTGAGTTCGATGCCCATCGAAAACTCGATGTTCTATCTGGGCATGAACGTGACCAAACCGCCCTTCGACAACCCCAAGGTGAGGCAGGCGGTAGCCTGGGTTTTGCCCTATGACAAGCTCTTTGACAACGCCATCTACAAGCGTGCGGCCAAACTCTACGGTGGTTCAGCCAAGGTGGGCAGCACGGCCTGGCCACAGTCGACCGGGTATTCGACCGATGTGGCACGTGCCCGCGCGCTGCTCGCGGAAGCGGGCTATGCCAACGGTTTCGAGACGACCATCAGCTTCGACCTGGGCGGCGCCACCATCGGCGAGCCCATGACCGTGCTGATCCAGGAGTCTCTCGCGTCGATTGGTATCAAGGCGCAGATCAACAAGATTCCGGGTGCTACCTGGCGCGCTGCGCTGCTGAAAAAAGACATGCCGATGATCGTCAACCGCTTCGGCGGTTGGCTCGATTACCCCGAGTACTTCTTCTTCTGGTGCTATCACAGCCAGGACGCCGTGTTCAACACCATGAGCTACAAGAACCCGACGCTCGACAAGCTGATCAGCACCGCGCAGTTCACCGCCGACAAGGGGATCTATGAGGGCGCTGTCAAGGAGATGATTCAGATCGCCTACGACGAAGTGCCGCGGGTTCCGCTGCTGCAGCCAACGATGGATGTCGCGATGCGACGCGACGTGCAGGGCTACATGTACTGGTTCCATCTGCAGCCCGACTATCGGCAGCTCTCCAAGGGCTGACGGGTCACTGACCCCGCGAAGCGATCCATGCTCCGTCTCATCCTCAGGCGACTGCTCGCCGCCGCGCCGAATCTGCTCGGCGTGGTGGTGATCACCTTCCTGCTGACACGGGCGCTTCCGGGCGATCCCGCCGCCTATTTTGCCGGCGGGTCGGCGACCCGCGAGGCGATCGAGCAGGTGCGTCGCCAACTGGGGCTGGACCGGCCGCTTCCCGAGCAATTCCTGCGTTACCTGCAGGATCTGGCCCGGGGCGATCTGGGGCTGTCGCTCACCACCGGTCAGCCGGTGCTGCAGGAGTTGATGCAGCGGCTGCCGGCGTCGCTGGAGATGGTCCTGCTGGCTCTGGTCGTGGCTTGCGCGGTGGCCATTCCGATGGGTGTGCTCGCAGCCACCCGACAGGGCTCATGGATCGACCAGGTGTGTCGGGTCGTGACGACAGCGGGCGTGTCGTTGCCAACGTTTTTCACCGGCCTGCTGCTGTCTTATGTCTTTTATTTTCTGCTGGGGTGGGCGCCGTCTCCGCTGGGTCGGCTCGACCCGGTGTTCTCGCCGCCGCCGGGGGTGACGGGCCTTTATCTGATCGATGCGCTGATTGCCCGTGACGGGGCGCTCTGGTGGGCGAGCCTGCGCCAGCTGATTCTGCCGGTTCTGACGATGGCCATCTTTGTGCTGGCCCCGATCGCGCGCATGACCCGCGCTTCGATGCTGGGGGTGCTGGGCTCTGATTTCATCCGTACCGCACGGGCGGGCGGGCTGTCAGCGCCCACGGTGCTGTTTACCTATGCGCTGCGCAATGCCTTGCTGCCCGTGATCACCACCCTTGGGATGGTGTTCGGATTCATGCTGGGGGGCAGTGTCATCGTTGAAAAAGTGTTTGGCTGGCCGGGTATCGGCAGCTACGCCATCGACGCGCTGACCGCCAGTGACTATGCGCCGGTGCAGGGCTTCGTGCTGGCCATGGGGGTGCTGTTCGTGCTGCTCAATCTTCTGGTCGATGTGCTCTACGTGCTGGTCGATCCGCGGGTGAGCGTCGACGCATGAGCGCGGCCAATTCGCAGTGGGCCCATATCCGGCACGTGCTGTCGGAAAATCCGGTCACGCTGCTCGCGGCCGCCCTGTTCGTGCTGCTGACCGAACTGGCCTTGATCGGGCCTGCGCTGGTGCCCTATGACCCGCTGGCGAGCAATGCATCGGCGGCGCTGCAGCCGCCTTCTGCCGCGCACTGGTTCGGGACTGATTCGCTCGGGCGCGACATGTTTTCCCGTGTGATCGTGGCGACTCGCCTCGACATGGGCATTGCGGTGAGTGCGGTTCTGGTGTCGTTTTTGCTGGGCGTGCCGCTTGGACTCGCTGCGGGATTCCTGGGCGGTTGGTGGGATCGTGCAGTCACCCGTCTGTCGGACACCATCATGGCCTTTCCGCTCTTCGTGCTCGCGATGGGCATTGTGGCGGCCCTGGGCAACACGGTGGGCAACATCGTTCTGGCGACTGCGATCATCAACCTGCCCTTCTATGTTCGCGTGGCACGTGCTGAAGCCAATGTTCGTCGGTCTGCGGGCTGGATCGAGGCGGCACGGTTGTCGGGCAACACCGATCTGAGAATCCTCGCCGTGCATCTTTTTCCGAATGCGCTGCCGGCTGCGATGGTGCAGGTGAGTCTCAACATGGGTTGGGCCATTCTCAATGCGGCAGGGCTGAGTTTCATCGGCCTGGGAGTGCGGCCGCCCGATCCCGAGTGGGGCATCCTGGTGGCTGAGGGCGCCCAGTACATCGTGTCCGGGGAATGGTGGGTCAGCCTGTTCCCGGGGGCCGCGCTCATGCTCGCGGTGTTCACCTTCAATCTGCTGGGCGATGCCCTGCGCGACATATTCGATCCGCGGAGGCGAACGTGAGTACGGGCGCTCGCGTTCCCTTGCTTGACGTACGAGACCTCGGGCTCGAATTCCGTACCCGATCGGGTCGGGTCCACGCGCTCGAGGGCGTCAACCTCAGCGTGCGTCGGGGCGAGATCATCGGGCTAGTGGGCGAGAGCGGATCGGGTAAATCGGTCTTGAGCTATGCGCTGCTGGGTATCAGTGACCGGGCCGCGAGGGTGACGGCAGGCACGGCAGTATTCGGGGGGCTCGATCTGCTGCGTGCGGATGCGGCCACGCTGGCCAACCTGCGTGGTCGAGAGATCTCCATGATCTTTCAGAGCCCGAGGACCGCCCTCAATCCCATCCGCCGCGTCGGACAGCAGCTGGAGGATGTGCTGCGCCGTCATGCGGTGGCCAGCGGAGCGGACCTGCGGCGAGGTCTGCGACAGGGGGCGATTCAGGCACTGCGTGAGGTGGCCATCGCGGACCCTGAGCGTCGGCTCGATGCCTATCCTTTTGAGTTGTCGGGCGGGATGTGTCAGCGCGTGATGATTGCGCTGGCGCTGGCCTGCCGCCCGGGGCTGCTGATTGCTGACGAGCCGACCACCGGACTCGATGTCACCACCCAGGCCGCCGTGATGGATCTGATCGTGGGGCTGGCGCGCGAACGCCAGATGGCCACCCTGTTCATCACGCACGATCTGGCGCTGGCGGCCGACTACTGTGACCGGATCGTGGTGATGCATGCGGGGCATGCGGTCGAGTCTGCGCCGACCGCCGCGCTCTTTGCTTCGCCTCGTCATCCCTACACGCGCCGTCTGATCAGCTCCACCCCAGGACCGGCTGGCACGCTGGCCGACCTTGAGCCGGTGCCAGGCAGTCTCCCCGACCTGCGACGCAGCGACCTGCCCGCTTGCCGCTTTGCTGCCCGATGCGAACGCGCCGACCCGCGCTGCCAGACGATCCGTCCGATGCTGGCGCCGCAGGGGATGTTGCGCGATGACCCTGCGGGGGCGCATGCTGCCGCGTGCTGGCATCCCCTTGAGGCGCTCGAAGCCGCCCCAGCCGAGGTGATCCATGGCTGATGCCGAAGCGTTGCTGTGCGTTGAACGACTGAGCAAGCGCTTTCCTGTGGCGGGGCGGCGTGACGCCTGGGTGCATGCGGTGGACGATGTCTCGCTCACGCTTGGCCGCGGCGAAAGTCTGGGCCTGGTGGGAGAGTCCGGTTGCGGCAAGTCAACCCTGGTCAGGCTGCTCGCCCGCCTGCACGACCCGGGCGCGGGGCGGATCGTGTTTGATGGGCATGACATCGGCGCGGTACCGGCGTCGCGCTTTGCCCGCTCGCCCGAGCGCGCCCGCATCCAGATGGTGTTTCAGGATCCGACCGACAGCCTCAACCCGCGCTTTTCCGCCCGGGATTCGATTGCCGAGCCCCTCGCGCTGCTCACGGGGATGCGCGGCCCGCAGGCGGCAGCCCGAATCGCCGAGCTGGCCGAGCAGGTGGGGCTCCCCGCCGAGTTGCTCGATCGATACCCGCATCAGCTCTCGGGTGGGCAGAAGGCGCGGGTGGGGATTGCCCGCGCGCTGGCCGTGGGGCCCGATCTGCTCATTCTGGACGAGCCCACGGCGGCGCTCGATGTGTCGGTGCAGGCGGTGGTGCTGCAACTGCTGGCCCGGTTGCGTCGGGAGCTCGGGCTGTCGTGCCTGTTCGTGTCCCACGACCTGAACGTGGTGCGCCTGCTGACCGACCGGGTCGCAGTGATGTACCTGGGTGAAATCGTCGAGATCGGCGCCTCCGAGGAGGTCTTCCGGTCCCCCCGGCATCCCTACACCCAGGCGCTGGTGTCTTCCATTCCCGGCCAAGGGCCCCGGATTCGCCTGCACGGCGAGGTTCGCAGCCCGATTGATCCGCCTGAGCACGTCTGCCGCTTCCATGGACGCTGCCCGGGTGGCCAGGATCGCTGCGGCCGGGAAAAGCCCAGACTCACTGCGCAGGCCGGGCACTCTGCGGCCTGCCACTTCGCGGTGCCGCTGACGCGTCATCCATGAAGCCCGCCGGACCGGATCCGAGCCACACCGTGCTCGCCTCGCGCACCCCCACAGGGCGTTGCCGATCGGCTTTTCCAGGTCCATGCTTGCGGGGATGAACGTGCCCCATTCGCTGCCGACGACGAGGTCCGACCCGTCCCTCCCCGCCGTGCCAACCCCTGTGCGAGCCAACCTCGCCGATCAGGCCTATGCACGCCTGAAGGCTGACCTGCACGAGTTCGTCTGGGTGCCGGGTGACCGGCTCTCGGAGGCTGCGTTGGCCGAGCGCCTGAGCGTCAGCCGCACCCCGGTTCGCGAGGCGCTCTTTCGGCTGCGCAATGAGGGGCTGGTCGACGTCGAGTCCAAGACAGGCTGGTTCGTGCGCCCGATCGATTTCACGCGTATCGACCAGTTGTACGAACTTCGCATCCTGATCGAAGTCGACTGCGTGCTGCGACTGACCCAGCAGGGCGACGTGGCGGCAGCACTGCAGCCCCTCAAGGAGACTTGGCTCGTGTCGGCGCAAGAGCGCCTGGGCGACAGCCGGGCCGTGGGAGAACTCGACGAGCAGTTTCACGCCGCCTTGGTCAGGGGAGCGGGCAATCTCGAAATCGCCCGCGTTCACCAGGACGTCACCGAGCGGATTCGCATGGTGAGGCGGCTCGACTTCACCCGACCCGATCGCATCGACGCCACGTATCAGGAGCACGGCCGGATCCTTCGGGCGGTGCTGCAACGCAAGGCCGACTCGGCCCGCATGCTGCTCAAGGCCCACATCGAGCAAAGTCAATCCGAGGTCCGCCGGATCACGCTGCATGCGCTGCATTCGGCGCGGAGTCTGCGCAGCGGCTGAGCGTTCTCAGCCGCGAGCGGCCGGCGTTCAGCGCTCAGCCGCCGTCGGTCGACCCGCGCTGCTCGGCGCACGGCCCCTGTGACGCCGCCCAGCGCCCGTTCCGCTTCCTCCCTCAGGACGTCCCCGCGGTTCCGTTTTTTACAAATTACGGGTTTGCCCTTATATTCTGGGGTACGAGCTAGGGTTTGTCCTAGTCGTCCAAAAAATCAGGCGCTTCAGCGTCACGCAGGGAGGAGCTCAAATGTCCAGTCAGGTATTGTCAGTGGAAGACGATGCCGTCCCGTCCGGGTCGGCGGTTTTGCGGGCGTTCAAGATCATCGAGGCCATTGCGTCGAGCGCGACCCCGCCCCAGTTGGCCGAACTTTGCAAGCAGGTCGACCTGCCCAAGCCCACGGTGTTCCGAATCCTCAGCACGCTCGAGTTTGCGGGCCTGGTGGGGCGCGAACCGGGCAGCAAGCGCTATCAGGGCGGCGAGCGTCTGAACCGGCTCGCCGGGCAGGTACTGCTCAGTTCGCCGGCTCGGGCCGCCCGCCACGCCATTCTCGAGGAACTCGTCGAGACGGTAGGCGAAACCTGTAACCTCACGATCCCCAATGGCAACGCCGTCATGTATCTCGATCGTATCGAGACGGCCTGGCCCTTGCGTCTGGCGCTCGGCCCCGGTTCCATCGAACCACTACATGCCTCGGCGAGCGGCAAGCTCTTTCTGGGCTACATGAACCGCCGTGCGCGCGACCGCTTCATTCGCCAGAGCCCGCTGGTGCGCCATACCCAGCGTACGCTGATCGATCCCGCCCGGTTGTCCGAGGAACTCGACCGTGTCCGCCAGCAGGGGTTTGCCACCGACAACGAGGAATACCTCGCCGGGGTGACCTGCGTGGCGGTGCCCGTGCTCGATGTCGATGGCCGGGTGGTCGCGGCGCTGGCGCTGCATACGCCGTCCTCGCGCATGAGCCTGTCGGACGCGCTCGAGTTCCTGCCGGCGATGAAAGCCTCGGCCGAGGAAATGGCTCAGACGGTAGACTGGTAACGTGACCCCGGACGCCTCGATCCTCGTTCTCAACTGCGGATCGTCGAGCGTCAAGTTTGCGGTCTACGAGGTCGGCGCCATCGAGGCGTCCGACCCGTCGGCGGCGCAACCGGTTCAAGCCGCGTTGCGGGGGCAGATCTCGGGGCTGCCGGCCAGCGCCCGGCTCGACTGGCATCCGTCCGAGGCCGTACCCGTGAGGGAGGCGCTGTCCGGGGTGTCCGACCACGCCTCGGCGCTGGCCTG
Source organism: uncultured bacterium (assembly GCA_903907905.1). Lineage (GTDB taxonomy): Bacteria > Pseudomonadota > Gammaproteobacteria > Burkholderiales > Burkholderiaceae_E > SYIM01. Next base: position 8,581 of record CAIVPX010000117.1, on the reverse strand, counting down.
GCTCTTCGACAGGCTGGATCACAGCCCCCGTTACCGGGCGGTGGGTGCGGTCGGGCATCGCGTGGTGCACGGCGGCGAGCGCTTTGCCGAGCCTGTGGTCGTCGATGAGGCGATTCTTGCGGCGCTCGAGGCTCAGGTACCACTGGCGCCGCTCCATCAGCCGCACAACCTGGCAGGGATTCGGGCCGGTTGCCAGGCCCTCGGTTCGCGTGCCGGCGACGTGAAGCAGGTGGCCTGTTTCGATACCGCCTTTCACACCACTCAGCCGGCGCTGCACACGACGTTCGCGCTACCGCTCTCCATGCGTGAGCGGGGCGTGAGGCGCTACGGGTTTCACGGTCTCTCCTACCAGTCGATTGCCGAGCGGCTGCGTGCGATTGCGGGCGAGCGCGCCGAGGGCCGCGTGATCGTGGCCCATCTGGGCAATGGCGCGAGCGTGTGCGGGCTGCGTGCCCGTCGTTCGCATCGAACCTCCATGGGCATGACGGCTCTGGACGGTCTGGTGATGGGCTCGAGGCCCGGCAGCCTCGACATCGGTGTGGCGCTGTTCGCCCTGAGCACCCTGGCGATGAGCGTCGAGCAACTCTCCCACCTGCTGTACAACGAGTCAGGACTGCTGGGTCTGTCCGGCATCAGCAATGATGTGCGAACCCTGCTCGGGAGCATCGATCCCCGTGCCGCCCTTGCGCTCGAGATCTTTTGCGAACGCGCCGCCCAGGAGATCGCGGCCACCGCCGTGGCGCTGGGAGGCTGCGACATGCTGGTGTTCACCGCAGGCATCGGCGAGAACAGTCCGGCCATTCGCGAAGCGATCGTCCGCAGGCTGGCGTTCATGGGGGCGGCGCTTGACGCCTCCGCCAATTCGGCGGGCGGGCCGCTGCTCAGCACGCCGCAGAGTGCGATCGAAGTGCGCGCCATCCCGACCGATGAGGAGTCGGTGATCGCAAGGTCAACGCTCGCCGCGGTCCGCGCAGCGTCTTGATCGAGGGGGGGTCAGAGGGTGTTGGCTGATCGCAAGGCGGCGATCGCATCGGGGCTGTAGCCCAGTTCGCCCAGAATGGCATCAGTATGCTGGCCCAGCGCCGGCACAGGGTCGATGCGCGCCTCGACCTGACCGGGCGGCAGCAGCGCCTTGACCGGGCCGACGGGCGTATCCACCTCGGTCCAGCGGCCGCGGGCGGCCAGTTGCGGGTGCTGCCACAGATCGGCCAGCGTATTTACCTGGCTGAAGGCAATGCGCGCGTCGTCCAGCAATTGGACAACCTGCTCGGCGGTGCACGAGGCAAATCGCTCGATGATGAGTGTGTGCAGGGCGTCCCGGTTCAGCAGGCGTTGCGCATTGCTGGCAAAGCGCGGGTCTTTCATCAGCGAGGCATCGCCCAACACTTTTTCGCAGAACGACTGCCACTCGCGCTCGTTTTGAACGCCCAGCATGACGATTCGGCCGTCGCCGCATTCGAACGGGCCATAGGGGCAGATGGCCGCGTGCATGGCGCCGGCGCGCGCCGGGGCTGCGGCACCCTCGAAGGTGTAGTAGAGGGGAAAGCTCATCCACTCGGTCATCGATTCGAGCATGGAGATGTCGATGCGGCGACCCTTGCCATCGCGCTGGCGCTGCAGCAGCGCCGCGAGAATCGAGCTGTAGGCATACATGCCCGCGGAGATGTCGACAATCGAGCAGCCCGCCTTGGCCATGTGCTCGGGTGTGCCCGTGATGGTGAGAAAGCCCGACTCGCTCTGCACCAGCAGATCATAGGCTTTGCGATCCCGGTAGGGGCCGTCGGATCCGTAGCCCGAGATGTCGCAGACGATCAGTCCCGGGTGTTTGGCCGACAGCGCCTCGTAATCGAGCCCCATCCGGGCGGCGGCGCCCGGAGCGAGGTTCTGCACCAGCACGTCGGCGCGGGCCACCAGTTCATGCAGGATGGCCAGACCTTCGGCGTGCTTCAAGTCGAGCGTGAGGCTCTCTTTCGATCGGTTCGTCCAGATGAAGTGCGAACTCATGCCGCGCACCCGCGTGTCGTAGGCACGGGCGAAGTCGCCGCCGTCGGGCCGCTCGATCTTGATCACGCGAGCACCCAGGTCCGCCAGTTGTCGGGTACAGAAGGGGGCTGCGATCGCCTGCTCGAGCGAGACGACGGTGATGCCTTCGAGGGCGAGAGCGCTCATGGCTGACTTCCGTTGAGAAAGGGTCTGGGAACTAGCGAGGGCCGGGCGAGGGACCGCCCTTGGCATTCGCGCCGCTTTCACCCGTGGCGGGTGCAGCGTCGGGCGCGGGTGGGGCGACCGGCTCGGGCGGCAGGTAGCGCCGCGCCAGGGTCATGTAGAGGGGCGGGCTGATGAAGCGCGAGATCCAGCTCGCGAACAGCGCGACCGCCATCAGCGCGATGATTTTCGAGTAGCCGTCGACCATCTCCATGACGATGATGAAGGAGGTGATCGGGGCCTGAGTTGCAGCCGCCAGAAAGCCCGCCATGGCCAGCACCAGCAGCATGCCGGCATTGTCCGGATCACCCAGCAGTTGCGCCAAAGCGTGGCCCAGGCCCGCGCCGATGCTGAGCGAGGGCGCGAAGATGCCGCCCGGAAGACCGCACAGATAGGACAGGAAGGTGGCCGCCAGCTTGAATGCGAAGAAGTACCAGGGCAGCTCGCCGTCGCCCTCGAGCAGGGCGCGCGTGGGTTCGTAGCCGGTGCCGAAAATGGCCCCGCCGGTGAATGACCCCAGCACCGCGATCAGCAGCCCGCAGCAGGCGGCAAACAGCAAGGGGCGATTGCGCCGGAAGTCTGCGATCGGACCTTTCCAGCCGATGGCGGTCCGGATGAGCATTCGCGCAAAGAGTCCGCCGGTGACGCCACAGGCGAGCGAGGCGACCACGACCCAGATGAGCAGGTCGCCGGTGCTGCTGGCGATGAGGATGTGGCCGAAATAATGCCCCCCGCCGATCAGCGCCTGCGACACCACGCCCGCCAGCACGATGGCGATGATGATCAGGCCGCTGACCCGTGTTTCGATGCTGCGGGTCATTTCCTCGATCGCGAACATGATGCCCGCGAGTGGCGTGTTGAACGCGGCAGCGATACCGGCGGCGCCACCGGCCACCACCAGGTGTTCGCGGCTGATGTGCAGCGAGCGGGGCAGGATGCGATGCAGTTCGTGCATCAGGGAGGCGCCGACCTGAACCGTTGGGCCCTCGCGCCCCACCGAAAAGCCGGCGCCGACCGCCGAGGCACCCAGCAGAATCTTGCCCGCAATGATTCTCAGCGAGAGGAGGGGGTGAGGCCGCGCGGCTTGGGGCGCAGCCAGATGGGCCAGGGTCTGGGGGATCCCGCTGCCCTCGGCGCCGGGGAAATACCGCCGGGTGATCCAGACGAGCAGCACGCCGCCGGCCGGCGTGAGCACGAAGGGGAGCCAGGAAAACTCGGAGACCAGCATGCTGAACTGGCTGCCGAACCAGTCGGCCATCCAGGCGAAGGCTACGGCCAGCAAGCCCACGCCGATCGCGCCGCCCCAGAAGGCCAGCCGGCCCGACCACAGCCGCAAGTAGGCCAGGTTTCGTCTGCGCGCAGGCAGCCTCGCGGCAAGCGCGGAAAGCGCCCGCTGCCGCCTGCTCCGGGGCTCGTCTGACGGCGCTGCGTCCCGGCCGGGCTGGTTGGGGTCAGTCAATCGGTCCTTCCATTGCCGTCGAGGAATTGCTCGTCTCGCATCACTGGGCCCACGGGTATCATCAGCCCGCTATTGTGCTTCATTGTGGATCAGCGATGGAAGCGGCCAGGTGCCAGCGCGCGGGTGAGGGCATCGCCGGCCAGGCTGAGCGTGAGCACGAGGACGAAGAGGGCACATCCGGGGAAGGCCACCGCCCACCAGCAGTCCAGCATGTACCGGCGGTTCAGCCCGGTCAATTGTCCCCAGGTGACGGCGCTCGGGTCGCTCAGGCCAAGAAAGCTCAGCCCGGCCTCCAGCAGCATGGCGGCGCAGGCCGTCAGGGACAGCGAGGCCGCCAAGGTCGGGGCGGCGTTGGGCAATACCTCGCGGACCATGATCCGGAGGGGGCTTGAGCCCATCGCTCGAGCGGCCTGGACGAAGCCGCTGTGCTTGACCCGCAGGGCTTCGGCGCGCGCCAGCCGTGCGGTGGCTGGCCAGCTGGCTGCCGCCATCGACAGCACGATCACCCAGAGCGAGGGCTGAAAAAGCGCCACCAGCGTGATGACCAGCAGAATCGTCGGCAGGACCTGGAACAACTCGGTCAGCCGTGACAAGGCCTCATCGACCCAGCCGCCCAGGTAAGCGCCCAGGACGCCGACCGAGGTGCCGAGCGTGGCGGCGCCGAGCGTGGCGATCAGCCCGTACGCGAGACTGCTGCGGCCGCCGTGAATCAGGCCCGCCAGTACGTCGCGTCCCAGCGAGTCGGTTCCGAGCGGAACGCGCCAATCCGTCAGTGGCGGCGTGAACGGCGTCGCCCCGATCGCCAGTGGGTCGACCGGATAGAGCAGGGGACCGATGCACAGACCGAGCACGATGGCAGCGAGCGAGGCGAAGGCGACACGCGACGAGGAGCGATTCATGCGAGTGTCGTCCGCAGTCGCGGATCAATTCCTGCGAGGATCAGGTCGCACAGAACATTGACCAGGATGGTGACGAGCGATCCGCAGACGAGCAGCCCCAGCAGCGTAGGCGTATCGCGGCCCATGATGGCGTCGAGTGCCAGATCGCCCAAGCCGGGCCAGGAGAAGACCGCCTCGACCAGCACTGCGCCCGAGAGCAGGGCGCTGAACCGCACCCCGATCGCGCTCACCAGCGGCATCAGCGCATGACGCAGGGCATGCCGATACAGGATGACGCGCTCGGGCAGCCCGTAGGACCGGGCGGTGCGAATGAAGTCCGAATCCAGGGTCTGGCGCAGGCTCGCATGCACCAGCCGGCTGAACAAACCCAGGTTGACCAGCGCGAGGGTGAGCGCCGGCAGCATGAGGTGGTGCAGCCTGTCGAGCAGACCGCTCAAGCCGGTAGCCGCGAGGGTGACGTCGCGCATACCGCCGACGGGCGCGATCGGTATCACGGCACCGAAGACGATCATCAGCACGATGCCCATCCAGAAGACCGGCATGGCGAGGCCCGCCACCGACAGGCTCGTGATCAGCATCTCGAGGGTACTGCCGGGACGGCGCGCAGCGCTGATGCCCAGCACGACACCCAACAGAACCGACGGCACCAGCGCGCAGAGGGTCAGCGCGAGCGTGGGTCCCATGCGCTCGGCGATCAGGTCGCTGACCGGACGATTGAATAGGTAGCTGTAGCCGAGATCGCCACGGGCGGTTCGGCCCAGATGGTTGAGGAACTGTTCGACCAGCGGCCGGTCGAGGCCGAAGGCGCGGCGAACGTGCTCCAGCGTGGTCATGTCGGCGCCACCCGCTTCGCCCGCGAGGACCAGGGCGGCATCGCCCGGTGCGGCGTGAATCATGGCGAAGCTGATCGAAATCACCAGCAGGACCAGCGCCACGGCGCTGACGAGCCGTCTGGCGGCCCGGGCCAGCAGGACCTGCATGGGCTCAGTCGGGCGCAGCCTGCGCGGGCGGGGCCTGGCGCGGCAACATCACGGCGATGCCTGCCGAGCAGGCGGTGATGGCCGCGAGGCTGAGCAGCAGCGTGGTGAAACCGCTTTGCTTGACGAAGGGGCCGAGCAACCAGACCGCGGTCGAGCTGGCCGTGAACGAGATCGCCAGCCGGAGTCCGCTCACGCGCGATCGCATCCGGTCATCGACAAAGCGCGCCACGATCGCGTCGGGAAAGGGAATGGCCGCAAACACGAGCAGCATGAATACCGTCATGGCGACGAACATGATCCAGCCGTCAGTCAGCGCAGCCAGCAGAAAGGTCGGAGGTTGCAGCAGCAGGATCGAGAGCATCAGCGGCCGCATGGCGACGCGATCGATGAGGCGCCCCACGACCAGTTGTGCAAGCGAGGCGATGGTGTAGACGACGGCCAGCAGCATGCCCAGCAGCGCCGGCTGCGAGACCAGTTGCGGCAGGCGATCCTGCAGCAGTTGCGGGTTGCCATTGGTGGTGAGGTTGAACACCAGACTGCCGGTGATGGCGCTCATGAGCATGACCAGCATGACGCGCCGGCGCTCGGAGTCGGGCATGTCGAGCAGTTTTTTGGCGCGTCGGGCGGGTGCCTCGGTCTCGGCGGCCGTTGTACGCATGAACAGCACGCCGCAGCCGAGGGCGAGGATTCCGGGCACTACGAAAGCAGTTCGCCAGCCAGCCAGCTGCACCAGAAACCCCGTGAGCAGCGCGGCGAACGCGATCCCCAGGTTGCCGGCGAGCCCGTTGACACCAATGGTCCGGCCAGGTGTCGTGGTGTTCTGAACCAGCATGGGGATGCCGACCGGGTGGTAGATGGAGGCGAAGCATCCGACCAGCGTGAGCGCGAGCGCGAGGCTCCAGGGGCCTTGGGCAAAGGCCACGCCAATGGACGACAGACCGATGCCGAAGAAAAAGATGATCATCATCGAGCGCCGACCCCAGAGATCACCCAGCCGGCCCGAGGGCAGCGAACCCAGCCCGAACATCAGAAACGCTCCGGCGGCATAGGGCATGAGGTCTTCCCAGCGAGCCAGGCCGAAATCGCTGGCGATGGCGCCCACCGCCGTGGCGAACACCAGCAGCAGCAGATGATCGATCGCGTGTCCGAGGTTGAGGAGCAGTGCAGTCATTAGAAGAAGCTCACGGGGCGCACAGTCCGGGAAGCTTACGGCAAGGCGGATAGAATTGCAGCATGACGAATCTCCTTGCGAACCTCAATGACGCGCAGTTGGCTGCGGTCACCCTGCCCACCGAGCACGCACTGATCCTCGCGGGGGCGGGCAGTGGCAAGACCCGGGTGCTCACGACCCGGATCGCCTGGCTCATCTCCACCGGACAGGTCAGCCCGCAGGGTGTTCTGGCTGTCACCTTCACCAACAAGGCGGCCCGAGAAATGCTGGCGCGTCTGTCGGCGCAGTTGCCGATCAACCCTCGCGGCATGTGGATCGGCACCTTTCACGGTCTGTGCAACCGGATGTTGCGCGCGCACGCGCGCGACGCCGGTCTGTCGCCCACCTTTCAGATCATGGACTCGTCAGACCAGCTTGCCTCGATCAAGCGGCTGCTGCGCACCCTGGGCGTCGATGACGAGAAGTACCCACCGAAAAATCTGCAGTACTTCATCAACAACGCCAAGGAAGAGGGTTTGCGTGCGGGCGCAGTGGAAGTGTTTGACGACTACAACCGCCGTTTCGTCGAGCTGTATGCGGCCTATGACGAACAGTGCCAACGCGAGGGCGTCGTTGATTTCTCGGAGCTGCTGCTGCGCAGCTACGAACTGCTCGAACGCAACCAATTGCTTCGCGAGCACTATCAGCGGCGGTTTCGTCACATTCTCGTCGACGAGTTTCAGGACACCAACGTCTTGCAGTACCGCTGGCTCAAACTGCTCGCTGGCGAGTCGGCCGCGGTGTTTGCGGTGGGCGATGATGACCAGAGCATCTATGCGTTTCGGGGCGCCAAGGTGGCCAACATGGCCGCGTTCGAACGTGAATTCCGGGTGCGCAACCTCATCAAGCTCGAGCAGAACTACCGTTCGCAGGGCAATATTCTCGATTGCGCGAACGCGCTCATCGAGCACAACACGCGCCGGCTCGGCAAACGCCTCTGGACCGATGCAGGCGAGGGCGAGCCGGTGCGGGTCTACGAGGCGTTCAGCGATGCGCAGGAGGCGCAGTGGCTGGTCGAAGAACTGCGCAGCCTCTGCGCCGAGGGGCACTCGCGCCAGGAGGTTGCGCTGCTCTACCGATCCAACGCGCAATCGCGGGTGCTCGAGCACGCCTTGTTCTCTGCCGGCATCGCCTATCGCGTGTACGGGGGACTGCGCTTTTTCGAGCGCGCCGAGATCCGTCACGCCATGGCCTACCTGCGCCTGCTCGAAAATCCGGACGATGACGGCGCATTTCTTCGGGTCGTCAACTTTCCTACCCGTGGAATCGGTGCGCGATCGCTCGAGGCCTTGCAGGATGTGGCTCGGCGCGAGGCAAGCAGCCTCAGCCGGGCAGTCGGCTCGCTGACGGGCGCCGCCGCAGCCAAGCTCGGCTCCTTCGTTGCGCTGATCGATCGGCTTCGAGGCGAAACGCTCAAGCTTCCCTTGCCCGAACTGATCGAGCACGTCAACGATCGCAGCGGTCTGGTGGCTCACTATGCCAATGAGAAAGAGGGCCAGGAGCGCATCGAAAATCTGCGCGAACTCGTCAATGCGGCCGCAGCCTTCATTGCCGAAGAAGGTATTTCGATGGATGTGCCGGCCAATGTCGGCGTTGCGGTCGCGGCGGCACCGCAGGCGCCTGAGCCCGCCGCGCCACGGGCCATCGCGGCGCGCCCGATGGTGTCGGGTCAGACAAACGGCCTTGACGATGACGAGCCCTTCGGGCCGGCGCCGGGCGAACGGCAGTCGTTCGCATCAACGGCCAACGGTGCCGAGGCGCAAGCCGAGGGCCTGCAGGCGGCGGGGGCTGAGCCTATTTTGCTCAGCCCGCTGGCCAGTTTCCTGGC
>CAIVPX010000116.1 GCA_903907905.1 uncultured bacterium | reverse complement strand
CGGGGTCTTCGTTCCGGATGCACACCGCGATCGCGGTGGAACTGTCGATCGCTTCATCGCCCCGAATGCTACGCAGGTGCGGCGCTACCAATCCTTCCGGGTCTCGCGCGAAGGTCATCAGCAGAAAACCGATCAGCGCATTCCAGAAGCCGATGGTGGTCCAGGCAAGCGTAAGCACGAACGCAGCCAGCATCGCGATGCCCCAGGCATCGATGCCTGCAGGCAGAAAAAGTGCCGCCGCCATCAGGGCGAGCAGCCCCGCGGCGGTGAGAAACACCAGCGCGGCGAACAGCACCCTGCGTCCGGTCAGACGGGGCGACTCGCCGGAGGAAGGGAGGACGTCTGAGGCAGTGAAATGGGAAAGCATGTGGAGGAGTCTCAGAACATGCGGCGCGAGAGTGCATCGCGCGCCACGAAACGGTGATAAAAGCCGCCTGCCGCATGAGCGGCTAGCAGCGTCCCCATGGATACTGCGCCGCACCAGTGCGTGAACGACAATGCCTTGGCGATGGCTTCATCCTTCCCGATTGGAGAAGGCAGGGGCAGCACTTCGAATACCTTCAGCGGAAAGCCCCAGGCGTTGGTCGCAAGGAACCCGGTGATCGGCATCAGAATCAGAAGTGCGTAGAGGCTTGCGTGCGAAAAGCCCGCCAGAAGCCGCACCCAGGCCGGGGTTTCGACCGGCCAGGCGGGCGGTGAATACAGCCACCTGTAAACCAGCCGCAGCAGCACCAGCACAAAGACCACAACGCCAAAGCTTTCATGGATGTTGTAGAGGCGCATCTTGAGAGCCTGGTCGGCGGGCTCGAAGTAGCGAATCCAGACGCCGACTGGAATCACCACCGCCATGACGATCAGCGCACTGACCCAGTGCAGAGCTTTCGCTGGCGAGCGGTAACGATCCGAAGAGGAGTGCATCACGATGAAACCTCCGCACGCAACCGTGCAGCGCTCAGTTCGACTCGATGCGCGCCCAGGCCGAGTGGTTGTGGATCGATTCGAAGTTCTCCACTTCCACCGCATAGCGACCAATCCGCGCGTCCTTCGACAACCGCGCCGCCACATCCCGGATCAGGTCCTCGACAAACTTCGGATTGTCATAGGCGCGCTCGGTCACATACTTCTCGTCGGCACGCTTCAACACCGCCCACAGCTCGCACGACGCCTCGTCCTCGGCCAGCCGGATCAACTCCCTGGGCTCAATCACAGGACTTGCCTCCACCCACATCGTCACGTGCGATCGCTGGTTGTGCGCACCATAGTCGGAAATCGTCTTCGAGCACGGACACAGACTCGTGACCGGCACCACCAACTGCACCTCGGTCACCGCCGTCTGCGCCTCGCCCTCCACCACCACCTTAAGCTGGTAGTCCATCAGGCTCTGCACCCCTGACACCGGCGCCGCCTTCCTCATGAACAGCGTGAGCGACACCTCCAGGCGGCCCCGTAGCGCCTGCAACCGCTCCAGCATCTGCCCATGCATCACCGCCAGCCCCGACACATCCAGCCCCTCACCCGACGCAGAATGCTCTTCCAGCATCGCAATGAACCGCGACATGTGCGTCCCCTTCTGATCCGCCGGCAGCGACACACTCATCGTGAAATCGCCCACCGCAGCCTGACGCTCCGTGCCGGTCCCCCAGTGCAGGGGATACCGCACCCCCTTCACACCAACCAGTCCGATCGCGATATTGCGCGGGTCGTGGCTGCCCTGAACGTCGGCCATCTCTGAGCCGACCGGGAAATGAGGATCACGGGTATTCATGGAAACTCCGGAGGCTGGCTGTCGCAGCCATGAGGGGGGGAGAACGCGATCAAACAATCGCGTGATTTGAACCACCGATTCTAAGCGCGCAAAGTCCGCGCTGCGGCAATGCACTGGTAACCTGCAGGAAATAGGGATAAAAGACCGAGCGGGGCACTCGGGTTGGGTGGCTGCAAAGGCCCAGGCTATCACGGGCAGCGCCGAGCCCAGGCGGACTATGCCGAGCGGCTGGCTACCAAGCGCGGCTCGGCCCCGGGGCGGAGCATGACGAAACGCTGGCGAATTGTGCGTTCGATCCCCACAGCATCTAGCCCCTCGGGCTGCAGAGGTTTGCCCTGCTCCCCGTGGTCAATAAACCGATCGGGCAGCCCCAGTCGGACCAGGTCGATCGAGATTCCCTCAGCAGCAAGCGCTTCGGCCACCGCACTGCCCGCGCCCACTATCACCACATGTTCCTCGACGGTGACGAACGCGTCGTGCGTACGTGACAGTTCACGCCTGAGTGGGCTCGAACTGCTCAAGGATTTTGAGCAGAGGAGCCCTGGCTTCAACCGGTCGTTACCCCGCGGGGCGGTCCGCCAGCGGCGCTTGCCCCAAAGTTGGATGAGGAAGACATCGTAGGAGTCGAGGTGGGGGCCGACCCCGCCCTGATTAGAGGCGAGGCTGATCATCAGATCGTCGAGTCGGGCATCCGGGATGAACCGGCACTTGGACATCAACTTGTTCGTGCGGTCATCATGCAGATTGACCCCTTGCGCCAGCAGGGCCCAGTGGCTTCGCCCGAGCGACGGTAACTCAGCGGGTTCGAAAGGCCCGTGCGCGAGCTGCCGGCGGCCAGCGAATGAGGTCACCAGCCGCGATTGGACGGAGTCAAGGTGCCGGGCATGCCTGAGCTCGATGACGACGGGTGTACATGGCCACCAAATTCACACAGGACACCGCGATGCTGGATGGCAATCATCCGCTTGTCGGGCTGGCGCTTTGTCTCGAAATACGGGTGATGCCGGTGGCCGAAGCGAGCAAAGAAGATGTTGAGCGCGAACGCCGGCCGGCGGAGGACGAGGCCGGTCAAGCCGCGCTCGGCTCGGTAAAGCCACCCTGCTCCACCATCTTTGCAAACACCCCGCCGAGTGCCACCAGTTCGTCGAAACGCCCTGATTCGATGACCCGGCCCTGCTCCACCACCAGGATGCAATCGGCATCGGCCACCGTGGACAGACGGTGCGCAATCACCAGCGTAGTGCGCCCGCGCCGCACCGCTTCCAGTGCATCGCGAATTCGCGCTTCAGTCTGAACATCGAGCGCACTGGTCGCTTCATCAAGCAGAAGAAGCGGGGCATCGCGAAGGATCGCACGGGCGATGGCTAGCCGCTGGCGTTCGCCGCCCGAGAGCGATGCACCGCGCTCGCCAATCACGAAGTCATACCCGCCAGGTTTGCCGATGATGAACTCATGTGCCTGGGCGAGTCCGGCGGCACGTTCAATGTCTTCCGCGCTGGCGTCCGGGCGGCCGATGGCGATGTTCTCGGCGATTGACCGATTGAAGAGCCCGGCGTCCTGGAACACGACCGCAATCTGCTCGCGAAGCGATGCGAGCGTGACGGTGGCGATGTCGACCCCGTCCACCAGAATGCGGCCCTGGTCGGGCGCGCGAAGCCGTTGCAGAAGCGATAGCGTGGTGCTTTTTCCTGCGCCGGTTGCTCCCACCAACGCGAAGGTGGCGCCGGCCGGAATATTGAAGTCGAGATCGAATACGCCCTGCGCTGAACCGGGGAAGCGCAAGCTCACCCGTTCGAAGCGGACCGCGCCCGCCACCGGTGGAAGCGGCCTCGCATCGGGTGCCTCGGGTACGGCTTCGCGCGCATCGAGCAGTTCGAAAAGGCTGGCAAGCGTCGGGATGCTTTGCGCCATCCGCACGGTAAAACCGGAGAGCGAATCGAGCTTTCCGATCAGAAGGCCCGCAAAGCCCACGAATGCAACGATCTCACCCACCGTGATTTGTTCACGGGCCACCAGCACTGACCCCGCCGCATACAGGATCACGACAGTGATCGTGGCTGCGGTTCGGGTG
>CAIVPX010000115.1 GCA_903907905.1 uncultured bacterium | reverse complement strand
CGTGGGCCGATGCCCCTGCTCGCGGCGTCTTCCTTTAGCACCGAGATGCAATGGCGGGGCATTCTTCCGGCCTGGCCCATGCTGGGGGGTACCGAAGAGCGAGATCGGATTCGCAGTCTGCTGAGCGGCGACGTACGCCGTGCGCCCGCAATGTTTGGCCGTATGGGGCAGGGCACCTACTGGACCGGCAAAACCATGGCCGCGCTCGCTCATCTGATGGCAATTGCCGCCGAGGCCGGTGAAGATGATGCAGCGCGCACGCTCGAGACGTTGGTTCGGCGCCGCTTTTCACAGTGGTTTACCGGGGCGGGCCCGCGGTTCGTACTCGATCGAAGCACGGGTTCGGTGCTGGGCTATCCCGAAGAGTTCGGCAGCGTGGCGGCCATGAACGACCACCACTTTCATTACGGCTACTGGCTCATGGCTGCGGTGCACCTTGCACGGCGCGACGCGGGCTGGGCTTTGCCGGGTGCTGCGGGCGGCATGGTCGGTCGGTTGATTGCTGACATTGCCACGGCGGAGCGTGGTCGCGCTGATTTTCCGTTTCTCCGAAATTTTGACCCTTATGCCGGGCATTCCTGGGCTGGCGGGGACGGCATCTATTTCGGGCACGGCAACAACCAGGAGTCGTCGTCGGAGGCGGTCAACGCCTGGGCGGCGCTCGTGCTCTGGGGCGAACTCACCGGCGATCGGTCGTTGCGCGACCTGGGTGTTTACCTTTACCTTCATGAGGCGGCGGCGGTGCTGCAATACTGGCTCGATGTAGAGGGCACGCTGCTCGACAAGGGCTTCGACAAGCCGCTCGCGAGCATGGTGTTTGGCGGCAAATACGCTTACAGCACGTGGTGGACCGAAGAGCCGCGTCAGATTCAGGGAATCAACCTGTTGCCCATCACCCCTGCCTCGACCTATCTGGCTTTGCCGCGCCCCTACATGGACCGATATTTCTCGGGACTCGAGCGTGCGCGCAAGAGCTACGATGCGCGCGGCCAGAGTGACGGCACGCCCGCTGACATCTGGCAGGATGTGTTCGCATCGTTTCTTGCCCTCGCCGACCCTGCCGCTGGCATGAAGGCTTGGAACTCGCGCGGCTCGGTCGAATTGGGCGAGACGCGTACTCGTACTTTTCACTGGCTGAGCACGCTGCAGGCAGCAGGCCGCGTCGACCGGACCGTGACCGCCGACGCCGCGCTCTACACCGTGTTCGTCCGTGAAAATGGCGATCGAACCTACGTCGGTTATCAGCCGCCGGGTCAGGGCACGCGCACGATCCGCTTCAGCGACGGCATGGCCTTGCAGGCCGAGCCGGGGCGGCTTTCACATGCTGTGCGCGCATCGGGCGCGGGGGCGAGTGCGCGGTGATCGCAGGCATCGATCTGGGCGGCACCAAAATCGCGGCCTCGGTTGCCAACGAATCGGGCGTGGTCGCTCGAGCTCGTATGCCGGTACCCCGCAGCGGTGATGATCGCGCGATCGCGCGAGCGATGCTCGCACTCGTGGATGACTGCTGCCGGCAGGCGAGGCTGAGTTCCGATGCGCTTCAGGCGGTAGGCGTAGCGGCGTGCGGGCCGTTCGAAGGGCAGGCTGGGCAGCTTGCGAGCGCCGCGCCCAACTTGTGCGGCGGCTTGTCACCAGAAAGCGGCCTGCCGAATCGCTGGATGCGGGTGGCACTCGAGGCGCCGCTTCGTGAGGCATTGGGTGGACGCCCGCTTGCGCTGGCAAACGATGCCCAGGCAGCACTCTTTGCGGAACACCGCTTTGGTGTACTACGAGGCGTGAGCCATGGCGCGTACCTCACCTGGAGTACCGGTATCGGCGTGGGCTTGATGCTGGATGGACGACTGGTGCGGGGTAAGTCAGGTAATGCCGGGCATGCCGGGCACAGCATGGTGCCCTCGGCACAATTGCTGCGGTCGCGCTGTGGCTGCGGCAACGAGGGCGATGTCGAGTCGCTCGCCGGCGGGGCAGCGCTCGCGCGCGCCTGGGGCGGTGAGACCGAGGATCTGTTCAACGCCTATCGGCTTGGCGAGAGCGCAGCTGGCGGGGTCGTGGGGTGCGCGCTCGATGCGATCGCCGATCTTGTCTACAACCTGTTCGTCACCCTTGATCTCGAACGGGTTGCGATCGGCGGCGGCCTTTTCTGCAGCCACTCCGATCTTCTGCTGCCGGCGTTGCGGGCCCGGCTGTTCGAGTCTGACCGTTATCCTGGAATGCGGGGCATGCTCGCGGGCGCGAGCGTGGTCGCTGTGAGCGACCCGTCTAGAACTGCAGAACTGGGTGCGCTCTGCCTGGTGCTGCCGGAATCCTGGCAGCCGCGCTGGTCCGCCCAGTTTCCCGCTGAAGCCGTCGCGGCGATCGCAGCATGAACCGAAGCACCATCTCCGATGTGGCGCGTAAGGCGGGCGTGTCCGAGAGCACCGTGTCCAGGGTATTGAATGGCACGGCGAGGGTGGCCGCCACCAAACAGCGCGCGGTTGAACTGGCTATCCGAGAGATGGGTTTTCAGCCCAACGCCTTCGCGCGCGGGCTTGCTACCGGTCGCTCCAACGCCATCGGCGTGGTGACGCAGGCAATCGACAGTCCCTTCTACGGCGAGGGCATGCATGGCATTGAGCGAACGCTGCAGGCAAGCGGCTATACGCCAATCTTCATGAGCGGCCACTGGAACTCCGATGACGAGGAACGCTGTATCCGCGAACTGATTCAGCGCCGCGTCGATGGCTTAATTCTGTTTGCAGGTCGCCTGGGCGCTGTACGCATCGCGGAGTTCGCCCAGCAGTTGCCTGTGGTGGTCACCGGCCGCACGCTCGATGCGCCGGGCGTCTTCAGTCTGTCGGTGGATGACGAAGCGGGGGCGCGGCTCGCGACCGAGCACCTGATTGATCTCGGTCACCGGCGGATCGCATTCATCGCGGGGCCGCGGGATCACCCCGATGCCCAGGCTCGCCTGAAGGGCTATCGCAGCGCGCTCGCCCACGCCGGCATCACCTATCTGCCCGCGCTCGTCGCCCCAGGCGATTTTCGCGAAGAGGGCGGTCGGCTCGCCGGGGAACGGCTGCTGGCGATAGGCGAGCCTTTTACCGCGGTGTTCTGTGCCAACGACCAGACGGCGTTCGGTCTGCAGCTTGCGCTTCATCACCGCGGGCTGAGGGTGCCCGATGACATTTCGGTGGTGGGCTTTGACGATCTGTCGACTGCGGCCTATTTTCTGCCCCCGCTCACCACGGTTAGGCAACCGGTCGATCAGATGGGTGACCTGTCTGCCCAGGCGCTGCTCCTGATGATCGACAAGCGTGACCCCGCAGTGCGTGCGCCGTCGGTGTCGCTGGTGGTGCGCGAGTCCACCCGCAAGATCTCGCTCGCCGGCGCGCGTGCATCGCGCTCCAATCGGGCCGCCTGAGGTCGTTCGATGCGAAGCGACATCTCCGCCCCATCCAGCCTGTTGTGCAAGCGCTTTCATAAAGCAATGCCCTCGCATGGCCGGCGGCGTGCGCTGGGCATGTTGGGCGGGTCCGCCGCAATGGTGCCCGTGGCCGCACACGGGCGCGCCCAGCCTGCGGTGGCGCCGCTTGATATTGCTGCTTATCCTGCGCTTGACCAGATTATTCGCGACACCCGCCCGCGCTGGCAGTCCCTCGCGCCAGGCTTCGACATTCGGCTGGTCGCGCGTGAGTTCGGAGATCATCACTCGGCGCTCACCGCGGCGATGGCTGCCCGCAAAGGGCTGCCCGATTTGATGGCTGTCGAGTTCGGATTCCTGGCCCGGTTCGCGGCAAGCGGCGCACTTGCTGATCTATCGACGCTACCTGGCCTTGCCGAGTTGAGCACGGGCGTCGTGCCCTATGCCGTTGCGCAATGCCGGCTCGCAGGCGGCCTATACGCGCTACCGGTCGACATCGGGCCAGGCGTGAGCTTCATCCGCGCGGATCTTCTCGAACGGGCCCGCATTACCGAGCAGCAGGTGCTGTCCTCATGGGAAGGGTTCGTCGAGGCGGGGCGGCTGCTTCGTACGGCAAATGGCCCCTACCTGCTGCCGCATGCACGAGACCTGAAGGACGCCATCATTCGCTCGGCGATCGAGCCGGGGGACGGGTTGTATTTCGATGCGAAGGGCCGGCTGCGGCTCGATTCAGAGCGCTTCCGGTTGGCCTTCCGGCTGGCGCGTGAGGTGCGGCGCCATGATCTCGATGCGCGAGTGAGCGCATGGAGTAATGATTGGGCTGAGGGCTTGCGGCGGGGCCGCATTGCGACGCTCCTGATGGGAGCGTGGTTTGGAGGTCACCTGGCCAATTGGCTGGCGCCCGCCACCGCCGGCCGCTGGCGTACCGGTGAACTTCCAGGGGGAGCGCGCGCCTCATGGGGCGGAAGTTTTTATGCGATTGCCGCGCATTCCCCCAGGCGTGAGCAGGCCTGGGCCATGCTGCGGCTTCTGGCAGGCGATCCGGCACTGCAAATCGATGCCTTCCGCCGCCATGATGCGTTCCCGGCGCTGCAGACAGCGCATCAGGACCCCTTCTTCGAGGAGGCGATGCCATTTTTTGGTGGCCAGCGCGCGCGTCGGCTCTGGCGCGAGATCGCGCTCGCGATCCCACCGGTGGCCGTGCATCGCCTGGATCCGCTGGCCGAGGAAATCGTCAATGTCGAACTCGATCGCGTGCTGATGCGGGGTAAGGACCCTGAGCGGGCGATCGAAGACGCAGCGCGCGTGCTTGAGCGCCGCGCGCAACGGGTGCGCGGATGAGCGCCGAGGTACAGCTGGCCGAGCCCCGGGGCGCGCGTGCGCGCGTCTCGCTGATTGATCGCCTGCGCGGCCGTGATCCGGCTGTTGCGCCATGGCTCTTCCTCGCGCCCTTTCTGCTGCTCTTTGCAGTCTTCGGCGTGTACCCGATCGCGTTTTCCTTTTATATGTCGCTCCATGACTGGGATCCGGTACGTGGGCTCTCGAGTGCCAGG
>CAIVPX010000114.1 GCA_903907905.1 uncultured bacterium | reverse complement strand
GTCTTGTCTCGCGACCTCGGAGCCTGCAGGCGGGGGCGTGCCTCGAACGCACGCTGAGCCTGAAGGCTGCTCTACATGGCTCGGCCGCGCCGCTCGCCGATCAGACGGGCATTGCCCGCCAGCGGAATAGCCCGTTTGACGCGTCGGAAGGGCGCATGACAGCATCGGCCCGATCGTCGCGGGCGCGGCGCTGCCTCGACACGCCCCGCGATGCCCGCGAGCTTCCCCCTCACGACAGGCCTTGACCATGACACTGCCGCCCCTGCTTGATGCCTTGCCGCCACTCGCCTCGCTGATTCGACCGGGTGACGCCGTGATCGTCGGTCAGGCAGGCGCCGAACCGCTCACCCTCACCCGCGCGCTGGTCGAGCAGGCCGAGAGCCTGGGCGGCCCGGTCGATGTCTTTCTCGGGGCCGTGCTCTCCGATACCTTTGCCCGACGCCTGCCAGCCAATCTGCGGCCCGGGGGCTACGGCATCATGGGCGGTGCCGCCAAGGGGTTTGCCTCCCAACCCGGTTCGATCGGCAACGTGGTGCCGACCCCCTATCGCGAACTCGAGTCAGCCTTCGGATCACGGCGCCTCAAGGCGGACGTGGTGCTCCTGCAGCTCGCCCCCTCGGCCGACGGTACCCGGCTGAGCCTGGGACTCGCCAACGACTACACCATCGCCGCGGCACGCCAGGCACGCTGCGTGATCGCGGAAATCAATGCCGACGCCCCCTGGACACCGGCCACCGAAATCGGCAATGACCTGCGCATCGACGTGGCGGTGCGAGCGCAATGTTCGCCGGTGCAGTCGCCCACCATGAGCGCTGAGGACACCGAGCGCCGCATCGCGGCGCATGTCGCCTCGGTCGTACCCGACCGCGCCACCATCCAGACCGGTATCGGTGCGTTGCCCGACGCCATCCTCGGGCTCTTGTCGGGACATCGGGATCTGGGCCTGCACAGCGGCCTGATCGGTGACAGTGCCATCGCGCTGATCGAGTCCGGCGCAATCACCAATGCCCACAAGAAGCTCGACGTGGGGCTGTCGGTGACCAACACGGTGGGCGGCACAACCCGCACCCATCGCCATCTGCATGACAACCGTGCCTTCGCGATCAGGCCCGCGGTCTACACGCACCATCCGGTCACGCTGGCGAGCCTCTACCGCCTGCACGCCATCAACTCGGCGCTCGAGGTCGACCTCACGGGCCAGTGCAACACCGAGCACGACGGGCGCGGCTGGCGAGGCGGCCTGGGGGGCCTGGGTGATTTCATCCGCAGCGCGCGCATGTCGGAGGGCGGCCGCGGCATCATCGCGCTCGCCTCCACCTCGCGCGATGGCAGCAAGAGCAAGATCGTGGCGGGCACCTCGCGCGGACAGGTCACGCTCGCCCGTGGCGACGCCGACATGGTGATCACCGAGTGGGGCATCGCCGACCTGCGCGATGCCAGCTTCAGCGAACGGGTCAAGCGCATGGTGGCGATCGCCGACCCGCGTTTTCGCGAGTCACTCGAGCGCGAGTGGCACGAACTGAGTGGCGCGAACTGAGGGCGAGGCTCAGTTCGCCGCGTTGGCGGCCCGCTCCCGAGCGGTCGCCAGGCCTTCGCGGATGGCAGGCTGACGCCGCCACAGCAGCGCCGCGCTCGCCAGACCGATCAGTCCGAAAGACCCCAGCGATGCCTGCGGTCCGAAGCGATCGGCAAGCAGGCCCAGCACAAAACCGCCGACGGGCATCACGCCCAGAAACCCCATCATGTAGAGCGAGATGATGCGGCCACGCAGGCGCTCTTCGACCAGTCCCTGCAGAATGGTGTTGGTGCCGGCACCCGTCACGATCACGCCAAACCCGACCGCCGACAGGCCCAGCGCCGCCAGCGGCAGCCATGAGGTGAGCGAGAACACGCAGAGCCCCGCACCAGCCATGAACGATCCGATATTGATCACCCGGGGCAGGCCCACCGTGGAGGTGCGCGCCGCGAGCATGAGGGTGCCCGCCAGCGCACCGGCCCCTGCGAATGTGATCAGCAGGCCCTGGATGCGCGAGTCGCCATGAAACACCTCGCGCGCAAAGATCGGCATCAGCGTCTGGTAGTTGGGTGCGGAAAACGAGAGCGCGATCAGGTTCAGCATCAGCATGCGCGCGGGCAGCGAGCGCCAGATCCAGGCAAAGCCCTCGCGCAGCTGACTGCGCCAGTTACCCGGCGAGGCGCCTGTCGAGGCCCGGCTGGTGGGCAATTTTGCAAGCGACACCATGACGCCCAGATAGCTGATGCCGTTGAGCAGAAAGCACCAGCCCTCGCCGATCCAGGCCAGCAGCAGCCCGGCCACCACCGGGCCGATGAATCGGCCGAGATTCATGATGAGCGAATTGAGGGCGATGGCATTGGGCAGATCGCTCTTGCCACCCACCATGACCGTGAGCAGCGAGTGCCGGGCGGGGCCGTCGAAGGTGTTGGCCACGCCCTGTAGCAGCGCCAGTACAACGATCTGCCAGGGCTCGACCCAGTCGCCCAGCGTGAGACCGGCCAGCACGAACGCCTGCAGCATCTGGGCGCTCTGGGTAAGCAGCACCATGCTGCGACGGTCGACGCGGTCCGAGATCAGGCCGGCAAAGGGCGCCAGCACGAGCATCGGAATGGACGTGACGAAGGCGACCAGCCCCAGCATGACGGCTGAACCCGTCAGCCGATAGACCAGCCAGGACAGGGCGATGCTTTGCAGCCAGAACCCGACCACCGAAACGGTCTGGCCGATGAAGTAGTGTCGGAACCGACGGTGAACCAGAGAACGAAAAATTTGCACCGGGCCGGGCCGCCGCCAGCGCCTCAGGCGACCAGGGCTGACATCTGCTGCTCGAGGGCCTCGGCGGGCGGGCGCTTGAAGCCGCTCTTGGCAAAGCGTAGCCAGCGCCCCAGCATGAACGCCATGACGATGCCGGCACGGGCCGAGGCATCGGTGCCCGGCGGCAGATTGCCCTGGGCGACCGCCACCCGAAACGATTGCCGCAACGACGCCTCGATGCGATCGACCAACTGGTTGATGCGACTTTGCAGGCGATCGTCTTCCGTGACCAGAGCATCGCCCACCAGCACCCGCGTCATGCCGGGGTTGCGCTCGGCAAAGCTCGCCAGCATGGCGATGATGTCGCGCAACTGTCGCAGCCCGTCTTCCTGAGCCGAGGTGATCTGATTGATCAGCCCGAACACCGTCGACTCGATGAACTCGATGAGCCCCTCAAACATCTGGGCCTTGCTCGCGAAATGACGATAGAGCGCGGCCTCGGACACTTGCAGCCTGGCGGCCAACGCCGCCGTGGTGACCCGCTCGCCGCCCGGCTCCTGGAGCATCGCCGCCAGCATCTGCAGGATTTGCAGGCGACGCTCGCCCGGCTTGGGACGGGCTGCCTTGGGCGTAGCAGTGGCGGGGGTAGGGTCCATAGTTGGATCAAGCTTGAGGCGACAGCCGGCGGGACATACGACGAGCTAAATTGCCAACCGATTGTACTTGAAGCTCCGCGTGACGGGCAGAGCCGGCGCGGCTGCGCTGGTCGAGGGGGCGGCGCGCCTCGTTCATGCCGGTGACCAGCACGGTGCGAACCCCTGCCGCGCGCGCACCGGCGAGATTTTCGATCGTGTCTTCAACCAGCACGCACCGGGCAGGGTGTGCGCGCAGTCGCGCGACAATACGGCGCATCATGGGCCGCGAAGGTTTGGGCTGAAACCCGCCCGCATAACGCATGGTCTCGATCGAGACGATGCCCTCGATCAGCGCGCCAACCCCCAGCGCCCGCACCACGCTGCGCGCATAGTGATGCGGCGCATTGGTGACGATCACCCGCCGGCCGGACAGCTGCGCCAGCGCACGCCGCAGCCGGCCGCTTTTGCGCACGACCCGCGCCATGTCGGGAAAGCGGTGGGTCTCGCGCAGGTACTCATGCGGATCGATGCCGTGGTGGCGGACCAGCCCCAGCAGGGTGGCGCCGTAGCGACGCCAGTAGTGGGCGCGCAGCTCGCCCGCCTCATGCTCGGAGACCGCAAGCTTGCGCCGGACAAAATCGGTGATCGCCTGGTTGATGCGCGGCAGCGCCACCGGCATCGCGTCGTGCAGCGTGTTGTCGAGATCGAGCAACCAGACGGGATCGCCGCGGCGCGGGCTGACCGGCCTCGCCATCGGCCGGCGCAAACGGATCATCAGTGGCTGCGGATCATGGTGCCGACGCCGTGGTCGGTCATGATCTCGAGCAACAGGCAGTGGTCGACGCGCCCGTCGATGATGTGCACCGAATTGACGCCCGCCTTGGCGGCATCAAGGGCCGAGCCGATCTTGGGCAACATCCCCCCCGAGATAGTACCGTCGTCGAATAGCTCGTCGATGCGCTTGGCGGTGAGGCCGGTGAGCAGATTGCCTGCCTTGTCGAGGACGCCCGCCGTGTTGGTGAGCAGCACCAGTTTTTCCGCCTTAAGCACCTCGGCTACCTTGCCGGCCACCACATCGGCATTGATGTTGTAGGTTTCGCCGTCCTTGCCCGAGCCGATCGGCGCGATCACGGGAATGAACCCGTTGCTGGTGAGCGTGTGCACGATACCCGGGTCGATCGAGTCGATTTCGCCGACCTGGCCGATATCGATTTCCTCGCCGGGCTGTTCGCGCGAGACCATCTTCATCTTGCGCGCATGAATGAGGCCGCCGTCCTGACCGGTGAGCCCGACCGCACGCCCCCCCGCGATGTTGATGAGCTCGACGATTTCCTTGTTGACCTGACCCGCCAGCACCATCTCGACGATATCCATGGTCTCGGCATCGGTCACGCGCATGCCCTGAACGAATTCGCCCTTCTTGCCCACCCGGGCAAGCAGCTGCTCGATCTGGGGGCCACCACCATGCACCACCACCGGATTCATGCCAACCAGCTTGAGCAGCACCACATCGCGTGCAAAGCTCTGCTTGAGCAGCGGATCGGTCATGGCGTTGCCACCGTACTTGATGACGATCAGCTTGCCGTGAAAGCGCCGGATATAGGGCATGGCCTCAGCGAGGATCTCGGCTTTGAGCGAGGGGGCGGTCAGGCTCTGCGCATTCATCGTTCAGGGGCTCCTGCAGACAGGGATGCGAGGGGGTCGGAAAACGGAGGTCGCTAAAGGATGTACCGGGCGAGGTCTTCGCTTGCTGCGGCATCGGCCAGACGCGAATCGACGAAGGCAGCATCGATGACCACGGTGTCGCCCGAGCGCAGCGCTGCGTTGAACGACACCTCTTCGAGCAGCCGCTCCATCACCGTATGCAGTCGGCGCGCGCCGATGTTTTCGGTGCGCTCATTGACCGAGTAGGCTATTTCGGCAATACGGCGAACACCCTCGGGGCGAAAATCGAGCTGCACCCCCTCGGTGGCAAGCAGCGCCTGATACTGACGCACCAGACTGGCATCGGTATCACACAGAATGCGTACGAAGTCATCGGCGCCGAGCGCCTGCATTTCAACGCGAATCGGCAAACGCCCCTGCAACTCGGGGATGAGGTCG
>CAIVPX010000113.1 GCA_903907905.1 uncultured bacterium | reverse complement strand
TTGCCCGACCCGGTCGGCCCAACCAGCAGGATGTTGCTCTTGGAGAGCTCAACCTCGTCTTTTCTGCCCTTGTGGCGCAGCCGCTTGTAATGGTTGTAAACCGCCACCGACAAGATCTTTTTGGCCTTCTTCTGGCCGATGACGTACTGATCGAGAATGGCGCAGATTTCAGACGGAGTGGGCAACCCGGGGCTGGTACCTGCTGCGGCTGGATCGGCCTGAACCTCGTCGCGGATGATGTCGTTACAGAGCTCGATACACTCATCGCAAATGAATACAGAAGGACCCGCGATCAGCTTGCGAACCTCATGCTGGCTCTTGCCGCAAAACGAGCAATACAGCGGCTTTTCGCCAGAACCCTTCTTTTCGGACATCGTGACCCCGATCTGACGGCTTCGCGACGCGAAGCCTACGCCCCGTCGGCCCTCGTGGTGAGGACCTTATCAATCAACCCGTAGCTTACCGCATCTTCCGCCGACATGAAGTTGTCGCGATCGGTGTCACGAGCGATTTGCTCGATCGGCTGGCCGGTTTTCTCAGCCAGGATGCGATTCAGGCGCTCACGCAGATAAAGGATCTCGCGGGCCTGAATTTCAATGTCACTCGCCTGCCCCTGCGCGCCGCCCGAGGGCTGATGAATCATGACCCGGGCGTTGGGCAGCGCAAAGCGCTTGCCCTTCGCCCCCGCTGCCAAGAGAAAGGCGCCCATGCTGGCCGCAATCCCCATGCACAGCGTAGACACGTCGGGCTTGATGAACTGCATGGTGTCGAACATGGCGAGGCCCGCCGACACCGACCCACCCGGCGAGTTGATGTAAAACGAAACATCCTTATCAGGGTTCTCCGACTCAAGAAACAGCATCTGCGCCACAACCAGATTGGCGGTGGCATCCATCACCGGTCCCACCAGGAAAATGACGCGCTCGCGCAGCAAGCGAGAGTAGATGTCATAGGCCCGCTCGCCCCGCCCACTGGTTTCAATCACGATCGGCACCATGCCCAGAGCCTGCGGCTCCTGCCGCTGGGCCAGGTGGGCGTTGACGAGGTCCTCAATGAGGGCGTTGCGGGTCATGGAGAATCTCCTGCGTCGGTATCCACTCAGCCCTGCTGTTGGGCCATCAGTTCGTCGAACCCGAGCGAACGATCCTGAACCTTAGCCCGGGACAGCAGCCAGTCCACCACGTTTTGCTCGACCACAACCGCCTCGACCTGCGCCAACTGGTCGCGATTGC
Source organism: uncultured bacterium (assembly GCA_903907905.1). Classification (GTDB taxonomy): domain Bacteria; phylum Pseudomonadota; class Gammaproteobacteria; order Burkholderiales; family Burkholderiaceae_E; genus SYIM01. The sequence continues at coordinate 10,187 of CAIVPX010000113.1, read as the reverse complement.
TGAAATAGTGACGGATGACCTCACCGGGGTTTTCGTAGGACTTGGCGAACTCCTCGATCTGACGGCGAATCTGATCAGGCTTGGCCTGTAACGACTCACGCTTGACGATCTCAGCCACGAGCAGGCCCAGGCGCACCCGCTTTTCCGCCTGTTCGCGGAAGGCTTCGGGCGGTACCGGAATGTTGCGAACATCCATGCCGCGCGCCTGCAGATCGGCTTTCATGCGCTCAGCCAGTGCGGCACTCTCGGTATCGATCAGCGCCTTCGGCAGTTCGAAGTTGGCCAGAGCGGGCAAGGCCGCCATCGCACCCGCCTTGATGCGGCCCTTGAGCCGTTCGCCCACCTCGCGCTCGAGGTTAGCCCGGATTTCGGCGCGCATTTTGTCGACATCGCCATCCGCAATGCCCAGTTGCGTCGCCAACGACCCATCCAGTTCGGGCAGCTGCGGCGCCTCGAGTTTCTTGAGCGTGACCTCGAAATCGGCAGTTTTGCCGGCGAGGTCTTTGGAGCCGTAGTCGGCCGGGAAGTTGACCGGGAAAGTGCGCGACTGGCTCACCGTCATGCCACGAACGCCGGCTTCAAAATCGGCCAGCATGCGGCCCTCGCCCAGCACGAAGGGAAAGTCTTCGGCAGTGCCGCCCTGGAAAGCGACACCATCCACCTTGCCAACAAAATCGATGGTGGCGCGCTGGCCATCCGCCGCCGAACCCGGGGCGTCGTGCCAAGTGGCCCGCTGCTTGCGCAGGATGTCGATGGTCTTGTTGACTTCTTCGTCGCCGACCGGACAGACGAACCGCTCGACCTCAAGTGTGGCCGCGTCGCCCGGCGCGATATCAGGGTAGACCTCAAAGCTTGCCGTGAACGACAGCTCGGTATCGCTATCGCCCTGGACGGGCTCGATCTTGGGCTCGCCCGCAACCCTGAGGCTGTGTTCGGCGATCGCCGCGCTGAAGGCTTTGCTGACCAGATCGCCAATCACCTCGGCCTGAATCTGCGCCCCATAGGAGCGCTCAACCATCTTCATCGGCACCTTGCCGGGACGAAACCCGGACATCTTGACCGTCTTCGATAGTTGACGCAGGCGACCCGCCACCTGCTGGACAAGGTCAGCAGCCGAAACGGCCATCTTGAGGCGCCGCTCAAGCGTGCCCGTGCTCTCAATCACAGTTGCCATCGAATCATCCTGTCTGAATCAGCGGGAGGCGAAAGCCGGACTACTCCGGGATCGTGGTGCGGCCGAAAGGACTCGAACCTTCACGCCTTGCAGCGCCAGGACCTAAACCTGGTGCGTCTACCAATTCCGCCACGGCCGCAACAAAAGACCAGCATTCTAGCCCAATGCAGGCACCAGCCCCGAAACCTTCGACATTGCCACTACAATCGCCCCGCATGGGACAGTCAGCCTGGTCATCCGTTGATCATTATGAAAACTTTCCGGTCGCTTCCTGGCTGGTGCCCGCGCACTTGCGCCCGGCGCTGATCGCGCTTTACCGCTTCGCGCGCGAGGCCGACGACATCGCCGATGAAGGCGACCTGGACGACGCCGATCGTCTGCAACAGCTGGCCGCATGGGACCAGGCACTGGCCCACCTCGATGACCCGACGCGCCCGGCACCGCCTGCGATCGAAGGCCTCAAACCGTTCATTGCGCAGCATCGGCTGCCTGTGATCGACCTGCGAGCCCTGCTCGATGCCTTCATGCAGGATGTCCGGACGCACCGCTACGAAGATCGCGACGCGCTCTGCGACTACTGTCAGCGCTCGGCCAATCCGGTCGGCCATCTCATGCTGCGACTGTTCGAGGCAGACTCGAGCAGCAATCTCGCCTTGTCCGACCGCATTTGCACAGCCCTGCAACTGATCAATTTTCTGCAGGACATTGCGGTCGACTGGCGCAAGGGACGCGTCTATCTGCCTCAGGACAGGCTGCGGCGCGCCTCGATCACCGATGCGGACATCGAACACGCAGTGCAATCGGGCAGCCCGCCCCAAGCACTGCTGACGGTGATCGCTGACGAGGCCGACTTTGCCCGAGGCCTGTTGCGTGAAGGTGCGGCGCTCGTGTGCCAGGTTCCAGTGCGACTGTCGCTGGAACTTCGCGCCATCCTGGCTGGAGGAAGCCGCCTCCTGGAGCGGCTTTCGCTGCAGCGCTACGACGTCTTTCGATCACGGCCGAAGCTGGGCTGGGCAGATGCCCCGGCCCTGGCCCGGCTCTACCTGAGAGCGGCCAAATGAGCCCGGACGCCTACTGCCAGCAGCGCGCCGCGCGCAGCGGATCGAGTTTTTACTACAGTTTCATGTTTCTTCCGGCTCAGCGCCGGCTTGCCATCACCGCGCTCTACGCCTTTTGTCGCGAGGTCGACGATGTCGTGGACGAGTGCACAGACGCGAGCGTGGCTCGCAGCAAGCTGTCGTGGTGGCGTGAGGAGATCAAACGACTCGAAGCAGGCTCGCCCGAGCACCCGGTGACCCGCGCGCTGCTGCCGCACATGGCACCTTACGCGCTGCAGTGCACACACTTGCGTGACATTATCGACGGCATGGAAATGGATCTCGATCAGACGCGTTACCTCGATTTCGAGGCGCTGCGTCTGTATTGCCATCGGGTTGCTGGCGTCGTGGGCATTCTCGCCGCCTCGATCTTCGGCGTGACCGACCCGCGCACGCTCGACTATGCCGCCAGGCTCGGCCTGGCCTTTCAGTTGACCAACATCATCCGCGACGTGGGTGAAGACGCCCGGATCGGCCGTATTTATCTGCCGCTGAGCGAGCTCAAGGCGCACGGCGTGAGCGCGCAGGACATCCTGTCGACTCGATCGTCGTCTGCCTTTGTCTCGTTGATGCAATTTCAGTGCGCGCGGGCACGAAGCGTCTACCAAGAAGCCCTGGCCTTGCTGCCTGAATGCGATCGCCGCGCCCAGCGGACGGGGTTGATCATGGCCTCCATCTACGCGACCCTGCTCTGCGAAATCGAAGCCGACGGCTTTCGGGTCCTCACCCACCGAACCTCGCTCACGCCGATTCGCAAGTTGTGGCTTGCCTGGCGCACCTGGCGTACCGGTCGTGTCCGGGGTGTCTGAGCCCCCGATCGCCCCAGACACAAGGTTCGACCTCTGCGTCGTGGGGGCCGGCTGGGCAGGGCTCGCTGCCAGCATCGAGGCCCGGCTCGAGGGGCCTGCCGAGCAGCGAATCGCCTTGCTCGAGGCAGCCCCTCAGCTAGGTGGGCGTGCGCGCGCCCTGACGCTCGACCTGGGCTTCGGCCCGGTCGAAGTCGACAACGGCCAGCACCTGCTGATTGGGGCCTACCGCGACACCCTATCCTTGATGACCCGAATTGGCGTGCAACCCGACCAGGTGTTGCGCCGTCGTGCGATGAGCCTGAGCGACACGTCCGGCCTGCACCTTCGGCCGGTCAAGCTCCCTGCCCCGCTTCACCTCGCGCTTGGGCTTCTGCTCGCGAGGGGGCTGAGTATGGGCGACCGATGGGCCATGCTGCGCTTGATGCGCAGCCTGCGTGCGGCACACTGGAGCGCCCCGCAGGGCGAGACCGTTCAACTAATGTTGCACCGCACCGGCCAGCCGGAATCCGTCTGCCAACGCCTGTGGCATCCCCTGTGCGTCTCCGCACTGAACACGCCACCGGCGCAGGCCTGCGCGCAGACCTTCGTCCGCGTCCTCCGTGATTCGCTGGGTGGGGCTCGAGACGCCTCGGACTTTCTTCTTCCCGTGACCACCCTCGGCGACTGCTTGCCGGTTCCCGCCCGCTCTTGGCTCGAACGGCATGGCGTGACGGTGCAGACGGGCTGTCCCGTGCGCCGCCTCGCGCAAAGCCACCGGGCATGGCGGCTCGAAACCAGCCGAGGTATCGTCCGAGCCCGCCGGGTCATTCTGGCCCTGCCCGCGCTGAATGCCCGCCGATTGATGGCCACGATCAGCCTCCCCTCGGCTCTTCCCCGTGCCATGCCTGCAAGGCCTGAGGCTTGCATCATCGAGCCAGCTCATGAGGCCATCGCCACCACCTATCTGGCCTGGAGCCCCAAGGAATCGCCGAGATTGCCACCCTGGGTACTGCTGCGCGACCGGACGCCGTGGGCTCGAAGCGATGTCCCCGGGGACTGGCTGTTTGACCGGGGTATTCACCGGGGACATCGGGTCGCCGCAATCGTCAGCAGTGCGCTGAGCACCGACTTGAGTGACCGTGGCGGGGCCCTGTCTCAATTGATCGCCTCGCGAGCAGCAGCGCTCTTGGGGATCCCCACCCCTGCCTTTGCGAAAACCATCACCGAACGACGGGCAACCTTCCGCTGTACGCCCGACCGTTCGAAATTGGAACAGGCGGAGGCGGGGATTGAGCCCGGGCTGTGGCTGGCCGGCGATTACACCGACGCCGATTACCCGGCCACCCTCGAGTCCGCCGTTCGCAGCGGGCTGCGTGCAGCTCACCTGGCCCTTCAGGACCAGGCCGCTTCGATCGCCTGATCGATTCGTTCAACCGCAAGCGGCTCAACACCCTCGAGTGGCCGTCGGGGCAGGTTTGATTGTGGAATCAGCAAGCGCGGGAAGCCGAGTTTGGCCCCCTCACGCAAACGCTCCTGCCCCCGAGGCGCCGGCCGGATCTCGCCGACGAGGCCTACCTCACCGAACACGGCCATTTCTGCTGCGAGGGGCCGGTTTCGCAGCGATGACACGATCGCCAGCAAGACTGCGAGGTCGGCGGCAGGCTCGGAAATTCGAACCCCGCCCACCACATTGACGAAAACGTCTTGGTCGTAGCAGGCAATGCCAGCGTGCCGGTGAAGCACCGCAAGCAGCATCGCCAAGCGGTTGCCCTCGAGCCCAACGCACAGTCGCCGGGGATTGGGCACATGCGCGGAGTCCACAAGCGCCTGAACCTCGACCAATAACGGTCGGCTTCCCTCGAGCGACACCAGCACGCAAGATCCGGCCACCCGACGGCCATGTTGCGACAAGAAGAGCGCAGAGGGGTTGCTCACCGCCCGCAAGCCCCGATCGGTCATGGCGAACACGCCCAGCTCATTGACCGCACCGAAGCGGTTCTTGAATGCACGCACCATTCGGAACGAGGAGTGCTGCTCACCCTCAAAATAGAGCACGGTGTCGACAATATGCTCCAGCACGCGCGGCCCCGCGAGGGTGCCCTCCTTGGTCACATGGCCGATCATGACCAGCGAGATCCCGAGCTGTTTGGCAAGCCGGGTGAGTTGCGCAGCACACTCGCGCACCTGTGCGACGGAGCCCGGCGCCGACTGGAGTTGCGACGAGTAGACTGTCTGAATCGAGTCGATGACCGCGACCGCAGGCCGGGCGCGTTCGATTTCCGCGCAGATGCGCTCCAGCTCGATCTCGGCAAGCAGCGGCATTCGCACCTCGCCCAACCCCAGCCGACGCGCCCGAAGCGCGATCTGAGCCGCCGATTCCTCGCCACTCACGTACAACACCGGCTGGCCCGACGACAAATGTGCCAGGGCCTGTAGCAAGAGCGTTGATTTGCCAATACCGGGGTCGCCGCCGATCAGCACCACCGACCCCACCACGAGCCCGCCGCCCAACACCCGGTCAAACTCTTCGCTGCCCGTAGCCAAGCGGCTCACGGTTTCAGTGGGTACCGAGTCGAGCATGACCAGAGCCTGCGCGGCCACCAGGCCACGGTGACGCGCGCCTGCGCCGGCTGGCTCGATGACGCTCTCCACCAGGGTATTCCACTGCGCGCACTGCGGGCACTGGCCGGCCCATTTGGGCACGCTCCCGCCACACTCGGTGCAGACGTACTGGGTCTTAGGCTTGGTGGCCATCGTCGATATAGATTCGTTTGACGCGCGGCGCAATGCCGCAAGTCAGTTCGTAGGCAATGGTGCCCGCGCTCGCCGCAACCTCGTCCACGGGGATGGTGTCGCCCCATAGCTCGACCTCGCTACCCACCTGCGCGGCGCGGATCGGCGTGAGGTCAAGCGCGAGCATATCCATCGAGACCCGGCCGAGCGTGCGGGTTCGAACGCCGCCCACGGCCACTGGCGTGCCGGTCGGGGCATGGCGCGGGTAGCCATCGGCGTAGCCACAGGCAGCAATGCCGATCCGCATGACCGACTGCGCGATAAAGGTGCTGCCGTAGCCCACCGCCTCGCCCGGCTGCAAGGTTTGAACGCTGATCAGACGCGTGTGAAAGCGCATGGCAGCGCGAAGGCCTAACTCCGATGCACGCCGATCAGCAAATGGGGACGACCCGTACAGCATGATGCCCGGCCTCACCCAGTGCCGATGAGCGGCGGGCAGCACGAAAATCGCCGCAGAATTTGCCAATGACTGCCCCCCGGGTAGTGAAGCCGTCACCCGGTCAAAGGCCGCCAGCGCCGTATCGGCTCCGCCTGGGAGATCGGCATTGGCGAAGTGAGCCATCAAGTTGAGTGCGCCGCACTGCGGCAAGCCCCTCAACCTGGACCACGCCAGGGGAAAATCCTCAGGCTTGAATCCCAGCCGATTCATTCCGGAATTCAGCTTGAGAAACACGTCGATCGGGGACAAAGCGGGTCCGCTCGCAAGCCACCCGATCTGCCGGGGTTCGTGCACCACCAGCGACAAACCCTCACGCCGGGCCTGCTCGACATCGGCCGGATCGAACGCCCCCTCGAGCATCAGGATGGGTCCGCGCCAGCCCTGCTTGCGCAGCCACGAGGCCCGATCAAACTCAACCAAAGCAAGGCCGTCTGCAAGCGCGAACGCAGGTAAAAGGCCCTCGAGCCCGTGCCCATAGGCATCGGCCTTGACGACCGCCCATCGCATGGCCGCAGGCGCCAGGTCGCGAACGCGGGACAGGTTGTGACGGACAGCGGACAGCGAGACCGTGACGCAGGTCGCTCGTGGCATGGAAGACTCGGCAAGCGAAATTCGGCAGGCCCCGACTATAACGCGCCGCGGGTAAGCTTCGAATGCAGCGCATTGAACCCCCAGGCTTGTTGGCAAAGCAACAGCCCCTGCCGTGCGGGCCGCATGGTATAACGACGCGCGGCTCGGTTTGAGTCGCTCACCCAACCTGTCGGCTCGTCCACGGAACCGAGCCGGCACCAACCAACCCGCATTTCGGCGCGTAGGCAGAGGTTCAGCGGATGAAGCGTGGCTTTTACACGATCATGGCGGCGCAGTTTTTCTCCTCCCTCGCGGACAACGCGCTGCTGATTGCGGCCATTGCGCTGCTGATCGAGATGCAGGCACCCGATTGGATGAAGCCGCTGCTCAAGCTCTTCTTCACGGTGTCCTACGTCGTACTCGCTCCGTTTGTCGGCGCGTTTGCCGACTCGATGCCCAAGGGCAAGGTGATGTTCCTCACCAACCTGATCAAGGTAGTCGGTTGCGCGCTCATGTTTCTGGCTATCCACCCGCTGCTGGCGTATGCGGTCGTCGGCTTTGGCGCGGCGGCCTACTCGCCGGCCAAGTACGGCATCCTCACCGAGCTGCTTCCGCCCGAAAAGCTGGTGGCGGCAAACGGCTGGATCGAGGGCACCACAGTCGCCTCGATCATCCTCGGAACCGTGCTCGGCGGTGCATTGATCAGCCCCCACGTTTCATCCTTCATGCTGGGCTTCGATTTGCCCATGATCGACTCGGGCATCGACACGCCGGCCGAGAGCGCCATCCTTATCATCGGGCTGGTCTACCTCGTTGCTGCGGCCTTCAATCGCCGCATTCCCGATACCGGGGCCCGCTACGAACACCAGACCCGCAATCCGGTCAAACAGGTTCGCGAATTCGCCCATTGCCTGGTCGTGCTCTGGCGAGACAAGTTGGGACAGATTTCGCTCGCGGTGACCACACTTTTCTGGGGGGCTGGCGCCACGCTGCAGTTCATCGTGCTCGACTGGGCCAAGTCAGCACTGCACCTGCCGCTCAGCAAGGCGGCGATTCTTCAAGGCGTGGTTGCCGTGGGCATTTCCGTAGGTGCCGTGGTCGCGGCCCGCATGATCCGCCTGCGCGACTCGGTGCGGGTGCTGCCCGTCGGCGTGGCAATGGGCCTGATCGTACCGCTGATGACCCTCGTGTCAAGCGAGATCGTCGCGTTCCCGCTGCTCATCATCATCGGTGGGCTGGCAGGTTTTTTTGTCGTGCCGATGAATGCGCTGCTCCAGCACCGAGGCCATGTGCTGATGAGCGCGGGGCACTCGATCGCCGTCCAGAACTTCAACGAGAACCTGAACATCCTCTTGATGCTCGGACTCTACGCCCTGCTTATTCGGGCGGAACTCGGCGTCAACGCCATCATCATCCTGTTTGGCGGCTTCGTCGCGGTCACCATGCTGTTGGTGATGCGACTGCATCGGGCCAACCAGCGAAAATTCGATTCGGTCGCACTGATCGGCCACAGCGAGCACTAACCCGCCCTGATTTCAGGTGACGCGGCCGCTAGTTTTCGGAGCCTTCGCCAAACGCCTGCATGGTCCGCCTGGCAAGCAGCCAGTCTTGCCAGGCTTTGGCCTTGTCCGGAAGGTTGCGGAGCAAATAGGCCGGGTGATAGGTCACGACCGCAGAAAGCTTGAGCCCCGCCAGGTCAAGGCTGTGAACCCGCCCCCGGAGGCTCCCTATCGACGCCTCGGTCCCCAACAGCGCCTGGGCTGCGAAGCGCCCCATGAGCACGATCAGCGACGGCCTGACGAGCGCAATCTGCCTTGCCAGAAAAGGCTGGCAGCAGGCGACCTCCTCAGGTTCGGGGTTGCGGTTGCCTGGCGGACGACACTTCAACACGTTGGTGATGTAGACGTCGCGCTCGCGATTCAGGCCGACCGCGTGGAGCATCGAATCGAGCAAGGCACCGGCGTTCCCCACGAAGGGCAAACCCTGCCGGTCTTCCTCCGCGCCGGGCGCCTCGCCAACCAGCAACCAGCGGGCCCCCTGCGCCCCCGTGCCGGGAACGGCGCAGTGTCGGCTGGCGCCCAGAGCACAGGCCCGGCAGCTGTCAATGTCGGCATACAAGGCAGGCCAGTCGGTCGCGGCAAGTGAGGGGTACACCGAACCTCTGACGGACATGATCGGCGCCGCCTCGACGCGCGATACCGCGTCGCGGTCGGCGCCAGACGACGCTGCCGGCATCGGCACGTCCGCGGACTCTGCAGGCTGAGACCGAGGCAACCATGCAGGCCCCAACTCAAGCGCCGCCCACGCGCGCCGCTGACTCGGGTTCACGACCCGCTGCTCCACTTCATTACGATGGCGTCCTCGCGCGTTTGCTGGTGCGCCGGGTAGTATCCCTTGCGAAGCCCGATCCGTCGAAAGCCGAACGACTCATAGAGTCGCAGCGCGGCACTATTGGACGGGCGCACCTCCAGCAACATGGACCCTACCCCTCGTCGGCAAAGGTCGTCGCACAACCAGGCAAGGAAGCGCCGGCCCAATCCATGCCCCTGCCAGGGCCCGGCAATGCTGAAGTTGAGCAAATGCACCTCGTCAACACCCTGCATCAAGATGGCGTAGCCCAGGATCTCATCGGCCCAATCGAGCACGCAACAGCTGTAGCCCGCCAGCAGCGAGTCTGAAAGATTGCCTCGCGTCCAGGGAAACTCGTAATTGCGCTGCTCAATCGCCTCCACGGCGTCGAGGTCGGTCGTTGCCATTGCGCGCACCGGCAGCGGCGAGGGCAGCCCGCCGAGTGCTGGCCGGGATGCCAGCGCACTCATCGCGTACGCCCCGGCGAGAGCCCCGCGCTCGCTCGCAAGGCACTCTGCTCGTCGACATCGAGCGCCACCTTGTTGCGGATGTACCGGGGCCCGACCAAGGCGGGATCGACCGCCTCACCCCGCAGACACCGCCAAACACCAATGGCGGCGAGAGCGTCGGCCCGTACCGTCTCGCCCCCCCTGCCCAGCCTCGGCAAGCCACCGCAGGTAGCCGTCTGCTGAAGCAACCGATCACTCAGACCGGCGATCCTTGTGATCGCATCACCCGCGAGCAGAAGAGGGCCGGACATGTGCCCCCCATTCGCCTCAAGTCCTGCCTGCAGTCGCGCTACGACATCCTCGGGCCGACCCACGATGCACGGGGCAATTTCGCCAATTGAAACGAGCGACAAATCCGGTCCGAGTTCTACCTCGACCAGCGCCGCGTACACCTCGTTCATGCGTGCGTCAATCACCACCAGCACCAGGTGGCGCCCCGGCCCCAGGCCACGCGCGGCTTGCAGCGCG
>CAIVPX010000112.1 GCA_903907905.1 uncultured bacterium | reverse complement strand
GCGTGTCGTTGCCAGCGCCGCCCTGAAGACGATCACTGCCGTCGCCACCACTGATTTGTTCGCCCCAGCGTGTGCCGACGATGAGGTCATCGGCGGCCTGTCCCTCAGGTGCGACCACCGCCGCAAAACCGAAATCGGCGCTGGTAGCGGTTTGCCCCGCTAGCACCGTCACGGTTTGCGAAACCGGTGGCGGACGATCGATGATGGCCTCGGCCAGCGTCAGCATGTCGATACGGCCGAACGTGAGCCCGGTGGCCTTGACGACTTTCTCGGCAGCGTCATCGCCATCGATGATGGGCGTGGTGCTGAGATCGATGAGCGCGCGGAGTTCGTCAACCTCAAGCCGACGCCCCAGCGTTTGCAGCGCCAATTGCTGCGCCAGGGCAATCATGCCGGTGACCTGCGGCGTGGCCATGCTGGTGCCCGACATGGCCATGTAGCCACCGGTGATGGTGTTGGACATGATGCCCACACCCGGCGCGAACACATCGGACTCGGTATCGTCGCGCTGCGAGAACGCGGCAATGGCATCGACCGAGCCCACCTGGGTGAGGCCCGCCGAACTGCTTGTCCAGACCCCCGCACCAGGCCAGACCGCCCCCACCGACAGCGCGTAGGGGTCGGACGACGGGTAAGCAACACCCTGCACCTGCTTGCCCGCATAGCCATTGCCCGAGGCCGCCACCACCGCCACGCCGCTGTCAGCCAGCGCCTTGAGCGGCGACGACAGAAAACCCGTGGTGGGTTGGTCGTCAAACTGGCCAAAGCCCAGCGACAGGTTGACCGCCACGATGTTGTAGGTGTCCACATTGGCGAGCACCCAGTCGATGGCCTGCCGCAAATCGGACGAACGTCCGTTGCCCGAATCATCGAAGACCTTCAGAGCAATGATGCCGGCGCCCGATGCCACACCGGGGTAGACGCTACCAGCCCCCGCCGCAATGCCGGAGACGTGCGTGCCGTGACCGCTGCGGTCTTCGGCCGACGCATCATCAGCGCCAGAAAAATCGTACTGATAGACGATGCGGTTGGCGAAGGCCGCGTTATCAAGGTCAATGCCGGTGTCGATAATGACGATGCTGCCGCCCGACCCGTCTATGCCGGCAAAGCGGGGATCTGCGCGGAAGTCGGCCAGATGGGTGGCCAGACCGAGGTGATCGGCGAGATCAGCCGCCTGCGCTGCAGTAATGGCAGACACCTCAAGGTCACTCGCGACCAGATCGCCACTGCCCGGGTTGGTGTCGACCAGGGTGGCCCCGTCGCCGCCTGCATTGGGATAGGTGAGCTGCCAGCCGGCGCGCACCTGCGCCACGATGGTGTGCTCGCCCGGATCGAGTCCGTCGATGCGCCACTTGCCGTTGAGGTCGCTGCGAACGCGCGACTCGCCTTCGTCAAGGAGCCCGTCGCCGTCCTTGTCGACAAACACGACCCAGCCCGCGAGGCCGGTTTCGTCGGCGTCTTGCACGCCATCGCGATCGGCGTCCTGCCACAAGCGACCCGAGGCCGAGCCCACGTTAAGCACGTCATTGTCGGAGACCGACAGAGCCAGCACCTGTGAGGCCAGCGTGCTGGTCTGTCCATTGGCCGCCGTGATGAAGAATCCGAGCTTTGCCTGCTGCAGGGACTCGACGACCGTGTCGTCGACGGCACTGACGGTGAGCGTTTGCGGCGTGCTCCAGTTGGCGGCGTCAAAGCTCAGGCGGGTGACATCGGCGGAAATCTGGTCGGATGCCCGAACGGTGACCGAAACGGCCTGCGTCGGCTGAGCCGTGAGAGACACCTGCACGGTGATGGGTGCGCCGCCCTCAACGAGTTGCGTGGCAGAGGGAGAAACCAGCAGCCGGACGGGCTCGCTGATTTGCAAGGTGCCGTCGGTAAACGCGAGGGTTTCGATGTTGCGGGCGACGATGCGTTGGCCGGCATACTCGCCGCTGCTCTTCAGCCCGGTGATGATGCTTTCGGGGCGATCGGCCGTGCCCGCCTGAATG
>CAIVPX010000111.1 GCA_903907905.1 uncultured bacterium | reverse complement strand
GACTCGAGCACCACGCCCCAGAACGCACGCCAACTCAGAGCCCGAAACACCACGGCCGCCAGGATGAGCGCGTGCAAGGCAGCCACCGCAGCGGCCTCGGTGGGCGTGAAAGCCCCGGAGTAGATTCCTGCCAGCAGCACGATCGGCATCGACAGCGGCAGGGCACCTCGAAACAGGATGCCCGGCCACTGGCCAAGCGGTACCGCCGCCTCCCTCGGCATGGCGCGGCGTCGGGCGATGACATGCACCACCAGCATCATCAAGAGGGTCATGAAGACACCGGGCACGACACCGCCCAGAAACAGCGCGCCCACCGACGCGCCGGACACCAGCGCATAGATCACCATGGGGATGGAGGGCGGGATGATCGGCCCCAGGGTGGCGCTCGCCACCACGACGGCGCCCGCGAACCCTCTCGAATATTCCGGCCGCTTGAGCATCTGCCGGATGGTGATCAGCCCGGGCCCGGCCGCATCGGCGATGGCGCTACCGCTCATCCCCGAAAAAATCACGCTCACCAGAATGTCGACCTGTGCGAGTCCGCCCCGCATCCGCCCCACAAGAATGCGGCAGAAATCGAAGATGCGTTCGCTCACGGTTCCCGCGTTCATGATGTTGGCCGCAAACACGAAGAGCGGCACCGCCAGCAGCACATAGCTGTTGTAGAGCCCGTTGCCCACCTGCTCGGCCATCAGCCCAGGATCCTGGCCCTTGACCAGCAGGTAGGCCACCCCGGCCATGAGCATCGAAAACCCGATGGGCACGCGCAGCAAGGTTCCTGCGAGAACCACGGCGACCAGCGCCATGAGCGCAAGACTCATGAGCTGGTCCCGGTGAGTGACGGAGGATCGTCGCGGCCACGCACGCAATCTGCCATGCCCCGCAGGCTGCGTAGCACGATCGCGACCAGCAAAATGACCAGCGGCAGGAACACCCACATGAAGGGCAGACCCAACACCGGGGTGCCCTCGCGCGCCATGAAGCGCACGTAATCCCAGTTGGCCGGAATCGCCACCAGGGCCAGGCCCCCGATCATCAGGTGTCCCGCGAGGCGCATGATACGGCGCCCGCCGGGGCCAGCGCGATTCCAGACCAGGTCAAACACTACGTGCTCGCGCTCGGGGACCATGAAGGCGGCGGCCCACAAGATGACCCACACATAGAGGATCACGGCAAGTTCGTCGGTCCAGGCCAAAGGACGATGAAAGCCGAAACGCGCTGCGATCTGCACAAGAAAGGTGAGAAAGAGCGCAAGAAACAGCGCGCCCCCCACCCAGTCAGCCAGCCGCCGCAGCCGTCTCATCGGCGCGGCAGGCTCAACGCGTTGCGTTGATGCGGTCGAGCAAACCCGCCGGCCAGACCTTCGCGTAGTCGGAGCGAGCGTAGGCGGCCTGCACCGTCTGACGGAAGGCCTCGACATCGGGGATGCTCACCTGGAGCCCCTGCTGCCGGAAGAACTCGACGATCTGCGCCTCTTCCCGAATGCGGTTGTCATTGTTGAACTGCGCAGCTGCTCGGGCGGCCTCGGTCAGCTTGTCTTTCTGCGCTGCGCTGAGCGCGTTCCAGGTCTTGTTCGCCACCGCGATGAACAGCCCGTCAACCAGGTGGTTGGTGAGCACGAGTTGACGCGTCACCTCGTAGAACTTGGCCGCGCGGACCGTGGGCAGCGGGTTGTCCTGAGCATCGATGGTGCCGGTCTTCAGACCCAGATACACCTCGCCAAATGCCAGGGGCGTCGCCGTGGCACCGAGCGCCTCACCCAGAAAGAGCCACTCTTTGGAACCGGGCATACGCAGCTTCACGCCCTTGAGATCAGCCGGCGTGCGGACCGTGCGCGCCTCGCGCAGATTGACCTGGCGCGTCCCCAGATAGGCGGTCGACAGCACCGTCACATCCATTTTGGAGGACACCGCACGGAACATGTCGAGTCCGATCGGACCATTGAACACCTTCTGCTGATGCTCAGGGTCGCGCAAGACGTAGCCGGCGGTAAAGATGGAGAACTCGGGCACCAGCTTGGCGATGTCGAAGGCCGAGACGGAGGTCATCTCGAGATTGCCTCGCGCCATCGCCGCAGGTTCGGCCCCCTGCTTGAAGAGCGAGGCATTGAGATGGATCTGCACGTCGAACTGACCCGGCGCCGAGCGCTCGAGCGCGTCCTTGAGCACCGTCCACATTTTGGCGTGCCAGTCATCGGGCACGGCTGGCGTGGAAATGCGCAGGAGCAGCTTCGACTGGGCAAACGCCGCTTGCGTCGTACCGGTGGAAACGAATACGACAAACGCCGCTGCGCCCAGCAAACGCCCAAGCCTGGATGAAACGTTCATGACTCCGGTCTCCGTTCAGGTGGTTTCGATGAAACGCCCCGGCCGCCCGGCCCGCCCGTGGTCGGGCCGGCGACGGGCAGGCACGGGGCGCTGGTCAGCGCGGTCCGCGCTTCCAGGCCTGAAGAATCTCGCTACCGGTGGCCGCCCAGACCCCGCGATGGCGCATGATGTGCTCGAGCGCCTGCTCCAGGGCACCGATGCGATAGGGCTGCCCGATCACCCAGGGGTGCAGCGAGATCGCCATGATGCGACCGCCCTGAGTGGCCGACTCCTTGTAGAGCACGTCGAACTGATCGATCAGTTGGTCGCGAAAGTCATCCTCGGTGTGATGGTTCTGGATGAGGATGGTGTAGTCATCGATGTCGCAAGGATGCGGCATCGCGGTGAGTGCACCCTGCCCCGTGCGCATCTCGTAGGGCATGTCGTCATTGACCCAGTCGCACACATACTCGAGACCGGCCTCAGCGAGGAGTTCGAGCGTGGCGGCAGACTCGGACTTGGCCGGTGACAGCCAGCCCCGCACGGGCTGGCCGCTTGCGGCCCGCAGCACCTGCAAACTCTGAGCGATCAGTCGCTTTTCATCCTCGCGCGACAGGCCGGCATGGTGAAGGTGATCCATGTCGATGCCATGGCCGATCACCTCCCAATTGCGCTCGACGCAATGGCGCAGCAAGGCCGGATAGCGGGCGGCAACCGCCGCATTGACCGCGACGCTGGCCGGAATGTTGTGCCGCGCAAGCGCCTTCATGACGCGATAAATGCCCACGCGGTTACCGTAGTCGCGAAGCGTGTAATGGCGCAGATCGGGATACGCGGTCACCATGGCGCCCGGCGGCTTGAAGGGAACGCCTTTCATGTCGAGCGGAAACCATTCGAGCGCGGGCACGACCCACAGGGCTACGCGGGCCTCGTTGGGCCACACCACCGGCGGCCGTTGCGGCAGCATGGACCACGCGTACAACTCGTGATCCATCCCGTAACGACGCAGCGGGTACTGCAGATAGCTATCCGGCATGCTCATGACAGGGCTCCAATCGGCTGGCCTGCGGCAGCGAAGGCGTCGTAGTAATGCTCGTTGAAGTACTGCGCGATCTCGCGGCCGGTCGCGAGCCACACGCCCTCGTGACCGGTGATGTAGGCGAGCGCCTCCTCGAACGCGGCGAGTCGGTACGGCTGCCCGACCAGGTAAGGATGCAGCGGGATGCACATCACGGTCCCCGACTCTTCGCCCTCCTGGTACAGCCGGTCGAACTGCCGCTTGATGATCTCGCCATAGCGGCGTGGCGACACCAGGTTCACGTTGTAGACAATGACGTCGTTCATTTCGAGCGAATAGGGAATGCTGGTGAGACGTCCCTTGCTGACCTTGACCGCACTGGGCTGGTCATCGTGGAACAGGTCGCACACATAGGTGAGCCCCATCTCGGCCACCAGATCGAGGGTGCGCTCGGTGTAGGTGAGCGCCGGCGCAAGCCAGCCATCGAGGCGTTGCCCGGTGTGCTTGCGGATGGTGTCGATTGAATCCTGAATGAGCACGCGCTCCTGATCCTCGCTCATGCCCATCATGTAGCGGGTGTTGTAGGTGCCATGCGAGTAAAACTCCCAGCCCTGGTCCGCACACGCGCGAATCACTTCGGGGTGATGCTCGCAGACCGCTACGTTGAGCGAGACACTGCCCCGCATGCCGCAGCGGTTCATGGCCTCGAACATGCGCCAGAAACCCGCGCGGTTGCCGTAGTCGCGGTAGGCGTAGTTGAGCACGTCGGGGGCCGGCCGGGACCAGGAGGCGCGAGACGGATTCTTCTCGGGATAGAGTTCGTAGAACTCGACGTTGGGCGCCACCCAGAAAGCGACCTTTGCGCCCCCGGGCCAGCGAATTTTCGGTCGCCCGATGTAGGGCAGATGGTCATACAGACCGAGATCGGATTTCACGCTCAGACTCCTCGCCTCAGGCGCCCACGCGCTTGAGTTGCTCCAGGGTTTCCTGAATGGACAGCACATCGGCGTACTTGATGGCCATGTCGTACAGATTGGCGAAGTGCGGGCCCTCGTGCTTGTCGGCCACGCACTCTTCCGGAACGATGGTGCGGTAGCTACGCGACAGACTGTCCACCACGGTGGCGCGTACGCAGCCCGAGGTGGAGCCACCGGTCACCACCACCGTGTCCACGCCGTGGAAATTGAACACGGAGCCCAGATTGGTCTCGAAGAAGGCCGAGGCCATACGCTTGTTCACGATGATGTCGCGCTTGGCGTCAATGACCAGGCGGTCGTCAAACTCGGAGCGCCGGCTTGCGACCTTGATATTCTGCAGCGAATCAGGCGTGTTGCTGCGCGTGCCCCAGATGCCGCAGTCTTCGCCCGAATCCATGTAGGCGACATAGGTCCAGACCACCGGAAACCCGCGAGCGCGAAACTCGGCGGCCAACTGGTTCACGTAGTCGAGTTGCCTGGGATCGGTCTCGTAGGCCGTGGAAAACTCGCCCACGCAGGTGTAGGCCTTCTGCAGATCGACATTGATGAGCGCCGGCTTGCGGCCAAAACCGAAGCGCTTGCGGGTATTGGTCTTCTTGAGATCGGCGAACAGTTGCCGGCTCGATTTGTCGGAGAGTTCCATGGCGGTAGGCCTCGCTGGAAAATGAAAACGGTGATTGTATGCAGCCCACGGTCGCCTTGTCTTGCAAGCAGGGGCGCCCCCCTGACGCAAGCGGGACGCCCGGCTGTGTCTCAGG
>CAIVPX010000110.1 GCA_903907905.1 uncultured bacterium | reverse complement strand
GAATCCGGATCACTTCACCGGCAGCTCCAGCAGCGGCTCGGGCGCCGCGCTGGCCGCCGGTCTGTGCCCGGCCGCGCTCGGCACCGACACGGGTGGCTCCATCCGTATTCCTGCTGCGATGTGCGGCGTCACCGGCCTCAAACCCACCTACGGTCTGGTCAGCCGCCATGGAGTTCTGGCCTTGGCGCCGGGCCTCGACACCGCGGGCCCGATGGCGCGCAGCGCGCAGGACTGCGCGCTGCTGCTGCAAGCCATCGCGGGCCATGATTCGCAAGATCCGGCCAGCGCAAACCGTCCCATCCCGGACTACGCTGCCGCGCTGACGGGCGATCTGCGCGGTCTTCGCATCGGTGTCATCCGTCATTTCTGGACCGAGGACATGACGCCGAACCGGGAGGCGGCGGCCGCCACCGAAGCCGCCCTGCTCGCCTTGCGAGCGCGCGGCGCCACGCTGTCAGATGTGCGGCTGATGCCGCTGATGCAATACGGCGACGTACGCGTCATCCTGCAGGAGCCCGAGGCCTTCGCGCTGTTTCACACCGACCTGCGCTCGCGAATCGATTTTTTCGGCGAAGACTTCCTGGGCCGCATCCTGCCGGGCTGCCTGGTCCCCGGGTTCGCGCAGGTGCAGGCCTCACGCCTGCGCAGGCAGATGACCGCGCAGATGCAGCAGACCCTTCGCGAGGTCGATGTCCTGGTCACGATCGGCCCCGGCCCCGCGCCACGGTTCGATGCGACGATGACACATGGCTTTCTGTACGGGCTGTGGAGCGACAAACCCAACATCACGGCACCCTTCTCGGTCACGGGTCTGCCGACCCTGTCGGTCTGTACGGGTTTTTCCAGGCTGGGCTTGCCCCTGTCGATGCAGATCGTGGGACGCGCCTTTGACGACGCGACCGTGCTGCGAGTGGGGGACGCGTACCAGCGGGAAACCGACTGGCACCGTCGCCATCCTGCGGTGAACGCGGACATGGCCCCCGACCCGATCCGGCTCGCCCTCCCAGCGCCGCTCGAAGCGCTTGACGCGGCATCGATCGTCTGGGTGGATCGCTGCCTGGCGCAGGCCGGCCTCAAGCTGTCCGAGTCGCACCGCCATCTGGTGCTCGCAGCGGCCCCGAGAGTGCTGCGTATGGTCGACAGACTCTTGACGATCGACGATCCGGCCTGCGAACCGGCGGCCGTATTCCACCCGGCGATGCAAACGGGGCTTGCGCCGGACTGAGCCCGCTATCATCGCCGCAGGCCTCATTCGGCCGGCCGCCCGGAGATCCCCGTGGGACTGACGCAAGCACTCTGTGACACCATCAGCTCGATTGGCTTCGATGATCTCAGCCCCGAGGTGATCGAGGCGGGTCGGCGGGCCGTGCTGGACGGCGTGGCCGTGGGCCTGGCCGGCACCACGGAGCAAGCGCCGCGAATCGCGGCCGAGCACGTGCGCAGCCTGGGCGGACACGAACGCTCAACCCTCATCGGTTTCGACCTCAAGGCTTCACCGGTCCAGGCGGCCTTCGTCAACGGCATGTCGATCCATGTGCTCGACTACGAAGCCATGTGGAGTCCTCCCACCCACACGACCTCGCCCTGTTTGCCCACGGCCCTGGCGCTGGCCGAGTCCGAGGGCCGAACCGGCCGCGATGTGATCGCCGCCTTCGTGAAGGGCTGCGAGGTCCAGGGTCGTCTTCGCCTGGCGTCCAAGGTTTTTGTCCCCCACGATCTCATCTTTCACCCACCGGGCGTGGTCGGCGTGATCGGCTCGGCCGTGGCCGCTGCGCACATGCTCGACCTGAGCCCGCTGCAGCTGCGACACGCGATCGGCCTGGCGGCATCACGCGCGGGCAGCCTCATCGGCAATGCGGGCACCATGACCAAATGCACCCATTGCGGAACCGCTGCCTCGATGGGGCTCGATTCGGCGCTACTGGCCCGACGCGGCTTCACCGCCAACCCCGACATCCTCGAAGCGACCAAAGGCTTTGCGACCGCCTTCTTCGAAAAGGACTACGACCCCCAGGCGCTACTCGACTTCGGCAAGCCCTGGCGGCTGGTGGATCCGGGGCTGGCGATCAAGATGTACCCCGCCCAGTACGGCACCAACTTCTGCATCAGCGCGGCGCTGGATTGCAGTCGGCAACTGGGCCCGAATGCAAGCATCCGCTCGGTTCACATTCATACGCCCATGATGGGCTATGTCGACAAACCCTTCCCCGGCTCGGGTCTCGACGGCAAGTTCAGCTTTCAGTACACCGCGGCCGTCGCCCTGCTCGATGGCAAGGTCAACATTGCAAGCTTCACCGATGCACGGCGCTTTCGGCCCGACATCGATGCGCTGCTGCAGAAAACGCGACTTCAACAGGACCCGGCCATCCCCGACGTGCTGGAAAAGATGCATGTCGAGATCACCGTCGAACTCGAGGACGGCAGACGGGTTCGTGCGCGCTGCGATGGACCACCCGGCTACTGGGGCAAGCCGCCGCTCACACGCGCGCAGCATCGGGTGAAAATTGACGACTGCTTCGCCACCCGCATGGCTCAAGCCCAGGCAGGCGAGTGCATCGGCCTGCTCGAATCGCTCGAGTCACTTGACGCACAGGGTGTCCGTGAACTGATGCGGCAACTCGGATCACCCCGACCGCACTGACGAGGAGGTATCACCATGAAATCTGCAAGGTCCCTGATGAAGCGCCTGGTTGCCATTGCGCTGGGTGTCGTGGCGATGCAACCGCTTGTGGCGCCGGCTGCGTTTCCGGATCGCCCTGTGCGGATCGTCGTGCCTTACCCCGCAGGCTCCAATACCGACGATCTCGCACGCGCCTTGGCAGCGGCACTGACCGACCGGCTCGGACAACCGGTGCTCATCGACAACCGGGGCGGCGCGGGCGGCACCATCGGTACCCAGGCCGTCGTGCAAAGTGCACCCGACGGCTATACCTTACTGCTGCATACCAATGCAATCGTCACCGAGCCTGCGGTCAAGAAAAACCTACCCTACGATGCCCGGCGAGATCTTATCCCCCTCAGCATGGTGAGCGAATCACCCAACGTGCTGCTCGTACACCCATCCATGCCCGTTAACTCTGCCGCTGAACTGATCGCTTACGCCCGGGCAAACCCGGGCAAGGTCAACTTCGGCTCCTCGGGCCCGGGCACGCTGATTCACATGGCCACCGAGCACTTCAAAGCCCTGGCCGGTATCGATATCGTTCACGTGCCTTACCGGGGCGGCGCTCAGTCACAGCCAGCGCTCATGGCTGGCGAAGTCCAGATGCTCATTGACCCCCTGCCCTCTTCCCGGGTGTTGGCTGCAAGCGGGCGGGTCCGGGCGCTAGCCGTCACAAGCCGCGAGCGAACCAATCTCTGGCCGGATCTTCCCACGGTGGCCGAATCCGGCTTGCCCGCTTACGAATCCACGGTGTGGTTCGGTCTATTCCTGCCTGCTGGCACGCCCGCAGACGCCGTCGGCAGGCTGAGCAAAGAGGTCCAAGGCGCCCTGGCCGCCGGGCCAGCTCGCGAGCAGATGCTCAAGCGTAGCGCCACGCCAGTCGGCGACAGCCCCGAGCAGTTCAGGGCGAAGGTCGCTGCCGAATTCGACCGTTGGAAGCGGATCGCCGAGTCCGCAGCCCTCAAACCGGAATGACCAACACGAGGCGACCATGAGCGACCGACCCGTCTTCACCTACGACCACTACGAGCCCGGGAAAATCTACGGCCTACGCGAATTCACTGTCGATGCCGAGCGGATCGCCAAGTGGCATAGCGTCTATCCCGGTGACGGCGACCCCGGCGTGATGCCGGGCGGCATGCTCGCCATGCTCGTTCTCGATGCGGTGCTGTCGCTGAACTCGCCGCGACCACCCGGCGGCGTTCACGGCGGACAGACCTTTGATCTTCGGCGCATGCCCCGTGTCGGCGAAACCCTGGTCACCGAAGTGAAATGCCTCGACAAGGAAATCCGCAAGGAAAGAAAATGGGTGCGTACCCTGACGACTACCCGCAGCAAGGACACCGGTGAGATCGTACTTACGGGCGTCATGACCTCACTGGTCGCGAAATAGGGGGCACACCATGATCGAGACGCTTCAGACCACAAGCCGCGTGGTCGACTTTCAAGCTATTCTTAACTACGCCGACGTCACCAACGACTACAACCCCATTCATGTCGACAAGGAATTCGCTGCCAAGACGCCCATGGGCGGCGTGATTGCGCATGGCACCATGTCGCTGGCACTGATCTGGCAGGCGCTGCGCAAGACCCTGGGTGCCGAGCTCACCAGTCGCGTCCATCTCGAGATTCGCTTCGTCCGCCCCGTGCGCATCGATGACACCGTGACCGGCGGCGGTTCGCTCAAGCCCGGATTCACCGATGTGTACGAGGTCTGGGTCCGCAACCAAATGGACGAGGACGTCATCGCAGGCACCGCTACGATTCGCTAGTCAAGCGCCCGACCGGGCCGATAGAGCCCGACCACCCCAACGAGGAGACCAATTTCATGCACCGACGCCACCTGCTTGCAACGCTCACAGCCGCTGCGCTGGGCGCATCGCTCCCGCTTGCTTCGGCCTGGGCCCAGGCCGACGATTACCCCAGTCGGCCGGTGCGCCTGATCGTGCCCTTTGCCACCGGTGGCAGCACCGACCTGCTGGGCCGACTCATTTCCAACAAGCTGTCGGAACGCCTCAACCAGCGCTTCATCGTTGAAAACCGCACGGGCGCCGGCGGCAGGCTGGGGACCGAAGCCACTGTTCGCTCGGAGCCCGACGGCTACACCTTGCTCTTTCATACCGGCGCGCTCGCCGTCGAGCCCAGCGTCAAGAAAAAGACCCCCTACGACGTTCGAAAAGATCTCATTCCCATCTCGCTGGCGCTCTCCGGCCCCTTTTATCTGGTCGTGAACCCGGCCGTGCCGGCGCGAAACATCACCGAGCTCGTGGCTCACGCCAAAGCCAATCCGGGCAAGCTCAACTTTGGTTCTCCCGGCATCGGCTCATCGATTCACCTGGCGAGTGAAATGTTCAAGTCTGCTGCGGGTATCGACATCGTGCATGTGCCCTACAAGGGCAATTCACCGGCGCTCGCAGGACTGATCGCGGGCGACATCCAGTTCATGCTCGACCTGCTGCCCACCTCCCGGCCGATGATCGAGTCTGGCAAGGTGCGTGTGCTCGGGGTCAGCACCATGCGGCGCTCGAACGATATGCCCGAGTTGCCGACGGCCCACGAAAGTGGTGTCAAAGGATACGAGTCAGCGGTCTGGATGGGTCTGCTCGCGCCCGCGGGCACGCCGCAACCCGCCATCAACAAGCTCGCGGCCGCCATGCAGGCCACGCTTAAGGCGCCCGATGTGCAGACCCAGTTGCGCTCGCAGGGCTTTGATGCCATTGGCAGCACCCCGGCAGAGTTCAGCCGCTTTCTCAATGACGAAATCGATCGCTACGCCAAGGTCATCCGCGAGGCCCGGCTCGACATCGACTGAGCGCGCATGAGCGCCTCGCGTCTGCGCAGCATTCTGCGCCCCGACTCCATCGCGGTCATTGGTGCCTCCGATGACCTCGCCAAGGTGGGCGCTCGGGTGGTGCACCTGCTGCGCGCTGGAGGCTACGGCGGCACGATCCATCCCATCAACCCGCGCCGCAGCGCAATCCAGTCCCTGCCCTGCTATCCCAGCGTTGCGGCCATCGGGCAGCCGGTCGATCTCTGCATCATCGCGGTTGCCGCCGCAGACGTCGAAGCCGAGGCCCGGCGAAGTCTGGAAGCGGGTGCCCGCGGGCTGATCGTGCTGTCCTCAGGCTTTTCAGAGCAGGACGACGACGGTGTGGCCCGACAGGAACGGCTCACGGCCCTGGTGCGCGAGTTCGACGTCCCCCTCATCGGACCGAACTGTCTCGGTGTGATGAATGGCAACATCGGCCTGGCTGCATCGTCCACCTTTGCGATCCGCGACCGACAACTCCAAGCCGGTGCCTTGAGCTTTGCCACACAGAGCGGCGCCATTGGCACCTACTGGCTCGACATGTGTCTTGCCGCCGGACTGGGCATCGCCAACTGGGTCTCCAGCGGCAACGAAGCCGAGACGGGTCTCGCTGAACTGCTCGACGATCTGGTGGAGGATCCGCAAACCCGCATCATCGGTCTCTACATCGAGGGCGTTCGCAACGGAGCCCTCTTTCGCCGGGCCGCGATCCGCGCCTGGCAGGCCCGAAAGCCCGTGCTGGTGCTCAAGTCGGGCCGCAGCGCCATCGGGGCTGCCGCAGCCGCCTCGCACACCGGATCGCTGGCTGGCGAAGACGCGCTGTACGAGACGTTCTTCGAGCAATTCGGCATGGTGCGCCTGCAGTCCTTGACCGAGATGGTCGATCTGTCACGGGTGCTGTCCATGCAACCGGTGCATCCGGGCGCGCGAACCTGTGTCGTCTCGGTATCGGGCGGGGCTGGGGTGCTGATCACCGACGCCGCGATCGATCTCGGCCTGACCCTCACGCCCCCCTCCGCGGCCCTCGCGAGCCGCCTGCGCGAGCTTCTGCCGGTCTTTGCCTCCCCCAACAACCCGCTCGACATCACGGCCCAGATCGCAACCGACCCAGATCTGCTGGGACGGGTGCTCAAGGTGCTGGTGGCCTCCGGCGAATTCGATCGAATGGTCATCTTCTGCGGCGGTCTGGGTAATCTTCAACAAGAACTGGCCGAGACCATGATCGAGGGCGTTCGGGGCGGGTCGCAGCCCTGTGTCGTCATCTGGCAGGCCAGTCGTGACCTGGCCGTGCGCATGCTGACCGAGGCGGGTTTGCCGGTCTTCTCGGAAATCACGCCAGCGGTCAGGGCGCT
>CAIVPX010000109.1 GCA_903907905.1 uncultured bacterium | reverse complement strand
GTCCTCGAGCTGGCGGCGTCCGGCAACACCGGCGCGCTCAGCGCGCAAAAGCTGGCCGCCCAACTGGCGAACATCGTTCAGGTGGGCAGTGCCGTGATCGGTGCCGGGAGCGAGACCAAGATCATGGGCGCGGTCATCGGCTTCATCGATGCGCTGCCATCGGGCAGCACCCTTCAACCCGATTCGCTCACTTGCATCCAGACCGTACTGACCGGGGCCGCGGCGCAGATGTCGCCGGCTGTCACCCTCGCCAATTCAGCCAATGTCTTCAGTGCGATCAGCAACCTCAACGGGCTCATCAAGTCATCGACCAGTTCAGGTCTGACGGCCTTGCAAGACATCGCCAAAGTGCAGTCGGTGGCCCAGGGCGCGCTGGTCGCCGATATTGCTGACGGCGGCCTTACAAGCGTAGCGCCCTTCACGGGCACAGCGCTCACCAGCGCGGTGTCTTCGGCTCAGGTTGGAAGCATCCTCCCGCCTGCCTTTGTGCAGGGGACGGCCAATGCCGACTCATTGTCCGGGGCCGACGGCGATAAGTTCATTCTGGGTCTGGCTGGTGATGACACGGCGGCGAATGTCGCGCCAGGCGATGTGTTCATCGGTGGGGCGGGCAATGATCTGGCTCAGTTTTCCGGTGCGGCATCCGACTACGCGGTCAAGATCGCTTCGCAGGACCAGTTCAACCACATTCAGGGCCAAACTTCTGGAGCCCTTGAGTCGGGCAAGACGCTGTATGTCGTTCAGTCCGTGGCTTCGGGCACGGCCGGAGCCGCGTATGTGCAAAGCGAGCGCGTTCAGTTTGGCACCGCCACCGCAGTGGATCCTGCCACGCTGCTGTCGGTAAGCGGTACGGCCCCTTCGCCGATTGTCGACAGCACCAGCACCGATGCAGCGGTGTACAAGACCATCGCTTCAGCCATGGCTGCCCTCACCACTCAAACCATCATCACGGTGCGTGCGGCGCATGTCGAGTCGTCTTCGGTCATCACCGTCAATAAAGATGGTCTGCACCTCATGCTCGAGGGCACGGACACCTCGGCGAAGTGGGTGTTTCAGTTGGCTGAAGACACCAACGTTCGCAAGCTTTGGCTGGATGGTGTTCGGCCTGCGGACATCATCGGTAATTCTTTCGACAACATTCTGCGGGGCAATGACGGCCTCAATCAGATCGACGGCGGCGCCGGCAACGACAAAATTCTGGGCGCGGGCGGCGACGACGATCTGTTCGGTGGCGCTGGCAACGATTGGGTCGACGGGGGCGCGGGGTTTGACAATTTGCTCGGCGGTTCAGGCAACGACGTGATGCTCGCTGACGAGGGCAGGGCGGTGGGCGGGTCCCGTTCCGCCGACATCCTGATGGGTGGCTCGGGCAACGATGTCCTCATCGCAGCCACCGAGTTTGCCTCGCACAAGGTCAGCATGCTGGGTGGCTCGGGCAATGATGTGTTTCGCATCGCCAGCCTCATCGGGGCGGGCGGCGCCTCCGCAAGCGACGCCAACCGCTCACTTGTGTTCGATGCCTTCATCGCCGATCTTGCGGCAGGTGATGGGCTCGACGTGTCTCAGTTGCGCAGCACCGTCAGTGGAAGCACAACGCTCAATGCCGTGGGCACCTTCGTCTCGCAGGCTGTGACGGGTAGCGGCGGTGATCGCAGCATCGACCTGTCGGGGCTCAAGGCCTACGGCATTGGCACCGTGGGTGCCACCGATTCCACCGCAGCACCCCTGAACGGCGTGGCGGGCAAGCTCGGTATCGCCATGGCCGATGACGCGGCCATCAGCGCAGCACGAACCAGCGCGGTGCTTACCAGCACCAGTACGCCCAGCATGAACGCCCTGATCGATCAGGCGCTGCCGGTGTATATGCCGTTTGAGACCTATTACAACGGCTAGTCGCCTGCCATCCGTTGTAAGCCCGGCGGGGTGCCGGGCCGAATTAACTTTTCAACACGCTTGGCGGCGAGTCCGTCTCTACAATTGCAACTGGTGCGCTCTGTGCCGATTTTGCCTGTGCGACTGAGTCCGGGGCTTTTTGGGCGCTTATTCGTACCTTCTGCAGCAACTCAATGCCAACTCTCCTTCGATAAAGGCTGCCACCCATGGCGATTACATTACAACTCTCCCCGAATCTCGGCCCCGATGGCAAGGCCGGCACGGACGACGACTTTCTAGCGCTGTCCTACGTAAGCAGTCCTCCCGCGACGGTGACCTTAGTCTGGCAGGTCCTCAGTGGCAGCCCGACCAGTCCCACGGTGACCACTCTGGCAGGCTTGCCCACTGCTTCGGGCAGCAATGTCACCAGGTCAACGCTCAACTCCATGCTGTCGTCCGTCTCGCAGCCCTTTGCCCTTCGCGTGGTCGCGGACGATGACACCAATCTGAATACTGACCTGTCGGATCAGACTTCGCCGACCGAGCTGACGGTGGATGTGTTCTCCCCGACCAATGTCGGAGGGACCTTCACCGAGTCTGGTGACAGCGTCTTGACCTTGAAATTCGACGAGTTGGTCACTATCGATGGCGTGACCGCGACGGCGCTGACCGAGCCCCTCCGCTCCGCCTTCAGTGCAGCGCTGAAGATCGTGCTCAATCCGTCGCAGGAGGGTGGGGCTGATATGCCAAGTGGCGTCGCGGTGAACATCAAGGCCATCACAGGTTTTGGGACCGACACGCTATCGATCACGACGGATCAGGCCTTTGCGGCTACTGATGTCATCCGGGTCGCCTATCCCAATCCAGGCAACGCATCCGGCCGACTCACCGACATGTCGGGCAATGCGCTGAGCTACCAGCAACTTTGGGTGGGCGGTTCGGGCGCCACCGCGGTCGATCTTGGTGATTATTTTGCGGACCGAGCGATCTATGTTCGAGGCAATGGCGGAGACGATTCACTGACAGGGGGGCAAGGTAATGATGTGCTGCTCGACGGACCCGGGGGTGATGTGCTCAACGGTGGGCGCGGGAGCGACGTCGTCGTCCTGGTCGAGACCGGGCTCAGTGCCACTCAAACCAGCACGGGAACGTATGCCCGCGACACCATCCTGATCGAACCGGGGCAGAGCGTTACGGGCCTGAGCGGCGCCCTCAGAGATGTCATTCAGCCCTCAGCGACCGCGCCGACGACCTCGGGTTTCGACATTGTGTCAGCGGTTGTCAACCTGCACGACGTGCTGAGCCTGCCGTCAGGCAAGATTGCCGACAACACGACCACTCAGGTTGACGGTACGACCTTTTTTGACGGGACAGATTACCTCGGCGGCTCAGGTATCACGTTTAGCAAACACAGCATCGCCAACGGCGTTGTGACATTCAAAGACTCTGCCGGGAGCCCGATTGCTCTTAATTCGCCCCAGAAGGGCTCGGATGCGGTCACTTACCTCGCCAAAAACTGGGGAGCCATTCCTGCTGGTAACACTGTCGCAGTGGCCTATGACCGCGATGCCAACGGAAGCGTTGACTCCCTGCTGATTTACCAGCAGGGCGGCAAGGTGACGGCTGGCCTGCCGTCGGCGTCGCCCTACTATCTGCCGGCCAATCACCTCTACATCAAGGATCTTGTCGGAGCCAGCACCGCAGTCCTGGGAAACTCTCCCGGGGCTGGTGTGGTTCAGATCATCGATACGCAGGTCCCCAATCCCATCAACATCGGGCTGCTCTCTGATACGCAGGGCAACTCCACCGGCGTTGGGATCGATTTCGCCGAACTGATCAACGTCGCTGGTACCGGCGGGCTGGTGATCAAGCAAAACGGCGTCACCGCCCTGACGTTTACCCTTGGCGGCGCTTCATCCAGCCTGAGCCCTACCGCCGTCTTCACCACGCCGCTGATCGCGTCCGACTGGGTGTTGCTGACACTCGGCGGGGTCGATGAGGCCAACTACATTGCCGATCTGGCTCCACAGCCCAACAAGGTGCCGGCCGCCGGTGGGGATCCCTCCTGGGGGGGGCTGGTACTGGGGAGTGCCAGCGCCAACACCATCGATCTGAGCGACACGATCCGGTTCGATCCGATGAAGGAATACGACCTCAGCGCGGCTGGAGGGGATGACGCCATTCTTGGTTCATCGGGCAACGTCCGCATCGAGGCCGGGCAGGGCGCCGACACCATGTCGGGCGGCGGTGGTCAGGATGAATTCGAGTTCGTTCAGGGTGATTCGCCGTCTGTTTCGGTTGAGTTGGCCGACGGGGCGCCCTCCAGATTCACGTTTTCGGCAGGTGCCGATGTCGTGACAGACCTCTCGGCGGGGGAACAGGTTCGCCTGATGCTTCCCTTCCAGGACCTGCGCAGCTTGGGCGGACTCACGCCCATGGGAACGGACCTGTATGCCTACAGCGGTGCCATGCCCAGCACGGGCCTGGTGAGCGATCAGGCCTTTTTCGTCGTTCGCGGCACATACGCCCCCACGAATGGAGGTGCGTTCACCGTTGATATCTCGGGTGGTGCCGATACGCTAATCGTCTACGACGGAAACACCGCGAGCGCCGCCTTCTCCAACACCGGGCTTGTGCTGAAGGGGGTGACCCCGAGCGAACTTTCCGTTTACAGCGGGGGGGTCGTCAGGAACGTGGCGGCGGTCACGCCCGGCACCGACAACGCGCCCGCTTTCGGCAACCCGGCACTCACCTGGGACGCGAACAATACGCCGCTCGACAGCCGAGACGACAAGCTCATCGTGTCGGTGACCGATGACGACAATGACGGCAGTGCCGGCAAGACGCTGGCGTTCACGGTGCGGCCGATCACCGATGGCTATACACCTGTGCAGGGCAACATCACCAATGGGACGTCAAGCACCAACGAACGTGTTGACTTCACGCTGCAGCCCAGGTCAGACGGCACCTTCTACACGTTGTCGCTGTTCGGTGGCACAGCGAGTAGCGTTGGCACTGGAGGGGGCGCAAGCAACGGTTCAACGATGATTGAACTGAACAGCACACGCTTCTACGGGGCCTCGGCGCCGACTGCAGCACAGATCGTGGCCTCGCTCGCGCAGGACTCCGACTATGCGACAGCGCCCATCACCCTCACCGCGAATGGTTCGGTCATCACGGCGAGTTTCAAGCAAACGGGCGATGTGCTCTCCAGCGTCATGTTTTATGAGCATGAGCCGATATTGGGGGCCCCCCTCGCGGCGCCGACCCTCGTTGCCACGGCAACCGAGACTCAGGCCGGCTCGGCGGCCACGCCCGAAATCCAGACCCTCACCCTGAGCGCGTCGCTGGTGCCCAATGGCACCTACGCGCTCAAGCTGGGCAGCTACGGGCAGGCGATCGTGGCTCAGCCATTGGACGCCACCCCCACAGCGGCCGAACTCGCCGCGGCGCTCAATGCCGCGGCGACGGAGAAGTTTCAGCCTATTCAGGTGAATGCTTCCGGATCGAACCTGACCATCAACTGGAACAGTCCGTCCGCGTATGACCTCTCGGATCTGGCCAAGCTCTTCACGCTCACGCCCCTTGCCCCCTTCTCAGGCGTCCTATCTGCCGCGACCCTGCAATCGGGGCTCGATTTTGCCGGGGTCACCTCGCCCAGTGCCATCCGTGTGACCGCAACCGAAACCTACGGCATCCCTATTCAGTCTTCGTTCGCAGATGTCGGTCTGCCGCCCTTGATCATCCAGTCGGTCGAGGTGTCGGGGAGCCCGGGCCATACCGCCTTGGCTGAAGGCGTACAGATCACGTATCTGGTTCGCTTGAATGCACCTGCGCCTGCGGGAGGCTACCAATTCGACTGGCGGCTCGCGCCTGCGGACGGAACGTCCATGACGGGCGGGGCAACGGCGGCCGACTTCGTGGTGGCTTCGGGCAAGGTGTCCGTCATCGCGGGCGCCACCACGGCCAGCTTCACGGTGACTGTGGCCGACGACACCGAGAGCGAGTATTCCGAGTACTTTGGTATTCAGGTCGGCACCTTTCTTGATGGCGTGTTCACGCGGCTGCATGCCTACGACGCGTCTGCCTCGATTCAGGAAAGTGACCAGGGCGGCAGCAACCCTCCTCCCGGTGATTCCACAACCCTCACCGGCACGGCTGGCCCCGACACCCTGACTGCGCCATCCGGCACCGACGCCATCGTGCTGGGCCTGGACGGCAACGACTCGGCGGATGGTCTCGACGAGGGTGACATCTTTATCGGCGGCAGCGGCAACGATTTGGCAAAGTTTGCCGGTAATGCGTCCGACTACATCGTTCAGAAGGCCAGCCAGGGGCAACTGGATACCCTCGGGCAGTTGGTGCCCGGTGGCGTTCCCTCCGGACAGGATGTATTTGCCATTCAGCACAAGGTCGGAGCGACCAGTTGGGCGTTCGTTCAGGCCGAGCAAGTGCAGTTCGGCACCGAGTCGCCGGTGGATCCTCTCACGCTCCTGAGCGGTGGCGGCGGTGGTGGTGGGGGGGGCGGAGAACTGATCGTCAACAGCAGTCAGTCGGGGGCCTACGCCAGCATCTCGGCGGCCATCAGTGCCGCGACGGCAGGTGCCACCATCCTTGTGGCGGCCGGCCACATCGAGACCAGCGCCAACACGCCCATCTGGGTCTCGAAGGACAATCTGCATATCGTGTTCAAGGCGACGAACTTGCCGGTGCTCACCTTCCAGCTTGAGGAGGTGGACACGATTCACAACCTGTACCTCTTCGGCGGGACCGGAGCCAACATTGTTGGCAACAGCACCGACAACATTTTGCTGGGTACCCAGGGCAACGACACGATCGATGGTCGCGGTGGCAACGACAAGCTCATGGGTACCGACGGTGCCGATCAACTCACCGGGGGGGCCGGCAACGACTGGCTCGATGGCGGCTCAGGCTGGGACATGCTGCTGGGCGGGTTTGGCGATGACATGCTGATGGCCGACGAAGGCGGGCTGGCCGACACGGTTTCTGGCGGGCAGGCCGACCTTCTCGTTGGCGGGTCGGGCAACGACTTGTTGATGGCCGGCGAGAGTGGCAGCGCAGCCAGCAAGATCCGGATGCTGGGTGGTTCGGGCAGCGACACCTTCCGCGTGGTCAATCTCAATGGCGCGGGCTCAAACACAAGCGACCCGGCCGTCGCCGATGCGATCAAGCTCAATGCCTACATCGCTGACCTCAGCGGTGCCGATGGTCTTGACCTGTCTGCGCTTCGTGCCAGCTTTAGCGCCAGCCAACCCATCTCCCCGCCGGCGGGCACGGTCGTAGCGGGCGACTGGTCGGCATCGCTTGCGGCCCTGTACGCCACCGGCGTGCAGGGCGTGCTGGACGCCAATGCGGTGCCGGGTTCGACTCGTCCGTTTGCGCCCATCGACCAGGTCGAGGCCGGCAGCAGCCTTGGCATCGGCATGGTGAACGATGCCGCGGTGGCCGCAGCGATGGCGCGCACCACGGGCGCGCCGTCCACCCAGTCAATCATCGACTCGATGATGCCGGTATACGGACCGCTCGAGCAGTTCAATCACCAGTACTTCAGCTGAAGCGGCATCTGTGCGTTGCCGCCTGATCTCACGGGGTCAGGCGGCAGCGCAAGCGCTGAAGTGGCCGGTATGCC
>CAIVPX010000108.1 GCA_903907905.1 uncultured bacterium | reverse complement strand
GGCCCTGCGCTCACGATACGCCCGCACGCGCTGCGGCAGATCGAGGGCGTTGGAGAGGGCCACCAGCAGAAGATGCAGCAACACAAAGATCGCGAACAAGGCCAGCAGAACCACGTTGATCGAAACATCGACACGATAGGGTGGCCAGAGCAGCGCAACATTGCCGTCGTTAAAGCGCATGAGCAGCGCCAGGCCGACGGCTGCCGAGACAATCAGGAGGGTCCAGATGAGGCGACCCATGTCAGCCCCTGGACTCACGCGCGCTGCGGATGGCTCTCACGGCGCGCAGGCTCTCGCCCGGCAACGGCGGATCGAGCGCCAGACGCGACGCGCGTAGTTGCCGCAACTGCGAAAGCGCCCCGCTCACCAGTCGGTGATCCGCCTCGTAGTAGCGCGTGAGCCAGTCGAGGGCCCGGTCGAGGTCACTGCGGAACTGCAACTCATTACGGG
Source organism: uncultured bacterium (assembly GCA_903907905.1). Taxonomy (GTDB): domain Bacteria; phylum Pseudomonadota; class Gammaproteobacteria; order Burkholderiales; family Burkholderiaceae_E; genus SYIM01. Next base: position 19,854 of record CAIVPX010000108.1, on the reverse strand, counting down.
CGAGCACGCCCAGGCGGGCATTAAGCAGCATGAGCCGCATGTTCTGCCGGACGAAGTACGCCTGCTCGGGAGCCAGCAGCAAGGCGTCGGGTTCGTCGACCCGCCGCACGCGAATGAGTCGCTGCAGTTCCTCGCGCAGATAGGCGAGGCCCGACGAGGCCAGTCCCTCCTCGAAACCGCCCGACCGGGCACCCGGTGCGGCGGCCTCCCCCGAGCGCCTGGGCTGCAGGCTGGAGGCAAGTGGTAACTGGTCGATGAGCCCCAGCAGACTGTCGATGCGCGTTGCCATGCCACCAATATCGGCCACCGGATACGCTTTGAGTCGTTCGATGTCGCCCAGCAAGGCCCTCCTCAAGGGCGCCAGGGTGGGGTCCTTCTGACGAACCAGCCGCGCATCGACCTCCTGCAGCGCAGCCAGTGCCCCCCGGGGATCAGCGCCCAGGGACAGCTGCTGAGAGGCCAGCGTCAGCGCCGACTCGGTTTCGGCCAGTACCGCATCCGCCGACTCCTGGATCAAGCCACGATAGAGTTTTTCGACCTGCGCATAAAGGTTTTGAGCCTCGGCAATGCGGGTATCGATCAGGGCCTGACGCTGCTGCATGTCGCGCAACTGGTCTTGAGAGCGCTGCAGCGCGGTCTCGAGTTCTGCCACCTTGCGATCGCCGCCCTCGAGACGGCGCAGGGAGCCGCTCTCGAGCCGGTCGAGACGCTGACCCAGCAGCAGCACCAAGCCCAGCGCGAGCACGCCGATGCCCACCCCCGCCCAGCGCCAGGCTGAGGCGCCCGATCTGCCTGCGGGCAGCGCGGCAGCGGAACGTCCCGCCGCGCCCGGCTCGGACGGAGGAGTTCGAGCCTCGGCCGGCCCCGCAGCGCCTTGGGCATTCGGAGATTGCATGGGTGGAGCGGAATCGGACACGAGGTGGGCTCCGGTCCGGCCTCGCGGGCATCAGACCTTGGGGAGATGGGACTGTGATTCTAGCGCGGCCGCGATGGACATTGCGCCGGGCTCGATCAGGTCGACCCGGGAAAAACCTGCAGCGCGGGCAGCCTCGGCAATTCGCGGATGAATCACGAGCGCACGCCCTACGCGATCCGCACCCACCAGACCCCCCGACTCCTGAAGCTCAAGCAAGTGCCCAACCGAGCTTGCCTGGGTGAGCAAACAGAACACATCCTGATCGCTCCGCAGCCAGGCAGCGAGGCGCTCTCGGACATCCGGGTCTGGCTGATGAGCATCACGCGCATACAGTGGCAGCAAGCCGACGTCGGCGCCGCGCGCGCGCAGGGTATCGATCCAGTCCTCTCGGCCGTCCTCGCCTCTAGCAACCAGAATGCGCAGGCCCTGAGGCCGGTCGAAGGGGGCGAGGCGGATCAAACCCTGGGCGTCAAAGGGCGGCTCAAGCGACACCCGAAGGCGCGTGGGTGTAACCGACAAGCCCGACTCCAGCACGCTGCGCTGGCTACCCGGGCCAATCAGCGCCAAACCCGGCCCCTCAGGCCATCTGCCGCCCAGGGCGTCGCCGAGCGCTTCGACCGAAGCGGGGCTGACCGCGACCACCCAATCGTAGCCAGACAGCAAGGCATCCAGGCCCTGCAGCGGAAGCGGCCGAATTCGGGCAAATGGCAGTGCCAGCACCTCATGGCCGCGCGACTCGAGTGCACGCGCCAACCGGAGCACGCGCGGCAAAGGCTGGGTCAGGACAAGCCGAGCCACTTGCCTGCCCCCTGAGCCAGCAGGGCCTGCGCCGCTTCGGCGCCGATCCGCTCGGCCAGTTCGGGGCCTGCCGGACCATCGGCGACGGCAATCTCGGCCATGCCGCTGCCATCTTCCGCGCCGACCCGGGCCCGCAAACGCAGCGCACCGCCTGCGTCGGTCTCGCAGTAGGCCGCCAGCGGCATGCGGCAATTGCCCCCTAACGCCCTCGATACGGCACGCTCGGCGCAGACCTCAAGCGCAGTCTGGCGATGGATGAGCGGGGCGAGCCAGGCGGCCACGTCGCCGCGTCCGGCAAGTGTTTCGATACCCAGCGCGCCCTGGCCCGCCGCTGGCAGACTGGACTGAACCGAAACCACCGAGCGGATGCGATCAGCCAGGCCCAAGCGTTTGAGCCCCGCAGCCGCGAGGATAATGGCTTCGAACTCGCCGGCATCGAGCTTGCCCAGCCGGGTCTGCACATTGCCCCGCAAGGGCAGCACCTGCAGCTTTGGATAGGTGTAGCGGATCTGCGAGGCACGGCGCAGGCTCGCCGTGCCGACGCGGGCGCCATCCGGTAACGCATCGAGCGACGCATACTGGTTGGACACAAAGGCGTCACGCGGATCTTCGCGCTTCATGATGACCGGCAGGGCGAACTCGGGGCCCAGTACCATGGGTACGTCCTTGAGCGAGTGCACCGCCAGATCGGCCCGCCGATCGAGCAGCGCAAGTTCCAGTTCCTTAACGAACAGACCCTTGCCGCCAATCTCGGCCAGCGTGCGATCGAGAATCCGGTCGCCCTCGGTGGTCATGCCCAGGATTTCAACCTCACATTGCGGGTAGAGGCCCTTGAGGAGGTTGCGAACATGCTCGGCCTGCCACATTGCCAACGCACTTTTTCGCGAGGCCAGCACCAGACGCTTCGGGGGAAGAGGCGTGGGGGAAGTCGAACTCATCGAATCATCCAATCAGGTTGCGGATTGCCGACCATTGTCGCCGGCTCACGGGTAGTCTTTCGGGTACGTCTCGCAGCACCACCTGCCAGTATGGCTCGGCAGCGGCCAAACCGCCATCACCCTGCCCGGCAACCCGCTCGAAACCGGCGATGCTCTGGCGCGCGACCAGCGCATTACGGTGGATGCGCACGAAGCGATCGCCGAATTCTTTTTCCAGTGTGGTGAGCGAATCTTCAATGAGGTACTCGCGCTGCCGGGTGCGCACTGTCACATACTTGAGCTCGGCCTTGAGGTAGATCACCTGCTCAACTGGAACCAGCATGAGCCGTCCACGCTCGTGGACGGCAAAGTTTCGTCGCGCGACGGGAGCCTCGAAGGCAAGCCTGTCGGGGGCGCCGACCGCGGGGTGAGTGGGTGCGACGACGGACTGCGACGCGGCAACGGCCGCATCCGCGGGATCGCCCGAGGGCTTGGGGGCAGGTGGCGTCTTGTCAACCCGACGCAGCGCCCGCAGCAGGCGCGACCCGTCGACCGGCTTGAGCAGGTAATCCAACGCACGCACCTCGAAAGCATCCAGCGCATGACGCGCGCTGCCGCTCACGTAGATGACCGAGGGCGCCGGGACCCCCGCCAGCACGGGGCCTGCGCCCGGGACTTGCGCCTGCTCGGCCAGTCGCCGGGCCAGTTCGATGCCGTTCATGCCTGGCAGCATGGCATCGACCAGCAGCAGGCTGGGGTGCAGCGCATTAACCTGCTCGAGCGCGGACTGGGCGTCGGTCACTTCGCCCACCACCCGGTGGGGGAACACGGCGTGTAGACCGTCGAGGGTGTGACGCAACCGGGAACGACCGTTGGCTTCACTGTCTACGATCAGGATGGAGGGATCTGGCTGCATCTGGAGGTACCGCGTGTCCGTTGCTGGACAATCGCTGCACGCGGGCCAAGGGCCCCGGCAACGATCGGCTCGGCGCCCCTCATCAACCCGCCAACAGGTTTCGGATGGGCGCTCAACCGTATAATTTCGCTTTTTTCCCCTGGACGATTATGTCAGATCAACTCGCGAAGAAGACTGAGGCGTGGTCGGGCCGTTTTTCCGAGCCCGTGTCCGAGTTGGTCAAACGTTACACGGCCTCGGTCGGGTTTGACCAGCGCCTCGCCCTGGCCGACATCGAGGGGTCGCTGGCCCATGCCGCGATGCTGCATGCGGTCGGTATCCTTCCCGAGGCCGATCTGCTCGCCATCCGCTCAGGCATGGCCCGCATTCGCGCCGAAATCGAATCGGGCACCTTCCAGTGGTCCATCGACCTGGAGGACGTGCACCTCAACATCGAGCGACGCCTCACCGAAATGGCAGGCGATGCCGGCAAGCGCCTGCACACGGCCCGCTCGCGAAACGATCAGGTCGCCACCGACATCCGCCTGTGGCTACGCGGCACCATCGACGACATTCGCAGCCTGCTACGGTCGCTGCAAACCGCTCTCATCGATCTGGCCGCGCGGCACAGCGACACCCTCATGCCCGGCTTCACGCATCTTCAGGTGGCCCAACCGGTGAGCTTCGGCCATCACCTCATGGCCTACGTCGAGATGTTTGCCCGCGACGAAGCGCGCATGATCGACTGCCGCAAGCGCGTCAACCGACTGCCCCTGGGCGCCGCCGCGCTGGCAGGCACGTCCTACCCCATCGACCGCGAGCAGGTGGCGCGCGCGCTGGGCTTCGAGGGCCTGTGCGAAAACTCGCTCGATGCCGTGTCCGACCGTGACTTCGCGATCGAGTTCTGCTCGGCCGCCAGCCTGCTGATGATGCACATCTCGAGACTCTCTGAAGAACTGGTCATTTGGATGTCGCCCCGCGTCGGCTTCATCGACCTCGCAGACCGCTTCTGCACCGGCTCGTCGATCATGCCGCAGAAGAAAAACCCCGACGTGCCGGAACTCGCTCGCGGCAAGACCGGCCGCGTCTACGGCAGCCTCATGTCCCTGCTCACGCTGATGAAGGGGCAGCCGCTCGCCTACAACAAGGACAATCAGGAGGACAAGGAGCCCATCTTCGACACAGCAGACACCGTGATCGAGACGCTGCGCATCTTCTCCGACATGGTGGGCGGCATCCAGGTCAAGGAGGCGCGCATGCGTGAAGCCGCCAGCGAGGGCTTCTCCACGGCCACCGATCTTGCCGACTACCTGGTCAGAAAAGGGCTGCCCTTTCGGGACGCCCACGAAGCGGTGGCCCTTGCGGTCCGGGCGGCGGCCGATCGGGGCTGCGATCTGGCCGACCTTGGCGTCGAAGCGCTCAAGGGCTTCAGCCCGCTGGTGGGCGACGACGTGCTGCAGGTGCTCACCCTCGAGGGATCCGTCAACTCGCGCAAGCATCGGGGCGGCACGGCGCCCGAGCAGGTCCGCCAGGCGATCGAGCGTGCCCGGCAGCGGCTTGCCCAGGCCTGAGCCTGCGGATCTGGCGCGGGGGCCCCCGCGCCAGGGGATTTCATTGCCCGACGCGCAGCCAACGCCTAGAATCCGCCCAAGCCCGGGTGGCTGCCCGGGACACGAACGACGCCTCCTCCCTGCAGGGTCCTGGCGTCCAAACCAAACTGCCTCATGGAGACACCATGCAAAGACGTTCATTCATCAGCAAGGCGGGCGCGGCCGGCGCGGCTGCCGGCACCGCCATTCTGGGCGCCCCGGCCATCGTCTCGGCCCAGCCCACGATTCGCTGGCGCCTCGCGTCCAGTTTCCCCAAGAGCCTGGACACCATCTTCGGCGCGGCCGAGGTCATGTCCAAGGCGGTGTCAGCGGTCACCGGTGGCAAATTCCAGATCAGCGTGCATCCGGCGGGCGAAATTGTCCCCGCCTTCCAGGTGCTCGATGCGGTCCAGCAGGGCACTGTCGAAATCGGTCACACGGCGCTCTACTACTTCTTCGGCAAGGACCCCACCTGGGCGATTGCCACGGCGGTTCCCTTCGGCCTGAATTGCCGTCAGTACAACGCCTGGTGGTATCACGGCGGCGGTGAAAAGGTCTTCAACGACTTTTCGGAAAAATCCGCGGGCGTGCGAACCCTGCTGGCCGGCAACACCGGCGCGCAGATGGGCGGCTGGTTCCGCAAAGAAATCAATACGGTCGATGACCTCAAGGGCCTGAAGTTCCGGGTCGGCGGATTCGCCGGCCAGGTGCTCTCCAGGCTGGGAGTCGTCCCGCAGCAGATTCCCGCTGGCGACATCTACCCCGCGCTCGAAAAAGGTACGATCGACGCCGCCGAGTGGATCGGCCCCTACGATGACGAGAAGCTCGGCTTCAACAAGGTCGCCAAGTTCTACTACTACCCTGGCTGGTGGGAAGGCGGCCCGGCGCTTCACGCCATCGTCAACCAGAAGGCGCTCGCGTCGCTGCCCCCCGAGTACAAGGCGGCCCTCGAACTGGGTGCCGAGGTGGCCAACAGCTACATGATGTCGAAGTACGACGCGGGCAATCCGCTGGCGCTCAAGCGGTTGGTGGGCAGCGGCACCATTCTCAAGGGCTTCCCCCGCCCGGTGATGGACGCCTGCTACAAGGCCTCGCAGGAGGTCTACGCCGAGACCAACGCCAAGAACCCCGAGTTCAAGAAGGTGTACGACCACTACTTCGGTTTCCAGCCCGACCAGATCGCCTGGTTCCGGGTGACCGAAAACACCTTCGACGACTACATGGCCGCGACCACCCGTCGCTGACCCACCGCACCAGACCGGCACTGCCCCCCGCTCGCGGGGGGAAAGCGCCGCTCAGGAAGAGGCCCCAAGGGGCCTCCTTTTTTTGCTGTGGCGCAAGACGCGCCGAACCCAGGCGGGCCGCGGCTGCGCGTCGCCCCTACTTCTTGTCCTTGTCGTCGTCGTCGTCGAAACCCTGCACTTCGATCTTCACCGCGTTGGTGTCGACATTGACGGGCTTGTCGAGCCAGCTGGTGACCATGCCAGGCCAGAAGATGAGTACCGCCACCAGGAGCAGTTGCAGCACGACCCAGGGGATGGCCCCCAGATAAATGTCCGAGCTCTTGACCTCTTTGGGCGCAATGCCCCGCAGGTAAAAGAGCGCAAAGCCGAATGGCGGATGCATGAATGAGGTCTGCATGTTCACGCAGAGCAGCACACCGAACCAGACCAGATCGATGCCGAGCTTGGCCGCCGTGGGCGCGAGCAGCGGAATGATGATGAAAGCGATTTCGAAGAAGTCGAGAAAGAAGGCCAGAAAGAACACGAAGATGTTGACCACGATGAGGAAGGTGACTGGGTCCCCTCCGGTGAGCGAGGTCAGCATGTGTTCGATCCAGACCCCGCCGTCGACGCCCTGGAACACCAGGGTGAACACCGTCGACCCGATGAGGATGAAGACCACCATGGCAGTGAGCCGCATCGTGGAGGCCATACCCTCGCTCACGAGCTTCCAGCTCAGGCGCCGGTGGAGCGCGGCCAGCACCATGGCCCCGACCGCCCCCATGGCGCCGGCCTCGGTGGGCGTGGCCAGTCCCAGGAAGATGGTGCCCAACACCAGAAAGATCAGTACGACCGACGGCACCATGCCCCAGAGCACGCGCCGCCAGAGGGCCCAGCCGCGAAGCTGCCGGGCTTCGGGCGGCAGCGGCGGCATCCACTGGGGCTTGAGCAGCGAGAGAATGAAAATGAAGCCCATAAATAAGGCCACCTGCGCGATGGAGGGCCCGATGGCGCCGGCGTACATGTCGCCCACCGACTTACCCAACTGGTCGGCCAGCACCACCAGCACCAGCGAAGGCGGGATCACCTGCGTGATGGTGCCCGATGCGGCGATGACACCCGTGGCCAGGCGGTGGTTGTAGCCGTAGCGCATCATGATGGGCAGCGAGATGACGCCCATGGCTATGACCGAGGCCGCCACGGTGCCCGTGATGGCGCCCAGCACCGCCCCCACCACGATCACCGCGTAGGCGAGCCCGCCAGGCACGCTGCCGAACAATTGGCCTGTTCCCTCGAGCAGATCCTCGGCCAGCCCACAGCGCTCGAGAATCGCGCCCATGAAGGTAAAGAAAGGGATGGCCAGCAGCAGATCATTCGACAGGATGCCGAACACCCTGAGCGGCAGATTCGACATGAACTGAGCCGGAAAGAACCCCAGTTCAATCGCCACGAAGCCCGAGACCAGACCGAGTGCGGCGAGCGAGAAGGCGACGGGAAAGCCGATCAGCATCACCCCCACCAGCCCCGCGAACATGAGCGGGGCCATCATCTGCATCGTGATCATTGCAGCGGCCTCTCGTAGTGCGTGTCCATGGCGTAGTGTCCGCCGAGATACGCCACCCGCTTGATGATCTCGGCCACGCCCTGAAGCACGAGCAGGCCAAAGCCGGTCGGCAGCAAAAGCTTGACCGGCCAGCGGATAAGGCCGCCCGAGTTGCTCGACATTTCGTGGTGCACGAAGGAGTCGACGAACCAGGGCCAGGACATCCAGGCCAGAAGCACGGCCGCTGGCATCAGAAAGAAGATCAGGCCCAAGAGATCGATCAGCGCCTGTCGCCGGGGCTCGAGGCGCGCATAGATGACATCGACCCGCACATGCTCGTTTACTTTGAGAACGTAGGGTGCGCCCAGCAGGACCACGGCGCCAAAGAGGTACCACTGCAGCTCGAGCCAGGCATTGGAGCTGCTGCTGATGAGATAGCGCACGGTCGCATTGACCGCCGAGACCATGCAGGAAATGAGCACCGCCCAGACGGCGATCCGACCGACCCGCTCGTTGAGCCAGTCGATGCCGTGGGCGATAGAGAGCAGGCCTTTCATTCGAGACCCTCCGCGTATGAGCGCGCGCCCGTCAACCGCTTGAAAAACGGGCGCGCCGAAGTATAGCGCGCAGGGTCGCAGCCATCCCGATCGGGCCGACAGGGTTTCCCCGAGGGGGCCGACGGAAGACCCATGGTCCCCTGGTCCTATGGTCCTCTGGCGACCTGAGCGCCCGGCTCAGCGTTTGCGCGCGGGCGGCAGGTCGGTACAGACACCTTCGAAGACTTCCGCCGCCATGCCGATCGATTCACCGAGCGTCGGGTGCGGGTGGATGGTCTTGCCGATGTCGACCGGATCGGCCCCCATCTCGATGGCGAGGGCCACCTCGCCGATCATGTCACCCGCGTGTGTGCCCACGATCCCGCCACCGATACAGCGGTGCGTGGCCTCATCGAACAGCAGCTTGGTGAAGCCCTCGTCGCGGCCGTTTGCAATGGCGCGCCCCGAGGCGGCCCACGGAAAGACCGCCTTGCCAAACTTGAGGCCCTGGCGCTTGGCATCGTCTTCGGTGATACCGACCCAGGCCACCTCGGGATCGGTGTAGGCCACCGACGGAATGACCCGGGCATCAAAGAAGCTTTTTTGCCCGGCGGCAGCCTCGGCAGCCACGTGCGCCTCATGAACCGCCTTGTGGGCCAGCATGGGCTGACCCACGATGTCGCCGATGGCGAAGATGTGCGCAACGTTGGTGCGCATCTGCGTGTCGACCGCGATGAAACCACGCTCGCTGACCGCCACGCCGGCCAGTTCTGCGCCAAGCTGACTGCCATTGGGGCTGCGCCCCACGGCAGACAGTACGAGGTCGTAGACCTGCGGGTCGGCGGGGGCCTGCTCGCCCTCGAACCAGACCTTGATGCCCTTGGCCGTCGCCTCGGCCCGGACCGTCTTGGTGCGCAGCATCACCTTGTCGAAGCGGGGCTCGTTGTACTTCTGCCAGACCTTCACCAGATCACGATCGGCGCCGGCCATGAGACCGTCCATCATCTCGACCACTTCGATCTTCGCCCCGAGCGTTGAATAGACCGTGGCCATCTCCAGTCCGATGATGCCACCGCCAATTACCAGCATGCGCTTGGGCACCGCGGCCAGTTCGAGTGCGCCGGTTGAATCGACCACACGCGGATCGTCTGGCAGGAAAGGCAGACGGATCGGCGTCGACCCCGCCGCTATGATCGCCTGTTCGAAGCGGATCACGGTCTTGCGCCCGTTCGTGGCCTTGCCCGCGCCTTCGGTGCCGTCCACCTCGAGGTGGTGGGCGTCCAGGAATCGTCCGATGCCGCGCACCACCTCGACCTTGCGCGCCTTGGCCATGCCGGCCAGACCGCCCGTCAGCTTGGCGATGACGGACTGCTTGTGCGTCCGCAGGCGGTTGATGTCGATGCGGGGCTTGCCAAAGCTCACCCCCAACGCTTCGAAGTGCTTGGTCTCGTCGATCACAGCAGCCACGTGCAGCAGCGCCTTGGACGGAATGCACCCCACGTTTAGGCAGACGCCTCCGAGCGTGCTGAAGCGCTCGACGAGCACCGTATCGAGACCCAGGTCGGCCGCCCGAAAGGCCGCCGAATAGCCGCCGGGTCCTGCGCCCAGAACGAGCAGGCGACAAGTGCGGTCCACCGGGCCCGGGTAGCGCGCCGCAGCGGCGGCGGGTGCGGCCGCCGCAGGGGTTGCAGAGCCAGTCGAAGCCGACAGCGCGGACGCCACGCCTGGGCCCGCTGCCGACGCCGCCAGCGTGGCCGCCGCCGGCGGCGCGCCTGAACCGGAGGACGTCGCAACCAGTGCCCGTGTGGCATCCGGTCCCGAGGGCGCGGACTCGACCGCGCCTGCAGCGACTTCGATCAGCGCCAGCGGCGATCCCTTGGCAACGCGATCGCCCAGCTTGACCCGTAGTTCGCGCAGCGTACCCGCCACAGGTGCAGGGATTTCCATCGACGCCTTGTCGGACTCGACAGTGATGAGGCTTTGTTCAGCCGAGAGCGCGTCGCCCGGCCTGGCGAGCAGTTCGATGACTTCGACCTCGCTGAAGTCACCAATGTCGGGCACGCTGATTTCGATGAGCTGGCTCATGAGCTTGGCCTTGGGTTCAGAGCATCACGCGCCGGAAATCGGCGAGCAGTTGTGCGAGGTAGACGTTGAACCGGGCCGCAGCCGCCCCGTCGATCACCCGGTGATCCCATGAGAGCGATAGCGGCAGCATGAGCCGGGGCTCGAAGGACTGGCCATTCCACACCGGGCGCATGCTCGAGCGGCAGACGCCCAGAATGGCCACCTCGGGCGCGTTGATGATGGGCGTAAAGTAGGTGCCGCCAATGCCGCCCAGGCTGGAGATTGAGAAGGTGCCGCCCTGCATGTCACCGGGCGAGAGCTTGCCTTCGCGCGCCTTGCCAGCCAGTTCGGCGCTCTCGCGCGCGATCTGCAGGATGCCTTTCTGGTCGGCATCACGAATGACCGGCACCACCAGACCGTTGGGGGTGTCGGCGGCAAAGCCGATGTGCCAGTACTGCTTCAACACCAGATCGTCGCCTTCGAGCGAGGCATTGAACTCGGGGAATTTCTTGAGCGCCTGAACGCAGGCCTTGATCAGGAAGGCGAGCATGGTCACCTTGGCACCCGACTTGCCCTGCTCGTCGTTGAGCCGCGCCCGGAAGGCCTCGAGGTCGGTGATGTCGGCCTCATCGTGGTTGGTGACATGCGGAATCATCACCCAGTTGCGATGCAGGTTGGCGGCCGACAGCTTCTTGATTCGCGACCGTGGCTGACGCTCGACCGGACCAAACTTGGCGAAATCCACCTTGGGCCAGGCAATGAGACCCAGCGCCGCGCCCCCGTCAGGTGATGCGGCACCACCGGTCGCCGCCGGCGCAGTGGCGCCTTGCGCCAGGGCCGCCTTGACGAAGGCCTGCACATCCGACTGGACGATGCGCTGTTTCGGCCCCGTGCCCCGGACCCGGGACAGATCGACGCCCAGTTCGCGCGCGAAGCGCCGCACCGAGGGCGAGGCGTGAGGCTTGACCACGTGTTCGTCATCGCTCAGGGGCGGCAGCGGTGGCGTGCGATCGATGACGCTTGGCGCGGCCGCAGCAGGGGAGTCGACGGGTGCAGGCGCCGATGCTGCAGACAGTGTCGCCGCGGTGACTACGGATGCGGGCGCCAGTGCCGGGGCCGCAGGCGCAGCGGCGGCTGTGGACACTGCGGCGCTATCAGTCGCCGGCGCGCTTGCCGCGCCCGCGGCACCAAGCGGCTCGAGCAGCAGAATGACACTGCCCTTGGCAACCTTGTCGCCCAGCTTGATCTTCAGTTCCCGAACGGTCCCTGCGACCGAACTGGGGATTTCCATCGACGCCTTGTCGGACTCGACGGTGATGAGGCTCTGCTCGGCCACCACCGCATCGCCCGGCTTGACCAGGATTTCGATGATCTCGACCTCGGCAAAGTCGCCGATGTCGGGCACTTTCACTTCTACGGTCTGACTCATGGGTGTCTCGCTCCGTTGCGCGCGGCCGCGCTTGTCGCCATCAGGCGTAGTGGGGGTTGGCCTTGGCGGGATCAATGCCGTACTGGCTCAGGGCCTGCGCAAGCTTGGTCGCGGGGATGCTGCCCTCGTCGGCCAGGGCCCGCAGGGCTGACAGCACAATGAACCTCCGATCGACCTCGAAGTGCTCGCGCAGGCGCGCACGAAAGTCGGACCGGCCGAACCCGTCAGTGCCCAGCACGCGATAGTCGCGCCCCTTGGGCATGAAGGGCCGGATCTGATCGGCATAGAGCTTCATGTAATCGGTGGCCGCGATGACCGGGCCGCCGGTCTTGTCGAACATCTTCGACACCCGCGACTGACGCGGCGTGCCGGTGGGGTTGAGAAGATTCCACCGCTCGGCATCGAGTCCGTCACGGCGCAGCTCGGTAAAGCTCGTGATGCTCCAGACGTCGCCGGCAACGCCCCAATCGGCTTCCAGCATTTCAGCAGCCGCAAGCACCTCGCGAAGAATGGTGCCCGACCCCAGCAACTGCACGCGGTGCTTGGCCTTGGCCTTGCCGGGGCGCAGCAGGTAGCCGCCGTCGATGATGCCCTGCTCATCGCCCTTGCGAAGACCCGGATGCGCGTAGTTCTCGTTCATCACGGTGATGTAGTAGAACACGTTCTCCTGCTCGCCCACCATGCGGCGCAGGCCCTCGTGAACAATGACCGCCAGCTCGTGCGCAAACGCCGGGTCGTAGGACACGCAATTGGGAATGGTCGACGAGAGAATATGGCTGTGGCCGTCCTCGTGCTGGAGGCCTTCGCCATTGAGCGTGGTGCGGCCCGAGGTGCCGCCCAGCAGGAAACCGCGCGCCTGCATGTCCCCTGCCGCCCAGGCCAGGTCGCCGATGCGCTGGAAACCGAACATCGAGTAGTAGATGTAGAAGGGAATCATCACCCGATTGTTGGTCGAGTAGGACGTGGCGGCCGCAATCCAGGAACTGAAGGCGCCAGCCTCGTTGATACCTTCCTCGAGAATCTGGCCAGATTTGTCCTCCCGGTAATACATCACCTGGTCCTTGTCGACCGGCGTGTACTTCTGCCCCTCGGGCGCATAGATGCCCAACTGACGGAACATGCCCTCCATGCCGAAGGTGCGCGCCTCGTCGGGCACGATGGGCACCACGCGCGGCCCCAGCGACTTGTCACGCGTGAGCGCGGTCAGCAGTCGCACAAAGGCCTGGGTCGTGGAAATTTCACGCCCTTCGGCAGTGGGCTCGAGCATGGCCTGGAACACATCGAGCCCCGGCACTGTCAGCACTTCGTCGGCCTGCCGACGACGCTGCGGCAGGTATCCCCCCAGCGCCCGCCGGCGCTCATGCATGTACTGCATCTCAGGCGACTCATCGGCCGGGCGATAAAAGGGCAGTCCGTCCAGCTTGTCATCGGGGATGGGAATGTTGAAGCGATCGCGAAACTCGCGAATGGTGTCGGCATCAAGCTTCTTCAACTGATGCGTGGGGTTCTTGGCCTCGCCCGCCCGCCCCATGCCATAGCCCTTGACGGTCTTGGCCAGGATGACGGTGGGCTGCCCCGCGTGCTGCGTGGCGGCGTGAAAGGCGGCATACACCTTGTGCGGATCGTGGCCGCCGCGATTCAGGCGCCAGATGTCGTCGTCGGTCATGCGTGACACCATCTCGAGCAGCTTGGGGTGCTTGCCGAAGAAGTGCTTGCGCACGAATGCGCCGTCGTTGGCCTTGAAGGCCTGGTATTCACCGTCAACCGTTTCTTCCATCACGCGCCGCAGGATGCCGTCGCGGTCACGCGCCAGCAGCGGATCCCAGTACGAGCCCCAGATCAGCTTGAGCACATTCCAGCCCGAGCCGCGAAATTCGCCTTCGAGTTCCTGAATGATCTTGCCGTTGCCGCGCACCGGCCCGTCGAGGCGTTGCAGGTTGCAGTTGACCACGAAGATGAGGTTGTCGAGTTTCTCGCGCGCGGCCAGGCCGATGGCGCCCAGCGACTCGGGCTCGTCCATTTCGCCGTCGCCGCAGAAAACCCACACCTTGCGCTGACTGGTGTCGGCAATGCCACGGGCGTGCAGATACTTCAGAAAGCGCGCCTGATAGATGCCCATCAGCGGGCCCAGGCCCATCGACACGGTGGGAAACTGCCAGAAGTCGGGCATCAGCTTGGGATGCGGATACGACGACAGCCCCTTGCCCTGTACCTCCTGGCGAAAGTTCTCCAACTGCTCTTCACTCAACCGGCCCTCGACAAAAGCCCGGCCGTAAATACCCGGCGCCACATGCCCCTGGAAATAGACGAGGTCGCCGCCGTGCTGCTCACTGGGTGCATGCCAGAAATGATTCATGCCCGCGCCGATCATGGTGGCCAGCGACGCAAACGAGGCGATATGCCCGCCCAGATCGCCACCATCAGGCGGGTTATGACGGTTGGCGCGAACCACCATGACCATGGCATTCCAACGCACATAGGAGCGGATACGCTCCTCGAATTCGGCGTTGCCTGGCGAGCGTGCCTCGAGTTGCGTCGGGATGGTGTTCACGTAAGCGGTGTTCGCCGAAAACGGGATGTAGGCCCCGCTTCGACGCGCCACATCGATCATTCGTTCGAGCAGGAAATGCGCGCGGTCGGGGCCTTCCCGATCAATGACAGCCTCAAGCGCGTCCAACCACTCCTGGGTTTCGAGCGCATCGAGGTCGCCCGGGTCATTGGCCGCCGGAAACTGGCTGGGAACTGCTGACATGGGGGGTCCCTTTCTGGTTGGCATGTGCCGATCACCCCGCAGCGCCTGCGAAGCGAAACGCCTGAGCTGCAGGCGTGCAGCCTGTGCGTCTCCGGCATTCTAGGAAGAGCGCAGGTAAAGGGCAAGACAAATTTTCACCATGAGGTATTTGTTTTCATATTGTGATATTTCCTGACTTGAATCGGGCCTGCCGTGGACGCCCGCCGCACCGCTGCCTACACTCGCGGGATGAACAATTGGCTCGCCCGAACCGCCGAAGACACCTCCGCCCTGCGCGCCATGCGCTGGTTCACCATCACCCATGGTGTCGCCATGGGCGGCTTCGTGGTGATGATGGCGCTGTTTCTGTGGTTTGCGCACTGGTCGGGTCTGGACGAGGCCGACCCCCTTCTCGAGCGGCCGCTGCAACTCGCCGTGGTAGGCCTGTCGCTCAGCGTGTTGCTGATTTTGCTGCTGCTGGGCCGACATGCGCGGCGGCGGCTGGCGGCCGAACTGGAGCGCGACCGGCTCTTTACGCTGTCGCCCGACCCGCTCTGTGTGCTGGGACTGGACGGTGCGCTGGTGCGAGGCAATCCGGCCTTCGAACGATTCTTTTCCCCGGAGCGCGGTGAGGCGAGCATCATTGACCGGGCGCACCCCGACGACCGTCACGTCGTATCAAACGCCATCGAATCAGTTGCCCGTCCTGGTCAAGTGGCCACCAGTTTCGAGGCGCGCTTTCTGCCGGCCACGGCAGACCAGACCGGCGCGCCAAGCTGGCGATGGCTGCAATGGGCCGTTCGGCGCGACCCCAACTCGCCGCCCCTGTTGTACGCCATCGCGCGCGACACCACCGAGCGGCGCGAGGCCGAGGCGGCACTGGCTGCCGAAACCCTGTTTCGCCAAGCCATGGAAGACTCCCTGCTCACCGGCATGCGGGCCTTCGATCGCGACGGCCGCATCACCTACGTGAACCGCGCCTTCTGCGAAATGGTCGGGTTGCCTCAGCAAGAGCTCATCGGCGCCAGGGCGCCCTTTCCCTACTGGCCCGATGGCGACGAAGTGCTGCAGATGGCCCAACTCGAACGCCTGCTGGCCGGCGCCACGCCCCGGACCGGGTTCGAAGTGAAACTGCGACGCAGCAACGGCTCGGTCTTCGACGCCAAGATGTACGTGTCGCCGCTGATCGACCGCGACGGTCGCCACACCGGCTGGATGACCTCGATCAGCGACATTACCGAGCCCCTGCGCATCCGCGAGGCGCTGGCCGCGGCGCACGAGCGGTTCACCACGGTGCTCGAGGAACTCGACGCCGCGGTCTCGGTGGTCGCGCCCAACGATCCCGCTCACGAGACCCAGGCGCCGGAACTGCTGTTTGCCAACCGGATGTACCGGCAACTCTTCGGGGTCACTGGCGACGGTCACTGCAGCCTGCTCAAGGCCAGGGCCGAAGCCGGCGGCAACGAAACCTTTCACAATGGCCTGGGCCGCTGGTTCGAGTTGCGGGCGCGCGAAATCCGCTGGGTGGATGGCAGCGTCGTTCAGATGCTGGTGGCCACCGACATCAGCGCGCGGCGAGAGGCCGATGAGCAATTGCGCTGGCAGGAACAAAAGCTGCAGCAGAGTTCGCGCCTGGTCACCATGGGCGAGATGGCCTCGTCGCTCGCGCATGAACTCAATCAACCACTCACGGCGATCTCCAACTACTGCATGGGGCTGGCCGCCCGAATCCGAGCCATGGCCGCGCAGGGTCGCAACACTGACCCGGCGGTGCTCCTCGAGGCCCTGCAAAAAACCTCGGCCCAAGCCGAGCGCGCGGGCGAAGTCATCCGCCGCATTCGCAACTTCGTCAAGCGCAGCGAAGCCGAGCGGCGGGTATGTCGGGTGAGCGAAATCACCGGCGAAGCCCTCGAACTCGCCAGCATCGATTCCACGCGGCACCGCGTTCGTCTTCAGACCGACATTGCCCGCGACCTGCCCGACCTGCTCGCGGACCCCATCCTGCTGCAGCAGGTCCTGCTCAACCTGCTCAAGAACGGCGTGGAGGCCATGCGTGATCCGCCACCGGGGTCGCCCCGCGTCGTCACCCTGCGGGTCAGGCGCGCCGGCGACAGCCTCGAGTTCTCGGTCAGCGATCGGGGGGCGGGGATCCGCGAGGAAGTGCAGGCGCGACTGTTCGAGCCCTTCTTCACCACCAAGGCCGAGGGCATGGGGATCGGGCTCAACATCTGCCGCTCCATCGTCGAGTCGCACCAGGGACGGCTCTGGGCCGAGCGCGCGGAGGAAGGCGGCACCTGCTTCCGGTTCACCCTGCCCATCGCCGGCGAGGCGGATCTGGCCCAGGCGGCCTGAACTGCCCATTGACTCAAGGACTCACGATGACGCCCCCTGTTCACCCCAGCCCTGGCACCGACGGTCCGACCGCTGCGCCGGCCCACGACGCCGTGGTGTATGTCGTCGACGATGACGAGGCGGTGCGCGATTCAATGCGCTGGCTGCTCGATGCCAACGGCTTTCAGGTGCGCTGTTTTGAAAGCGCCGAGGCCTTCCTGTCGGCTGGACCGCCGCAGGATCCGGTCGCGTGCCTGCTGCTCGATGTGCGCATGCCGGGATTATCGGGGCTGGCGCTGCAGGACGAATTGCTCAGGCGGGGCTCGGCCATGCCGACCATCTTCATCACGGGGCATGGCGACGTGCCCATGGCCGTCGAGACCATGAAGAAAGGCGCGGCCGATTTTCTGCAAAAGCCCTTCAGCGATGAGCGACTGTGTGCACTGGTGCGCGAATGCCTCGAACGCTCCGCGAGCGCCTTGCGCGAGACCAACGGCGCGCGCGAACTGGAAGCGCGCATCGAACGGCTCACCACCCGGGAGCGACAAGTCCTCGAACGCATCGTCGCGGGTCGGCTCAACAAGCAGATTGCCGACGATCTGGGCATCAGCATCAAGACGGTGGAGGCCCACCGCGCCAACATCATGGAAAAGCTCTCGGCCCGTTCCATGGCCGAACTCATGAAGATCGCAATCCGCGCGCGGGTCGGTGCCGTACCGGTCCAGCAGGACTGAGCTCGGCCCTGAGCCGGCTTGCGAATCTCAAGGGCGCCGCGCTTTTTCGACAGCACCGCGCTTTCCTGCTATATTTCGAAGTCTTGCGCCCGTAGCTCAGTTGGATAGAGTACCTGGCTACGAACCAGGGGGTCGTGGGTTCGAATCCTGCCGGGCGCGCCAAGTAGTTTCAGCAAAGAGCCACTCTTCGGAGTGGCTCTTTTACTTGGTGAACCCGATCAGCGAAACACCCCATCCCAGGGTTTGTCTTCCACCTTGGCCGTGCGGCCATCGGCGGCGAGCGTGGGCCGGTTGAGTTCGAACATCGTGTCGGCGCTAACGAACGAGTAGTCCATATAGCCCATGCGGGCCAGGGGCTGGATGGCCGCGATATCGACGCGATCGTTGCGGATCACCTTGTCATCGATGTACATGCCCACGACCATCCCCATGATGAGCGTGTAGCTCGACTCGCCAACGCCACCGGGGCCGGGCAGCTTCATCATCTTCCAGAGCTTGCACTCGAGCGCCACCGGGCTTTCGCCGACCCGCGGCGCCTTGATGTACTTCGAGGGCACGGCAGTGAGACCGGACAGCGCGAACTCGTCCACGTCGGACGGCACCGGCGCTGAACTCATGTTCATCTGCATGCGCAAGGCGTTGGTGGCAATCGAGCACGTGAACTCGCCGTTGGCTTCGATGTTGCGCTGCGAATCCTTGTAGCCGGCCGACGAAAACATGACCATGGGCGGCTTGTCGGCAATCGCATTGAAAAAGCTGTAAGGGGCGAGGTTGTACACGCCGTCAGGCGAGACCGTACCGATCCAGCCGATGGGCCGGGGCACCACAACGGCCTTGAAGGGGTCGTGACGCATGCCGTGGTTGTTGGTGGCGGTATCGAAATGCATGAGGGTCTCCCGGAGTGGGGCAGCGCTGTCGGCTGCCGGATGGCGCGTTCGGCCGGACAGGCGAGAGAGTAGCGCAAGCCGCGCCCGAACGCAGCGACCGGGGCACGGCGTACACTTTGCGCCATGAGCACCGAAACCACCTCGCTGCCCGGCCCGGGTGGCTCGCACGCGCCGCAAGGGTTCACCTTTGCGGTTCGCCCTTTGCGCCTCGACTGGCCCGACGATCTACCCCGGCACTGGGATGGCGGCACGCCCTTCGCCACCCATTTCATGAACGCGCTGTCGGTCACCTTTCCGCACGGCGAAAAGTTCTTCATCGACGCCGTGCGCCATTACCAGGACCGGATCGACGACCCCGCACTGCAACGCGAGATCCGTCAATTCATCGGACAGGAAGGCTGGCACCGCAGCGTGCATCAGAACTTCAATGATTGGCTCGACCGGCTCGGCCTGCCCGCAAGCCGGCTCGACGCCCGAACCGGTCGCAAGATCGCCCGCCTGCGCAGTCGGCTCAGACCCCGGGGCTGGCTGGCGGCAACCGTTTGCCTCGAGCATTTCACAGCGCTGTTTGCGCACGCGCTGATTGCCGACCCCGAGCGACTCGACCGCATGCACCCGCACTTTCGTCGCCTCTGGACCTGGCACGCGATGGAGGAATTGGAGCACAAGGGGGTGGCCTTCGATGTCTACCGTGCGATTGGTGGCCGGCGTGGGCCGTTGTCGCGGGCCATGCTGCTGGTCTCGCTCAACTTCGCCTGGGACATCACGCGCAATCTGCTGAGCCTGTTGCGGGCGGACGGCCGGCTGCTGAGTGCCGCCACCTGGCTCGAAGGCGCGCGGTTTCTGTTCAGCCCCAAACAGGGCCTGATCTGGCGATCGCTGCCCGCGTGGTGGGCCTTTTTCAGGGCCGATTTTCACCCCTGGCAGCATGATGACCGGGCCTTGATCGACACCGCCCGCCAGCGCGCCGGGCTTGCGGCCTGACCGAGCGGGCCACGCGCTTGCCCACGCCCCCTGACGCGCAGGCGCCGGTCCGCCGCTGGGTCGCCACCAGCCTCTTGGTGGGACTGGCCGTGATCTTCAGCAGCAACCATGTGGCGGCACGACTGGCCTTCGATCACGGCGTATCGGTGATCACCGCCGTCACGGTCAGATCGGCGGGCACGGCGCTGAGCGTCTTTGTGTTGCTGCGGATCGCGCGGGTTCCGCTCGGCATGCCGCGTCCCACGCTGCTGCGCGCCCTCGCGCTGGGCGGGCTGCT